>BNBP01000040.1 GCA_014656015.1 Streptomyces griseoaurantiacus | reverse complement strand
CGGCTGAGGCGTCGGGGCCGGCGGGGCGGCGGACGGCGGCTGAGGCGTCGGGGCGGCGTAGGGGTTCGGGGCGGCCTGCGGCGCCGCGGGGCCCGGCTGGGCGTACGGGTTGGCCGGGGCGCCGTGCGGGGCCGCCGCGGGCGCGCCCTGCGGTCCGGGGCCGAACTGCTGGGGCGGCGGCGGGGCGTACCAGCCCGGCTGGCCCTGCCCCGGCACCGGCGTAGGCGGCTGCGCCCCGGGCGCCGGCGGCTGCGCGAACCCGGCCTTCTGGTCGGTGGTCGAGCGGTAGTCGACGGCGCCCTGCGTCATCCGCATGTACGCCTCCTCCAGCGAGGCCTGGTGCGGGGAGAGCTCCCACAGCCGTACGTCGGCGGAGTGCGCGAGCTCGCTGATCCGGGGCAGGGGCAGCCCGGTCACCCGCAGCGCGCCGTCCAGCTCCGGCAGGACGTGTCCGCCCGCCTCGGTCAGCGCCGAGGTCAGCTTCTCCCGCTGCTGCTCGCCCTCGGGGGTGCGGACCCGGGCGAAGTCGGCGGAGTTGGCGGAGATGAAGTCCCGCACGCTCATGTCGGCGAGGAGCTGCCCGCGGCCGATGACGATGAGGTGGTCGGCGGTGAGCGCCATCTCGCTCATCAGGTGGGAGGAGACGAAGACCGTACGGCCCTCCGCCGCGAGGGACTTCATCAGGTTCCGCACCCAGAGGATGCCCTCGGGGTCGAGGCCGTTGACCGGCTCGTCGAAGAGCAGCACCTGGGGGTCGCCGAGGAGCGCGGCGGCGATGCCGAGGCGCTGGCCCATGCCGAGCGAGAAGCCCTTGGAGCGGCGCCTGGCCACGTCCTGCAGGCCGACGACGCCGAGCACCTCGTCGACGCGGCGCTGCGGGATGCCGGAGAGCTGCGCGAGGCTGAGGAGGTGGTTGCGGGCGCTGCGGCCGCCGTGCACGGCCTTGGCGTCCAGCAGGGCGCCGACGTGCCGGGCGGCGCTGGGGAGCCTGCGGTAGGGGTGGCCGCCGATGGTGACGTGGCCCGCGGTGGGGTTGTCCAGACCGAGGATCATGCGCATGGTGGTGGACTTGCCGGAGCCGTTCGGACCGAGGAAGCCGGTCACCATGCCCGGCCGGACCTGGAAGGAAAGGTTGTACACGGCCGTCTTGTCGCCGTAGCGCTTGGTCAGGCCGACTGCCTCGATCATTCTCCGCACCCATCGACAGGATCAGGACGTACGTCGGGGCGGACGCCCCCCGTAAGGGTTAGGAGAATATCGGGCCACTGACAGTTCCCGCCCGGTGACAACGGTTCGGGAACACCTTGCCCCCCGGGGCAACGCGAGGTGCCCCTCACGCGTCCCGGCGGCGCAGCACCGCGTAGCCGCCCACCAGGGCCGCCACGACCCACAGGAGCATGATGCCGAGACCGCCCCACGGACCGTACGGGGTGTCGTCGTCGAGGCGCGGCACCACCTGCATGATGCGGCTGCCCGCCTGGTCGGGCAGGAACTGGCCGACCTTCTTCGTCACCGAGACGTTCCCCAGGATGTTCGAGATCAGGAAGAAGAACGGCATCAGGATGCCCAGCGACAGCATCGGGGAGCGCAGCATCGCGGCCACTCCCATCGAGAACATCGCGATCAGCGTCATGTAGAGCCCGCCGCCGAACACCGCGCGCAGCACCCCCGGTTCGCCCAGCGACGTCCGGTGCGGTCCCAGCATCACCTGGCCGAGGAAGAACGCGAGGAAGCTCGTCACCATCCCGACCAGCAGGGCGAGCGCGGTCGCCACCCCGATCTTGCTGAACAGGAAGGTCGCCCGCCGCGGCACCGCCGCCAGCGAGGTGCGGATCATTCCGGTGCTGTACTCGTTGGACACCACGAGCACACCGAACACGATCATCGCGAGCTGGCCGAGCGTCATCCCCGCGAAGCTGACGAACGTGGGGTCGAAGGTGGCCCGGTCGCTGCGGCTCAGATCGCCGAACTCGTGCCGGGACAGCGCCGAGATGAGCATGCCGAGCGCGACGGTGACCACCACCGCCAGCGAGAGCGTCCACACGGTGGACGCCACCGAGCGGATCTTCGTCCACTCGGAACGGATGACCTGGCTCGCCGCCATCGTCAGCCCACCTTCTTCCCGTGCTCCAGGTCCCCGCGCCACTCGCGGTCCGGGGCGGGCCCGGAGTGCGCGTGGTACTCCACGGACTCGGCGGTCAACCGCATGAACGCCTCCTCCAGCGAGGCCTGCCGGGGACTCAGCTCGTGCAGCACGAGATGGTGCCGCGCGGCCAGCTCGCCGATGGGCTCGGCCATGTCCCCGTCGACCTCCAGCGCCCCGCCGCCCGCCTCGACGACGGTGATCCCCGCCTGGTGCAGTGCGTCGCGGAGCTGCTCGTACTGGGGGGAGCGGACCCGTACGAAGGCGCGGGAATTGCGCGCGATGAAGTCCGCCATCGTGGTGTCGGCGAGCAGCCGCCCCTGGCCGATGACCACGAGGTGGTCGGCGGTGAGTGCCATCTCGCTCATCAGGTGGGAGGAGACGAAGACCGTACGGCCCTGTGAGGCGAGGGACTTCATCAGGGTGCGGATCCAGTGGATGCCCTCGGGGTCGAGGCCGTTGACCGGTTCGTCGAACATCAGGATCCGCGGGTCGCCGAGGAGGGCGCCGGCGATGCCCAGGCGCTGTCCCATGCCCAGCGAGAACCCCTTGGCCTTCTTGCGGGCGACGGAGGTGAGCCCGACCGTGTCCAGGACCTCGCGGACGCGGGAGGCGGGGATGCCGTTGCTCTGGGCCAGGCACAGCAGGTGGTTGTGGGCGCTGCGGCCGCCGTGCATGGCCTTGGCGTCGAGGAGGGCGCCGATGTACTTCAGCGGGTCCGTCAGGTCCTCGTAGCGCTGCCCGTCGATGCGGACGTGGCCCTCGGTGGGGCGGTCGAGACCGAGCATCATCCGCATGGTGGTGGACTTGCCGGCGCCGTTGGGGCCGAGGAAGCCGGTGACCACACCGGGGCGGACCGTGAAGGTGAGGTGGTCCACCGCCAGTTTCTCGCCGTAGCGCTTGGTCAGGCCCTCGAGCTCGATCATGCGTGCCACGCTAGAACGGCGGGAAGCCCTCCGCCACCCGAAGTGACGAAGGACTTCCCGCACCGTGCGAAAGGGGAGACCTTCCGCGCTCTCCCGTGACAGCCGGGGCCGGTGGGCCCGGGCGCCGGAGCCCTACCGGGTCTGCTGGGCGGGCACCCCGCGGGAGATGGACTCGTCCTCGGACGGGGAACCGGCGGCGGCCACCGCGGCACCCGTGAGCGTCGCCAGCATCTCGCGCACGTTGGTGAGCTGCGCGTTGATCGAGTCGCGGCGGTTGGTGAGGGCGGCCAGCTCGCGCTCGGATTCCGAACGGATCCGGTCGGCCTTGGCGTTGGCGTCGGCCACGATGTCCTCGGCCTGGCGCTGAGCCGTCTCCACCGTCTGGCGGGCGCGGCGCTCGGCGTCCGTGCGCAGCTTCTCCGCCTCCAGACGGAGCTGCTCCGCGCGGTGCTCGATCTCCGCGAGGCGCTTCTCGGCCTTGGCCTGACGCGAGGCCAGGTCACGCTCGGACTGCTCGCGGCGCTTGGCCAGGTTCGTCTCGAAGTCGGCGGCGGCCTGCGCGGCCTTGGCGCGCGTCTCCTCGAAGAGGGCGTCCGCCTCCTCGCGCTTGGACTGCGCGTCCTTCTGGGCCTCGGCGCGCAGCTGGGAGGCGTCGCTCTTGGCCTTCTCGACGATCCGGACGCCCTCGTCCTCGGCCTTGGACTTGCGCTCGGCGGCGAACGACTCCGCGTCGTTGCGCACCTGCTGAGCCGCCGACTCGGCGAGCTCGCGGTGCTGCTCGGCGGCGCGCCGGGCCTCCTCGCGCAGGTCCTTCGCCTCTTCCTCGGCGAGACGCAGGATCTTCTCGACGCGCGCACCGAGACCGGCGTACGACGGCTCGGCGTCGGTGACCTGGGCCTGGGCGTTCTGCGTCTCGAGGTGGAGCTCCTCGATGCGCTTTTCCAGTGCGGTGATGCGGGCCAGCGCGCTGTCACGGTCGGAGACGAGCTTGGAGATGCGTTCGTCCACCTGAGCGCGGTCGTACCCACGCCGCACAAGCTCGAAGCCGTAGGGGGAAGTGTCGCTCATGGGGTTCCTGTCGAAAGAGACCGGTGAGGTGATAGAGGGAATCCTAGGCGCCTAAGCGGTGTGTCATCGAGCGGATACGTGTTTGATCTGGAGAATGACACCTCTTTCGGGTGGCTGACCGCCGGATCCCTTGCAGGCCCCGGCACGTTACGCCCCGTCGAGTACGGAATGTGCCGCCCCGGCTACCCCTCTGACGCCTTGCCAACCGAACGAGGACCGACCACCGCAGCCGTCTTGACGCCGTTCTCCTTGCCGCCACCCGGCGCCTCGAAGGACTCCAGCGCCTCCAGCACGTCCTGCACACGGGAGATCTCGGCGTTGATGTCCTGCCGCCTGCGCACCAGGATCTCCAGCTCCCGCTTGCCCTCCTCGACCGCCTGCCGCGCCTCGCGGATCGCCTCGGCCTTGATCGCCTCCGCCTCGGCGACCAGCGAGGTCTTCTTCTGCTCGGCCTCCTTGAGCAGCCCCTCGGCCTTCTTCACGGCGGCGATGCGCACCTTGCTCGCCTCGGAGTTGGCCTCCGACATCAGCTCCTTGGCCTTCTCCCGGGCCTCGGCGAGCTGCTCCTCGGCCGCCTTCACCAGCGCGTCGCACCGCTCGCCGGCCGACTTCATCGCCTCGGCCGACTCGCGCCGCGCCCGCTCGTGCAGCTCCTCGATCTCAGTGGTGATGCGCTCGCGCAGCTCCTCCGCCCGCTCCCTTATGGCCGTCGCGTCCCGGCGCGCGCCCACCAGCAGCTCGTCGGCGTCCGCGCGGGCGCGCTCCACCAGGCCGTTGCCCTCGATGGTCGCCTCCGAGACCAGCCGGTCGGCCTCCGTACGGGCGGCGCCCACCATGCTGTCGGCCTGGCTCTCGGCGTCCGCCGTGGTGCGCTGCGCGTTCCGCTGGGCGTCCGCGAGGAGCTTGTCGGCCTCCGCGGCCGTCTCCGTGATGAGGGTGTCGACCTGCTCGGCCGCCTCCGAACGCCGCTTGTTGGCCTCCTTGCGGGCCTCGTCCAGCGTCCGCTCGGCCTCCTCGCGCGCCTCGGTGGTGACCCGCTCCGCCTCGGCCCGCATCCGCTCCGCGTGCTGCTGGGCCGAGCCGACCGTCTCGGCGGCCTCGGCCCGCAGCCGCTCCGCCTCCTCGGTGGCCTCCCCGACCAGCCGCTCGGCCCGGGCCACGGACTCCGTCCGCACCCGCTCCGCCTCGGCGTTCGTCTCGCCGAGGACCCGCTCGGCCTCGGCGTTGGTTTCCGTGGTGAGCCGCTCGGCCTCCGCGCGCGCCTCGGTGATGAGGGTGTCCGCCTGCGTCGCCGCGTCCGAGCGCATGCGGTTGGCGTCCTCCCGCGCCTCCGCGCGGGTCCGCGAGGCGTCCTGCTCCGCGCCCGCGATGGCGTCCGAGGCCTCGGTCCGCACCCGCTGGGCGTGGTCCGCGGCCTCCGCGCGCACCCGCTCCGACTCGGCGGCCGCCTCGGCGAGCGTGCGCTCAGCCAGCGAGGCGGCCGTCTCGCGCTCCTCCGCCGCCTCCCGGCGCAGCCGGCTCGCGTCCTCGGCGGCCCGCTCCCGCTCGGCGTAGGCGTCGGCGCGGACCCGGTCGGACTCCTCCTCGGCCTCCCGCCGCGTGCGCTCGGCCGCGTGCTCGGCGGCACTGCGCAGCCCGGCGATCTCCTCCTGCGCCTGCTCGTGCAGCCCCGCGACCGCGTCGCGCACCTGCTGGGCGGTCTGCTCGGCGGCGGTGACCATCTCGGTGGCCCGCCGGTCCGCCTCCTCCACCAGGCGCTCGGCCTCGGCCTGCGCCTCCTCGACGCGGGCCCGCGCCACCGCGAGGAGCTCCTCGCTCTGCTCGCCGGCCCGCTCCCGCTCCTGGTCGGCCTCCCGGCGGGCGGAGCCGAGCAGTTCCTCGGCCTCGCGGCGGCGCCGGGCGGCCTCCTCCTGCGCGGCCGCCAGCGTCTCGGTGGCCTCCGTGTTGAGCCGCTCGGCCGCGGCCTGGGCCTCGGCCCGCACCCGGTCGGCGGTGTCCTGCGCCTCCGTCTTGATCCGCTCGGCCTCCGCCGAGGCCTCCGTGCGCAGCCGTACGGCGACGGCCTCGCCCTCCGCGCGGGAGGCGGAGGCGTCGGACGCGGCCTCGTCGCGCAGCCGCTCGGCCTCGGACTCGGCCTGCGCCTGGAGCGTACGGATCCGCTCGGCGGCCTCCGTGCGCAGCCGCTCGGTCTCCTCGACGGCCTCGCGGCGCAGCCGTTCCGCCTCCTGGCGTGCCTCGCCCAGCGCCTGCTCGGCGGCGGTGACCCGCTGCTCGGCCTCCTCCTTGAGCCGCGTCAGCTCCTCGGCGGCCTCCTCGCGGCGGGCCTCGACGCCCCGCTCGGTCTCCTCGCGCAGCTCGCGCGCGGCCCGCTCGGCGTCCTCCTTGAGCGCCTCCGCCTGCTCGGTGGCCTCGGCGCGCTGCCGCTCGGCCTCCTTGCGGGTGCGCTCCAGGGTCTCCTCGGCCTGCCGGCGCAGTGTGGCGGCCCGCTCGATGGCCTCGGTGCGCACCTTCTCGCTGTCCGTGGCCGCCGTGGCCCGCAGCTCGTCCGCGTCCGCCTTGGCCTTGGCCAGCAGCTCCTCGGCGGTCTTGGCCGCCTCCTCGATCTGCTGGACGGCCTCCCGCCGGGCCTCGGCGCGGATCTTCTCGCCCTCGGCGACCGCGTCGGCCCGCAGCTGCTCGGCCTCGCCGCGCAGCCGGCGGGCCTCCTCCTGCAGCTCGACCGTCTTGGCCCGGTACTCCTTGGTGTCGTCCTTCGCCGCGCCCTTGAGCTCCTCGGCGATGTCGTGCGCCTCGGCGCGCAGCCGGTCCGCCTCGGTCTCCGCCTCCCGGCGGATCCGCTCGGCCTCCTCGGCGGCGGCCTTGGTGGTCGCCTTGGCGTCCTCGGACGCCTTGTTCAGCACGTCCTCCGCCGTACGGGCGGTCTTGGCGAGCTGGGAGGCGGTCTCCTCGGCCGTGATGCTGCGGGCCTTCTCCGCCGCCTCCGCGACGATCTTCTCCGCCTCGGTGCGGGCGTCCGCGACGACCTGCTCGGCCTCCGCCCGGGTGGTCTCGGCCTCCTTGGTGGCCTCGCCGACCAGCCGGGCGACCTGCTCCTTCGCCGTGCGGGTCCGCTGCTCATTGGCCGATTCCGCGCTCGCCAGCGCCTTCGCGGCGGCCTCCTTGGCCTCCGCGACGACCTTGTCGGCCTCGGCGCGCGCCTCGCGCAGCGCCGTCTCGGCCTCGCTCATCCGCTGCTCGGCGCCCCGGCTCAGCTCGGCGGCCTGGCGCCGGGCCGCGTCGGACTCGGTCGCGGTGCTGCTGCGGAGCTGCTCGGCGTGGTCGGTGGCCTCCTGCGCCTGCGCGGAGGCGGCGTTCAGCAGCCGCTCGGCCTCGGCGCGGGCCCTGCGCAGGATCTGGTCGGCCTCCGCGCGGGCCGCCTCGGCGTCGCCCTGGAGGCGCTGGCGCGCCTCGGCGGCGATCCGCTCGGCCTCGGCGCGGGCGGCGGCCAGCGCCTGCTCGGCCTCGGCGCGGGACTCGTCGAGAAGCCGCCGGGCCTGCGACTCGGTGCGGGCGCGGAGCTGCTCGGCCCAGGCCACGTTCTCGTTGACGTGCGACTCGACGGTCTGCCGGCGCTCGGCCAGCTCCTGGTCGAGCTGCTGGCGGCGGTTGACCGCCTCCTGGTGCAGCTCCGCCTGGAGGCGCGCGGCCTGCTCGGCGTGCTCCTGCAGGATGCGCTGGGTCTGCGCGCGGGCCTGGCTCAGCTCCCGCTCCGCCTCGCTGCGCAGCTGGTCGGCCTGCGCCTGGGCGTTGCGGAGCATCTGCTCGGCCTGATAGCCGATGTCCGTCCCGTCGTAGGCGGGCCGGGACATGAGCGTGCGGCGCGCCTCGTGCAGCTTGGCGCGCAGCACCTCGACCTGGTAGCCGAGGTCCTCGGCGTGCTGGATCGCCTTTTCCCGCTCGGTCTTCAGCCGTTCCATCTCGGCCTCGAACCGAGAGAGGTGGTCGACGTCAGCCGCCGGCTCTCGCTCCTGGCGTTCGTAGCCCCGCACTGCGCGGTCCCATCCGTCCCCTGGTCGCAAGCTTGATCAACCGAGCTCCGTCCATCCGCCGAACGGGGCCCCCGGGGAATGGTGTCAGATTCAACGGCGGAGCACGGGCTGCTGCCCCGACGCTCGTCCCCCGAAACCCGGACCCCGGCAAGCGGCCACGCGCTCCCGCAGATGCGCGGGAGGCACGACCGCCCCCAACCCTACCGGCCCCTATGTACGTCGGTCAGTGCTCCGCCGACTCAACAGCCGCCGAAGTGACCAGTTCTGTCAGTACGCCATGACAGTCCTTCGGGTGCAGGAAGGTGATCCGCGACCCCATGGAGCCGCGTCGTGGCTCCTCGTACAGGACGCGTACGCCCTTGTCCCGGATGTCCGACGCCTCGGTGTCCACGTCCGCCGTCCCGAACGCGATGTGGTGCACCCCCTCGCCATTTTTGGCCAGCCACTTGGCGACGGTGGAGTCCTCGCGGACGGGTTCGAGCAGTTGCAGGTAGGAGGCGCCGCCGTCGTCCGTGCCGTTGATCCGCAGCATGGCCTCGCGGACCCCCTGTTCCTCGTTGACCTCGGTGTGGAACACCTCGAAGCCGTACGTGGCCCGGTAGAACTCGACGGTCGCGTCGAGGTCGTGGCAGGCGATCCCGATGTGGTCGATTCGCGTCAGCATGGTGACAGTGGAGCGCTCCGCGGATGGTTACGCAACGTGCGCGCGATCACACTGGAAGAGCGGTGACGGCACGGAGTGCCACTCAGTACATTCGAAGTGAACCCTCGTTCACTCCCATCCACTCCTCGGCAGTGCAGCCGGTAAGGGGATCGCAGCTCATGAGCGCAACGAACAGCACGACCTCGGTGATCGTCGCGGGCGCGCGGACGCCCATGGGGCGCTTGCTGGGCTCCCTGAAGTCCTTCTCCGGAGCCGAACTCGGCGGCTTCGCGATCAAGGCCGCCCTCGACCGTGCGGGGATCGGCGGCGAGCAGGTGCAGTACGTGATCATGGGCCAGGTGCTGCAGGCCGGGGCGGGCCAGATCCCCGCACGTCAGGCCGCGGTCAAGGCGGGCATCCCCATGAGCGTGCCGGCGCTCACCGTCAACAAGGTGTGCCTCTCCGGCCTCGACGCCATCGCGCTGGCCGACCAGCTCATCCGCGCCGGCGAGTTCGACGTGGTCGTGGCCGGCGGCCAGGAGTCCATGACCAACGCCCCCCACCTGCTGCCGAAGTCCCGCGAGGGCTTCAAGTACGGCGCGGTGCAGATGCTCGACGCGATGGCCCACGACGGCCTCACCGACGCCTTCGAGAACATCGCCATGGGCGAGTCCACGGAGAAGCACAACAGCCGGCTCGGCATCCCCCGGGAGGCGCAGGACGAGATCGCCGCCCTGTCCCACCAGCGGGCCGCGGCCGCGCAGAAGAACGGCCTGTTCGAGGCGGAGATCACCCCCGTGGAGATCCCGCAGCGCAAGGGCGAGCCGGTCGTCTTCGGCAAGGACGAGGGCATCCGGCCCGAGACGACCGCCGAGTCCCTCGGCAAGCTGCGCCCCGCGTTCAGCAAGGACGGCACGATCACCGCGGGCTCCTCCTCGCAGATCTCCGACGGTGCCGCGGCCGTGGTCGTGATGAGCAGGGCAAAGGCCGAGGAGCTGGGCCTGGAGTGGATCGCCGAGATCGGCGCCCACGGCAACGTGGCGGGGCCGGACAACTCGCTGCAGTCCCAGCCGTCGAACGCGATCCGGCACGCGCTCGGCAAGGAGGGCCTGGACGTCGCCGACCTCGACCTGATCGAGATCAACGAGGCCTTCGCGGCCGTCGCCGTGCAGTCAATGAAGGACCTGGGGATCTCCTCCGAAAAGGTGAACGTGAACGGCGGGGCGATCGCCCTCGGCCACCCCATCGGCATGTCGGGCGCACGGCTCGTCCTGCACCTGGCGCTGGAGCTGAAGCGGCGCGGCGGCGGGATCGGCGCGGCGGCCCTGTGCGGCGGAGGCGGTCAGGGCGACGCGCTGATCCTGCGGGTGCCGAGCGCCTGAGTCCGGTTACTCCGTACCGTCTGGTCATCTGTTCTTCTGTACGTCTGTTCTTCGGCAGATCTGATTTTCCGAGGGTCTGCCGGTCTGCTGGTCCGCTTGTCCGAACGGAGCTGTGATGCAGGACGTCGCCACGCTGGTCGCCCAGGCGAGGGAGGGCCGGCCGCGTGCCGTGGCCCGGCTGATCTCGCTGGTGGAGGGGGCGTCCCCGCAGCTCAGGGAGGTCATGGCCGCGCTCGCCCCGCTGACCGGCGGGGCGTACGTGGTGGGCCTCACGGGATCGCCGGGCGTCGGCAAGTCGACGTCCACGTCGGCGCTCGTCTCCGCCTACCGGCGGGCCGGGAAGCGGGTCGGCGTGCTCGCCGTCGACCCGTCCTCGCCGTTCTCCGGGGGCGCGCTGCTCGGCGACCGGGTGCGGATGTCGGAGCACGCCTCCGACGCCGGCGTGTACATCCGTTCGATGGCGACCCGCGGGCACCTGGGCGGTCTGGCCTGGGCCGCGCCCCAGGCGATCCGGGTGCTCGACGCGGCCGGCTGCGAGGTGATCCTCGTCGAGACGGTCGGCGTCGGGCAGTCGGAGGTCGAGATCGCCTCCCAGGCCGACACCTCGGTGGTGCTCCTCGCGCCGGGGATGGGCGACGGCATCCAGGCCGCCAAGGCGGGCATCCTGGAGATCGGCGACGTCTACGTCGTCAACAAGGCGGACCGCGACGGCGCCGACGCGACCGCCCGGGAGCTGAACCACATGCTGGGCCTCGGCGAGTCGCGGGGCCCTGGCGACTGGCGCCCCCCGATCGTCAAGACCGTCGCCGCGCGGGGCGAGGGCGTCGACGAGGTCGTCGAGGCGCTGGAGAAGCACCGCGCGTGGATGGAGGAGCGGGGCGTCCTCGCCGAGCGCCGCCGGGCGCGGGCGGCCCGCGAGGTCGAGACGATCGCCGTCACGAGCCTGCGCGAACGCATCGGCGACCTCCACGGGGACCGCCGCCTGAGCGCGCTCGCCGACCGCATCGTGGCCGGTGACCTGGACCCCTACCGGGCCGCCGACGAACTGGTGGAGGGCCTCGTCGCGGGCTGAGGGCCAGGCCGCCCCCGGCCGCCCTCACAGACTCGGCAGCAGGTCCCGTACCGCGGCGGGCGCGGAGAGGAACGGGTGGTGGCCGGTGTCGAGTTCGACCACCGTGCCGGCCCGGCGGGCGTACTCGCGCTGCAGAGACGGCGGGGTGCCCCGGTCCCGGGCGCAGACGACGTACGTCGACGGCACCCGCTGCCACGCGGCCGCCCCCACCGGCTGACCGGTCACCCGCACGCTCTGCCGGGCGAGGTGGTCCGCCGCCCGCGCCCGGACCTCGGCGTCGCAGTCCTGCAGGAAGGTGTCCACGAGCAGCTCCGGGCGGACTCCGAAGGTGCCGGTGTCCGGGTCGACGTCGAGGAACGGGGCCGGGCCGCCGTCCCCGAAGTCCGACAGGCTCTGCCCCACCTCGGGCAGATAGCTGGAGACCAGCACGAGGTGGCGCACCGACTCCACGCCCGCGGCGGCCTCCGCCGCGACGATGCCGCCGTAGCTGTGGGCCACCACGACGGTCGGCTCCTCGCCGTCCAGGAGCGCGCGCCGCACCGCGGTGACGTCCTCCGCCAGCCCCGGTCCGCCGGTGCCCGCGGGCAGCTCCGTCTCGCCGCAGCTGGGCAGGGCCGGAGCGGTGCTCGACACGCCCCGCTCCCGCAGCAGCCCGGCGGTCCGGTGCCACCACCACGACCCGTCCCGCACGCACGCGCCATGCACGAACACGACCCTCATCACTGCCTCCGCGTCTGTCCCGGCCGGCCTCGGCCCCTCTGCGACCAACGGTAGACGTACTCGCAATTACGCGAAAAAATGGGCGGCATGGGCAGACGACCGCAGCCGCACCTCAAGGACCGGCTTCTCGACGCCTGCGCCGACCACGCCCTCGCGCACGGCCTCCCCGACCGGCTCGAACCGCTGGCCACCGCCACCGGCGCCTCGGCCCGCATGCTGATCTACCACTTCGGCACCCGCGACGCCCTCCTGCGGGCCGTCCTCGGACGCGCGCGCCAACGGCAGCTCGACACCTGGGGCGACCTCCTGCGGGCGCGGCCCGACGAGCCCTACACCACCACCCTGGAGCGCGCCTGGGCCTCGATCACGGGCGAGGACGGACGCCCGTACCTGCGGATGTTCGGTCAGTTGCGCGAGAGCGCGGAGCAGCGGCTGTGGCCCGACTTCCGGCGCACCGCCACGACCGACTGGCTGGGGCCGCTCGAGGACGGCCTGCGCGGCATGGGCCGGCCGGAACTGGCGACGCTCGTCCTCGCCGTCATCCGCGGTCTCCTCATGGACCTCGACGCCACCGGGGACACCGCCCGCGCCGACCGGGCCTTCCAGGAGTTCCTCGCCACGCTCGGGCACCCGGCCGGCGGTGACCGCCCGCGCGCCCACCGCCCCCGGGGGACCTCCCCCGGGGGGACGGCAGGCGCCGGTGCGGCCACCGGCCCGTAGACCCGGGGCGGTGGCCGCACCGCCCGTCACGGGTGGCCGGCGGTCACGTCCGCCCCGCGCAGGCCCACCGTCCAGTCCCGCTCACCGCCGCCGGAGGTGAGCGTCTCCGCCTCCCAGCCGCGCTCGTCCAGCTCGACGGAGGTCACGGTGCCCTTCGCGGCGGCCGCCCGCGCGGCCTCCTCCGCCGACGTCGACGCCCCCTTCAGGGCCGCCCGCGCCTCCGCGAGGTCCTCGGCGTCCTCGTGCTCGGCGCGCACACCCCGCACCTCGCCCGTGCCCGGGTCCACCCGCACGTCCCGCCAGGAGTCGTCCGAGGACAGCACCTCGACCGACCACACCGCGTCGTCCAGCTCCGCCGACACCACGGAGCCCGGGGTGTGCCGGAGCGCGGCGGCGATCGCCTCGGCGGCGGTCACCTTCGCGGAGGAGGCGGCGGCGGAATCGTCCTCGCGCCCGTCGTCGTCCCGCCCGTCCCGTCCGTCCCGTCCGTCGTCGTACCGCCCGTCGTGGTGGCGGTCGTGGTGGCGGCCGTCCCCGCGGTCGTCGTCGTAGTCGTCGCGGTCGTCGCGGTCGTCGGCGGCGTCGTCCGCGCGGTCCTGCCCGCTCCGCCCGGCCGAGGCGACCCGGTCGTCCGCGCCCGGCCCGTCGTCGTCCGCGACGGCCAGCGCCGTCGCGGTCCCACCGCCCGCCAGGACCGCCGCCGCGACGACCGCCAGTACGATGTTCCGCTTCATGATTCCTCCGTGACGTCCGGTGACCGTGCGACCGTGCGCGGTCGATGACGGGACCACCGTCGCCCACCCACGCTGAGGGCAGCCTGAAGCCACCTGAAGAACCCTTCAGGTTCGCTCTGTCAGTCTTGACGCGTGCGTCTGTTGATCGTGGAGGACGAGAAGCGGCTCGCCCTGTCGCTCGCGAAGGGCCTGACCGCCGAGGGCTATGCCGTGGACGTCGTCCACGACGGCCGCGAGGGCCTGCACCGGGCCACCGAGGGACCCTACGACCTGGTGATCCTCGACATCATGCTCCCCGGCATGAACGGCTACCGGGTCTGCGCCGCCCTGCGCGCCGCCGGCCACGAGGTGCCGATCCTCATGCTCACGGCGAAGGACGGCGAGTACGACGAGGCCGAGGGCCTGGACACCGGCGCCGACGACTACCTCACCAAGCCGTTCTCCTACGTCGTCCTCGTCGCCCGGGTGAAGGCCCTGCTGCGCCGCCGCGCCCGCCCGGGACCCTCGCCGGTGCACGTGCACGGCGGCCTCACGGTCGACACCGCGGCCCGCCGCGTGCTGCGCGAGGGCGTCGAAGTGGCGCTCACCGCGAAGGAGTTCGCCGTCCTGGAACATCTGGTGCTGCGCCCCGGCGAGGTCGTCGCCAAGGCGGAGATCCTCGACCACGTCTGGGACTTCGCCTATGACGGCGACCCCAACATCGTCGAGGTGTACATCAGCGCCCTGCGCCGCAAGCTGGGCGCCGAGCGCATCCGCACCGTGCGGGGCGCCGGGTACCGGCTGGAGGCGCGGTGATCCGGCGGCGGCCCTTCGCCTCCGTCCGGGCCAGGGCCACGCTCGCCGCGACCTGCGTCGTGGCCGTCGCCCTGCTCGCCGCCGGGACCGCCCTGGTCCTCTCGCTGCGGGCCAACCTGGTCGGCCAGGCGGACACCCAGGCGGAGTCCGCCGCCCGGCGGGTCGCCTCCCAGCTCGCCGCGGGCATCGGCGGGGACAGGCTCGACTGGCCGGACGAGGAGGACCATCCGGTACGGGTCGAGGACGAGCGCGGCCGGACGGTGGCCGCGAGCGAGGGACTGCGGGCCGTCGACGGCGGCCCCGTGCGGCACCCGCGGACGAGCCCCGCCCCCGCCCCCACCGGCCGGGCCACGTCCGGCCGGGCCTCCGAGGACTCCGCCGACCGGGAGGAGTCCGACGACCGGGACGACTCGGACGACCGGGCCGACTCGGACGGCCGGGACGACCGGGACGACTCCGAGGACCGCGGTGGCGGGCACGGCGGCCGGCACGGCGGCGAGGACCGTGACGAGGGGAGCGGTGGCGACGGCAAGGACCACGACGACGACGATCCCGCCGTCGGCGAGATCTCCGACGACGTCACGTTCACCGCGGGCACCGCCACCGTCGACGACGAGACCCACGACTACCGGTTCGCCGCCCTGGAGGTCACCACCCCCGCCGACGTCACCCTGACCGTCCGGGCCGGAGCCCCGCTCGCCGCCGAGCACGCCGCGGTGAACACCGCCCTGACGACCCTCTCGGTCGGGCTGCCCCTGCTGCTGCTCACCGTGGCCGGGGTGACCTGGCTGGTGACCCGGCGGGCGCTGCGTCCGGTGGAGGGCATCCGCGCCGAGATGGCCGCGATCACCGCCTCGGAGGACCTGGCCCGGCGGGTCCCCGTGCCCGCCACCCGGGACGAGGTCGCCCGGCTGGCCCGCACCACGAACCAGACCCTCGCCGCGCTGGAGAAGTCGGTGGAGCGGCAGCGGCGGTTCGTCGCGGACGCCTCGCACGAGCTGCGCAGTCCGCTGGCCTCCCTGCGCACCCAGCTCGAGGTGGGTGCCGCGCACCCGGAGCTGCTGGACGTGGACGGCGCCGTCGAGGACACCGTGCGGCTCCAGCATCTGGCCGCCGACCTGCTGCTGCTGGCCCGGCTGGACGCGGGGGAGCGGCCGGGCGAGGCCCTGGTGCCGCTGGACGCGCTGGCCCGTGAGGTGGCCCGGGGCCGGGAGCACGTGGTGGTGGAGTGCGCCGGGGAGGTCGCGGTGGCCGGCTCCCGGGGGCAGCTCGCCCGGGTGCTGGCCAACCTGCTGGACAACGCCGGGCGGCACGCCCACCGGCGGATCACGGTGAGCGTCCGCAGGGAGGGCGAGCGGGCCGTGGTCGCGGTCGGGGACGACGGTCCCGGCATCCCCGCCGAGCAGCGCGAGCGCGTCTTCGAGCGGTTCGTCCGGCTGGACGACGCCCGTGCCCGCGACGACGGCGGCACGGGTCTGGGGCTGGCCATCGCCAGGGACATCGCCCGCCGCCACGGCGGCACCCTGACGGCGGCCGAGGCCCCCGGCGGCGGAGCACTGCTCACCCTGCGCCTCCCGGCGGCGCCCGGCCGCCGGGCTTAGCCCCGGCCGGCGCCGGCCGGCCCCCTCAGCGGCAGGTCACGGCTTGCCGCGCTGGGTCCGCAGGCGCTCCGCGACCGGTCGCAGCGCGCTGTGCACATGCTTCAGGTCCTCCTCCGAGAGCAGGTCGATGAAGTGCCGCCGCACGGAGGCGACGTGGTGCGGCGCCACCTTCTGCATCATGTCCATGCCGTGCTCGGTGAGCACGGCGAACAGCCCGCGGCGGTCGGACTCGCAGTTCTCGCGCCGCACCAGGTCGGCGTTCTCCATGCGGGTGATCTGGTGCGAGAGCCGGCTCTTGGACTGCATGGTCGCGGCCGCCAGGTCGCTCATCCGCATCCGTACGCCCTCCGACTCGGAGAGGTTCACCAGGATCTCGTAGTCGTTCATTGTCAGGCCGAACGGCTGCAGGTCCTTCTCGAGCTGGTACGTCAACAGCCTGTTGACCTCCAGGTGGGTGCGCCAGGCACACTGCTCCGCATCGGTCAGCCAGCGGGTGGCCGTCTCGGTCTCCATGGATGAAGTCTACCTAAAAGGTTGAATGGCGAACTAGTGAAGGGCGGTGACGTTGCTGACGTGCGCCGACGGGTACGCGCACCCGTTCGACGTCACCCTCCGCAGACTACCGTTCACAGCCCGAAGCGACGCTGGAGGTCGCCGAGCTGTCCGGGAAGGCGCGGTGATCCACCCCCCTGTGCCTGGCCCCCTGGCGCCCCACCCCCGCCGGGCACACCCGGCTCCGCCGGCACCGCCCCCGTGGCCTGCTCCGCCATCAGGCTCTCGGAGGACTGCAGCAGCACCGTGCCCGCCCCGACGAACTCGAACTGGTGCTCCTCGCCGGAGGCCCCGCCGAGGCCCGTCATCGCACGTAGACCGCCCATCACGCCCGTCAGATAACCGTGGTCGTAGTGGTGGCAGGGGGAGGGGCAGTCGGCCCAGCCGACCAGGGCCTGCGGGTCCACCCGGACGGGCGGCTCCATGAACACCACCGGCCCGTTGGAGGCCGCCACGAACTTCCCCGTGCCGATGAGCGTCAGGAACCCCGGAACGATCGACTGCTTGAGCGACAGAGTTGGCTGAAAAGCGAGAAGGTTGCCCGAGCGAATGGTCAGGTTGCCCTCGTCCAGGTCATAGGAATTGACGTCGAAGGCCCGGTCGGCGAGGAGCATCTTGCCCGAACCCTCCGCCACCACCCAGTCGCTCGCGTGCAAAGGCGAATGGAAGGAGGTGCGCACGAGACGGTCCAGCCGGCCGTGCCCGATGCCGTTGAAGTCGATCGACCCGTAGTAGGCGATCATCTTCCCCTTCTGCAGGAACCACTGGCTCCCCTTGAGCTCCACGCAGAAGGTGTACGCGTCGACGTTGTCGTCGACCGGCAGCGTCAGGGGATCGTGGATCGTCGGTCCGCCGGACCCACCGGGCATTCCGTAGCCGCTCACAGCTTCTCCTCCGAGGCCTGCACGTACACCGAGCCGCTGCCGCTCAGCTCGAGCTGGAAGGCCTCGCCCGAGCCGCGGCCCACCATGTCGCGCCAGCCCAGCGCCGTCGACAGCTTGTTGCGGACGTCGCCGTGGTGGGCGACGTAGGCCTGCGGGTCCACGTGGACCGGGCGCTGCGGGGTGATCGGCACCTCGAAGACCCCGCCGTGCGCCATCACCGCGACCGCCCCGTGCCCCTTGAGGCTGGTGGTGAACAGGCCCTGCCCGCTGACCTGCCCGCGCACCATGCCCATCACGCCGCCCTGCGAGCCCAGGAAGACCGTGCCCTGCTGGAGCGAGCCGTCGAAGGCGAGCAGCCGGTCCGCCTCCACGTAGAGGGTGTCCCCGGCGAGTTCGATCACCTGGACGTGATGGCCGCCGTGCCCGAACAGGACCGTGCCGCTGCCCTCCACCGTCATCAGCGGCGTCGCCTCGTTCGCCACCCGGCGGCCGATCATCGACATCCATCCGCCCTGGCCGCCCCGTAGATCGGGCGTGAAGGACACCTCCCCCTTGTAGGCGAGCATCGCCCCGCGCTGGCTGAACAGCCGCTGCCCGGGCGTCACCGTCGCCTCGACCATCTTCGAGTTGATCTCACGGAACGGCATCTCACACATCCCCCGCGATCGTGTTCCGCTCGCTCGGCTGCACGTACACCAGGCCGTCCCCCTCGAACCGGATCTGGAAGGCCTCGCCGCCGCCCTCGCCCAGGAAGGTGCGGAACGTCACCCCCGACTGGAAGGACTGCCGGACGTCGCCCTGATGGGCGATGTACGCCCCCGGGTCCACCGTCAGCGGGTACTGCGCGCTCACCCGGAGCACCACCGCCGGGCCGTCCGAGAGCAGGGCCGCCTGCCCGTGCCCCTCCACGGTGGTGGTGAACAGGCCGTTGCCCTGCGAGGCGCCGCGCAGGCCCGTGAAGGTCGTGCCGGTGCGCAGGCCGGCGTCCGTGACGAGCAGATTGCTCGACTCGACGTACAGCTTCTCGCCCCGCAGGGAGACGAGGTTGATCTCGGAGGCGCGGTCGGCGAACCAGCAGGTCCCCTGTCCGCGCGCCTCCATCACGGTCATCTGCTCGCCGGTGAGCCGCCGGGTCACCATCCCCCGCAGTCCCTCACCGCCGCCGCTGAGCTTCTTGAAGGCGATCTGCCCGTCGTACGCGACCATGGAGCCGTGCTTCGCCTTCACGGCGTCGCCGGTCATGTCGACGGCCAGCACCTTGCTGCCCTGGAGTCGGAAGGTAGCCACGCTGCGAAGGTAGCCGTCCCCCGGGTGGAGAGAACAGCACCCGTGGGTGGACTTCGCCCCTGAGCCCACCCCTAGGGCCTCTCGTTCGGATCACCCAAGGGGATTCCCGCACCCGGGGGCCGGGCGCCCCGGACCCCGGGGGAGGGTCCGGGAGGGACAGTGCCAGAATGGGGCCGAAGCTTGTGCGTCCGTTCACAAGCCGTGGCGCGCCCGCGCCGCGCCCGCCCCGTCATCCGACGTCTCCCACGAGGTGATCCGTGGACATCAAGACCGCCACCGCCCTGCGCCGGCTCCGCCTGGTCTCCGCCCCCGAGGCCGTCTCCTTCCTGCTCCTCCTCGTCTGCTCGGTCCTCAAGCGGACCACGGACTTCAACGCGGTGCCCGTGATGGGCGCGGTCCACGGACTCCTGTTCGTCCTCTACGTCATCTTCTGGGCCGACGCCTGGAACCGCGCCAAGTGGGGCATCGGCACCGCCGCGCTCTACTTCGTCCTCTCCATCCTGCCCACCGGCGGCTTCTTCGCCGAGCGCCGGCTGCGCCGCGAGGCCGAGGACGCGATCATCGCCTCCCGCGCCCGCCGCGAAGGGGTGGTCGGCGCATGATCGTCGCCTTCTCCGTGACGCCCCTGGGCGTCGGCGAGGACGTCGGGGAGTACGTCGCCGACGCCGTCCGGGTCGTCCGCGCCTCGGGTCTGCCGCACCGCACGGACGCCATGTTCACCTCGATCGAGGGCGAGTGGGACGAGGTGATGGACGTCGTCAGGCGCGCCGTCGCCGCCGTCGAGGCGCGCGCCCCGCGCGTCTCCCTCGTGCTGAAGGCGGACATCCGCCCCGGCGTCACCGACGGCCTCACCACCAAGGTGGCCACGGTCGAACGTCACCTCGCGGGGGACCCGGCACCTTCGGCGGACTGAGCGGCCCCGCCTCCCGCCGCCAGGGCGATCCCGAGCGGCGTGCGCTCGTAGAGCACCTGGTGGCCGTAGCGGCGGGACACGAGCAGCCCGGCCTCGCGCAGCGTCGTCAGGTGCGCCGAGACCGAGGAGGGCGCGAGCCGCAGCCGGTGGGCGAGAGCGGTGGTGCCGGCCGGCTCGTCCAGCGCGGCGAGCACGGCCGCCCGGCCGCGCCCCAGCAGCCGGGCCAGCGCGTCCAGCGTCCCCTCGGCCGGGTCCGCCCACAGCCCGCCGATGCCGCGCGCCGGGTAGACGAGCGTCGGCTGCCACGGCGGTTCGAAGGTGCTGACGACGTCCGGCCACACGAAGACGCTCGGCATCAGCACCAGGCCCCGCCCGTCCAGCCGGCGCTCGTGCTCACCCCGGTACTCGACGGTCAGCGTCCCCGCGTGCCAGCCGAACCGCCGGTTGATCTCCGGCAGCAGCCCCCCGAGCCCCACCTCGGCCAGCCGCCGCGAATGGAAGGCCACGTCGGCCTCGAGCAGCGCCCGCAGCCGGGGCCAGTCCGGGGCGACGAGCACGTGCCACGCCTCCTCGACGAGGTCGGCCAGCTCCTGGATCATCCGCGTCGGGTCCGCCAGCCAGGCCCGGCCGCGCGCCGACGTGAGCGCCCCCGGTGTGTCCGCCAGCGACGTGGCGGTGTCCTCGCGCGCCGCCTCCGGGTCGGCCGCGCGCACCGCCGCGATCTCCTCCTCGAAGCGGGCCGCGGGCCCGATCGGCGGCGGGGAGAGCCAGTCCGGGGTGTGTCCTGAGCGGGGCATCAGCAGCCACAGCGGCGTCAGGTCCAGCCGTTCCAGGGCCGGCGCGACCCGGCGCAGCCAGCGCGCGTGGTAGGCGTGCCGCTCCGGCCGCCGCAGGGTGCGCACGGCGTCCTGGGTCTCCCACAGGGGTGACACGGCGAACCGGCAGGACAGGAAGTCCTCCTCGGCGAAGTGGAGCCGCGAGGGCACGGGAACCTCCAGGATTCGGTGACAGCCGAAACTCTAGGCCGTGCGGCGCCCGGCGGTCAGGCTGCCGCCATGCCCGAAGACACCACCGCGCCCACCGGGGGACAGGGGAGCACGATCCCCGCGATCCCCCCGCGCACGCACGAACGGCCGCGCCCCGACGGCGACGGCGAACCGACGGCCACGAACGCCGACCGGGCCCCGGGCGGGGACCAGGCCCCGGACGCCGACCGGGCCGCGAGCGGAGACCGGGCCCCGGACGCCGACCGGGCCACGCACGCCGACCGGGCCCCGGGCGGAGACCGGGCCCCGAGCGGGGACCAGGCCCCGGACGCCGACCGGGCCCCGAGCGGGGACCAGGCCCCGGGCGGGGACCGGGTGCCCGGCGGGGAGGCGCCGGCCCCGGCGGGCGCCGCCGGCGGCTACCTGCGCGTTCTGGGCATTCCCGAGTACCGCGCCGTCTTCCTCGCCCACTCCCTGTCCCTCCTCGGCGTCGTCGTCAGCGAGATCGCCCTCTCCGTCCTCGTCTACGACCTCACCGGCTCGCCCCTGCTCAGCGCGCTGACCTCCGCCGTGGGCTTCCTGCCCTACCTCCTCGGCGGCACCCTGTTCGCCGGGGTCGCCGACCGGTTCCCCGCCCGCCGCGTCCTCGTCGTCTGCGATCTGCTCTGCGCGGCCTGCGTGGCCGTCATGGCCCTGCCCGGCACCCCCATCGGCCTGCTGCTCGCCCTGCGCTGCGCGCTCGCCGTCGTCTCGCCCGTCTTCCAGGGCACCCGCATGGCGACCCTCGCCGACGTCCTCGGGGACGGTGACCTCTTCGTCCTCGGCCGCTCGCTGCTGCGGATCGTCTCCCAGAGTGCCCTCCTGGTCGGCTACGGCTGCGGCGGCCTCCTGCTCACCGTGCTCAGCCCGCGCCACGCCCTGTTCATCACCGTCGCCACCTTCCTCGCCTCCGCGCTGCTGCTGCGGCTCGGCACCCGGCGCCGCCCGGCCCGCGCCGGCCGCGGCACCCCGGCCGACGGGCCGCTCACCGGCGCCCGGCGCGTGCTCGCCGACCGCCGGACGCGCCTGCTGCTCCTGCTGTTCTGGGCGCCGCCCCTGTTCTGCGTCGTCCCCGAGGCCCTGGCCGCCCCCTACGCCGACCGGATCGGAGCGGGCTCGACCGGGCTCGGGCTGCTGATGTGCGCGCTGCCCGTGGGCACCATCGCCGGTGAGCTGTTCGCGGGGGCGCGGCTGCGCCCGGCCACCCGGGAACGCGTCGCGCTGCCGCTGCTCTGCTTCATGCTGCTGCCCTACCTCGGCTTCGCCCTCGCCCCCGGGCTCGGCTGGACCCTGTGCCTGCTGGTGCTCTCCGGCGCCGGGAACGCCTACACGCTGGGGCTCGACCAGTGGTTCGTGGCCGCCGTGCCCGAGGAACTGCGGGGCCGGGCCATGACGCTGAACACGGCCGGGCTGATGACCGTGCAGGGGGTGGGGATGGCGCTGGCGGGGGTGGCCGCCCAGTTCGCCGGGGTGCCCGCCACGGTGGCCGGCGCGGGGCTCCTCGGCACGCTCGTCTGTGTGCTGCTGGCGCTCTCGGCCCGCCGCGGGGCCGCACCGGGCGGTGCCCTCCGAAAGAATGAGCGACCGAAGTGCGAGACGGGGCTGACCACCATGTGACCGGCCGGTAAGGTCTGGTGCCGTGCCAAAGCCCCTCGGTCTCTCCTTCGACCCCATCGCGCGCGCCGACGAACACTGGAAGCAGCGGTGGGGCAGCGTGCCCTCCATGGCGGCGATCACCTCGATCATGCGGGCCCAGCAGATCCTGCTCGCCGAGGTCGACGCGGTCGTCAAACCGTACGGACTGACGTTCGCCCGGTACGAGGCGCTCGTGCTGCTCACGTTCTCGAAGTCGGGCGAACTGCCGATGTCCAAGATCGGCGAGCGGCTCATGGTGCACCCGACCTCCGTCACCAACACCGTCGACCGGCTGGTCACCTCGGGTCTGGTCGCCAAGCGCCCCAACCCCAACGACGGCCGCGGCACGCTGGCCTCCATCACCGACAAGGGCCGCGAGGTGTGCGACGCCGCCACCCGCGAGCTGATGGCGATGGACTTCGGACTGGGCGCGTACGACGAGGAGGAGTGCCGGGAGATCTTCGCGATGCTGCGGCCGCTGCGGGTGGCGGCGCACGACTTCGAGGACGAGTGAGCGCACCCCTCGGGGGTGTCGCACGCCACCGGGGGTGCCGGAAGATCGGCCCCCGCCGGTCGTTAGGCTCGTACGCATGAAGAAAAGCGTGCTGACCCGCTACCGGGTGATGGCGTACGTCACCGGTGTGCTCCTGGTCCTGCTGTGCCTCAGCATGATCGCCAAGTACGGGTTCGACGTCGACGGCGCCGCCGACTTCACCCGGGTCGTGGCCATCGCGCACGGCTGGCTCTACGTCGTGTACCTCGTGTTCGCCTTCGACCTGGGCGCCAAGGCGAAGTGGCCGGTCGCCAAGCAGCTCTGGGTGCTGCTCGCGGGCACCGTGCCGACCGCGGCCTTCTTCGTGGAGCGCGGCATCAGCCGCGAGCTGGAGCCGCAGTTCGCGCAGGACGCGGCGCCCGCGCCGGCCAAGGCCTGAGGGTCCCTCCCGCCGAGGCCCGAGGCTCCCCGGGGCCGCCCGCGACGGCCCCGCCACCGCCGTACGGAGACACGTACGGCGGTTCCCCATCGACATTTACTTGGACGTCCTAGTAAATTCGGGGGTATGGACGCTGACGCCATCGAGGAGGGCCGCCGTCGCTGGCAGGCCCGTTACGACGCCTCTCGCACCCGCGACGCCGACTTCACCACGCTCTCCGGCGATCCCGTGGAACCGGTCTACGGGCCCCGGCCCGGCGACACCTACGAGGGGTTCGAGAGGATCGGGTGGCCGGGGGAGTACCCCTACACCCGCGGTCTCCACCCGACCGGCTACCGCGGCCGGACCTGGACGATCCGGCAGTTCGCCGGGTTCGGCAACGCCGAGCAGACCAACGAGCGCTACAAGATGATCCTCGCGGGCGGCGGCGGCGGACTCTCGGTCGCGTTCGACATGCCCACCCTCATGGGCCGCGACTCCGACGACCCGCGCTCCCTCGGCGAGGTCGGGCACTGCGGCGTGGCGATCGACTCGGCCGCCGACATGGAGGTCCTCTTCAAGGACATCCCGCTCGGCGACGTCACGACCTCCATGACCATCAGCGGGCCCGCCGTGCCCGTCTTCTGCATGTACCTGGTGGCCGCCGAGCGCCAGGGCGTCGACCCGGGCGTCCTCAACGGCACGCTCCAGACGGACATCTTCAAGGAGTACATCGCGCAGAAGGAGTGGCTCTTCCAGCCCGAGCCGCACCTGCGCCTCATCGGCGACCTGATGGAGCACTGCGCCGCCCGCATCCCCGCGTACAAGCCGCTGTCCGTCTCCGGCTACCACATCCGGGAGGCCGGCTCCACGGCCGCGCAGGAGCTCGCGTACACCCTCGCGGACGGCTTCGGCTACGTCGAGCTCGGCCTCTCCCGCGGTATGGACGTGAACGTCTTCGCCCCGGGGCTGTCCTTCTTCTTCGACGCGCACGTCGACTTCTTCGAGGAGATCGCCAAGTTCCGGGCCGCCCGTCGGATCTGGGCCCGCTGGATGCGGGACGTCTACGGGGCGACCTCGCAGAAGGCGCAGTGGCTGCGCTTCCACACCCAGACCGCCGGGGTGTCGCTCACCGCGCAGCAGCCCTACAACAACGTGGTCCGCACGGCGGTGGAGGCGCTGGCGGCGGTGCTCGGCGGCACCAACTCGCTGCACACCAACGCCCTCGACGAGACCCTCGCCCTGCCCAGCGAGCAGGCGGCGGAGATCGCGCTGCGCACGCAGCAGGTGCTGATGGAGGAGACCGGCGTCGCCAACGTGGCCGACCCGCTGGGCGGCTCCTGGTACGTCGAGCAGCTCACCGACCGCATCGAACGGGACGCCGAGAAGATCTTCGAGCAGATCAGGGAGCGCGGCCTGCGGGCCCACCCGGACGGGCGGCACCCCATCGGCCCGATCACCTCCGGCATCCTGCGCGGCATCGAGGACGGGTGGTTCACCGGGGAGATCGCGGAGTCCGCGTTCCGCTACCAGCGGGCCCTGGAGAAGGGCGACAAGCGGGTCGTCGGCGTCAACGTCCACACCGGCTCGGTCACCGGCGACCTGGAGATCCTGCGGGTCGGCCACGAGGTCGAGCGCGAGCAGGTGCGGGTGCTCGGCACACGGCGGGCGGCCCGGGACGACGCGGCGGTGCGCGGCGCGCTGGACGCGATGCTGACGGCGGCCCGGGACGGCTCCAACATGGTCGAGCCCATGCTGGAGGCCGTGCGGGCGGAGGCGACACTGGGCGAGATCTGCGGGGCGCTGCGCGAGGAGTGGGGCGTCTACACGGAGCCTCCGGGCTTCTGACCGGCCCGCGGAGGGACACGGGGTGCGGGGCCGCGACTCCGCGCCCCCGCCGCCGTCCCACCCCGCCCGGGACCTCCTCGGACGGCGACGGGAGAAGCCGCCGGGGAACTCACCCGGACCTCGTGGCCCCCTCGCGGGAGGCGTCCGGCGGGGCGTCCGGCGGGCCGCCGGCCTCCGCCGCGAGGGCCCGCCGGAATCCGCGCTCGTTCTCGGCCGGAGGCGCCGGAGTGAGAACGACGATCTTCCGTTCCGCCTCGCCGTCGGTCAGGACGTCGCAGTCCACGTCGATCGGTCCGCTCACCGGATGCCGGACGATCTTGTGTTCCTCCCGGTGCGCGCCGACCGCGCCGGAGGACCACAGTTCGGCGAAGCGCCGGTTCCCGGCCGTGAGGTCCCGGACCAGGGTGGCGAGCCGTTCGCTCCCCGGGAACCGGCCCGTGGCCCGCCGCAGGTCGGACACGACGGAGACTTCGAGGGCGGCCCGGTCGAGCGAGGTCACCGGCCACCGCGAGAGGCCCGGGGCGGCCCCGGCGGCGGGGAAGGTGTCCCGGGCGAAGTTGCGCAGGGCGGGCGGTGTCGCCTCCGGATCGCCCAGCAGAGCCGTCCACGAACGGTTCCACCGGATGAGCTGCCAGTCCGCGGCGAACACGGCGACCGCGGCGTCCCCGAGCCGGTCCAGCATCCGGCGCAGACCGGGCGGGAGGTGGTCGGGGACCTCTGCGTGGGGAGGGGCGAGCCCCGCCAGCCGGTAGAGGTGGTCGCGCTCGGCCGAGGTGAGCCGCAGGGCACGGGCGAGCGCCGCGGTCACCTGCGCCGACGGAGTCTCGTGACGCCCCTGCTCCAGACGCACCACGTAGTCGACCGAGATCCCCGCGAGCTGGGCGAGATCCTCCCGGCGCAGACCCGTGACCCGGCGCCTGCGACCGCCGGGCAGCCCCACCGCCTCCGGCGGAACCCGGTCGCGCCAGATACGCAGCATGGGGCCGAGTTTCGCGAGGTCGGCACTCATGACACCGAGTCTGTCACCCGGCGGCCGCCCGAGGGGGGTAGAGGTTTTCCCACGAAACCCCGTGACTGGTCCCCGGCCCGGCCACCGGCGAGCGTGGACCGCATGACTCTCGGCATCTCCCACGACCACGTGGGCATCACCGTCACGGACGAGGACCTCGAGGCCACGATCGCGTGGTACGCGCGCCACCTCGGGTTCGGCGTCGAGCGGCGCTTCGCCTCCCACGGCACGACCTTCGTCTTCCTCACCGCGGGCGGGGTCAGGATCGAACTCCTCGCCGGCGCCGTACGGCGGGCGGGCGAACCGGTCGACGACGTCCTGAGGAGCATGGACCCCTCCCGGCTGCACCACTTCTGCCTCGCGGTGGAGGACCTCGACGCGGCGGTGTCCGAGCTGCGGGACTCCGGTGTGCCGCTGGTCGGCGGACCCATGGACGTGCCCGCGATCGGCCGGCGCATCGCCTTCGTCACCGACAACGTCGGCACCGTGATCGAACTCTCCGCCCCCTCCGGACCTGCCCCCGGCCGGGAGACCCGCCGCTGACCACGCCCGCCGCCCGCCGCCCTCGGCCCGCCGCCCGCCGCCCTCGGCCCGCCGCCCGCCGCGCGGGGACGGCCGGCGGCGGGACCCGTTGTCAGACGCCCGCCAGGCCGTCCAGCAGCAGGCGGGTGAAGGCGCGGGCCCACTCCGCGTCCGCCGGCTGCCCGCTGACCAGCGTGCGGTGCACCACCGCTCCCGCGACCACGTCGAAGATCAGGTCCGCCGCCCGGCCCGCCGCGCCCGCGTCGGGCTCGTCCGGCAGTTCGCCGCGGGCCGCCGCCCGCGCCCGGCCCTCCACGACCAGCCGCTTCTGCCGCTCCACGATCGAGGTCCGGATCCGCTCCCGCAGCGGGGCGTCCCGGGTGGCCTCCGCCACGACCGCCATCAGGGCCGTCTTCGTCTCCGGCCGGTCGAGGATCGCCGCGAACTGCCGTACGACGCCCTCGACGTCCGCCGCGAGACTGCCCCGGTCCGGCAGTTCCAGCTCGTCGAAGAGGACCGCGACCGCGTCCACGACGAGTTCGTTCTTCCCGGCCCACCGCCGATACAGCGTCGTCTTCGCCACTCCGGCCCGGGTCGCCACGTCGCCGAGCGTCAGCCGGGACCAGCCCAGATCCACCAGTGCCGCCCGTGTCGCCTCGAGGATCGCGGTGTCCGCGGCGGCGCTGCGGGGGCGCCCGGAGGGACGGGACGCGGGAGGACGAGAGGGCATGTCAGTGACCATAACCGGCCGCTCGGCGACGGCAATGCGTCAGTGTTGTGAAGTCGTGAGGGAGATCACCGGGAGAGGGGCCTCCGGCGCCCCAGGCCCCGGTTACGCTACGACCCGTAGCGAAACGCGACGACCACGGCGCCGGGTGGGGACCCGGCGCACTCGTGCTCGATTCTCCCGGATCGGACGCGGGGACCACGCGTGTGCGCGGAAGGGGGAGGATGTACTCATGCAGCCACGGAACATGTCCATGAGCGGAGTCGTCGACCTCGCCGCGGTGAAGGCGGCCCAGGAGGCCAAGGCGAAGGCGGAGCAGGCGCGGGCCGAAGCCGCCCGGCGGGGCGACACGGGAGCGGTGTCCCCCGCGGAGCTGGTGCTCGACGTCGACGAGGCCGGATTCGAACGTGACGTACTGCAGCGCTCCACCGAGGTGCCCGTCGTCATCGACTTCTGGGCCGAATGGTGCGAGCCCTGCAAGCAGTTGAGCCCGGTACTGGAGCGGCTGGCCGTCGAGTACAACGGCCGGTTCCTGCTCGCCAAGGTCGATGTCGACGCCAACCAGATGCTGATGCAGCAGTTCGGCATCCAGGGCATCCCGGCGGTCTTCGCCGTCGTCGCCGGCCAGGCGCTGCCCCTGTTCCAGGGGGCGGCGGGCGAGCAGCAGATCCGGGAGACCCTGGACCAGCTCGTCCAGGTCGCCGAGCAGCGCTTCGGGTTGACGGGACTGACCGTCGACCCGGACGCCGTGCCCGGCGAGCGCCCCGCGGACGCCGAGGTCCCGGCCGGCCCCTACGACGCGATGCTGGAGGCCGCCGTCCGCGCCCTGGACTCGGGCGACCTGGGCGGGGCGGTCACCGCCTACAAGAACGTCCTGAGCGAGGACCCCGGCAACCCGGAGGCCAAGCTGGGCCTGGCGCAGGCCGAGCTCCTGCAGCGGGTGCAGGGTCTCGACGCGCAGAAGGTCCGTCAGGAGGCCGCCGAGAAGCCCGGCGACGTGGCCGCGCAGATCGCCGCCGCCGACCTGGACCTGGTGGGCGGTCATGTCGAGGACGCCTTCGGCCGGCTGACCGACACGGTGCGGCGCACGGCGGGCGAGGACCGGAACAGCGCGCGGCTGCGGCTGGTGGAACTGTTCGAGGTCGTCGGGGCCGAGGACCCCCGGGTCACGGCGGCCCGCAGGGCGCTGGCCCGGGCCCTGTTCTGACCGGTTTACGCGACTTGCTGATGACCTGTCGCTAAACACCGGTCGCTGTGATGCCCCGGTGAAAATTCGCCGACCGAGTGGCACAGGCGGCCGCGTTTTACCAAAACTTGGTAATCGCGGCCGCTGTTACTCCGAGTAAATCAACCGGGTCGGCCTGTCGGGCTCTGTCCGCAGTTCAACCGTTTTTTCGCCCGGTTCCGCGCAACCCTGCGTCGCCGTACGGCCCCGCCGGGCCGTGGCACGGTTACCCGGCCGTTACTAGCCAGTAACGAACCCCCTTGCGGGGGCGGCCGGAATGCACCACGATCGGCGACGCTCGGTCCAATGCCGTACCCCCGCAGCCAGCCGGGTCGCGGAGCGTCTTGGGTCCCCACCGGGCAGGGGCCGGCGACAGTGACGCCGGCTCCTGGACAGGGGGGTCTCCGCCGTCCGGTGGAGCCTGTCCGGCAGGTTGTGCGTGATGCGTGTCAGGCGCGACCAGTGGTTGTCGCTCGGGGGTGATCGCCGGTGAACCGGGCGCGGTCCGTGCCCGCCACAGGCGCTCTCCTTACCGAGGACGTAGCACTTCTCCCATCCCTGCCCGGCCCGGCCGCCCACTCGGGGGACCGCCGGGGTCAGGAGATGTACGTCCGAGAAGGAGGAAATATGGAGTCCCAGGTGCGTGGCGGGACCAGATGGAAGCGGTTCGCTGTGGTGATGGTGCCCAGCGTGGCCGCCGCCGCAGCGATCGGAGTGGGTCTGGCCCAGGGCGCGCTGGCCGCGTCGTTCAGTGTGTCCGGCCAGGAGTTCAAGGTGAGTGCCGGCCACCTCGAGGGCACGGGATTCGCTCAGTACGGCGGCATCGACAGCGGTTACACGACGACCGAGGGCAAGGAAAAGACGGTTCACCCCGTCGCGATCTCGTCGTTCAAGAACGCCAAGATCACCAACATGTGCCAGTCGGTCAAGACGGAGATCCCGCTCATCGGGAAGACGTTCTACCTCCGTCTCGAAGCCGGTCCCGACGCCAACCACAAGGTCGAGGCGAAGAACCTCTACATCGACGTCGCCCAGCTCGACGCCGATGCGACGTTCAAGAACATCGACATCGGTGTGGCCGTCAAGGACCAGACCAAGGGTCCGGCCGTCAAGAGCGGCGAGAACGCGCTGCCGGGCGGCTTCGCCCAGCAGGCCGACTCGGCCGACCTGAAGGGCGTCAAGCAGACGGCCTGGGCGACCACGGCCGGCACCTTCAAGCTCAGCGGCCTGAAGATGCGCCTCGGCGCGGACTCCAAGCTCGAGTGCTTCTGACGGCTCCTGCGGCACGGGTGTCTCCGGGCAACTGAGACATCGAGGGGGTGGGGAGGCCACGGGCTTCCCCACCCCGGTTCCCGGCCGGCGCCGCGCGCCGGGCATCCTTGCAGACTTCGACTTCCGGCTTACCGCCCAAGGCCGAGCCGGTACGTACTTCCACCGGACCCAGGGAGCTGTTTTCCATGAGTGCCGAGACCCCGGTCCAGAGCGTCGGGACCTTCACCCGGGCGCGTCTGGGCTTCCGCAAATGGCGGGGCAGCCGGCCTTTCTGGGCGGGCCTTCTCACCGCGCTCGGCGGAGTGCCGATCGCCTATTTCCCGTATGCCACGCTCAAGCTGGGCACCATGTCCGTCACCATGTCCACCACGGCGGGCGCCGGCTCACTGATCATCGGTGTGCTGCTGGTCACGCTCGGCCTGACGATGTGGTTCCAGAAGGCCACGAGGGTCTTCGCCGGAGTCGCGGCGATCATCCTGGGCCTGGTGTCCCTGGTGGTGTCCAACATCGGCGGATTCGTGATCGGCTTCCTGCTGGCGCTGCTCGGCGGTGCCATGGCCGTCTCCTGGGTGCCCACCAAGGCCAAGCCGGAGCGGGCCGAGGCGGCGCCGGGCGCCGGGAAGCAGGACCCGGACGGCGAGAGCGCCGTCCCGCCCGCCGCACCCGCCCAGGGCGAGTCGGGGGCCGCGGACGGGCCGGCCGCGCCGTTCGGCGCGCGGCCGCCGGCCGGGGAGGGCACCGCGGACGCCCGCGCCTTCGAGGACCAGGACGGGGGGTACCGTGTCCGCTGACGAGGTGCGCGACATCGCGGCGCCCCCGAGAACAGGGCCGCGCCATGCGGCCCCGAAGAAGCCGCTGTTCACCCGCTTCCATGTGCCGGCAGGCAAGGCGATAGCGATCGCCGCGATGCCGACGGCGGTCCTCATGGGAATGGGGCTCACACCGACACTCGCCAGCGCCGACGACCACACGTCCTCCAAGCGCCTGACGGCCGAGGAGTACAAGGACTGCGTGGACGCGCTGGCCTCCGCGTCGGCCTCGCCGTCCACGTCCGCCTCGGAGTCCGCGGACGCGAAGGACGCGAAGGAGCCCGAGGAGTCCGCCGAGTCCGGGAAGGACGCGGACAAGGACGCCGGGAAGGACACGGAGTCGGGGAAGGCGGACGAGAAGACGGGCTCGTCCTCCGGCGACTCGGACTCCAAGTCCGGCACCGGCTCCAAGTCCGGCTCGGACACGTCGTCGTCTTCGTCCTCCTCATCCTCTTCGTCTTCGTCGTCCTCTTCGTCGGATTCAGGTTCCGACGACAAGGACGCCGAGGACGAGAAGGAGCCGTCCCCCTCCGCCACCGCGAGCCACGGCGGACTGCTGACCGGCATCGGGGACGCGCTGAAGGACATCTTCACCCCGGGCCACGGCTCCGAGGACGAGGACACCTCCACCCCCTCGTCGACGGCCTCCCCGGCCCCCTCGGCGACCAAGGGGGCGGACGACGCCGCGACCAAGGCGAAGGAGACCACCAAGAAGGTCACCGGCACGGTCGAGGACACCGTCAAGGACGTCACCGACCCGGCGGCCGAGGCGGCGGGCGACGCGGCGGACAAGGCCGCCGAGAAGGCGAAGGAGGCGGCGGGCGAGGCCTCGCCGTCCCCCTCCGGCTCGCCCGACCCCAGCCCCTCGGCGACGAAGAGCGCCGACACCGACCCGGACGACTGCCCGGTGGCCACCGACGCCGAGGGCGGCGTCGACAACCAGCTGCTGCTGCCCGACGACCCCTGGCACCTCCAGGCCAGCTCGCTCACCCTCAAGGGCGCCGACTACCAGGGCATCGTGAAGGTCAGGACGGCCGACGGCACCGTCAAGAAGGTGCTCAAGTACGTCATCTCCGCGGGCACCGACATCGGCGACCTGCACCAGACGGTCAACGACCCGAAGAGCGGCAAGACGTACCACGTCCAGGCCGCCAAGGGCTCGACGTCCACCATCACCGACGGCGACACCGTCATGTACACCGAGAGCATCTCCGGCAACCTGCTCGGCCTGATCCCGATCACGTTCGACCCGGACAACCCGCCGCCCCTGAACATCCCGCTGATCTACTTCACCAAGGTCAACGTCGTCCAGGCCGGCCAGTTCGGCGGCACCCTGCACATCCCCGGTCTGCGCCAGTACACGACCGACAACTGACCCTCCCGGGAGCCGCGACGGACTGTGGCCCGGTACCGCCGGTGACGGCGGTACCGGGCCACAGCCCTGCTGTCCTGCTCCTGTGCGCCCGCGGGGCGCGGTCGTGGTGCCTAGCGCGCCCCCTCGCCCAGGTGCAGCACGCGGACCATGTTGGTGGTGCCGGACACGCCGGGCGGGGAGCCGGCGGTGACGATCACGATGTCGCCCTGGTTGAACCGCTTGAGGCGGGTCATCTCCTGGTCGACCAGGTCGATCATCTCGTCCGTGCTGTTGACGAACGGCGCGACGTGCGGCTCCACGCCCCAGCTCAGCGCGAGCTGATTGCGCGTCGACTCGTCCGTGGTGAAGGCGAGGATCGGCTGGGCCGCGCGGTAGCGGGAGAGCCGGCGGGCGGTGTCGCCGGACTGGGTGAAGGCCACCAGGCCCTTGCCGCCCAGGAAGTCGGCGATCTCGGCGGCGGCACGGGCCACCGAACCGCCCTGCGTGCGCGGCTTCTTGCCCGGCACCAGCGGCTGCAGCCCCTTGGAGAGCAGCTCCTCCTCGGCCGCGGTGACGATCTTCGACATCGTCTTGACCGTCTCGATCGGGTACGCGCCCACGCTCGACTCGGCCGAGAGCATCACCGCGTCCGCGCCGTCCAGGATCGCGTTGGCCACGTCGGACGCCTCGGCGCGGGTGGGCCGGGAGTTGGTGATCATCGACTCCATCATCTGGGTCGCCACGATCACCGGCTTGGCGTTGCGGCGGCACAGCTCGATGAGCCGCTTCTGCACCATCGGGACCTTCTCCAGCGGGTACTCCACGGCGAGGTCGCCGCGGGCCACCATCACGCCGTCGAAGGCCATCACGACGGCCTCCATGTTCGCCACCGCCTGCGGCTTCTCGACCTTGGCGACGACGGGGACCCGGCGGCCCTCCTCGTCCATGACGCGGTGCACGTCCTTGACGTCACCGGCGTCGCGCACGAAGGAGAGCGCCACCAGGTCGCAGCCCATGCGCAGTGCGAAGCGCAGGTCCTCGATGTCCTTCTCGGACAGGGCCGGGACGTTCACGGCCGCGCCGGGCAGGTTGATGCCCTTGTGGTCGGAGATGACACCGCCCTCGATGACGATGCTCCGCACCCGGGGGCCCTCGACGTCCAGGACCTTCAGCTCGACGTTGCCGTCGTTGATCAGGATCTGGTCGCCCTTGGAGACGTCACCGGGCAGACCCTTGTACGTCGTGCCGCAGATCGACTTGTCGCCCGGCACGTCCTCGGTGGTGATGGTGAACTCGTCGCCGCGCACGAGCTCGACCGGGCCCTCGGCGAAGGTCTCCAGGCGGATCTTCGGGCCCTGCAGGTCGGCGAGGACACCGACGGCCCTGCCCGTCTCCTGGGCGGCGGCACGGACGCGGTCGTAGCGCCCCTGGTGCTCGGCGTGCGAGCCGTGGCTGAAGTTGAAGCGGGCCACGTTCATGCCGGCCTCGATCAGCGCGACGAGCTGCTCGTGGGAGTCGACCGCGGGGCCGAGAGTACAGACGATTTTCGAACGGCGCATGGGGCGATCCTATCGGTTTGTTTCGCTACGGAATATTCCGTCTGGCGGAAGATACAAATGCGCGGGATGCCGCTCAGCTGTGATCCTCCAGGGCGGTCCCGTTCGCGACCAATGCATAGGTCTGGGTGGCGATCTCCATCTCCTCGTCGGTGGGCACGACGGCGACGGCGACCCGCGCGGAGTCCGGCGAGATCAGCCGCGCCTCCCCGGAGCGCACCGCGTTGCGCTCCTCGTCGACCGCCAGGCCGAAGAGTTCCAGGCCCTCGATCGCGGCCCGCCGCACCGCCGCCGCGTTCTCGCCGACGCCCGCGGTGAAGACCACCGCGTCCACCCGCCCGAGCACCGCGCAGTACGCGCCGATGTACTTCCGCAGCCGGTGGACGTAGACGTCGAAGGCGAGCTTCGCCTGCGCGTCGCCCGCGTCGATCCGCCGCTGGATCTCCCGCATGTCGTTGTCGCCGCAGAGACCGAACAGCCCGCTCCTCTTGTTCAGGAGCGTGTCGATCTCGTCCATGGACATCCCGCCGACCCGCCGCAGGTGGAAGATGACCGCCGGGTCCATGTCGCCGGAGCGGGTACCCATCACCAGCCCCTCCAAAGGCGTCAGCCCCATGGAGGTGTCCACGCACACCCCTCCCCGCACGGCCGAGGCCGAGGCCCCGTTGCCCAGGTGCAGCACGATCACGTTGACGTCCTCGGGCGCCCGGCCCAGCAGCTCGGCGGTGGCCCGGGAGACGTAGGCGTGCGAGGTGCCGTGGAAGCCGTAGCGGCGCACCCGGTACCGGTCGGCGATTCTGCCGTCGATCGCGTAGCGGGCGGCGTGCTCCGGCATCGTCGTGTGGAACGCGGTGTCGAACACGGCGACCTGCGGCAGGTCCGGGCGCAGCCCGAGGGCGGTGCGGATGCCGGTGAGGTTGGCCGGGTTGTGCAGCGGCGCCACCGGGATCAGCCGTTCGATCTCGGTGAGCACACTCTCGTCGACCACGGTGGGCTCGGTGAAGAACATCCCGCCGTGCACCACGCGGTGCCCGATCGCGGCCAGGTCGGGGGAGTCCAGGCCGAGGCCGTCGGCGGCGAGCTCCTCGGCGACGGCCTCGAGGGCGGCCCCGTGGTCGGCGATCGGCCCGCCGCGCTCACGGGTGGCGCGCTCCTCGCCGAGGCGGGTGTGCGTGAGGTGGGAGGTCCGCTCGCCGATGCGCTCCACCAGGCCGACGGCCAGCCGGCTGTGGTCGCGCATGTCCAGGAGCTGGTACTTCACCGACGAGGAGCCGGAATTGAGGACGAGGACGCGGGTCGCGGTCACGGTCGCTGATGCTCTCTGTCGAAGGTGACGGGGAAGTGGCGGGCGGAGGGCGGACCGGGGCGGTCCGCCTGTCCGGGCCGGCTCAGTCCGCCGGGGTCTGTGCCTGGATCGCGGTGATGGCGACCGTGTTCACGATGTCGCCGACGAGCGCCCCGCGGGACAGGTCGTTGACCGGCTTGCGCAGCCCCTGCAGCACCGGTCCGACGGCGATCGCGCCGGCCGAGCGCTGCACGGCCTTGTAGGTGTTGTTGCCGGTGTTCAGGTCCGGGAAGATCAGCACGCTCGCCTGCCCGGCCACCTCGGAGCCGGGCAGTTTCGTCGCCGCGACCGAGGGCTCCACCGCGGCGTCGTACTGGATCGGCCCCTCGATCCGCAGATCGGGCCGGCGCGCGCGGACCAGTGCGGTGGCCTCGCGCACCTTGTCCACGTCCGCGCCGGACCCCGAGCTGCCGGTGGAGTACGACAGCATCGCGATCCGCGGCTCCACGCCGAACCGCGCGGCCGTGGCCGCCGACTGGGTCGCGATGTCGGCGAGCTGCTCGGCGTCCGGATCGGGGTTGACCGCGCAGTCGCCGTAGACCAGCACCTTGTCGGCGAGGCACATGAAGAACACCGAGGAGACGATGCGGGCGTCCGCACGCGTCTTGATGATCTCGAAGGCGGGCCGGATCGTCGCGGCCGTGGAGTGCACGGAACCCGAGACCATCCCGTCCGCGAGCCCTTCCTGCACCATCAGGGTGCCGAAGTAGTTGACGTCCGAGACGACGTCGTACGCCAGCTCGACCGTGACGCCCTTGTGGGCGCGCACGGCCGCGTACCGCTGCGCGAAGGACTCCCGCAGCTCGGACGTGGCCGGGTCGACGAGCTGCGCGTCCGCGAGGTCGACGCCGAGGTCGGCCGCCTTCTTGCGGATCGTGTCCACCGGCCCGAGCAGCGTCAGCTCGCACACGCCCCGGCGCAGCAGCACCTCGGCCGCGTGCAGCACGCGCTCCTCGGTGCCCTCGGGGAGGACCACCCTGCGCTTGTCGGAGCGGGCCTGTTCGAGCAGTTCGTGCTCGAACATCATCGGCGTGACCCGGCCGGTGCTCGGGGCCGAGACACGGCCGAGCAGGTCGGCGGTGTCGACATGGCGTTCGAACAGACCGATCGCGGTCTCCGCCTTGCGCGGGGTGGCCGCGTTGAGCTTGCCCTCCAGGGAGAACAGCTCGGCGGCCGTGGGGAAGCTGCCCTCGGCCACCGAGAGCACCGGGGTGCCGGGCGCCAGGCGGTCGGCCAGGGTGAGGATCTCCTGGCTCGGCACCTCGTCGAGGGTGAGCAGCACGCCCGCGATCGGCGGGGTGCCGGCGCTGTGCGCGGCGAGCGCCCCGACGACGAGGTCGGCGCGGTCCCCCGGGGTCACCACCAGACAGCCGGGGGTCAGCGCGGGCAGCAGGTTCGGCAGCATCGCGCCGCCGAAGACGAAGTCGAGCGCGTCCCGGGCGAGCCCCGCGTCGTCGCCCAGGACCACCGTGGCGCCCAGCGCGCTCACCACCTGCGCGACGGTCGGCGCGGAGAGCGCGGGCTCCTCGGGCAGCACGTAGCCGGGCACCGGGAGCAGCGGCCCGAGGCGTTCCGCCACGAGGTCGCGGTCGGCCCGCTCCACCCGGTTGGCGACCATCGCGAGCACGTCGCAGCCCAGGCCCTGGTAGGCGCGGTGGGCGTTGCGGGTCTCGGCGAGCACGGACTCGGCGGACTGGCCCCGGCCGCCCACCACGGGGATCACGGCCGCGCCGAACTCGTTGGCGAGCCGGGCGTTGAGCGCGAGCTCGTCGGGGAGCTGGGTGGCGGCGAAGTCGGTGCCGAGGACGAGGACGACGTCGTAGTCGCGGGCCACCCGGTGGAAGCGGTCGACGAGCGTGGAGACCAGCTCGTCGGTGCCGCGCTCGGCCTGGAGCGCGGAGGCCTCGTGGTAGTCCATGCCGTGGACGGTCGTCGCGTCCTGGGAGAGCCGGAAACGGGAGCGCAACAGCTCGAACATGCGGTCGGGGCCGTCGTGGACGAGTGGCCGGAACACGCCCACCCGGTCGACCCGGCGGGTCAGCAGCTCCATGACGCCGAGCTCGACCACCTGGCGTCCGTCGCTGCGGTCGATCCCGGTCACGTACACGCTGCGCGTCACGCGTGCTCTCCCTCTCGCTGGTGCTCGCCGGTGCTCGCCGGTGCTCGCCGGTACTCGCCGGTGCTGTCGCCGGTGCCGTGGCCGGCACGCGGGCCCGTGCCCCCGCCCGGCCGCCCCGCCGGTCCCGGCCGGTCGCCGGCCGGTGCGCGGAGAAGCCTCTTGACAGTATCCCCGGGCCCGGTCGGGGCGCCCGTCAGTACGGGTGACGGGGCTGCGCGCATCGGGTGAACCGGGCGCGCGCCGCAGCGTGTCGTGAGGCGTGAAAGAATCGGAGTGGCTCACAGGGACCGAAGCGAGCAGGAGACACAGCACGATGCGTATCGGAGTCCTCACCGCCGGCGGCGACTGCCCGGGGCTGAACGCAGTGATCCGGTCGGTCGTGCACCGGGCGGTGGCACAGTACGACGACGAGGTGATCGGCTTCGAGGACGGCTACGCCGGTCTGCTCGACAGCCACTACCGCACCCTCGACCTCAACGCCGTCAGCGGCATCCTCGCCCGCGGCGGCACCATCCTCGGTTCCTCCCGCCTGGAGCGCGACCGGCTCCGCGAGGCCTGCGAGAACGCCTCCGACATGATCCACGAGTTCGGCATCGACGCGCTCATCCCGATCGGCGGCGAGGGCACGCTGACCGCCGCCCGGATGCTGTCGGACGCGGGCCTGCCGGTCGTGGGCGTGCCGAAGACCATCGACAACGACATCTCCTCCACCGACCGCACCTTCGGCTTCGACACGGCCGTCGGCGTCGCCACCGAGGCGATGGACCGCCTGAAGACCACCGCCGAGTCCCACCAGCGGGTCATGGTCGTCGAGGTCATGGGCCGGCACGCGGGCTGGATCGCCCTGGAGTCCGGCATGGCCGCCGGCGCCCACGGCATCTGCCTGCCCGAGCGGGCCTTCGACCCCGCCGACCTGGTCTCGATGGTCGAGGAGCGGTTCGCGCGCGGCAAGAGGTTCGCGGTCATCTGCGTGGCCGAGGGCGCGCACCCGGTGGACGGCTCGATGGACTACGGCCACGGCGAGATCGACAAGTTCGGCCACGAGCGCTTCCAGGGCATCGGCACGGCACTCGCCTACGAGCTGGAACGCCGGCTCGGCAAGGAGGCCAAGCCGGTCATCCTCGGCCACGTCCAGCGCGGCGGCGTCCCGACCGCCTACGACCGCGTCCTCGCGACGCGCTTCGGCTGGCACGCGGTCGAGGCGGCCCACCGGGGCGAGTTCGGCCGCATGACCTCCCTGCGCGGCACGGACATCGTCATGGTCCCGCTGGCGCAGGCGGTCACCGAGCTGAAGACGGTCCCGAAGGACCGGATGGAGGAGGCGGAGTCGGTCTTCTAGGCCGCGGACACCTCTCTCAGGGAGGCGGGGAGGGAAGCGCGGGGCGGCACGGCCGCCCGCCCGCGCCCCTCAGTCCCCCCGCTCTGCGAACCCGCGCCCCACCGTCTCCCAGAAGACCTCCACCACCCGGGCGAGGAACTCCCGCCCCGCGTCCCCGGAGGCCGTCGCCGCGACGCCCCGGAAGCCTCCGGCCACCGGCCTCGGCACCAGTTCCCCCTGGTACGAGGCGTGCAGCTCGGCCAGCGCCTCCTCGATCACCCGGCGGTGCAGCGGCACCACCTTCGCCACCTGCCGCACATATCCCTGCCACCGGGTGGTGACGGCCCCGCGCAACAGTTCCGCGAGCCGCGCCTCCCGCCCCGTCAGTGCGACGAAGTCCGGCAGCGACAGCTCCAGCACCTCGGCCAGCACCGCCGACTGCCGGTCGGTGCCGCTCCACTCGCCCGCCTCCTCCATCCGCACGTAGGCGGAGAGGCCGAGCCCGACCGCGTGCGCGACGTCCTCCGGCGCGAGGCCCCGGGCCACCCGGTGCTCGCGCAGGGTGCGGGGCGCCCCCACGAGATCGCCGGGCGCGCACCACAGGACACCCGCGAGGGCGAGGAGTTCGGAGGAGGTGGGGGCGACGTCCCCGTGCTCCCAGGAGATCACGAGGTCGGGGCTGACGTACGGCATGCCGAAGGAGGCACGCATGCCGTAGGCGACGTGTTCGGGAGCCATGCCGAGGGCCGCGCGCAGACGGCGGGCGGCACGGGCGTCGAACGGGGGAGCGGGGGGCGGCGGCACGTGTGGTCGGTGTGGCACGGGCCACACCGTAGGGCCTCGGTGCTGCGGTGACTACGTTCTGTCCGGCCACAATCACAGATCGTAGGAACATACGGATTCTTGCCGTGGTCCCGCTCCCACGGGGGACGCCCCTGGCCGGGGCGTCCCCTTCAGCCGCTCAGCAGCGCCTCCAGCGCCCTTCCCGTCGCCGGATGACGGTCCGTCAGCACGGCCGCGCCGCCCGCCGGCACCTCGGCCGGTGGCCAGTTCCGCTCGCAGCCCAGCAGCCGCGCCACCGCGTCCGTGCTCGCCCGGTGCGTCCGCAGCAGCACACTGCCGGCCGCTCGGGCCGCCGGTGCCGGGGACGGCGCGGCAGGGGCCTCCCGCCACGGCGGTATCCACGCGTCCAGCTCCGCCAGCCGCCCCGGGAAGATCCGGCCCGCCTCGCGGATCAGCAGCGGCAGCGGTCCGGGACCGCCCGCCCGCAGCGAGGTGATCAGCGTCGGCAGCCACGGCAGCAGCACCGCGTCCGGCAGCCGCCCGAAGGCGTTGGACACCGACTCCACGACGAACTCCGCGAGCTGCGGCACCGGCTCCAGCGCGTGCAGGAAACCGCTCAGATAGCGCGGGTAGGACGGCACCACCAGCGGGTTGCCCAGCAACTCGTCGCACCGCCGCCGCAGTTCCTCCCGCGACAGCCGGCCCAGGTGCACCTGCCCGGCCCACAGCAGCGCCACCTTCGCCGCCTCCTCGGGGTGCGACTGGGCCACCGCCAGTTCGAGCTGCGTCCGGTCGCAGCCCAGCGACAGCGCCAGCCCCTCCATGCCGAACAGGAAGCCCAGCGTCGCCGCGACCTGCGGCACCGTCGCCTCCTCGTCGGCGAAGGCCGTCGGCAGCAGCGTGCAGTAGTGGGCGTAGCCGGTGCGGACGAAGGACTCGACCCACCGGGGCAGTTCCGGCGCGGCGGTCCGGTAGTACGCCAGCAGCCGCCGCACCCGGCGCAGCACCTCGGGCGCGCCGTCCACACTGCGCTCGGTCGCCAGGACCTCCAGCGCCCGCGTGCCCAGCTCGTCGGCGAGGCGGTGGCTGCCCAGGTACAGCACCGCGTCCTCGACCGTCCCCAGCACGGCAGCCGTCGTCGCCCGCGGAGCGTGGGCCGTCCGGCGCAGCCGCTGCTCCAGGACCTGCTCGATGCTGACGCCCTCGTAGCCCAGCTCGATCAGGGCCCGCTGGTGGGTGCCGAGCGCCAGGTCCCAGGACTCCTGGAGCGAGCGCTCGCCCAGCGTCCGCTCACCCATGATGGGCCGGGCGGCGCCCTGCGGCAGCAGATACCGCAGCGTCCACAGCACGTCGGAGCAGCGCTCCAGCTCCGGCTGCCCGGCGATGTCAAGGAGCGCCCGCTGGACCCCTCGCTGCTGCAGCTTCATGCCGAGCGGCGCGAGCCGGTCGTGCACGTCCCGGGCGAGCGGGGGCAGCGAGTCGTAGCCGACCTGCCCGATCCGGTCGCCGCCCATCATGCTCTCGACGAGCCGGCGCACATCGCGCCGCCCCGGCACCCTGTCCTTCTCGATGCAGGTGACGGCGGCGTCCTGGAAGTCGTACGGCGTCGGCCTGGCCCGGTCGCGCATCCCGGCGAGCAGGATCGACGTCTCGAACACCGCGATGGCGTCCGCCGTGGAGGCGAGGTAGCCGTTGCGGCGCGCGGCCCGCACGATCTCCACCGACCAGCCGAGCAGTTCCGCCTCGTCCACGGCGTCCAGCACGGGCGGGCGCCGCAGGAATCCGGACAGCCGGTCGGGCGCGGCGCCCTCGGCCGAGGGCGCGGCCGACGGGGCCGCCGGTGCCCGCTTCGCGACCGCCTTCTTCTTCGTGCCCGCCTGCCCGGCCAGCCGGTACGGCTTCACCTTGGTGCGCCGGACGTTCTTCGCCCACTCACTCGCCGCGATCGACACCGAACCGGCCGCGAGCCCGAACTGCGCCTCGATCGCCGCGTGGCTGGACGGGATCAGACCGTGCTGCCACGTGCTGCCGCTGGGCGGGGAGATCGTGAACGTGTCGGCGCCCGCGACACCGAACTCGGCGACCCGGCTGGCCGCGTGGAAGGCCCCGCACACGTACAGGCAGTCCGCCGGATCCGCACCGGTCGCCGCCAGGTGCTCCCGCATCCGGGTCCACATGTACCGCTCGCGGTCCTCGTCCACCCGCACCCGGCCCGGGTCCCCGGGCGCCAAGCGGCGGAACAGGCTGCCGATCAGGAGCATCACCTGACGGTAGGTGTCGTGGTCGGCGGCGGCCTCGCCGAGCGGCACCTCCACGTACTGGTGCCACCACTCCGACCAGTGCCGCACCCGTCCGTGCCGCAGCAGGTGCTCCTCCAGCTCGGCGAACCGGGGCCGCAGGTCGCCGATCTCCACGCCGACCGCGTCGCCGTGCAGCGCGGCCTCCTCCGCGGCCGGGGGCGCGTCCGGGTCGGCGGGCTCCCCGGCCCCGCCGGCAGGCGTCTCGCGGACCTGCCACTGGAAGACGTGGTCCGAGGAGCGGTCGACGAGGACCAGCTCCACTCCCGGTGTGTCCAGCGCGTACGCGATCGCCTGGTACTCCGCCGAGGCCTCGGTGATCGGCGCGACCACCGACAGCGGCGCCCACTCGGCGGGCAGCCCCTTCACCTCGCCGGCGAAGGCCTGCACCGCCACCGGCAGACGGCAGTTGCGCAGCTCGGTGAGGAGCGGCGCCATGTCCTCGCACAGCTCCAGGTACACGACCTTGGGCTGCTTCTCCCGCAGCCGCCGCGCCATCGCCAGCGCCGAGGCCGGCGAGTGGTGGCAGACCGGGAAGATCTCCAGCGGCTCGCGCTGCGCCCGGTCCACGTCGTCGACGATGCCGAGCAGGATGCCCTCCAGCGCGTCCGGCCCTCCGGCGAAGGCCGTGGCCGCCTCGTGGAGCTGCCCGCGCAGCGCCTCGAACGTGCCCCGCCCCGTTTCGGCGGCGCGCGCGGTCTCCGCCCCGCTCACGGTCTCCGCCCCGCTCACGACAGGGTCGCGATCGCGTCGCGGCCGCCCTCGAGGAACTCCGGCCAGGAGCCGCCCTCCTCGACGCTGCGCGGCTCGACCACACCGTGCAGGTACTTGTTGAGGATGGCCAGGTCCTCCGGCGCGCGCCGGGCCAGCGAGCCGACGAGCGAGGAGGCGAGCGTACGGGCGTTCAGCGCGCTCTGTCCGAAGAAGTTGCTGTGCAGGATCGCGTCCTCCAGCACACCGATCTGCTCGGCGGTGGACAGCGCCGACTCCAGCTTCTCGTCCTCGCTGCCGGCCGCGGCGGCGGAGGCACGCAGATCGGCGAAGCTCCGCAGCAGCACGTCCAGCAGGGTGGGCGGCACGTCCAGCTCTATCCGGTGCCGGCGCAGCAGTTCCTCGGTGCGGAAGCGGACGATCTCCGTCTCGCTCTTCTTGTTGGTCACCACCGGGATGCGGACGAAGTTGAAGCGTCGCTTGAGCGCGGAGGACAGGTCGTTGACGCCCCGGTCACGGCTGTTGGCGGTGGCGATGACGGAGAAACCGGGCTTGGCGAAGACGATGTTGTCGCTGTCGGCGTCGCTGCCCAGTTCCGGAACGGAGATGTACTTCTCGGAGAGGATCGAGATGAGCGCGTCCTGGACGTCGCTGGTGGACCGGGTCAGTTCCTCGAAGCGGCCGATCGCGCCGGTCTCCATGGCGGTCATGATCGGGGAGGGGATCATCGACTCCCGGGACTGCCCCTTGGCGATCACCATGGAGACGTTCCACGAGTACTTGATGTGGTCCTCCGTGGTGCCGGCCGTGCCCTGCACCACCAGCGTGGAATTGCGGGAGATCGCCGCCGACAGGAGTTCGGCCAGCCAGCTCTTGCCGGTGCCGGGGTCGCCGATCAGCAGCAGACCGCGGTCGGAGGCCAGCGTCACGATGGACCGCTCGACGAAGCTGCGGTCGCCGAACCACTTCTGCGTCACCTCCCGGTCCAGGCCGTCGGCGCGCTCGGAGCCGAGGATGAACAGCCGGACCATCTTGGGCGACAGCCGCCAGGAGAACGGCTTGGGACCGTCGTCGATCGACTCCAGCCAGTCGAGCTCCTCGGCGTACTTGATCTCGGCGGGGGCGCGCAGCAGGTCGGACATGATGAGCCTTTCGGGAGGCGTGTGGGCGGGTGCGCGCACACGCGCGTGAAGAGGAAGGACGAGGAAGCGAAGAGGAACGGGGGGCGGTGGCGCGGGCGCGGCCCGTGCGGACCGGCGCCCTCCCGCTCAGGTCAGGAACGTCTTCAGCTCGTGGACGAGCTTGCGGATGTGACCGGAGAGCACCGGCGCGCCGAGGTCCTTGAACCGTTCCCGGAACCAGGGGTTGACGCTGCCGCGCCCCGAGCTGGTCACCGAGCCGACCGGGATGAACTTGGCCCCGGACCGGTGGATCGCGGCCATCGACTCGAACAGCGGCTCGGTCTGCCACTCGTAGAAGTCGGATATCCAGACCACGACGGTGTTGCGCGGCTCGGCGATCTTCGGCTGGGCCAGCGCCATCGCGACCGTGCCGTCCGTGCCGCCGCCGAGGTTGGTGCGCAGCAGGGTCTCGAAGGGGTCGTGCACCCAGGGCGTGAGGTCGAGGGCCTGTGTGTCGTACGCGATCAGGTGGACGTCGACCTTGGGCAGCCCGGCGAAGATCGACGCCAGGATGGTGCAGTTCACCATCGAGTCGACCATCGAACCCGACTGGTCCACCACCACGATCAGCCGCTGCGGCGTCGTCTTGCGGGCGGTGTGCCGGTAGTAGAGGCGGTCGACGTAGAGCCGCTCCTCCTCCGGGTCCCAGTTGGTCAGGTTCTTCCAGATGGTGCGGTCCAGGTCCAGGTTGCGGTAGACCCGCTTCGGCGGGACCGACCGGTCCAGAGCACCGACCGTGGTCTTCTCCACCTGGGTGCGCAGCACCTCGGCGACCTCGTCGACGAAACGGCGGATCAGCGACTTGGCGTTGGCCAGGGCGAGTCCGGACAGGTTGTTCTTGTCCCGCAGCAACTGCTCGATCAGCGACATGCTCGGGGTCAGCCGCGCGGCGAGCGCCGGGTCGGCGAGGACCTCGCGCAGCCGCATCCGCTTGACCAGGTCCGCCTCGATGGCGCCGAGTTCCGGGCCGATGGCCGGGACGAGAGTGCTCAGGTCGGGTGTGGGGCCGCCCATGCCGGTCCCGGTCGGGCTCACTCCGCCGGGGCGTCCGCCGCCGCCGCGCAGCCCGCCCGGCCGGCAGCCCAGCGCGCGCTCCAGCCAGTCCGCGTCGGACTGCCAGCGCGCCAACTGCTCCGCGGTGACCGCCCCCGAGCCGGCGGAGAAGACGTTGAGCAGCACCTTCGACACCAGGGCCGCGCGCCGCACCTCGGCGGCCCGGTCGCGCCCCTTCCCGGCGACGGCGGTGGCGGTGTCGTCGTTGTCGGGTTCGGGCACCATCAGACGGTCGAACTCCTCGGCGAGTTCGGGGTGGCGCTGCACGATCGAGTCGACGGAGGACTTCGGGTCGAGGAGCGCGGGCGGCAGGCCGATGTCCTTGACGACGGCGAGGCTCGACGACTCCAGCGCCGGCTGCTCCTCCGGGTCGAACAGCCGGGCGAGCAGCCGCCAGTAGAGCACCTGGCGGCGGTTGTCCTCGGGGTGCGCCACGGCCGTTGCCGCGGGAGCCGGGGCGCCCGCGGCGCTCGCGGTGTCCCCGGCGGTTGCGGGGTTCTCGGGGCTCTCGGGGGGTTGGGTGTTTTCGGCGTTCGTCCGGGCGGTCGTGGTCCCGGTCGGCCGGTTCGGTTCGGTCATTTCCGCAGCAGCTTTCCGGCGCGCTCACGCAGGACGGTGACGGCGGTCGTCGCCGCCTTCTCCGCCTTGATCCCGGCCTTGTCGGTGGTGCCCCCCGCCCACGCCCCGGCGTGCACGGCGACGGGCTTCTTCCGTACGGTCGTCTCCACGGCGAGCGGCTGGAGCCGGAACCGTCCGGCGTCCCAGCGCAGCAGCCCTATGCACGCGTGCGAGGAGGCCACCGCCTTCGGGGTGAGCGGTCCGGCGGCCGGCACCCGGTCGGTGTCCACGAGGAGACGGTGACCGGCGACCGTGAACGTGACCGCCCCGCTGTCCGCGTCCTGCTCGATCCCGTAGCCCTCCAGGAAGACCGGTTCCGCGAGGCGGGCGGGATGGCGGTCCAGCGGCGCGGTCGGCGCGGCACTCGCGGTGGGCAGGACGACGCGGGCGGTGGCGAAGGCCTCGGCGGGCTCCCCGCGGCGGGCGTGCTCCTCGCTCCACACCAGGTCGCCCTCGCCGGTGACCGGCATGCCGGTGACCTCCACCGCGTGGCCCTCGCCGACCGCCCCCAGCAGCGAGAGGTGCGGGCGCAGCAACTGCCAGACGCCGGCTCCCACCACGGTGTCGGGCTTCGGCACCGAGACCCCGGCCCGCACCAGGCGTGGCGCCGAGCCGTCGGCGGGCTCCAGGACGGCGTGCACCTGGGCCTGCGCGGCCGTCGCGTGCTCGTGCAGATCGATCCCGAGCGGCAGCAGGCGTCCGGTGACGGTGCCGACCGGGGCGCCGCCCGCGGCTCCCGGCACGGTCAGCAGCATCGCCCGTGACCACAGGTCGCCCCAGCGGCGCTCCGGCACGCGCTCCAGGGCGGCGCCCGGGCAGGAGGCGGCCAGCTCGGTGGCCAGCCCGTCGAGCAGCGTCGCCAGTCGGCGCAGCGAGGGCTCGGGGAGCATCGCGGAGACCACGGGGGCGGCGCCGGCGACCACGTCGTGGTCGAGGTTGCGCCAGCCCGTGCGGGCCAGGTCGCAGAGCCAGGACCGGGCGGCGAGAAGCAGGTTGGCCGGCTGCTCGGCGCCGGTCTCCGGGTCCGCCTCGGTGTCGGCGTCCGCGTCGGGGGCGCGGCCGGTCAACTCCTGGCTCACGGCCCTCAGCGCGTCATGGACGGAGCCGAGCAGGGCGGTGCGGGCGGCGGCGAGCGCGAGGAGGTGGTCCTCGCCCGCGGTGCCCGCCGCCGCCTTCTCCGCCGCCTCCGAGGCCCGGGCGGCGAGGGGCGAACCCTCCAGGGCCGCGGCGAAGGCCCGCAGGTCGGCGCCCTGGGCCGGGCCCGGACGCAGCAGGCCGCCCGTGAGGACGCGGTCCAGGGCGCCGACCGCGTCCAGGGCCTCCGCAAGCCCGGGCACGGCGTCACCGAGGGGGACGGAACCGGAATCCGGAGCCGCTTCCTCGGCGTCGTCGCCCGCCGGGGGAGCGCTGGGTTCCGTCGCGGCGGTCGCCGGGAACCAGTGCATCTCCGGGGACGGGGCCGTGGTGGGGGCGAACTCGAGGTAGGACAGGTGGCGAAGGAAGCGGCTGAAGACCGCGGCGGAGGCCTTGCTGTCGTCCGGCTCGGGCCGGCTCAGGCCCATGACCCGCGTGAGGCCGGCCGCGTCCGGCTCCTCGCCGCACTCGGCGGGATCGAGGTGGAGGTAGCGAGCGACGCGTTCGACGCCGTACTGCAGCGAGGCCTGCTCGACGAGATCCCTGATGTGGTTGCAGAAGCCGCCGCGGGCGCCGCCGCAGGGGCGGTTGTTGTTGGTCCGGCAGACGTAGGCGTACGTGCCGGCGGCGACCGACGAGACGTAGACCCGCTCGACCGACGAGCCGCTGGAGACGACGCCCTGCAGGCGGCCGTCGGCCAGCTCGACGAACGGGACACTGGCGAGTTTGCGTGGCCGGGCGGGCGGGGTCACCCGCACCGTGCTTGCCGTTTCCCACTCCGACAACGCGTCATCTCCCTTGTGTGAGCGTGGGGTCGCTGCGGCAGGGGAGGGCACGTCCGGGCATGGCGGGTGGACCCCCCTCGCGGCAGAACCGCGGTATGGGGATCAACGTAGTGGGGGGTACTGACAACGGACTCGCGAGCGGCGCGGGGGTGTGCGGGGCGGCGGGGCCGCCCCGCACACGACGCCCCACGGAGGGCTCAGGCGGGCCCGTTGCCGTCGCGCGCCCGTCCGGTGGCCGGGCGTGCCGCCGGCAGCCGTTCCCGCACCCAGGTCAGTACCTCCGGGGAGTTCAGCGCCGGGGTCCAGGCATCGGCATGCCCGGTGTCCCCGTCGTGCGGCACCCGGCCCACGCCGAGCACGCGCAGGCCCGCACGCCGGGCGGACTCGACCCCGGTGAGGGAGTCCTCGACCGCGAGTGCCGCCTCAGGGGGCACGCCGCACAGTCGCGCGGCCTCGGCGTACACGTCGGGGCACGGTTTGGGCCGTACCACCTGCCGGGGCACGCCGTTGCCCGGCTGCTCCGCCGTGAGGGGTTCCCCCGGCATCACGGTGGGGACGACGACGTGGCGGAAGTGCCGCCGCAGACCGGCACGGTCGAGGCTCTCCTCGACCACTTCCAGCGGGCAGTTGCTCGCCACCGCCAGCGGCAGCCGGCCGGAGAGGAGCCTGACCAGCTCTCCGGCGCCGGGCATGGTCAGCGGATCCTCCGCGACCAGGGACAGGAAGTGGGTGAGCAGCGCGGCGGTCAGGTCGGCCGCCAGGTCCGGCTTGTTGGTCTCGGCGGCCATCAGCCGCCCGCAGTCGAGGTAGTGCACGCCCTTGGCCCGCTCGGCGAACCCCGGGGGAGGCAGGAGTCCGAACTCGCGGAAGGCGCGGTTGCGCGCGTCCTGCCAATGGCGCTCGGTGTCCATGAGGGTGCCGTCGCAGTCGAAGACGACGGCCTGGGGCGACCAGTCGGGCAGGGAGTCTGACATCGGTGTCAAGGAGGGCCTCCTGGAGGTCTGCCGGCGGTCACGCGCGTCCGGGAACCGCGGGGTGGGGTGGGGCGGCCCCGGATGACGGGCCGTGAGGGGAGTCCGCGCCCGCGTCGATGTCGTCGACCGGGGCGGTTCGCATTCCGGGGCATAGGCCGCGAAGCGAAAACATTGCGACGACTACGTTATTTCTGCGGGAATTCATGGGCAATCACCGCTTCGAGTGCTTGCGGCGGGGGTGCCCGGCGAGTAAGCGGCCACGGCGTCACGGCCCGCCGCATCGCGGCGGAGCACCCTCATGTGCCCCCTCGGACGGGAGAGTTGGGGCATATCCACGGGGCATGAATCGCCTGCGGGCGCATGGCGGAAGGCTTCGGCCGAAGAGCCAGGAATGGCCAGCGGAAGGCCAGTTACCACTCCCAGGTGTTCGTATTCGAAAGAGATACGCAATAACCGCGCGCGGGCGATTCCTGATTGCGCCAGGCGTACGCGGGCGCACTACATTCTGCGTGGTTCATTTCCATGTCGATTGATGTCGATCCATGTCGAGCGAAGGTGCGTCGCAGCGTGCAGGAACGGGCCAGAGCAACCCGCAGATCACTCCTGGAGGCGGCCGCCTGCCTCTTCGCGCAGCAGGGCTACGCGGGAACCAGCGTCAACGACATAAGTGTGCGGTCCGGACGGACCAGCGGGTCCGTCTACTTCCACTACGCGAGCAAGGAGGGCATCGCCCTCGCCGTCGTCCGTGACGGCTTCGCCACCTGGCCGAGCCTCCGGGCGCACTACGAGAACCACAGCGTGCCCCCGCTGCACCGCCTGGTGACACTGAGCCACGAGATCGCCCACGCCCTCGCCGAGGACCCCCTCACCCGCGCGGGCGCCCGTTTGTGGGCCGAGCGCGGCACCATCAACGTCCGCCTCCCCGACCCCTTCGGCCTCTGGACGACCGCGACGACACGCCTGCTGGCCCAGGCCAGGAACCGGGGGCACCTGGCTCCCCATCTGCGCCCCGCGCCCACCGCGCGCACCCTGGTGCGCACCTTCTTCGGCTTCTGCACCCTCACGGAGGCGCTCGAAGGCCCCGACGCCCTCGCCGGACGCCTGGCCGACTGGTGGGAACTGACCCTGCCCTCCCTGCGGGGGCACCCGCGACCCGCCGCGGGAGAACCGCCCGAACCACCGCCCGCACCCGAGCCGCCCGCACCCGAGCCCACCCTGCCCCAGCAGTCCGGCCGCCGCGGCGCCCCCTACGACGTCCAGCGGTAGATCAGCTCCGGGCGCCCCACCTGCCCGTACAGCGGGCTCCGCGTGGCGCGCCCGCCGGTGACCAGGTGCTCCAGGTACCGCCGCGCCGTGATCCGCGAGATCCCCACCGCCTCCGCGAGCCCCGTCGCGGTCAGCCCCTCGGGCGCGGTGTCGCGCAGCGCCCTGGTGACGCGTTCCAGCGTCGGTCCGCTCAGCCCCTTCGGCAGCGCCGCGGGACCCGGCGCGCGCAGCGCGGCGAGGGCGCGGTCCACCTCGTCCTGGCCGCTCGCCTCCCCCACGGACGCGTGGAACTCCGCGTACCGCACCAGCCGGTCCCGCAGGGTCGCGAAGGTGAACGGTTTCAGCACGTACTGCACGACGCCCAGCGAGACCCCCTCCCGGACCACGGCGAGGTCCCGCGCGGAGGTCACCGCGATGACGTCGGCGTGGTGCCCCGCCGCGCGCAGGGAGCGGGCGAGCTGCAGTCCGTGCACGTCGGGCAGGTGCAGGTCGAGCAGGAGGAGATCGACGGGCATGCGGTCCAGCGCGCGCCGCGCCTCCGCGCCGCTGTGCGCCTTCCCGACCGCGGTGAAGCCGGGCACCCGGCCGACGTACATGACGTGCGCGTCGGCGGCGACGGGATCGTCCTCCACGATCAGCACACGGATCGGCCCGGAGCCGCCCGCCCCGCCCGTCTCCCCGGCGTCCGCCCCCGTCACGCGTCCTCGCCCCCGACGACGACCGCCCGCCCGGCCTTCGCACAGGCCGCGGGCAGGGGCAGCCGCACCTCGAACTCGGCCCCGCCCCCGTCCGCCCGGGCCACCGACAGCCGGCCCCCGTGCCGCTGCACGGTCTGCCGCACCAGGGCGAGCCCCAGGCCGCGCCCGCCGGGCCCGGCCGGCTTGGTGGACCAGCCGCGCCGGAACACCGCCTCCGCGTGCGCGGGGTCCACCCCCTCCCCGGTGTCCTGGACCCGCAGCAGCAGCTCCGGCCCGTCGGTGTGGTCGGTGTGGTCGGTGTGGTCGGATTCGTCGGTGGTCGCGGTCACGGTCACCCGCGCGCCCACCGAGCCCTGTGCCGCGTCGACCGCGTTGTCGATCAGGTTCCCCAGGATCGTGACCAGGTCGCGGGCGGGCAGGGACGGCGGGAGCAGTCCGTCGTCGATGCCGCTGTCCTCGCTGACCACGAGTTCCACGCCCCGCTCGTTGGCCAGTGCCGCCTTGCCGAGCAGCAGCGCGGCCAGCACCGGCTCGCTGACGGCGGCGACGACCTGGTCGGTGAGCGTCTGGGCCAGCTCCAGTTCGGCGGTCGCGAACTCGACGGCCTCCTCCGCACGCCCCAGCTCGATGAGCGAGACCACCGTGTGCAGCCGGTTGGCCGCCTCGTGCGCCTGGGAGCGCAGCGCCAGCGTGAAGCCGCGCTCGGAGTCCAGCTCGCCCATCAGCGACTGCAGCTCGGTGACGTCCCGCAGGGTGACGACGGTGCCCCGACGCTCCCCGCCGGAGACGGGGGAGGTGTTGACCGCGAGGACCCGGTCGGCCGTGAGGTGGATCTCGTCCACCCGCGGCCGTGTGGACAGCAGCGCGCCGGTGAGCGGCGCGGGCAGCCCCAGATCGGCCACCGACCGTCCGAGGACCTCGCCGCCCGCCCCGAGCAGCTCCCGTCCGCCGTCGTTGATGAGCGCCACCCGGTACTGCCCGTCCAGCATCAGCAGCCCCTCGCGCACCGCGTGCAGCGCCGCCTGGTGGTAGTCGTGCATCCGGCTCAGTTCGGTGGCGTTCATCCCGTGGGTGGAGCGCCGCAACCGCGCGTTGATCACGTACGTGCCGACGGCGCCCAGCGCCAGGGCCCCGCCGGCCACTCCGGCGAGCGTGGTGACCTGGTCGTGGATGCGCGCGGAGATCGCCTCCACCCGGATGCCCGCGCTGACCAGGCCGACGATCTCGCCGTGGTCCCGGATCGGGGTGACGGCCCGCACGGACAGCCCGAGCGTGCCCTCGTACGTTTCCGTGAAGGTGTGTCCCGCGAGTGCCGGGGCGGTGTTGCCCACGAACTTCTTCCCGATCAGGTCCGGGGTCGGGTGGGTCCAGCGGATGGCCCGGGGATTCATGATCGTCACGAAGTCCACGCCGGTGTGCCGCTGGACGCGGTTCGCGTAGGGCTGGAGGCGCGCGGAGGGGTCCGGGGTGCGGATCGCCGCCCGGACGGAGGGGGAGTCCGCCACCGAGCGGGTCACGGCCAGCGCCTGCCGGGTCGCCGCCTCCTTGGCCTGGTCGCGGTCGCTGAGGTAGGTGAAGACCGCGTAGCCGAGGACCAGCACCGCGAGGAGCACCGCCTGCATGGCGAAGAGCTGCCCGGCCAGGCTGCGGGGTCTGGGCAGCCGGGTGAGCACGCCGGTCAGGGGGGCGGGGAGGCGCATGCCGCCAGTGTGCCTCTCGCCGTAAGCGTGAACTAAATGAACGGAAGCGTGACCGCTCTCACAGGGGCGGGAGATAGTCGCCGCATCCCCCGGACGTGAGCCGCACGCCGGTGATGCCGACGACGTCGTCAAAGGAGGGCAGCAGTGTCCAGCACCCCCGCCACGGCACATGCCGCACCCGCCCGCAAGCGGGACCGCACCCACTACCTGTATCTCGCGGTGATCGCCGCGGTGGTGCTCGGCGTCGCCGTCGGGTTTCTCGCACCGGACTTCGCCAAGGAGCTGAAGCCGATCGGGACCGGCTTCGTCAACCTGATCAAGATGATGATCTCGCCGATCATCTTCTGCACGATCGTGCTGGGCGTGGGCTCCGTCCGGAAGGCGGCCAAGGTCGGCAAGGTCGGCGGGCTGGCGCTCGGCTACTTCATCGTGATGTCCTTCGTCGCGCTCGCGATCGGCCTCGTGGTCGGCAACCTCGTCCACCCGGGCAGCGGCATGCACCTGACCGAGGCGGTCAAGGGCGTCGGCCACGAGCAGGCGGCGGCCGCGGCCGAGGGCCCCGTGGACTTCGTCCTCGGCATCATCCCGACCAGCCTGGTGTCCGCGTTCACCGAGGGCCAGGTGCTCCAGACGCTGCTGGTGGCGCTGCTGGTCGGCTTCGCGCTGCAGGCCCTCGGCGATTCCGGCCGGCCGGTCCTGCGCGGCATCGAGCACATCCAGCGGCTGGTCTTCCGCGTCCTGTCGATGATCATGTGGGCCGCGCCCATCGGCGCGTTCGGCGCGATGGCGGCCGTCGTCGGGGAGACCGGCGTGGACGCGCTGAAGGCCCTCGCGACGATCATGTTCGGCTTCTACGCCACCTGTGTGCTGTTCGTGTTCGTCGTCCTCGGCGCGATGGTGCGCCTGGTCGCCGGCGTGAACATCTTCCGGCTCCTGAAGTACCTGGGCCGGGAGTTCCTGCTGATCCTCTCGACCTCCTCCTCGGAGTCCGCGCTGCCCCGGCTCATCGCGAAGATGGAGCACCTGGGCGTGAGCCGGCCGGTCGTCGGCATCACCGTGCCGACCGGCTACTCCTTCAACCTCGACGGCACGATGATCTACCTGACGATGGCCTCGCTGTTCATCGCCGACGCGATGGACCAGCCGCTGGCCCTCGGGCAGCAGATCACCCTCCTGCTGTTCATGATGGTCGCCTCCAAGGGCGCGGCGGGCGTCACCGGGGCGGGCCTGGCCACGCTGGCGGGCGCCTTGCAGTCCCACAAGCCGGCGCTGGTCGACGGCGTCGGGCTGATCGTCGGCATCGACCGCTTCATGAGCGAGGCGCGGGCGCTGACGAACTTCGCGGGCAACGCGGTGGCCACGCTGCTGATCGGCACCTGGACGGGCGAGGTCGACAAGGAGCGGGTGACCCGGGTACTGGCCGGAGACCTGCCCTTCGACGAGCGGATGCTGCTGGACAACGGCGAGGAGGCACCCGCCGAGAACGCGCCGGAGGCGCCGGAGGCGCGGGAGGACGGCGGCAAGCAGCTCGCCAAGGCGTGACGGTCACGGCCCGATCGCCACGGCGCCCTCGCCACGGTGAGGACACCACCGCGAGAACTGCCCCGAGGCCCCCGAGGCCCCCGAGGCCCCCGAGGCCCCCGAGGCCCCCGAGACCTCCGAGCCCCGCGAACACGCTCACCTGACGGAGCGGCGATACGGCCCCGTGCCCCCCGAGGGCGCGGGGCCGTACCGCGCCCGCGACTTCGGTGAAGTCCGAAGGGCTGCCGGACGGCCCTCGGGAATTTTCTTGCCTTGACGTCGGCGTCAAGGCTTAGCGTCCTCGTATGCGAATCGGCGAACTGGCGGCGCGGACCGGCACGACCACACGCACGCTGCGCTACTACGAGTCCCGCGGACTGCTTCCCGCACGACGCGGCGACAACGGGTACCGCACCTACGACGAGGCGGACCTCGTCCTCCTGAGGCAGATCAGGACCCTCCAGGACTTCGGGTTCGACCTGGAGGAGACCCGCCCCTTCGTGGAGTGCCTGCGCGCCGGCCATCCGTCCGGCGACGCCTGCCCCGCCTCGCTCGCCGTCTACCGCCGCAAGCTCGCCGAGCTCGACCGGCTCGTCGACGAACTCGGCGCGGTACGGCGGAAGGTCGCCGGGCAGCTGGAGCGGGCGGAGCGGGCCCGCGAGGAGCTGTCGGCCGAGGCGGAGGTTCCGGGCGGTCCGGAACCGGTGTGCGAACTGGGAGGACGGACGTCGTGAACAGAACAGCGGGTGTCACCGAGGTGACGGACGCGGACTTCGAGGAGCAGGTCCTCGGGGCGGACTTGCCGGTGCTGGTGGAGTTCACCGCCGACTGGTGCGCGCCCTGCCGTCAGATGGGACCGGTCCTCGGCGCCCTCGCGGACGAGGAGGGGCACCGCCTGAAGGTGGTGAAGCTCGATGTGGACACCAACCCCGAGACCGCCCGCGCCTACCGGGTGCTGTCCATGCCGACCTTCCTCGTCTTCCGCGAGGGGGAGCCGGTGCGGTCCATGGTGGGCGCGCGTCCGGGCCGCCGGCTGCGTGCGGAACTCGAGGACGCGGACGTGCTCTGAACGGCCCGCACCCCGGACGGGAACAAGAAATCCCCCGAGCAATTGCGCTCGGGGGATTTCTTCGCGTATATTGAACGATTCGCGACTTCGCCAAATGGGGTCGCAGAATTGATCGATGACCTCAGTATATCCGGCCGGGAGCGGAATTGTCAAACACGGGATCGCACACAGAAGCACGAACGGGATCGCACGAGAATGACGCCGATCAGGAATTGCGGCGCGAGCAGGAGTTCATCGACGACCTGTACGTGCGTGTGGACCGGCTGCGGGGCGCCACCGAGACCGCCGTCGAGGACGCGCTCGCCCAGGGCAGCACCCCCATGCAGGCCCGGCTGGAGCGGGACATCACCGTCGCCGAGCGCTCCGGGCTGCTGGCCGCGCTGAACGCCGTCGACGGCTCGCTCTGCTTCGGCCGCATCGACACCTCCTCGGGCACCGCCCACCACATCGGCCGGCTCGGGCTGCGCGCCGACGACGCCGAGCGCACCCCCGTCCTCGTCGACTGGCGGGCCCCCGTCGCCCGCCCCTTCTACCTGGCCACCGGGCACACCCCGATGGGCCTGCGCCGCCGCCGGCACATCGGCACCGACGGGCGCCGCGTCACCGAACTGCACGACGAGATCCTCGACCTCGCCGACACCGAACGCACCGGACACGAGGACCCCACCGGCGACGCCGTCCTGCTCTCCGCGCTCAACTCCGCGCGCACCGGCCGGATGAGCGACATCGTGCAGACCATCCAGGCCGACCAGGACCGCATCATCCGCGCCCCGCACCGCGGCGTCCTCGTCGTGGAGGGCGGCCCCGGCACCGGCAAGACCGCCGTCGCCCTGCACCGGGCCGCCTACCTGCTCTACGAACACCGCGAACTGCTCGCCCGCCGGGCCGTCCTCATCGTCGGCCCCAACCCGGCCTTCCTCGGCTACATCGGCGAGGTGCTGCCCGCGCTCGGCGAGACCGGGGTGCTGCTGGCCACCGTGGGGGAGCTGTTCCCCGGCGTGCGGGCCACGGCCGTGGACGGCCCGCGGGCCGCCGCCGTCAAGGGCGGCCTCGCCATGGCCGAGGCCCTCGCCCGGGCCGTCGCCGACCGGCAGGCGCTGCCCGACCCGGTCCTGACCATCGCGCACGACCGGGAGGTGCTCCTGCTCGACGACGGCCTCGTCCGGGTCGCCCGCGAGCGCACCCGGGCCGCGAAACTGCCGCACAACGCGGCCCGCGAGCACTTCGAGGGGTACATCCTCAACACGCTCACCGACATGGTCGCCGAGCGCATCGGCACCGACCCCTTCGACGGCACCAACCTCCTCGACCCCAGCGACCTCACCCAGATCCGCGACGAGCTGGCCGACAACCCCGAGGTGTGGTCCGCCATCGACCGGCTGTGGCCGGTGCTCACCCCGCAGCGCCTGGTCGCCGACTTCCTCGCCGCGCCCGAGGACCACCTGAGCGCGGAGGACGCCGACGCGGTCCGGCGGCCCGTCACCCGCGCCTGGACCCCCGCCGACGTGCCGCTGCTCGACGAGGCGGCCGAACTGCTCGGCGAGGACGACAGGGTGGTGCGCGCCCGCGCGGAACGCGAGCGCGCGGCGCAGGTGTCGTACGCGCAGGGCGTGCTCGACATGTCCTACGCCTCCCGGACCTACGAGTTCGAGGACAAGGAGGAGGGCGACCCCGAGAGCTCCGAGGTGCTCTCCGCGCACGACATCATCGACGCCGAACGCTTCGCCGAGCGCCAGGAGGAGGACGACCACCGCAGCGCCGCCGAGCGCGCGGCGGCGGACCGGACGTGGGCCTTCGGCCACATCGTCGTCGACGAGGCGCAGGAACTCTCGCCGATGGCCTGGCGATTGCTCATGCGGCGCAGCCCGACGCGCGCGATGACCCTGGTCGGCGACCCCGCGCAGACGGCGGAGGAGGGAGGCGTCGGGTCCTGGTCGGACATCCTCGAGCCGTACGTCGGAGACCGCTGGGAGCACACCCGGCTCGGCGTCAACTACCGCACGCCCGCCGAGATCATGGACCTCGCGGCGGCGGTCGTACGGGCGCAGGACCCGGCCTTCGAGCCGCCGGAGTCGGTCCGCTCGACCGGCGAGCGGCCCTGGATCCGCCGGGTGGCCTCCGGCGAGCTGTCCGGCGCGGTGGAGAAGGCGGTCGCCGAACTGACCCCGTCCGAGGGCCGGCTCGCGGTCATCGCCCCGCGCGGCCTCCACCGGTCGCTGGCCGCCCGCCTGCCCGGCGTCACGGCGGGCGCGGAACCGGACCTCACCCACACCGTCGTCCTCCTCGACCCCCGCCAGGCCAAGGGCCTGGAGTTCGACGCGGTCCTGGTGGTGGAGCCCGGCCACTACGGCACGAGCGACCTGTACGTCGCCCTGACCCGGGCGACCCAGCGGCTGGGCATCCTGCACACCGGGGACCTGCCGGCGGGGCTGAGCACCACCTGACGGGCGGGGCTCACTCCCGGCCGCCCCTGTGCCCCGGGCGGCCGGGAGCCCGCCGCGCCCCGCCGGGTCGCGCGCCACAATGGCCCCGTGAACGACACGGTCGCGGTTGCCCTGATCACCTCCCTGTCCACGCTCACGGCCGCCGGACTGGCGGGCTGGGTCTCGGCCCGGACGAACGACAGGCAACTGCGGCACCAGGCCGCCCTGGCCCGCGAGGAACGCGCCGAGCGGCGCGCGCTCGACCGCCGCGAGCTGCGCCGTGAGACGTACGAACGGTTCCTGGCCCGCGCGGACGCGGCCTACCGTCTGCTGGACGAGTGGTGGCAGGCCCCGCCGTCCGCACGGGCGGCGGCCGCGGAGGAGGGCTTCGCCGCGCGCAGGGCGCTGGACGAGGCCCTCGTCCGGGTCCGGCTGGCGGGCCCCGAGGAGGTCGCGGAGCGCGCGCGGGCGGTGGTGCGGGGCGTGGGCGAGGAGTTCCGCACCCACGCGGGGGCGGCGCGCACGCCCCCCGACGCGGCGCACCGACCCGCCTCGTCCCCCGCCGGGTCCGCCCCGCCGTCCACCGCCCCGCCCCGCACCCGGGCGCTGCGGAGCCGGGAGACCACGACCGACGCCTTCCTGGCGGCCGCCCGTACGGCCCTGCGGGAAGAAACCCCGTGACCCGGGGCCGAGGCCGCGGGTGGCTTGTCCCCCCCCCTCGACCGGGCCGGAGGGCACTGTCACCGGCCGCTGATATCAAGGGCCGCATGAACACGGAACAGGCCTCTCCCGAGGACCTCGCGCTGCTGCGCGCGACCTTCCCGGCCGCGGGCGACCACCGTCCCCCGCTCGGCCGGGAGGCGGTGCGCGCCTTCGAGGCGGCCCACGGCACGGTCCTGCCGGAGCCCTACCGGACCTTCCTCGCGGAGATCGCCGGGGGCTCGCCCTCGGGCCCGCCCGCCTACGGGCTGCTGGGCCCGGCGGAGCTCCCGGCCGACTGGGGGGACGACCGGCCGCGCCGCGAGCCGGGCCTGCCCTTCCCCCTCACCGCCCCGTTCATGTGGGAGGGGCGGGCGTGGGAGGAGGACGACACCGACCTGGAGGAGATCGACGCGCTCATGGACCGCGTCTTCGACCACGGATCGGTCGTCCTCGGGACGGACGGGTGCGGCATGAACTGGCATCTCGTCGTCACCGGCCCGCACCGCGGGCACATATGGCTCGTCACCGGGGAGGGCGCGGACCCGTTCGGCGCGGAGTTCGGCGGCACCACGGCCGGGTCGGGCTTCGCGGGGTGGGTCAGGCACTGGGCCGAGGGGAAGGACTGGTACGACGCCTTGTGACGGGCCTCAGCCGGCCGCCCCCTCGCCGCCCCGGCGCGCGGGCCGTGCGGCGGACCGGCGGCGGGTGGCGTGGAGGGAGCCGAGGAGTTCGAGGGACTCGGCGCTGGGGCCGCCCGGCTCGGCCTGGTAGACGAGGAGTTGTTGCCCGGGTGCCTCGCGCACGTCGAAGGCCTGGTAGGTGAGGGTGAGCGCGCCGACCTCCGGGTGGAGGAGGTGCTTGGCGCCCCGGGTCTTCCCCGACACGGTGTGGGAGTTCCACACGGCGGTGAAGTCCGGACTGTGCGCGAGGAGATTGTCGAGGAGTTCCCGCAGCCTCGGGGCGTCCGGGTCGAATCCGTACGCCTCGCGCAGGTTCGCCACGGTCGCCCGGGCGGTCCGGTCCCAGTCGGCGTAGAACTGCCGTCCCGCGGGGTCGAGGAAGGTCATCCTGGCCAGGTTGTCCGCAGGGGTGAACGGGGCGAAGAGGGCCTCGGCCAGGGCGTTGACGGCGAGGAGGTCAAGGGTCCGGTTGATCACGAACGCCGGGGCGCCCGAGTGGCCGTCCAGGAGCATCCGCAGCGAGGGGCTGACCTGTTCGGTGGAGCCGGGCAGCAGGTCCCCCGGGACCGCCCCGGCCAGCCGGTACAGGTGCGCCCGGGCGTCCGCGTCGAGGCGCAGCGCGCGACTGAGGGCGTCGAGCACCGGGGGCGAGGGGTGCCGTTCGCGGCCCTGCTCCAGGCGGGTGTAGTAGTCGGCGTTCACCCCGGCCAGGACGGCGACCTCCTCGCGACGCAGTCCGGCGACCCGGCGGGCGCCGTGGCTCACCATGCCCACGTCGTCCGGCCGCAGCCCGGCGCGGCGTCCGCGCAGGAAGTCCCCCAGGTGGTTGTCGTCCATGGGTGCAGCGTAGGCGGCGGCCCGGGGCCGTGCCCGGGTGTGTCGCACCCAGGCAGCGGGTGCCCTGCCCGCGCGCGGACGGCCTGCGCAGACTCGGCGGTGGCGGTGGCGGTCGTGGGAGACCCCGCCGGACACACCACCACCCACCGTGCGGGCCGCCCGGAGGAGATCGCCCCCCGTGATCCTCTTCCTCGTCCGCGCCGGCTTCTCCTTCGTCACCGGTTCGGAACCGGTGATCGACGGCGGACTCACCGCCCACTGAGCGGCTCCGCCCCTGTCGTGCCGAGGGACCGGGAGCCGTGATCAAGTTGGCCCGAATCGAACCCTGTTGAGCCTTCAACCGTGCATATGCTTCAAAGGTCAAGCAAATTCCGGTGCCGCGTCCGGTCCTCCGGGATCCGCTCGCGCCGTCACGGAGGTGCGGACCGAGCACGGCACGGCAGGCCGGAACTCCTCCACAGGAAGGCAGTCGGATGAAGATCGGCACTCTGGTGAGCGGCGTGGCGGGCACGGCGGCCGTGGCGGTGAGCGCGCTGGTCATGGCGCCCCCGGCCTCGGCCGCCGCTCCCACCACCGCGACCGTCCAGGTGGACTGCGGGGACTGGGGCACGGGCCGGGCCACGGTCACCGCCGAGCAGCGCGGGGGCGCCCCGGCCGTGACGTTCTCCACGCCCGTGGTGTGGGCCCACCACTCCATCCCGGCCGACTCGATCAGCACGACGGCGACGCTGTCCGCCGCCCACGGCCGGACGGCCACCCTGACCGGGAAGGCCAACCCCGCCTGGACGCTGCTCGGCCAGCCCTTCGACTCCGGCGTGCTGACGGGCACCGTCACCCCGGGCGAGGCCTACCGGTTCACGTCGATCACGAGCACCTTCGGCTCCCTGACCATCCACTGCACGGCCGTCTCCGCGCAGACCCCGGGACCGTTCGTCTTCTGACGCGACCGACGCGCCTGTCCCGGCCCCGCGGGGGAGGGCCGGGACACGGAGGCCGCGGGTGCGGCTAGGCCGGCCGCAGCCACACCGTCGACAGCGGCGGCAGCGTCAGGGTGAGGCTGGCGGGACGGCCGTGCCAGGGGACGGGGTCGGGCTTGACCGGGTCGGCGTTCCGGGCACCGGAGCCGCCGTACCGGTCGGCGTCCGTGTTGAGGGCCTCGTGCCAGGCCGGTATCTCCTCCGGGACACCCAGCCGGTAGTTCTCGCGGGCCACCGGGGAGAAGTGGGAGACCACCAGCAGCGGGCTCCCCTGCGCGTCGTACCGCAGGAACGCGAAGACGTTGTCCTCCGCGGCGTCGCCGACCACCCACGAGAAGCCCTCGGGCGAGGTGTCGAGCTCCCACAGCGCCGGGGTGGCGCGGTAGACCGTGTTGAGGTCGCGCACCAGGTCCCGCACGCCGCGGTGGTCCGGCTCCGCGCCGTACGCCGGGTCGAGCAGCCACCAGTCGGGGCCGTGCGCCTCCGACCACTCGGCGCCCTGGGCGAACTCCTGCCCCATGAAGAGGAGTTGCTTGCCGGGGTGGGCCCACATGAAGCCCAGGTACGCCCGCTCGTCGGCCCGTTGACGCCACCAGTCGCCCGGCATCTTGCTCACCAGGGAACCCTTGCCGTGCACGACCTCGTCGTGGGAGATGGGCAGCACGTAGTTCTCGCTGTACGCGTACACCATCGAGAACGTCATCTCGTTGTGGTGGTACTTGCGGTGGACCGGGTCGTGGCTCATGTAGTCGAGCGAGTCGTGCATCCAGCCCATGTTCCACTTCAACCCGAACCCGAGCCCGCCGAAGCCGCCCGGGCCCTGGTGGTCGGTGGCCCGGGTGACGCCGTCCCAGGCCGTGGACTCCTCGGCGACGGTGACGACGCCGGGGCAGCGCCGGTACACGGTGGCGTTCATCTCCTGCAGGAAGGCCACCGCGTCCAGATTCTCCCGGCCGCCGTGCTCGTTCGGCGTCCACCGGCCCGGCTCGCGGGAGTAGTCGAGGTAGAGCATGGAGGCGACGGCGTCCACGCGCAGGCCGTCGATGTGGAACTCCTCGCACCAGTACACGGCGTTGGCGACCAGGAAATTGCGCACCTCGTTGCGCCCGTAGTCGAACTCCAGCGTGCCCCAGTCGGGATGGGCGGCCCGCAGCGGGTCGGCCGGCTCGTACAGCGGGCGGCCGTCGAACTCGGCCAGCGCCCACGCGTCGCGCGGGAAGTGGGCCGGCACCCAGTCCATGAGGACGCCTATCCCGGCCCGGTGCAGTGCGTCGATCAGGTACTTGAAGTCGTCCGGAGTGCCCAGGCGGGAGGTGGGGGCGTAGAAGCCGGTGACCTGGTAGCCCCAGGAACCGCCGAAGGGGTGCTCCGCGACGGGCAGCAGCTCGACGTGGGTGAAGCCCAGGTCGGCGACGTAGGCGGGGAGCTGCTCGGCCAGCTGCCGGTAGGTGAGGCCGGGGCGCCAGGACGGCAGGTGGACCTCGTACACCGAGAACGGGGCCTCGTGCGCCGGGCGTTCGCCGCGCGCTGCCACCCACTCCGCGTCGTTCCACTCGTGGTGCGAGGCCGTGACGATCGACGAGGTGGCCGGCGGCACCTCCGTGCGCCGGGCCATCGGGTCGGCCCGCAGCGTGTGGCTCCCGTCGGGCCGGGTGATGTCGAACTTGTACAGCTCGCCCTCGCCGACGCCCGGCACGAACAGCTCCCACACCCCGGAGGAGCCGAGCGAACGCATCGGGAAGGCGGTCGCGTCCCAGAAGTTGAACGTCCCGGCCACGCGCACCCCGCGCGCGTTCGGCGCCCAGACACTGAACCGTGTGCCCCGCACACCCTGGTGCGTCATGGGCTCGGCACCCAGGACCCGCCACAGCTCCTCGTGCCGGCCCTCGCCGATGAGGTGCAGGTCGAACTCGCCGAGCGTGGGCAGGAAGCGGTAGGCGTCCTCGGTCTCGTGCGTGGCCCCCTCGTACGCGACGAGCAGGCGGTACTCCGGCACCTCGCGCAGCGGCAGCAGCCCGGAGAAGAAGCCCTCGCCGTCGTCCTGCAGCTCGGCGCGGAGGTCACCGGTGACCACGGTGACGGACCGCGCGTAGGGGCGCAGCGCGCGGAACACCACCCCGCCGGTGACGGGGTGCGCCCCGAGCACGGAGTGCGGGGCGTGATGCGTGCCCTCGAGCAGCCGCGCCCGGTCCTCGGCGTGCACGGCGGGGGACACGGCCACCTCGCCGACGGCAGGGGACTCCTTCGGCGGGGTCTTCCCGGCAGTGACCTTGTCCGCGAGGGTCTTCCCGGCCGCGGTCCTCTTCGCCGGTGTCTTCTTGGCCGCGGCCTTTTTGGCCGTGGTCTTTCCGGCGGGCGTCGTGTTCTGCTTCCTGGCCGCCTTCTTGAGGGCGGGCGCCCCCGCCGTGGCCGCCTTGGCGGCGGCCGCCCCGGCGGTGGCCTTCTTCGCCACCGCCTTCTTGGCGACGGTCTTCTCGGCCGCGGCCTTCTTCGCCGTGGCCTTCTTCGTGGCCGTCTTCTTCGTGCTCGCCTTCTTCGCCACCGCGGTCTCCTTCCTCACCGGGGCCTGGCGGGCGGCGGATGCCTTCTTCGCGGCGGCAGCCTTCCTGCCGCCGCCGGCCGGGGTTCCGGTGGCGCCGTTTCGGGGGTTGCTGTCGTCGGAGGAAGAGCGGGGGGTCACGGGTGGGGCCTCCTCGGCGGGTACGTCGGCAGGAAGGGCGGGGGCGGTACGACGGGTGCGGGAGCGACCGGTCACGAGGACGCGTCGGCGGCCAGCCGGCGCACCGCCGCCATCGGCACGGCCAGCCAGTCGGGCCGGTGCCGGGCCTCGTACAGGACCTCGTAGACCGCCTTGTCCGTCTCGTAGGCCCGCAGCAGCACCGGCTCGGTGCGCGGGTCCACGCCCGCGACCTCCCCGTACCCGGCGCAGTAGGCGGCCCGGCAGGCGTCCGCCCAGTCGCCGGCGCGCGGGGTGGCGGACGGCACGGAGTGGGCGGCGTAGTCGAAGGAGCGCAGCATCCCGGCGATGTCGCGGACCACCGGCTGCGGCAGCCGCCGCTCGGTGAGCGGCTTGGACGGCTCCCCCTCGAAGTCGATCAGCGACCACTCCCCGGAGGCCGAGCGCAGGCACTGCCCCAGGTGCAGATCGCCGTGCACGCGCTGCGCGGTCCAGGTGTGCCCCTCGGCGGCGAGGCCGGCCAGCGCGTCGAAGGCCGAGCGCAGCGCGGGGACGTACGGCCGCAGCGCGGGCACCGCCTGCGCCGTCGCCTCCAGCCGCTCGGTCATGCCCTCGACCAGCGGCCGCACCTGCGGATGGCCCAGGGTGACGGTGGGCAGCGCGCGGGCCAGCGCGGTGTGCACCTCTGCGGTGGCCCGGCCCAGCGCCCGCGCCTCGGCGGCGAAGTCCTCGCTCTTGGCCAGCTCGCGCAGGGCCAGCTCCCAGCCGTCGGAGGCGCCCCGCACGAAGGGCTGGAGCACGCCGAGGACGTACGGCTCCTCGGCGGGGTCCGCCCCGGCCGCGAAGTCGGACCGGTCCGAGGTGTCCGCCCCCTCGGCGAGGTCGGCCAGCAGCCACCCGGTCGGGGCCGGCACCCGCGGGCAGTCCTCGCGGGCCAGCGCGAGCGGCAGTTCCAGATCGGGGTTGACTCCCGGCACGAGGCGCCGGAGCAGCTTCAGGATGAACGTATCTCCATAGATGATCGAGGAGTTCGACTGCTCCGCGGTCGCCACCCGCGGCACGAGTTCCTCGCGTATCTCCTGGCGTCCGTCCCGCTCGAAGCGGAGCGCGCCGATGCGGGCCCGGGTGCGTATCGCCTCCAGGAGCATGTCCGCGCAGCGGGGGTCGTGCAGCGCCTCGAAGACGGTCCGCCCGGCGAGCGGGCCCTGTTCCACGTGGCCGATCAGCGCGGGTGCCAGCCGGGGCGGCAGCACCTCGCGCACGCCTATGAGGAGCTGGTAGCAGTCCCCGGGGTGGGTGGGGGAGCCCTGGGCGTCCGGCTGGTGGGCCCGGACCATGAGGTGGAGCAGCCCGAGGCGGGAGCCGGCGGGCAGCAGCTCGGTCGCGGCGACCAGGGAGAACCCGGTGACGGGGCGGCCCTTGCCCGCGAACCAGCGCTGCCGGGGCAGCCACTCGCGCAGGAGCGGATCGAGGGACGCGAGGAGGCCGGGACTGGTCGTGACGGTGGTGGCACGGGTGACGGCTTCCGGCATGGCGTGCGTCCTTTCCCCGGGGTGGTCGGGGTGTCTCTACTGCGTGCCCCGGGCGGGACGAGGGAAACGCCCCGCCCGGGCCTGCCACATGCGCGTACCGGCTCCCCGGACCCCGTGCGGGGCCCCGGGAACGGCTCCCGGGCCGCAGCGCGGGCCGGGAACGAGGTCCGGCCGAGGATCAGCCGGCCTCTTTGCGGAGCCGGAACCAATAGAACCCGTGCCCCGCGAGCGTCAACAAATACGGAAGTTGCCCGATGGCCGGGAAGCGCACGCCGCCGATGAGTTCGACGGGGTGGCGTCCTTGGAAGGCCTGGAGGTCCAGTTCGGTGGGC
>BNBP01000039.1 GCA_014656015.1 Streptomyces griseoaurantiacus | reverse complement strand
GGCGACCGGCCCGCCGACGACGGGGAGGAGCCGCCCCACGGCGGTCGCGGCGGCGGCCACCGCGCGGGCGAGCGCGGCGCCGTGCAGCAGGGCGGCGGCGCGCGGGGCGGAGCGCCGTGGGCTCCCCCGCACCAAAAGGCGCCGCGCACGGGCGAGTCCGGCCCCGGCGTTCCCCCGGGGTGCCTCGGCCGGAGGGGAGGCGCTGATGTCCTTCATGATCACCACTGTGCGCGCGCCCCGGCCCGTCCTGTAGCCCCCGATCACGGGGGAGCTCATAGCGCAAATGCATGACCTGCTCATACGCTGGCGCTGTGACAGACGCTCCCGTCCCCCGGGACACGCCCCTTCCGCCGCGCACTCCCGATCTGGAGTCCCTGCGGCTGCTCGTCCTGGTCGCGGAGCTGGAGAGCCTCGGCCGGGCGGCCGGGCGGCTGGGGATCTCGCAGCCGTCCGCGAGCCGCCGGCTGACGACGCTCGAACGCGGGCTCGGTCTGGTGCTGGTGGACCGGACCCGGCGCGGCTCCCGGCTGACGCTGGCCGGACGGGTCGTGGCCGGGCACGCCCGGCGGGTGCTCGACGAACTGGACGACCTCCTGGCCGGGGCCGGCCGGCTGCGCGACCGGCGGGAGGCGGAGCTGCGAGTCGCGGCGAGCCTCACGATCGCCGAGTACCTGCTGCCCGCCTGGATCGGCGAGCTGCGGGCCCGCCGCCCGGAGCTGTACATCGGGCTCCGGGTGACGAACAGCGCGCACGTGCCCGAGCTGGTGGAGTCGGGCGAGGCGGACATCGGGTTCATCGAGGGGCCGCATCTGGCCCGGGTGATGTCGACCCGGCAGGTGGCCGAGGACCGGCTCGTCGTGGTGGCCGACCCCGGTCATCCGTGGGCGCGCCGCCGGGAACCGCTGACGGCGCGCGAGTTGTCCCGTACGCCGCTGGTGCTGCGGGAGAGCGGGTCCGGCACCCGGCAGACGCTCGACCGCGCCCTGCACCTGGCGGGCTGTTCCCGCGCCCGGGCACTGGTGGAGCTGGGGTCGACCACGGCCGTGCGCGGCACGGTGGTCGCCGGCACCGGTCCGGCCGTCCTCAGCGAACTGGCGGTGCGCCGGGACCTCGACGACGGTCTGCTGATCGCCGTCGAGGTGGCGGGCGTCGACCTCACGCGCGAACTGCGCGCGGTCTGGCCCACCGGGCGGCGTCTGGTGGGCCCTGCGGCGGAGCTGGTCGCGGTGGCCCGCCGGACGCGGACCGCCCGGCGCGCGGCGGGGCCGGCGGCGGGGTGAGCGCGGTCGAGGGCCGGCCGCGGCTCAGGACAGCGACCGGTGGGCGCTCTTGAGGTAGTCGCGGAAGCGTTCGACGTCGGCCGGGGCGAGGTCGTGGACCATGCGGTCCTCCAGTGCGCGGGCCGGTTCGGCGTACCGGGCCAGCAGCCGGCGTCCCGCCTCGGCGAGCAGGATGACCTTCTCCCGGCCGTTGCGGGGGTTCGGCTCGCGCCGGACCAGGCCCCGGGTCTCCAGGGCGCGGACCATGTCGGCCATGGACTGGGCGGTGACGAACGAGTCCCGGGCGAGCTGCGCGGCGGACACCCCGTCGCGCCGCTCCAGCACGGTCAGCGCGGTGTACTGCAGCGCGGTGACTCCGGCCGGTTTGAGGAGCTCCTCCAGCCGGGCGCGGACGACGAGTTCCGTGCGCTTGAGCAGATAGAGCAGTGAGGGGCTGGTCTCCACGCCGTCCGCCGTGGCGGACGGGCCCGTCTCCGTCATGCCGTGCCTCCCCTGGCAGCCGACCTGCCTCGTCCCCTAGGGCCTCTCGTTCGGATCGTTCCGGCGTCGCGGGCTCCGGCACGCGCTCCCCCACCGCCCTGAGGGGGCGTGGGGGCGCCCCCGGCGGCGTTGCCGTCGGTCGCCGGGGCTCCGCTCGGGTCGGTCGAAGGCGCACCGCGCCTCCCGGCCGGCCCGATCCGAACGACGGACCCCAGCGACGCGCGACGCCCACCCTAAGGCATTGACAGGATTCCTGTTGAACGAGAACACTGAGCGAACCAACAGGAATCCTGTCGATCAACCGGTGGGCGGCCGCCCTGTTCGGCACCCCCGCACACAGGAAGAGGAACAGCCATGGATCTGCACGGGAAGGTCGCCGTCGTCACCGGGAGCGGGCGCGGTCTCGGGCTCGCCTACGCCCGGGCCCTCGCCGCGGCCGGCGCCGCCGTCGTGGTCAACGACGTGGACGCCTCGGCGGTGGACACCGCCGTCGCCGGCATCACGCGGGAGGGCGGCCGGGCCGTCGGCCTCGTGGCCGCCGTGGGTGACAGCGAGGCCGCCGAGCGGCTGACGGAGACGGCCGTGCGGGAGTTCGGGAGCCTGGACGTCCTCGTCACCAACGCCGGCATCCTCCGCGACCGGGTGCTGTGGAAGATGACGGACGAGGACTTCGACGCCGTCGTCAGGGTCCACCTGCGCGGCACCTTCACCTGTGCTCGCGCGGCGGCCGTGCGGATGCGCGAGCAGGGCACCGGAGGACGGATCGTCCTGATCGGCTCCCCCGCCGGCCAGCGCGGCAACTTCGGGCAGACGAACTACGCCGCCGCCAAGGCCGGCATCGTGGCGATGGCGCGGACCTGGGCGATGGAGCTGGCCCGGGCCGGCGTCACCGTGAACGCCGTCGTCCCGGTCGCGGCCACCGAGATGACCAAGACCATCCCGGTCTTCGCGCCGGTGCTGGAGGAGGCCGAGCGCACGGGCGCCCCGCTGCCGGACTGGCTGCGCAAGGACGAGGGCCTCGGTACCGTCGAGGACGTGACGGGCCTGATCACCTTCCTCGCCTCCGACGCGTCCAAGGACATCACCGGCCAGGCCATCGGCGTCGGCGGCGACCGCCTGGCCCTGTGGTCCCACCCCGCCGAGAAGGCGGTCGCCTTCGCCGACGGCGGCTGGAGCGCGGAGGCCATCGCCGAGCGGTGGCACGAGGGCGTCGGCGCCGAGCCCGAGACGTACGGCATCCCGGCCCCCAAGGCCCCGGAGGCATGAGATGAGCGACCCGGTCATGGACGTCGGCGCGCTGACCGCCATCGACGTCCACACCCATGCCGAGATCTCCCGGTCCGGCCACGGAGCCCTGAGTCCCGAGCTGTTCGGCGCCTCCGAGGAGTACTTCAAGGCGCACGGCCACCGGCAGCCGAGCATCGACGAGATGGCCACGTACTACCGCGAGCGCCGGATGGCGGCCGTCGTCTTCACCGTGGACGCCGAGCACGCCACCGGGCACCCGCGCATCTCGAACGAGGAGGTCGCCGAGAACTGCGCCGCCCACTCCGACGTGCTCATCCCGTTCGCCAGCGTCGACCCGCACAAGGGGCGGGCGGGGGTCCGCGAGGCCCGCCGGCTGGTGACGGAGCACGGGGTGCGCGGCTTCAAGTTCCATCCGAGCATCCAGGCCTTCTCCCCCGACGACCGCATGGCGTACCCGCTGTACGAGGCGATCGAGGAACTCGGGGTGCCCGCCCTGTTCCACACCGGGCAGACCGGCATCGGCGCCGGGGTGCCCGGGGGCGGTGGCATCCGGCTGAAGTACGCCAACCCCATGCTCGTCGACGACGTGGCCGTGGACTTCCCGGAGCTGCGCATCATCCTGGCGCACCCGTCCTTCCCCTGGCAGGACGAGGCCCTCGCGGTCGCCACGCACAAGCCGTACGTGTACATCGACCTCTCGGGCTGGTCGCCGAAGTACTTCCCGCCGCAGCTCGTGCGGTACGCCAACTCGCTGCTCAAGGACAAGGTGCTCTTCGGGTCCGACTATCCGGTCATCACACCCGACCGCTGGCTCGCCGACTTCGAGAAGCTCGACATCAAGCCCGAGGTGCGGCCCAGGATCCTCAAGGACAACGCCGCCCGCCTGCTCGGCCTGACCGAGGACTGAGGGAGACGCCGTGTTGAACCAGGGAATCGGTTCCTGGCCCGCGCGCCGGGCCCGCAAGACTCCGCGGCGCACGGCGATCGTCCACGAGGACACCCACCTCACCTACCGCGATCTGCACGAGCGGGTGCTGCGTCTGGCGCACGCGCTGCGCGCACTGGGCGTGGCCCGCGGGGACCGTGTCGCCTACCTGGGCCCCAACCATCCCTCCTTCCTGGAGACCCTGTTCGCGACCGGTGTGCTCGGCGCCGTCTTCGTGCCGCTCAACACCCGGCTGGCCGCGCCGGAGCTGGCGTACAACCTGTCGGACTCCGGCAGCACGGTGCTCGTGCACGCCGCCGGGCACGCCGGGACGGCCGCGGCGGCCGGCGCGGAGGCTCCCGCCCTCCACCGCATCACCCTCGGGCCCGCCGCCGAGGACGCCCTCGGCTACGAGGAACTGCTGGCCGGCGCGCCCGCGGACCCCCTCGACGAACCCGTCGGGCCGGACGAGCCCTGCATGATCATGTACACCTCGGGGACGACCGGCCGCCCCAAGGGGGCGGTGCTCTCCCACGCCAACATCACCTGGAACAGCGTCAACGTCCTGGTCGACACGGACCTGGCGGGCGACGAGGTGACCCTGGTCGTCGCCCCCCTCTTCCACACGGCCGGGCTCAACATGACCTGCCTGCCCACCCTCCTCAAGGGCGGCCGGGTGGTGCTCCACGGGGCCTTCGACGCCGGGCATGTGCTGGAGGCGGTCGCGGCCCACCGCGTGACGTACATGTTCGGCGTGCCGACGATGTACGACGCCATGGCCGCGCACCCGCGCTGGCGGGACGCCGACCTCTCCAGCCTGCGCTCGGTGAGCTGTGGCGGGGCTCCGGTGCCCGCGCGCACCATCGAGACCTACCTCGCGCGCGGGCTGGCGTTCAGCCAGGGCTACGGCATGACCGAGGCCTCCCCCGGCGTGCTCTTCCTCGACCGGGAGGAGGCCACGGCCAAGGCCGGTTCGGCCGGGGTGCCGCACTTCTTCACCGACACCCGGGTGACGGCCCCCGACGGCGGCCCCGCCGCGCCCGGCGAGAAGGGCGAGATCCTGGTCCGGGGTCCGAACGTCATGTCCGGGTACTGGGGCCGCCCCGCGGACACCGCGGCGGCCTTCACCGAGGACGGCTGGCTGCGCACCGGTGACGTGGCGCGGACGGACGAGGACGGCTACGCCTACATCGTCGACCGGGTCAAGGACATGTTCGTCTCGGGCGGGGAGAACGTGTACCCGGCCGAGGTGGAGGACGCGCTGCTCGGTCACCCCGCCGTCCGCGAGTGCGCGGTGATCGGTGTGCCCGACGCCGTGTGGGGCGAGGTGGGCCACGCGGTCGTCGTCCTGGAGCCCGGCGCCGACGCGGGCGCCGACGGCGCGGAGATCCTCGGCCGGCTGCACGGCCGGCTCGCCAAGTACAAGATCCCCAGAACCGTCGCGTTCGTCGACGCGCTGCCCCGCACGGCCTCGGGGAAGATCGTCAAGTCGGCCGTCCGCAGGGCCCACGCCCCCGGTTCCCGACCCTGACTCCCCCACCTTTTCCCTCCGCTTCCCCCTACCGAAAGGCAGAACGCCATGCCCACCACCGCCAAGGGTCTCGACGGCCTCCTCGCCCTCGCCGGCCGCGATCTCGGCCGCACCGAATGGCTGGAGATCACGCAGGACCGGGTGAACACCTTCGCCGACGCCACCGGCGACCACCAGTGGATCCACACCGACCCCGCGCGCGCCGAGAAGGGCCCCTTCGGCGGGCCCATCGCCCACGGCTACCTCACGCTCTCCCTGATCATCCCGCTGTTCGGGGACCTCCTGGAGATCGAGGGCACCTCCATGAGCGTCAACTACGGCCTGGAGAAGGTGCGGTTCCCCAGCCCGGTGCCGGTCGGCTCACGGATCCGCCTGCACGGCGCCGTCGACTCCGTCGAGGAGGTCAAGGGCAACGGGGTGCAGATGGTGCTGACCTTCACCGTCGAGGTCGAGGGCAGTGCCAAGCCGGCGTGCGTGGCCCAGGCCGTGTACCGGCACTACGCCTGAGGGCGCCCGGCTCCGGCACCCGCCGGAGCCGGCCCGGGACGCTACTTCTTGGGCAGGCGGAAGCGGCCGAACGTCCTCGCGAGGGTGTCCATCGGTGAGCGGTCCGCCCCGGCCTCCCCGGTCACCGGCGGCCGGGGCGCGCCCTCACCGCCGGTGAAGTCGGCGAGGGCCGCCCGCGCCGCCTCGGCCGCCTCCTTGTAGAGGTCGCAGGACTTCGTCATGGCGTCCAGGGCCTCGGCGTACCTGACGACCATCGCCTGCGCGTGGACCAGTTCCTCCTCCGGGGTCAGCAGGTGCCAGCCCTGGCGCAGCCGGGCCAGGGCCCGCTCGGCGTCCTCGGGCAGCGGCCGGGGCAGGGCGGCGAACTCCAGGAGCGTGCGCAGCACCTCGGTGGGCTCGGAGCCGTCGAGGAAGACGGTGCGCACGGTGAACCGCTCGGCCTCGTACTCGGTGCCGCGCACCGCGGCGGGCAGGACGACGGCGCCGCCCCGCGGCATGCGGACGTTCAGCTCCCGCTTCATCTCGAAGTCGGCGGTCTGCGCCTGCTCCGGTGTGGCCCGGTGCTCGACGACGCGGTGCCGCAGGCTCGGCGGCAGGAACGCGGAGAGCGGGCGCATCCCCCGCGCGTCGGGCGTCATCGCCTCGTGCACCACCAGGTGGACGTTCCAGCTCCCGCGCACGCAGTCCCGCAGCCGGTGGCGGATTTCGTCGCCCTCCTTGGGCAGGTGGTTGACCTCGCGCAGCCGTACGCCCGGCACGGTGTCGTGGTCCCAGGGGACCTGCTCGCTGTCGGGCCAGAACATGGTGGCGGGCGAGGGCCAGTGCGGGTCCCAGGCGCGCTCGGCCTCGGCGGCGAGGACCCAGACGACGCCCTCCCCGTCCTTGCGGCGGTTCTCGGGGTCGTACGTGGTGAGCTGCGCGCGGACGGTGACGTCGTCCGCGACGCGCCAGCGGGCCTCGAAGAGGCGCCGGGCCGAGGGGCCGGGGTCGGCGGCCGCCTCCCGCGGGTGCAGGACGGTGGAGCGGGCCGCCTCGACGGGGTCGAGGTCGAGGAAGTCGTCGAGCACCCCGGCCGCCTTGAGGGCGATGAGGTTGCGGCGGACGTCCTGCTCGGGCTCGTGCCCGGTGTGGCGGCCCCGCGCCAGCCACACGGTGGCGGGGACGAGCGTCTCGGAGCTGCTGTTCTTGGCCATGGAACCGTTCTGTGGAGATACCCGGAGGGACCCGACCAGTATGGTCCCCGCCGGACGGATGCCCACGCGGGACCCGCGCGACACCGGGCGTGCGCGCGTACGCCCCCGGCGCCGCCCCGGGGGATGTCGTTCAGGGGGCCTGCTGGACGTCCCCCCGGGTGGAGGAGGCGACGGGGTCGCCGTGGGCGAAGTCGCCGGGCGGGATGCCCGGGTGGTGGCCGGAGGACGGCTCGGGAGCGGCCTCGGCGGTGGGGCCGAGGGTGAGGCGGGAGACGATGCGGTAGCGGTCGCCGCGGTAGAGGGAGTGCACGTACTCCACGGGCCGGCCCCGTACGTCGGAGGTCAGCCGCTCGAAGAGCAGCGCGGGCGACAGCTCGGGCACGTCGAGCAGTTCGGCCTCGGCGCGGGTGACGACGGTCGGCTCGATGCCCTGCACGGCTTCGCGCACGTGAACGTCGTGGTGGCGGCGCAGGTGGTCGTAGAGGTCGCCGCTCTCCAGTTCCTGCGGGGTGAGGCCGGGCACGAGGTCGGCGCGGATGTGCAGGTGCTCGATCGCCATGGGCGTTCCGTCGACGAGGCGCAGCCGGGCCACGTAGACGATCTTCGCCGCGGGTGAGAGCCGCAGGCGGTGGCCGATGCGGGCGCCGGCCCGGAGGGTGGTGAACTCCAGCAGCCGGCTCGACCAGACACCGTCGGCCTGCGGCACCGTCATCGCCTGTTCCCCGGAGACCAGCTCCTGGGTGATCTTCTCGGGTGCGACGAACATGCCGCGGCCGTGTTCGCGGACGAGAAGTCCGGCGGCGACGAGTTCGTCGACGGCGGCGCGCAGGGTGGGCCGGGACACGCCGAGGCGTGCGCACAGGGTGCGCTCGGAGGGGATCGGGTCGCCGGGGCGCTGGGACTCGATGAGCTGGAGGATGTGGTCGCGCACCAGCTCGCGCTTGAGCACCGGTCCCGGCACACCGCTCTCGGCCTCGGTGTTCACGTCACTCCCCCGCGTTCGTACGACCAGTCGCCTGACCAGTTGACCACGTGCCGCCCGAGATCGACAACTACTCGCTGTTCGTCGAGGGTTGACGGCCGCATTGGTCCATGCCACCTTTCTCCACCAACAGAGGTCACCTGACCAGTTCGCCAACTGGTCAGGTACGACTCCCGGCGCGACTTCCCGAGGTGACCCGTGAAGCACCGTCTGCTCGTCGGCCTGTCGCTCCTCGCGGCCGTAGGAATGAGTGCCTGCAGTTCGTCCGGCTCCGACGGGGCCTCCGGCGAGGGCGGGCGGACCGTCCTCGACGTGTGGCTGATGCGCGACAGCGTCTCGGCCGCGTTCCAGAAGGAGTTCGAGAAGGGCTTCGAGAAGGACCGTCCCGACATCGACGTCCGGGTGCAGATACAGGAGTGGGACGGCATCGGGGAGAAGGTCACCGCGGCGCTGGCCAGCAACGACGCCCCCGATGTCATCGAGACCGGCAACACCCAGGTGGCGCAGTTCGCGCAGAGCGGCGGCCTGCTGGACCTCAGCGACAAGGTCTCCGACCTCCGGGGTGCCTCCTGGCTCAAGGGTCTCGCCGAGCCGGGCGCCTGGCAGGGCAAGCAGTACGGCATCCCGTACTACGCGGCCAACCGCGTCGTCGTCTACCGCAAGGACCTGTTCGCGAAGGCCGGGATCGACGCCTCGGACATCACCACGCGGAAGCGGTGGATCGAGGCCACCAGGAGGCTCGACAACGGCGGCCGGCAGGGCATCTACCTGCCCGGACAGAACTGGTACACCCTCGCCGGCTTCGTCTGGGACGAGGGCGGCGACCTCGCCGCCGAGTCCGGCGGCACCTGGCACGGCACCCTGGACACGCCCGGAGCGCTGCGCGCGATGGCCTTCTACAAGAAGCTCCAGGCACTCGGCGACGGCCCCAAGGACTCCGACGAGGCGAACCCGCCGCAGGCCGAGGTGATGGCCAAGGAGCAGGTGGCCCAGATCATCAGCACGCCGGGCGGCGCCAACGTCGTGGTCCAGAACAATCCCGCCCTCGAGGGGAAGCTCGGCTTCTTCCCCGTCCCGGGCAAGAGCGAAGGCACCCCGGGGGCGGTCTTCACCGGCGGTTCCGACCTGGTGATCCCGCTGGTCTCGCGGCACCACGACGCCGCCTACGCCTTCGTCAAGGAACTCACCGGCGACGCCTGGCAGAGGAAACTCGCCCTCGCGATGAGCTACGTGCCCAACAGGACGACGCTCGCCCCGGCGGTCGCCGGCGATCCGGGCGCCTCCGCCATGGCCGTCGGCGCGGCCAGGGGCCACGCGACACCGAACACGCCGGGCTGGGCCGCCGTCGAGGCGAAGAACCCGATCAAGGACTACATGACGGCGGTCCTCACCGGCAAGGACCCCGCCGACGAGGCGGCGAAGGCCTCCGCGGCCCTCACCCGGGCCATGAAGTCCGGCACCTGAGCCCGTCCGCGACCGCCGGCGAAAGGAGTGCGTCCATGTCGGTCGTCCGTGAGCGGCCCGCACGCCGCCCCCTCGTGCCCTCGCCCCGCCGTCCGCCCGGCCCCGCCCGCCGCCCCACGATGTCCGGCGTCTGGCCCTACCTGCTGATCGCGCCCGCCGTCCTCGGCATGCTCTATCTGCTCGTCTACCCCCTGGCGCGGGCGGTGCTGATCTCCCTCCAGGACTTCGGCCTGCGCCAGCTCATCCTCGGTGACGCGCACTTCGTCGGATTCGCCAACTACCGCACCCTGCTGGGCGATCCGCGTTTCTGGACGGTCGTGCGCCGCACCTTCCTCTTCATGGCCGTCAACGTGGTGCTCATCATGACGTTGTCGACGCTGGTGGCGCTGATGATCGAGCGCCTGGGCCGCCGCTGGCGGACGGCCGTGCTCAGCGCGCTGGTCCTGACCTGGGCGATGCCCGTGGTCGCCGCGACGACGGTGTTCCAGTGGCTGTTCCACTCGCGGTTCGGGATCGTCAACCACACTTTGACCGGACTGGGGTTCACCTCGTTCGAGGACTATCCCTGGCTGGCGCACGGCTCCGCGGCCTTCGCGATCCTGGTGGCGCTGGTGGTGTGGCAGTCGGTGCCCTTCGCGGCGATCACCCTCTACTCGGCGCTCACGACCGTGCCCTCCGAGTTGTACGAGGCCGCGCGGCTGGACGGCGCCTCCGCGTTCCGCGTCCTGCGGTCCGTGACCCTGCCGCTCGTGCGGCCCCTGTTCATGCTGGTCCTCTCGCTCGAGGTCATCTGGACGTTCCGGGCCTTCGTGCAGATCTGGGTGATGACCCGCGGCGGCCCCGGCGACGCCACCACCATCCTCCCGGTGTACGCCGTGCAGACGGCGCTCGCCCAGCAGCGCTACGACCTCGGTTCGGCGGCCTCCATGCTCACCGTGCTCCTGATGTCGGGCGTGCTGGTCCTCTACTTCCGGCAGATGTTCCGTCAGGAGGCCGAGCTGTGAGCACGACCGTGAGCGCACGACGGGCGCTTCGCCGTCTTCCGCTGCACCTGGCCGCGGGCGTGACCGTACTGGTCTGCCTCTTCCCCGTCTACTGGATGATCAGCACCGCGTTCACCCCCAACCGCGACATCCAGTCCGCACACCCCCGGATCGTCCCCCGCACCTGGACGCTGGACCACTTCCGGCGGGCGGTCGACGCGGACGGCTTCGGCCTGTTCTGGCGCAACAGCCTGCTGGTGACCCTCGGCGCGGTGCTGCTGGCGCTGGCCGTGGCGCTCGGCGCCTCCTTCGCGGTGGCCCGGATGCGCTGGCGGGGCCGGCGGCAGTTCATGCTGGCCGTGTTCCTCGCCCAGATGGCGCCCTGGGAGTCGCTCATCATCCCCGTGTACATCATCTCGCGGGACACCGGCATGCTCGACCGGCTGCCCACGCTGACGCTCGTCTACTTCATGATGACGCTGCCGTTCACCGTCGTCGTCCTGCGCGGCTTCCTCTCGACGATCCCCCCGGAGCTGGAGGAGTCCGCGCGACTCGACGGCTGCACCCGGCTCTCGGCGTTCCGGCACGTGGCCCTCCCGCTGCTCGCGCCCGGGCTGATGGCGACCTCCCTGTTCGGCTACATCACGGCGTGGAACGAGTTCGCCTACGCCAACTTCCTGATCATCAAGCAGCAGGACCACCGCACGCTCCCGGTGTGGCTGTCCTCCTTCCACAACATCTTCGGCACCGACTGGGGCGCCACGATGGCCGCCTCCACCCTGTTCTCGCTGCCCGCCCTGGTGGTGTTCCTGCTGCTGCAGCGGCACGTCACGTCCGGCTTCGCGGCCGGCGCGGTCAAGGGCTGATCCGCCGCCCCCCTTCGTCCCCCGGAGGACAGCAGTGTCCGCTCACCGACGCGCACTGATCCCCCAGCCCACCCAACTCGCCCACCGGCCGGGCTTCTTCACCCTGCGCCCGCACACCTCCTTGCGGATCTCGCCCGGCGCCGAGTCCGCGGCCGCCCTGCTGCGGACCCTCCTCGGTCCGCCCTCCGGGCCGGCCTTCCCGGCCTCGCCGGACGGGTCCTTCGTCCTGGCGCTCGACCCGCGGCTCACCGGGCTCGGCGCGGAGGGGTACGGGCTGACCGTCGCCCCGGACGCCGTACTGCTGCGGGCCGGCGAGGTCACCGGACTGCTGCGCGGCATCCAGACCCTGCGGCAACTCCTGCCCGCGGAGGCCCTGTCGGGGCTCCCCGTGCCCGGTGCCGTCCGGCGGCTGCCCTGCGTGGAGATCACCGACGTGCCCCGGCACCCGTGGCGGGGCTTCATGCTCGACGTGGCCCGGCACTTCCAGCCGGTGTCACTGCTGCGCCGCTACGTGGACCTGCTCGCCCTGCACAAACTGAACGTGCTCCAGCTGCACCTCACCGACGACCAGGGCTGGCGGATGCCGGTCGCGGCGTACCCCCGGCTCACCGAGGTGGGCGGACGGCGCGCCCAGTCGATGGTGGGCCCCGCCGGATCCGCCGAGTTCGACGGAGTGCCGCACGAAGGCGCCTACACCCGGGCGGAGTTGACCGGCCTGGTCGCCTACGCGGCCGCGCGCGGGGTGACCGTCGTGCCGGAGATCGAGATGCCGGGGCATTCCCGGGCCGCGATCGCCGCCCATCCGGAACTCGGCGCGGTGCCGGGGCGGCGGGTCGACGTGTGGACCGAGTGGGGCGTGTGCGACACCGTGCTCGGCGTCCACGAGCCGGTGTTCGACTTCTGCCGCACCGTCCTCGACGAGGTCCTCGACGTCTTCCCCTCCCCGCACATCCACCTCGGCGGCGACGAGTGCCCGGCGACCGAGTGGGCGGCGAGCCCCGTGGCGCGGGCACGGGCGGCCGCCGAGGGGCTGGCGGACACCGGGGCGCTGCACGGCTGGTTCCTGCGCCGGATGGGCGCGCACCTGCGGGAGCGGGGCCGCACCCCGGTCGCCTGGGCGGACACGGGCGAGGGGCTGCCGCCCGAGTTCACGGTGATGACCTGGCGCGAACCCGAGCACACCCGTATCGCCCTCAAGCGCGGCCACTCGGTGATCAGCGCCCACCACCGTGCCGCCTACCTCGACTACGCCCAGACCGCCTCCCCGGGCGAACCTCCGGCGCAGCCCGGGGCCGTGGTCGACCTGCGTGCCGTCCACGCGCACACCGTGCCGGAGAGCGAGGACACGGCGGGCGAACTCATCGGCGTGCAGGCCGCGTTGTGGACCGAGTTCGTGTCCGACCCGGAGCACCTCGACCGCCTCGCCTTCCCCCGCCTGTGCGCCTTCGCCGACCGGGCCTGGTACGGCGCCGCCTCCTGGCCCCACTTCCACAGCCGCCTCGCGGCGCACTCCGCGCGGCTCGGTGCGCTCGGCGTGCGGCACGGGCCCCTGCACCCCCACCTCCCCACCCCCCACAGTTCCGGAAAGGAACAGTCATGAGAAGGACGACCCCCGTCCGGTCCGTCACCTGCGCCCTCGCCGCCGTGCTCGGCGCGGCGGGCCTCCTCGCGCTCCCTCCGGCCGCCGGCGCGGCCACGAGCGCGGTGGCGGTCCAGTACCACACCGGTTCCACGGGCTCCGACCAGGCGGAGCCGTGGCTGAAGGTGCGCAACACCGGGGACACCGCGGTGTCCCTGAGCGCGGTCAAGGTGCGCTACTACTTCAAGGCCGACTCGGCGGGCGCGAGTTACCGCTTCGCCTGCTCCTGGGCGGTCAGGGGCTGTGCCGACGTCACCGGCACCTTCGGCACGCTCGCGCACCCCACCGCGAACGCCGACCGCTATCTGGAGATCGGCTTCACCTCCGGCGCGGGCACGCTCGCCGCGGGCGCGGACTCCGGTGACCTGCAACTGCGGTTCCACCGCTCGGACTGGCAGCCGCTGAACCAGAGCGACGACTACTCCTTCGGCGCGGGTCAGACCTCGTACGCGAACTGGTCCAGGGTCACCGCCCAGCTCGGCGGGGTCACGGTCTGGGGCACGGCCCCCGAGGGCAACGACCCGGGAGGCCCCACGGACCCGGGCGACCCCGGGAATCCGGGCGACCCGGGCGGCCCCGGCTCCGGCACCGCTCTGTTCGACGACTTCGCCTACACGGCGTACAACGACCCGAAGATCTCCGCCCACGGGTGGAGCGTGCGCTCCAACGCGGGCGGCCCCGGCATACCGGGGGCGACCTGGGCGCCGCAGAACGTGACGTTCTCCTCCTCCGGCGGCAACTCGGTGATGAATCTGGAGACCTCCACGGCCGGGTCCGGGGCGAACACCGAGCAGACCGAGGTCCTCACCAAGTCCCTGAAATTCAGGAACGGCACCTACGCGGCACGGGTGCGGTTCAGTGACGCCCCGAGGAGCGGACCGGACGGGGACCACCTCGTGCAGACGTTCTTCACCATCAACGACCTCAAGGCGCCCATGGCCGACGACTACTCGGAGTACGACTTCGAGTACCTGCCCAACGGCGGCTGGGGCGAGTCCTCGAACATCCTGTACACGACGTCCTGGGAGACCTACAACCCGGACCCGTGGCAGGCGGTCAACCAGCACACGGAGGGCCGGCGGAGCTACGACGGCTGGCACGACCTGGTCCTCACCCTCGACGACAGCACCATCCGGTACTACGTCGACGGGCAGCTGTTCGGCACGCACGACGCGCAGTACCTGCCGGAGCGGCCCATGTCGATCAACTTCAACCAGTGGCTGATCGACTTCGGCGGGCAGTCGAGCACCAGCCCGCGGGTGTACGACGAGAAGATCGACTACGTCCTGCACGTGAAGGACCAGGTGCTGACGCCGGCGCAGGTCGCGGCCAAGGTGTCGGCCTACCGCGCGGCGGGCACGACCTTCGAGGACACGGTGCCGGGGGCGTGAGCAGCGGGACCGGCCCCGGAGCCGGCGCGGGTGCGCGGGCTCCGGGGCCGGTCGCCCTTCCTACCGGGCGCCGGCCCGGTAGGGCCGTGTTCCCCTGTGCTCGCCGGTCGTCGAGGCCGTCTCCGCCCGGGCGCGGGCGGCGGCGCCCACCGGTACGGCGTCGGCGCCCAGCCCGGCTCTCACCAGGTGGATCGGGTGACCGCTGACGGGGGGCTCCTCGGCGAGGTGCTCCCGTATCGCCGGTTCCAGCAGGTGCCAGGCCCGGCTGACGCCGCCGCCGATCACCACCGTGGTGAGGTCCAGGAGACCGGCGGCCATGACGATCGCCCGGCCGAGCCCGGCGCCGGCCGCGCGGAAGACCGCGCGGGCGTCCTCGTCGCCCCGGTCGGCCGCCTCCGCGACCTCGTGCGCCGTGCGCGTACGGCCGGTGCGGTCGGCGTACCGGGCGGCGAGAGAGCGGCCGGATGCCAGGGTCTCCAGGTGGCCGCGGCCCCCGCAGGTGCAGGGCAGGTCGCCGAAGCCGGGGATGTGCCCGATCTCGCCGGCGGCGCCGTGCGGTCCGGCGAAGAGCCGTCCACCGGTCCACAGGGCGCCGCCGACGCCCGTGCCGAGCGTGATGCCGAGGGCGTCGGGGGCGTCCCGGACCGCGCCGGAGGACACCTCGCCGCGCAGGAAGGCGTTCACGTCGTTGTCGAGGTGGGCCGGAACGCCGAGGGCGTCCGCCACCGCGGCGGTGACCGGGAAGCCCGCCCAGCCGTGGAAGGAGTCGCTGGCCACCAGGATGCGGCCCTCGACGGGGTCCACCAGCCCGGCGGCGCCGACGCCCACGCCGGCCAGCCGGCCGGGAGTGCTCACCAGCAGGGGTGCCAGCGCGCCGAGCGCGGCGTCGATCATCGCCCGGCCGCCGAGCGTGGCGGGGGTGCCGGTCTCGGCCCGGTCCAGGACCGTGAGGGTGTCGTCGCAGAGGACGGCCTGGGTCGTGGTGCCGCCGATGTCCACACCGGCGTACAGGGTGCGCTCGCTCACGCCCCGCCCTCCGTACGTCCGGCCGCGAGCGCGGCCAGCCGTTCGGTTCTGCGGGCCCGCTGGACCACCGGGTCGGGGACCGGGGCGGCGGCCAGCAGCCGCCGGGTGTAGTCGGTCTCCGGGTGGAGCAGGGTCTCGCCGGTGGGGCCCTGCTCCTCGATCCGTCCGCCGCGCAGGACGGCGACCCGGCGGGCGAAGTGCTGGACCACGGCGAGGTCGTGGGAGACGAACAGGCAGGCGAAGCCGAGTTCGTCCTGGAGTTCGGTGATGACCTCGAGGACGGACTCCTGCACGCTCACGTCGAGCGCGCTGGTGGGCTCGTCGGCGACCAGCAGCCGGGGTTCGAGCACCAGGGCGCGGGCCAGGCTGACCCGCTGGCGCTGTCCTCCGGACAGTTCGCCCGGGGCGCGGCGGGCGAGTGCGCGGGGCAGCCGGACCCGTTCGAGGACGTCCTCGACGAGGCCCCGCCGGTCCCGCGCGGACAGTTCGCGGCGGTGCACGCGCAGGGGCTCGGCCACGCACTCGCCGACGGTCATCCGCGCGTCGAGCGAGGCGACCGGGTCCTGCAGCACCACGCCGATCCCGGCCCGCAGCCTGCGCCGGGCGCGGGCCCGGCTGTGCGCGAGGTCGGTGCCGAACAGGGAGACGGTGCCGGCGTTCGGGGTGATCAGCCCGAGGGCCACCCGGGCGGCGGTCGACTTGCCGGAGCCGGACTCGCCGACCAGGCCCAGGGTCTCGCCGGGCCGGACGAGGAAGGACACCCCGTCCAGCGCGCGCACGGCCCGCCGGCCCCGTCCGAAGACGACGGACACGTCGTCGAGCGCCAGCACGGGCGTACCCTCCTGTGCCGCCGGGGTCCGCCCCTTCTCGCGGGGCGGCTCAGTGGTCCGCGTTCCCGGGACGGGCTTCGTGAGCGCGTTCGCGGCGGCTCCGTCGTCCGGGAGCGCGACCTCCAGGCGCGGAACGGCGGCCAGGAGCCTTCGGGTGTAGTCGTGGGTGGGGCGGAGCAGGACGTCCTCGACGGTGCCGCTCTCCACGAGGCGGCCCTGGTACATGACGGCGACCCGGTCGGCGAAGTCGGCCACGACGCCCATGTTGTGGGTGACGAGGAGGACGCCGGTGCCGGTCTCGGCGGCGAGCCGGCGGAGCAGGTCGAGGATCTCCGCCTGCACGGTGACGTCCAGCGCGGTGGTGGGTTCGTCGGCGATGAGCAGGGCGGGGTCGTTGGCGATGGCCATGGCGATGACGACGCGCTGACGCTGGCCGCCGGAGAGCTGGAAGGGGTAGGCGGCGGCGCGCCGTTCGGGCTCGGGTATGCCGACCCGCCGCAGCAGGTCGACGGCACGCGCGGCGGCCTCCCGGGCGGAGACGTCGTGGTGGTTGCGGATCACCTCGGTGATCTGTTTCCCGATGCGGGTGAGCGGGTCGAGGGCGGTGGCCGGTTCCTGGAACACCATGGAGACGGTGCGGCCGCGCAGCCGGGAGAGCCCCGCCTCGTCCGCGCCGACGATGTCGGTGCCGGCGACGGCGGCCCGGCCGGTGACGCGGGCGTTGCCCGGCAGCAGTCCCATCGCGGCGAGCGCGACGGTGGACTTGCCCGAGCCGGACTCGCCGACCAGGGCGAGGGTCTCGCCGGGCCGTACCTCCAGGGACACTCCCCGCACGGCGGGAACCTGCGCGGACTCGGTGGTGAAGACGACGCCCAGGTCGTCGAGTGCGAGTATCGGCTCGGCCGGCCTCGCGGTGTCCTTGCGGTGGGCGGTCATCCTCGTCCCCTCACGTCGAATGCGTCGCGGAGCCCGTCCCCGATCGCGTTGAACGCCCACACCACCAGGATGATGGCCAGGCCCGGCGGCAGGATGAGCCACCAGTAGCCGGAGTAGGCGGCGTTGAGCCCGGCCGAGAGCATCCCGCCCCAGTCGGTGGCCGGTGGCTGGACGCCGAGGCCGAGGTAGGAGACGTAGGCGACGAGGAGGATGGCGTCGGCGATCTGGAAGGTGGTGGCGACGACGAGGGTGGAGACGGAGTTGGGCAGGATGTGCCGCAGGATGGCGCGGGCGTGGGTGCCGCCGATGGCGCGCAGGGTGAGGACGTAGTCGCGGTTCTTCAGGCTGAGGGTCTCGGCCCGGATGAGCCGGGAGGGCACGAGCCAGGACACCAGGCCGAGGATGAGGATCATCCCGGCCAGGCCCGGTGTGGTGATGGCGGAGACCACGAGCAGGATGAACAGGGCGGGGATGGCGATGCCGGCGTCCACGACGCGCATCATCACCGCGTCGATCCATCCGCCCGCGTATCCGGCGGTGGCGCCCCACAGGGTGCCGATGACGGTGGCGAGGACGCCCGCGGCGAGGCCGACCACGAGCGAGACCTTGCCGCCGTACATGAGCCGGCCCAGTTCGTCGTGGCCGACGGCGTCGGTGCCGAGCCAGTGGTCCCCGCGCGGGGAGAGGTTGACCTGCTGGAGCGCGGTGTGGGTCTGGTCCGTGGAGTACACCAGGGGACCGGCGAAGCAGAAGAGGACGAAGAAGGCGACGACGCACAGCCCGGCGACGGCGAGCCGGTTGCGCAGGAAGCGCCGGACGGCGAGCCGCACGCCGGAGGCGGCCTCGCGGGGGGTGTCGTCGGTGCCGGGCATCTCGGCCGGCTGGATGAGGGCGCTCATGCCCTGCCTGCCTTCACTCGGGGGTCGATGACGCGCTGCACGATGTCGGCGAGCAGGGTGCCGACCACGGTGGCCAGGGCGATGACCAGGACGCAGCCGAGCAGGACCGGGTAGTCGGAGGCCTGCGCGGCGGACCAGAACAGCAGCCCCATGCCGGGGTAGTTGAAGAGCTGCTCCACCACGAGGGCGCCGCCGAAGAGGACCGGCACGTAGTAGCCGAGCATGGCGACCACGGGGGTGAGGGAGTTGCGGAAGACGTGCTTGCGGAGGACGGCGCGGGAGCGGGCTCCGCCGGCCCGCGCCGTCCTGACGTAGTCCTCGGAGAGGTTCTCCAGGGTGGCGGCGCGCATGTAGCGGCTGAACACCGCGACCATGGAGGCGGCGCCGGCGACCACCGGCAGTACCAGTGCGCGCGGCTCGGAGAACACGTCGGCGAGGGAGTCGCCCTGGGGTGCCTGGGAGGGGAACCAGGGCAGTACCTGGCTGAACACCAGGACGAGGATCAGTCCGAGGAAGTAGACGGGCGTCGAGTAGGCGATGAAGCTCAGCGTGGTGATGACGTAGTCCACCGGGCGGTTGCGGCGCACGGCCTGCCACATGCCGAGCGGGATCGCGAGGAGCAGCCCGATGAGGGCCGACAGGACGGTGAGGACGAGGGTCTTGGGCAGCCGTTCCTCGATGAGCCGGGAGACCGGCGCGTTGAGGGTGTACGAGGTGCCGAGGTCACCGTGGAGCAACTGGTTGAGGTAGTAGAGGTACTGCACGGGCAGGGGCTTGTCGAGCCCCTGCTCGTGGTTGAAGCGGGCGATCTGCTGGGCGGTCGCCTGGGGGCCGAGGATCCCGCGGGCGGGGCCTCCGGGCAGGGCGTGCAGGAGGCCGAAGACGACGATCGTCACGATGACGACGACCGCGAGGGCCTGGAGGACGCGTCTGATCAGGAACGAGGGTGTGCTCATGTGTCTTCCGGTCGCTTCGGCTCAGGGGTGCGCGGGCTCACCGGCCGGGCTCGGTCGCCGGGCGGCCGGGCTCACTTGCCGGTCCACTGCCACATGGCGGGGTGGAAGTTGGCGAGGGAGTCCTGGGCGAAGCCGCCCAGTCCCTTCTTGACCACGGAGACCTGGTAGTCGGGTTCCGGGAGCCAGATCACCGGCAGGTCCTTGGCCAGGGCGGCGCTGTACTCCTGTACCGCCTCGGTGGAGTCGGAGGTGGTGGTGCGGGAGATCAGCTTGTCCACGGCCGGGTTGGAGTAGCTGCCGAAGTTGGAGCCGCCGCCGGTCTGGAAGAGGGAGTCGCCGCTGGGGTACGCCGGGAAGTACCAGCTTCCCGCGGTGCCGAAGAAGGAGAGCTGCCACTTGCAGTTGGAGTCCCCGGGCTTGCACTGACCGGACTGCGAGAGCACGGAGTTGACCGGGGCGGTCTTGATGTCGAACTTGATGCCGGTCTTCGCGAAGGAGGACTGCAGGGCGCTCATCATGTTGTCGGTGACGGCCGAGCCGGACTGGGAGAGCACCTGCATGCGGAACTTCGTGCCCTTGGCGACGCCCTCGCCGCACTGGTCGTCCCCGCTGCCCGCGTCGGTGCACACCATGGTGCCGCCCTGCTCGGTCCAGCCGTGGGAGGTCAGGAGCTTCCTGGCCTCGGCGGTGTCGAAGGGGTAGGGGTTGTTCTTCTGCACCGGGGAGACGAAGTCGGAGGTCTGGCCCTGCGGAATGGGGCCGTAGGTGGGCACCGCGGTGCCGTTGAAGATGACCTTGGACAGGCTCTTCTGGTCGACCGACCTCTGGATCGCCTGGCGGGCGTAGAGCTGCTTGAAGACGGCGCCCATGGAGGGGTTGTTGAAGTTGTAGGGCATGTAGGTGATCGCCCAGCCCGCCCACGGCTCGACGCGGTAGCCGCGCGAGGTGAAGGACGCCTTCTGGCCGAGGTCGGTGGCGTTGATGTAGCCGTAGTCGACCGTGCCGGCGCGCAGCGCGTTGGCCTCGGCGTCGGTGGTGGTGAACGGCAGCAGGTTCACGTCTTTGATATGGGCCTTGCCGCCGCCGTCGTACTTGGCGTTGGCGGTGAGCTGGACCTTGCCGGCGGTGGAGAAGGACTTGAGGGTGTACGGGCCGCTGACCGTCTTCCAGAGCGGGTCGCTCGCGTAGCCGGAGATGTTCTTGGCGGCCTTGTTGAGGTAGGTCCACACCTTCTTGGCGCCGGCGGCGGTGCGGTCCTGGTCGGAGACGGTGCCGGAGTCGCTCGTCTTGTCCCAGACGTGCTGCGGCATCGTGCGGATCATGCTCAGCTCGTTGGCGAGCATCCACTGCCGGTTGTACGCCTTGTCGAAGGTGAGGGTGAAGTGGGTGTCGTCGACGGTCTTGAAGGAGGTCCAGTTGTCCGGCGCCTTGCCCGGGCTGTAGCTTGCCCAGTCGGCCTTGTTGGCCTTGACCAGGTTGAACCAGAACTCCACGTCGCGCGAGGTGATCGGCTTGCCGTCGCTCCAGTGACGGTTGCCGAGCGTGAGGGTGACGCTCTTGTTGTCCTTGGCGAAGTCCGCGGCAGTGGCCAGGGAGTTGTCCTTGTTCCAGCCGACCTCGCCGGTGGAGCCGTCGTAGGCGATGAGCGGCTCCCACAGGGCCTGGGATATGGAGGCGTTGTTCGTGTTGAGGTGCGCGGCCGTGCCGATCGGGAGGATCCAGTTCGGCGTGAAGTTGGCCGGGAGCGCGTAGTTGATGCTGTCCGACGAGTGTCCGCCGGAGGACGAGTCGCCGCCCCCGGAACAGCCGGTCAGCAGTGCACCGGAGAGGACGGCGGCACCCGCGACCAGGGCCCAGCGGCGGCCGGAAGCCGTGCGAGCAGGGAACATGACTCTCCTCGAAGTGGAAGGACCCGTGAGAGACCCCGGCGAGTGCCGGGGCGGGCGCCGCGGGAACCGGCGCTGCCTGCACGACAGTCAACGTCCCACACGTCTGCCGAACAAACAAGGATCGGTAAAAATTAAGTTACTGCGGACTCGCAGCAAGCCGCATGAGCTCTCGTCAGCTCGCGAGATCGCCGCATTTGCCCTGTTTGAAGCCTCTTTCGGCTCTCGTTTTGCCGTCCGGGAGACGGTTCCCGTCCGCGTCGCGCGGGCGTACTGTCTTCGTCACCACCACCGCTGCGGAAGTTACTTCGTACATGACTGAAATAAGTGCGCGGAACCGCCGGCCCGTGAAGGGGAAGTCCGAGAAGGGGAATGCCGGGAGGGAGAACCCCGGAAGGGGGGCGTCCGTGAGAGGAACCTCCCCGCTCGCCGCCCGGGTCCTGGAACTCGTGGCCTCGGGCCAGGCCTCCTCACGCGCGGAACTCACCGCCCTGCTCGGCGCGGCCCCCTCGACGATCTCCCTCACCGTGGGGCAGTTGGTGGAGCGCGGGCTGATCGCGGAGGAGGGCACCCACTCGTCCACCGGCGGGCGTCCGCGCAAGGTGCTGCGGCTGGGCGGGACCGACCAGTTCGCCGTCGCCGCCGACCTCGGTGGCCGGCACGCGCGGATCGGCGCGGTGCTGCCCGGCGGGCGCCTGGAGCGGGTCACCACCGTTCCCTTCGTCATCGACGACGGCCCCGAGGAGGCACTGCCGCGGCTCGCGGACACACTTCAGGCGCTGGCGGAGGAACAGGGGCGCGACCGGTTGGTCGGCGTCGGGCTCTCCCTGCCGGGGCCCGTCGACGTGGACCGCGGGGCCGTCGTCCTGCCCTCCCGGATGCCGGGCTGGAACCGCTTCCCCGTCGCCGACTGGCTGCGCGAGCGCTTCGCCGTCGCCACCGCCGTGGACAACGACGCCAACTGCATGGCGATGGGTGAGCACACCGTGCGGCCCGCCGAGCACCGGCAGTCGATCATGGTGAAGATCGGCTCGGCGATCGGGGCCGGCGTCATCGTGGACGGCCACCTCTACCGGGGCGCCAACGGCGCCGCGGGCGACATCACCCACATCCGCATCGACGGCGCCGCCGACATCCCCTGCTCCTGCGGCAAGACCGGCTGTCTGGAGACGGTGGCCTCGGGGGCCGCGCTGGTGCGCATCCTGCGCGAGCGCGGCGCCGACGTGGCCAGCCCCGAGGACGTGGTGCGGCTCGCCGCCGACGCCGATCCCGAGGCGAGCCGGGCGGTGCGCCGGGCCGGGGAGCATCTCGGGCAGGTCCTCGCCGCCAACGTGAACTTCTTCAACCCGGACGCCGTCTACCTCGGCGGCATCCTCTCCACCCTGGAACCCTTCGTCGCCGCCGTCCGCAGCCGGCTCTACGAGAGCTGTCACCCCCTGGTCACCGAGCACCTCACCATCGAACGCGCCCGCCTCGGCGCCGACGCCGGTGTCGTCGGCGCCGGGCAGTTCGCGCTGCAGCGCGCGATGGCCGACGCCCTGCGCGGCCTCGGCGCCGGCGGGTCCGGCGCCGGACGGCCGGCCCCTCACGCACCCCGCACTCCCTGACGCCTCCGCGTCCGCACCCCGTACGGAGAACCATGCCGCAGTCCCCCGCCGACCCCGTCTCCCCCACCCGTCCCGCCCCTGTCTCCCCCACCCGTCCCGACCCCGTCTCCCCCAGCCGTCCCGCCGCCCGTCCGGTCCTCGCCGTCGCCGGACTCGGCATCGAGTCGTCCACCTTCTCCCCGGCCCGCACCGGGGCCGCCGCCTTCCACCCCGCGCGCGGCGCCGAGGTGTTCGACCGCTACCCCTTCCTCGCCCCCGGCGAGGAACTGCGTGAGGCGGCCGACTGGCACGGGGCGCTGGTGGGCAAGTCGCTGCCCGGCGGCACGGTCACCGCCGCCGCCTGGACCGCGCTCACCGACGAGCTCGTCGAGCGCCTCGCCGCGCTCCCCCCGCTCGACGGCCTCTGGTACGACATCCACGGCGCGATGACCGTCGAGGGCGTGGACGACGCCGAGGCCGTCCTGCTGGAGCGCATCCGCGCCACCGTGGGACCCGACGTGCTGGTCTCCACCTCGATGGACCTGCACGGCAACGTCTCGCGCGAGCTCGCCCACCGCAGCGACCTGATCACGTGTTACCGGATGGCCCCGCACGAGGACCACATGGAGACCAAGGAGCGCGCCGTGCGCAACCTGGTCGACCTGCTCGCCTCCGGCGGCCCCCGCCCGGTGAAGGCCTGGGTGCCGGTGCCGGTGCTGCTGGCCGGGGAACAGACCTCGACCCGGATCGAGCCCGCGCGGAGCGTGTACGCGGCGGTCGAGGAGGTCGAGGCGGCGGACGGCGTCATCGACGCGGCCATATGGGTCGGCTACGCCTGGGCCGACGAGCCCCGCAACCGCGCGGCCGTGGTCGTCACCGGAACCGACCGGGAGGCGGTGGCGGCGGGCGCCGAACGCCTCGCGCGCGGCTTCTGGAAGGCCCGTCACGACTTCGCCTTCGTCGCCCCGACCGGCACCTTCGACGACGTCCTCGACGAGGCCCTCGTCTCGCCCGACCGGCCGTACTTCGTCAGCGACACCGGCGACAACCCCACCGCGGGCGGCGCGGGCGACGTCACCTGGGGCCTGACCCGGCTGCTGGAACGGCCGGAGTTCCGCGAGGAGGACGGTCCGACCGTCCTGTACGCCTCGGTGCCGGGCCCCGCCGCCGTGGACACCGCGGTCGCCGCGGGGGTGGGCGCCACGGTGACCGTCACCGCCGGCGCGGAGGTGGACGACCGGCACGCCGGGCCCGTCACCCTCACCGGCGTGGTGCACGCGATCCGGCACGGCGACCGGGACGCCGGGACGGAGGTCGTGATCCGGGTGGGCAGCGTGTACGCGATCCTCACCCGGCTGCGCAAGCCGTACCACCACGAGCACGACTTCACCGATCTGGACCTCGACCCCCGCTCCGCCGACATCGTCGTCGTGAAGATCGGTTATCTGGAGCCGGAGCTGTTCGACATGGCGGTGGGCTGGAAGATGGCGCTCACCCCGGGCGGCGTCGACCAGGACCTGCTGCGGCTCGGCCACCACCGGGTGCGGCGCCCCCTGTTCCCCTTCGACCGCGACATGGCCGACCCGGACCTGAGGGCGCGCGTCCTCCCCGCCTCCGACCTGCCGCTGACCGGGGAGGACGAGTGACCGGCCGGAACGCGGGCGCCGCGCTGGAGATAGCCGTCACCTCCCCGGCCGGCGCGCGGGCCGCCCTCGCGCACGGTGCCGACCGGGTCGAGCTGTGCGGGGCACTCGAACTGGGCGGCCTCACCCCCTCGGCGGCCTCGGTGGAGGCGGCGGCCGCCGTCGGACCGCCGGTGCAGGCCCTGGTGCGGTGCCGTCCGGGCGACTTCGTGTACGAGGCCGAGGAGATCGCCCTCATGGCCGCCGAGGTCCGCTCCGTCCTCGCCTCCGGTGCGGCCGGGGTGGTCGTGGGGGCCCTCACCGCCGAGGGTGTCCTGGACCGCGACGCGGTGGCCCGGCTCGCGGAGGCCGCCCACGAGGCGGGGCGCGACCGGGGACGGGACGTGGAGGTCACCCTGCACCGCGCGGTCGACCAGTCCGCCGATCCGGTCGCCACCGCCGCGCTGCTCCGCCCCCTCGGCATCACCCGCGTCCTGAGTTCCGGCGGCGCGGCCACCGCGGCGGCGGGCCTGGCGACGCTGGCCGAGATGGCCGCCGCGGCCCCCGGTCTCGAGGTCATGGCGGGCGGCGGTGTGCGCCTCGGCGACATCCCGGCGCTGCTCGGCGCGGGTGTCGCGGCCGTCCACCTCTCGGCCAAGACCCGGGCCGAGCCGCGCCGCGCGGGTACCTGGACACCGCTGGGCACCGCGGGAACCTCCCCCGACGAGGACACCCACTTCGTCACCGACCCGGCCCTCGTGGCGGCGGCCCGGCGCGCGGTGGACGCGGCGCCGGGCCCGCTCGCGAGCCGGGCACGCTGACGGACGAGGTCAGGCCCGGGGGCCTTCGCGCAGCACGACGAAGTCCCCGCGCACGGTGCCGCCGTCCGGTGTCCGCCAGATCCCGGCGACGCGGCCCGCCTCGTCCGGGCGCTGCCCGGCGGGCCCGGCCGGGGCGGGCCGCAGAACCCGGCGCACCCGCAGCTGCGTGCCGTGCGAGGCGGTCAGCACGGTCTCCTCCCCTTCGTCGCCGGTGACCGTGAAGTCGTCGGGAAGGGGCCCGTCACCGGTGCGGGTGACGTGGACGTCCGGGTCCGGGGTGTCGCTGACGGACTGGTGCTGTGCCCGCGTCCTCCCCTCGAGCAGGGCCGTCAACTCGGCCACGAGCAGCGGGTCCTGGCAGCCGTCGTAGATCCAGCGCCGCCCGAGCACCCCGTGTTCCGCCGTGGTGAGGAGCGTGTGCTCCGCCCCGTCCAGGGGCGCGCCGCGGTAGGTGAGCGGTACCAGGTAGGTGACCGGGTGCGGCCCGGCGGTGTCGGTCACCGCCATGAACTCGATCCCCACCTCGCCCTCGGGGTCGTCCAGCCGGAAGCCGCCCGCCTTGGCCAGTTCGGGCCCGCCCGCACCGCCCCGGTACCACGGGCGGGAGGGCAGCCAGGCGGTGAGCAGCTCCAGCTTGCCGGGGGTGAGGGTGGTGCGGTGGATGACGGACATGTCCGGGGGTGCCTTTCGGTCGGACGGCCGGGCGCGGTGGGCCGCGCCCGGTGCGGGAGGGGTCTCCCGGTGGTCGGGGGTGCCCAGCAGGGCGAGGAAGGCGGCCGCCGCGGGTGAGGGCGGGAAGCGGCTGTGGACGAGGCGTTCGACGCGGACCGGGCCGTCGGTGAGCGCCACCCGGCGCACCCCGTGCAGTTCGGCGGTGAACGCCTCGGGCAGCAGAGCGACGCCGAGGCCGTACCGGACCATGCGGACCATCAGCTCGACGCCGGACACCTCGAAGGCGACCTCGCGCCGCAGGCCGGCCGCCGCGAAGGCCCGGTCGGACTGGGCACGGGCGGCGCTGCCCTCGGCGAAGTCGACGAAGACCTCGGCGGCCAGGCGCCGCAGGTCCGCCTCGTCCTCCCCGGCCAGCGGATGCTCCGGGGCGACCACGGCGACGTGCCGGCCCCGGCACAGTTCGTGGCTGTGGACACCGTGCGCGGGGAAGCCGGGCGGGACGCCGAGGAAGGCCGCGTCGAGGGTGCCCTCGCGCACCTGCTCGACCATCCGCTCGCTGGAACCCGTCCGCAGGCGGATCCGCACGTGCGGATGGCGCAGGCGGTACTCCCGCAGCACCGCCGGGAGGTCGACGGCCGCGACGGTCGGGATCGAGCCGAGGGTCAGCGTGCCGCGTATCTCTCCGGTGGCCGCCGCCACCTCCGCACGGGCCCGCCCGGCCGCCTCCAGGGCCTGCCGGGCGGCGGGCAGGAACGCCTCGCCCGCGGCGGTCAGCCGCACCCGGCGGCTGGTCCGGTCGAACAGCCGGGCGCCCAGTTCCCGCTCCAGCCGGGCCACTTGGTGGCTGAGCGCGGACTGCGCCACGTGGCACCGCTCGGCGGCCCGGGTGAAGCCCCCGGTCTCCGCGACCGCGAGGACGTAGCGCATCTGCTGGAGGTCCATGCGAGCGATCGTGGATCACGATGGAAGGGATGACAAGCATGTATTGGACCGATGGACGGCCGCGCGGCCATGCTGAACAGGGCGGCGCGCCCGCGTCGTTCCCGCACCGCGGGCCCGCCGTCACCCCTCGGGCACCCCGCCTCTCACCTGGGAGTCTTCCATGCGTGTGATCGCCTTCGACCACCTCGTCCTGAACGTCGCCGACATCGAGCGCGCGCTCGCCTTCTACACGGGTCCGCTGGGGCTCGCCCCCGTCCGGGTGGAGGAGTGGCGGGCCGGCCGGGCACCGTTCCCCTCCGTGCGGGTCGCCCCGGACACGATCATCGATCTCGTCGAGGCCCCCGCCGGCCGGCCCGAGGGGTCCAATGTCGACCACCTCTGCCTGGTCGTCGAGCCCCTGGACTGGCAGGAGGTCGTCGACTCCGGGGTCTTCACCGTCCTGGACGGCCCCGGCGAACGCTTCGGCGCCCGGGGCACCGCCCAGTCCCTCTACGTCCGGGACCCGGACGGCAACACGGTGGAGCTGCGCTGGTATCCGCAGGACGCCTGAGCGGGGCGCCGCTCGCGGTGGGCCCGGTTCCCGGCTCGCGCCCGGGTCTTGTCAGTGGCCGGTGTCAGTATCCGGGCATGACGCAGAACACGGCATTCGACTGGCGGCGCTTCCTGCTCAGGTGGAGCGGGGAGTGGGCGGACTCCCCGCACGGGGAGACCGGGGAGGCCGGGGAGACCGACGAGGAGTCCGCCGCCCGACGGGCGCGGTGGCTCGGTTTCCCGGCCGCGTCCGAGGAGCGGATCGCCGCCATGGAGAGGCGTCTCGGCCGCCGGATGCCTCCGTCGTACCGGGAGTTCCTCGCGGTCAGCGACGGCTGGCGGCATGCGGGCGGCTTCGTGTCACTGCTGGCGGGCACGGAGCAGGCGTGCTGGCACGACAACGACTCCGGACTCGCCGAGGACTTCGAGGAGTACCTGCCGGAGGACGCCACTCCCGAGGAGCGGCGGGAGGCGGAGATCTGGCGGAGCGGGCTGCAGCTGGACGTCGAGTCGGACGCGCTCTACGTGCTCATGGACCCCGAGGACGTGGACGAGGACGGCGAGTGGGCGGTGTACACGTGGGCGGGCTGGCACGCGGCTCCCCCCACGCGGCACGCGAACTTCCGGGAGTTCATGCGCGAGATGCACCGGGAGTTCCACCGGTTGCGGGTGCCCACCACGGATGAGGGGCAGCCGGAATTCGTCAACGACACGACGCGCGAGACGGACGCCCTGGTGGAGGAGGCCCGGCTCGACGCGCTGCGCGGCGACTGGGAGAAGGCGGTGCGGGCCCTCGACGAGGCGAAGGCGTACGGCAGACCACGGGCCGAAGGTCTGGGCGACCAGATCCGCCGTCTGCTGGGGCGCACGCACATGGTGTACTTCCGCGGCCTGGCGACGGACCCGCGGTACGCGCCCGAGCTGCTGCCGCCGCTGGTGGGCGAACTGGCGGCGCAGTCGTACCGCGACGACTCCACGCTCGAGTACGACCTGCGCGGCGGCGACGAGGAGTTGCTCTCACGTGCCTACGCGACCCTGGAGCAGGTACGGAACGGCACGTACCGGTACGCGCCGGACGGGCCGTTCGGCGAGGCGGTCGAGCGGGCGCGGGAGTCGGCGCGCTGGGGCGACACCGACGAGGCGTGGCGGACGCTGATCGGCGCCCTGCCGCTGTGGGAGCCGCTGGGACCGGACCACCTGGCGCCGCTGGCGTGGGTGGCCGACCCGCTGCTCGGCCCCCTGCTCACCCCGGAGCGCGGGCGGGAACTGCTGTCCACGCCGAGGGGCGGACAGCGGGGTGCGGTGCCGTCGCCGGTGGACGGGACGGACCCTGACGGCCTGGCGTGGCTCGCGGAGCCGGACCCGGGCAACCAGCGCACGTCCTACCGGTTCGTCCTGGTGGAGGGCGTCCGGCCGGAGGATCTGCCAGGGCGCCTCGGCGAGGAGGGCGCCGCACTGAAGGAGCCCATGACCCTGTGGGACGCCTACCGGGCGCGGGACGACAAGGGGGAGTTCTCCTCCTACGAGGACAAGGCCGTCATGGCCGTCGGCCGGGCGGGCCCCGGCTGGAGCTTCGCCTTCGACGGGGAGCCCGCCCCGTTCCCCGGGCAGCGCTTGGTCTCCCCGGCGGGCGCCGCGAGCGGGGGCACCCGTGCGGTGGTGGTGTGGGGCGGGCTGAGAACGTGGCGCGGAAAGCCGTTCTTCCATCTGTCGGTGGCACAGGACGGCATCGAGGACTACACGTTCACCTACGAGGAAGGTGAGATCCGTGCGAGCGGAGCGATACCGGAATCCCTGCGGCCGGGCCGGTTCTTCGGTGATCCGGAGAAGGACCCCGGCACGGAGCGGACGCTGCTGGAGGCCGTGAGTGCGGAGTTCGGCGTCCGTCTGCCGCGTCACGCCCTCACCCACGGCCGGATGCACACCTTCACCACCCGCTCGTGGACGCGTCCGCCGGGGGACGGAGAGATGTACTCCGTGGTGACCCTCAACTGGGGCTCGGCGTTCGTGGCGGACGGCAGCACGGTGGCCGGAAGCGCCGGACCCGAGGACGCCCGCCCCGTGGGCGGCTGACCCGAGGGCGGCTGACCCGAGGGCGCCCGCCCCGAGGGCGGCTGACGGCGCCGGACGCGGGCGAACACCTCGGCGTTCACCAGGGCACGGTCCCGCCCGTCCGGTCCAGGTATGCCAGGCCGGGCGTGCCCAGCCGGGAGAGCAGGACGTCGACGATCAGGGGGGTGCTCTCCTGGACGGTGTACGGCGCGTCGGGCCCGCCGAGCGCGGTGCGGATCCAGCCCGGCGCCATCAGGACGAGGGCGCGGCCGGTCCCGGACTGCCGGGCGGCGAAGCCGCGCATGAACATGTTGAGGGCGGCCTTGCTGCCCCGGTAGACCTCGCGGCCGCCCTTGGTGTTGTTGGTGATGCTGCCCTGCCCGGAGGACATCGCCCCGATGAGACCGGTGTCGGACACGAGGTCCTCCAGCGCCTCGATCACGCGCATCGGACTGAGGGCGTTGGTGACCATGATGTCGACGAAGTCGGCCGTCGGTACCGCGCCGATCGGTGTGTCCACGTTGTTGGTGGTGCCCGCGTTGACGAGGAGCAGGTCGAGGCGGCGCGGGGCGAGGCGTGCGTGCAGGGGTGGCAGGTGGGCGGGTTCGTTGATGTCGAGGTGTTCGACGGTGACGCGCCCGCCGGACCGGTCGGCGAGGTCGTGCAGGGGGGTGCGGGCGGTGGTGTCACGGACCGTGCCGACGACGTTCCATCCCCGGTCGAGGAGTTCGGCGGCGATCGCGTGGCCGAGGCCGCGCGAGGCGCCGACGACGAGTGCGGTGCGAGTGCGCGGGCTCTGCGGGTGCTCGGTGGTGGACGGCATCGGGTGTCCTGTTCGTTCGGCGGCCGGTGGTGTGCGGCCAGTCTGTGCGCCGCCACGCGGACGGAACGAGTCAGGAGGGCCGCTCTGTAGGATTCCCGCCGTGTCGCGTACCTCTGCATCGGAATCCTTCATCGTGCGGCCCGAGGACGTGCGGATCATCCGGGCCTTGCAGATCGCCCCGCGTGCTTCCTTCGCCTCGATCGCCGGTGTGCTCGGGCTGACCGAGAGCGCGGTCAACCGCCGGTACCGTCGGCTGTGTGCCGAGGGGGTCCTGCGGGTCGCGGGGGTCGTCAACCCGGGGGCGCTGGGGCAGAGCAGGTGGCTGGTGCGGCTGCGGTGCCGCCCCGGTGGCGTCGGGGCGATCGCGGAGGCCCTGGCCCGGCGCGAGGACGTCAACTGGGTGGCACTGAGCGCGGCCGGTTACGAGATCACCTGCGCGATCCAGTCACGGAGCCGGGAGCAGCGCGAGGAACTGCTCGGGCGGCGGCTGCCGCGTACGGCCGCGGTGCTCGACATCAACGCCTACGCGATGCTGCGGCAGTTCCTCGGGGGTCGCGGTCACTACTGGGCGGCCCTGCACGGGGTGCTCTCCCCCGAGCAGGAGTCCGCGCTCGGGAGTGAAGGGCCCCCGTTCGCCGAGGTCCCCGTCGTCTCCCGCGAGCCGGTGGTGCTGACCGCCGAGGACGAGCGGATCTGCGAGGCGCTCGCGATGGACGGCCGGGCCAGTCTGGTGGACCTCGCGGCGGCCGCGGACTCCTCCCCGGGCCGGGTCTCGCGCCGCCTGCGCACCCTGCTGGAGCGCCGGGCCGTCCACATCGACGTCGAGATCGCGGCGGCCGCCCTCGGGTACCGCGCACGGGCGAACCTGTGGCTGCGGGTGCATCCCTCGGCGGTCAAGGAGGTCGGGCGCGCCCTGGCCCGGGAACCGGAGATCGCCTTCGCGGCGGCCGTCTCCGGTCCGTACAACGTCCACGCCGTGGCGCACTGCCGGGATCTCGACGACCTCTTCGAGTTCACCTCGGACCGCGTCGGCTCCCTCGCCGGTCTGCAGAGCATGGAGGTCTCTCCCGTGCTGCGGCACCTCAAGCAGGCCGGCACGCTGCTGTCCGGCGACCGCCTGGCCGGACCCGCGCGCCCCGGCGGGTGACCTGGGGCGCGGCGGGCCGGGCGGTGCGGCAGGCCCCGGTCACCGCGCGGCGGCGCGGCGGCGGCGTCGCGGGTCGGCCAGGATCTCGGCGCCGTACCCGGTGTCCTCGGGGTTGAGGTCGGTGCCCGGGGCGACGACGCGGTCGATCCGGTCGAGCACCTCGGCGTCGAGGACGACGTCGGCGGCGGCGAGCTGGTCCCGCAGATGAGCGGCGGTGCGCGGGCCGATGATCGCGGCGGTCACCGCGGGGTGGGTGGTGACGAAGGCGAGGGCGAGCTGGATCAGTGTCAGGCCGGCCTCGGCGGCGATGCCGGCGAGTTCGGTGGCCGCGTCGAGCTTGGCCCGGTTGGCCGGTATGCCGAGGTCGTAGTGGGAGAGCGTGGTGCGGAAGGGCATGGTGCGGGTGCGGTGGCTGGAGAGCTCGGCCGCGTCGCGGTGCCAGCGGCCGGACAGCCAGCCCCCGGCGAGCGGGCTCCACGCGAGCACGCCCATCCGGTGGGCCTCGCAGGCGGGTAGGACGTCGGCCTCGATGCCACGGGCCAGGAGGGAGTACGGCGGCTGCTCGCAGACGAAGCGCTCGCGCTGCCTGCGTTCGGCGGTCCACTGCGCCCGGACGATCGCCGAGGGCGTGAAGGTCGAGGAGCCGGCGTAGCGGATCTTGCCGGCGCGGACGAGGTCGGTCAGGGCGCCCAGGGTCTCGTCGAGGTCGGTCGTGGGGTCGGGCCGGTGCACCTGGTAGAGGTCGATGTGGTCGGTGCCCAGGCGGCGCAGGCTCGCCTCGCAGGCCCGGACGATCCAGCGCCGGGAGGCTCCGCGCTCGTTGCGGCCGGGGCCCATGGGGCTGGACACCTTGGTGGCGAGGACGACCTCGTCGCGGCGTCCGGCGATCGCCCTGCCGACGAGGACCTCCGACTCGCCGCCCGAGTACACGTCGGCGGTGTCGATGATGTTGACGCCCGCGTCGAGCGCCGTGCGGACGATGTCGGCCACGTCCTCGTGGTCGGCGTTCCCCCAGGTCCCGAACATCATCGCGCCCAGACACAGCGAGCTGACCTGGACGCCGGTGCTTCCCAGCGTGCGGTATTGCATGTCGTGCACCTTCCTGGTGGCTGCGGTGGTACGGGGCGGCCGGTGGCCGCTGCTATCGTCCACCCAAGCGGAGCCGACTCCGCTTGTAGACCACCACGGTAAGCGGAGTCGGCTCCGCTTATCAAGCAGGAGGGGAGAGACCCCGCATGCCCGAGCCATCCGCCCGGCCCGTACGGGCCGACGCGCGGGCCAACGAGGACAAGCTGCTCGCCGCCGCCGCGGCCGCCTTCGCCCGGGACGGTGCCGCCGCGACCCTCAAGGGGATCGCCAAGGACGCCGGGGTCGGGATCGGCACGCTGTACCGGCGCTTTCCCACCCGTGAGCAGCTCGTCGACGCGACCTACCGCTACGAGACGGCCCGGCTGGCCGCCGGGGCCCGTGACCTGCTCGCCGGGCTGCCCGCCGACCGGGCCCTGCGGACCTGGATGTCGCAGGTGCTGGACTACCTCGTCACCAAGCACGGCATGGCCGAGACCCTCAGGACCCTCCTGCGGGAGGACGCGGAGCTGGGCTCGCTGACCCGTGAACAGTTGACGGGCGCGATCGAGGAGTTCCGCCGGGCGGGCATCGCCCAGGAGGTCCTCCGGGAGGACGTGCCCTCCTCCGACATCCTCATGGCCCTGGCGGGCGCCACCCTCGTCACCGGCACCCCCGAACAGCGCGCGCAGGCCGAGCGCCTGCTCGACCTGCTGATGGACGGTCTCGTCCGCGCGCACCGCCCACGCGACGGCCGGTAGCCCCCGGTGCGGTCCCCGGCACCGGGTCCGGAGGACCGCGCCCGGTCCCCGGCCCGGTTCCCGGGTCACCGTCGCGGGCCCCGGGTCACCGGCGCGGGCCGGCGAGCGCGTAGGCCGTGGTGCCCGCCACTGTGAGGGCCGCGGCCGTCCAGGTGGCCGCCACGGTGCCCGTGGGCATCAGCATCCACGAGGCGATCCGGGTCGGGGTGCCGGTCGCGGGCGGGGCGAAGAGGGTGAACGCGAGCCAGGTGAACGGCAGGGTCCAGGCGTACTGCCCGCCCCAGAGCGCGGCGCCCAGCGCGGCCAGTCCCATCAGGCCCGCGGCGTCCCGGACGGCGAACGCGGCCGTGGCCGGGGCGCCGGCCAGGAGGCGCAGGGCCGGCGGCAGCACACCGACGACCGCGCCGGCGAGGAGGACATGGGCGCCCCTGCGGGGCACCCAGCGCAGCGCGGCCGTCCGGTCCAGCGCGAGGTCCTGGCCGCCGAGTCCGGCGGAGGCCGCCATCGCCCCCGTGGCGAGGACGAGCAGGAGCGGCTTCGGGTCCTCGGCACCCCCGGCGAGGGCGGCGAGCGCGCTCACCAGGAGCACGGCGAGCGAGGCGGGCACCTGGCGCGAGCGTGCGTACAGCGTCAGCCACCTCACCGGCCGGCACCCCCCTTGAGCGCGTCGAAGGGATCGCCCTCGCAGGAGAACGCGGCGGCGCGCATGGCCTCGATCCGGGAGAGCTGCTCGTCCCGGGGCAGTGCCCGGAGCTTCCTCCACACCGGGCGGGCCTCGGCGTCGATATCGTGGCGCAGGCCCTCGGAGCCGGTGCCGGGGAACGTCACGGGGCGGCCGAGCACCCAGTCCAGCGCGGCCGCCTGCGCGAACTGGTCCCCACCGAAGCCGCTCCAGCCCACGGGGGTGCACTCGGGCGCCATGCCCTGGGCGACGAGGGCCCGGGTCAGGTCCTTCCCCTTCGTCCCGCTGAAGAGGTCCTCGTCGAAACCGAACAGCACCGTCTTCCGGGACCGGGGCGGGGTGGTGCCCGAGAGCTGGACGGAGGTGTTCTCCCGCACGGCCGCGGGCGCGTCCTCTCCCAGGGCGCGGTGCAGCAGGCGCAGGGCCTCCTTGCCGGGGCCGGCGACCTCGGCGAGCCGCTCCCGGTGCAGCCGGGCCACACAGACCGGGCCGTCGCACACCGGGGCGACCGCTCCCTCGTCGGCCACGTACATGCGCTGCGGGTCGGCGGGGAGGACGAGGAGGGCGAGGACGGCCCCCGCCAGGGCGGGGGTCACCGCGAGGAGGCGGGTGCGCGGGGCGGCCGCGATCAGCAGGGCGAAGCCGGTCGCGGTCAGGCCCAGCAGCCAGAGCGTCTGCCCGAGATGCACCGAGCCGGAGAGCGTGACGAAGGCATTGCGCACCTCCTCCACCGCCGGCGACAGCAGGGAGACCCGGTTGGGCTCGAAGGTGGGGAAACCGTCCGGCCCGGTGGTCTCCGTGCGGCCCGGGGAGGCGTTCATCAGGACGGTCAGCGCGAAGGCCGCCATGCCCAGCACGGGCGGCGTGAGCACGGAGGGCAGCGCCCGACCCACGCCCATGCCGAGCACGGCCCCCGCGACCAGGGACAGCGCCCCCACCAGCGAGATCGGCAGCCATCCGAGGTGCGTGTAGTCGGTGTGGGCGACCACTTGCACCCCGCCCACGAGGACGAGGAGCGCGAAGGCGCAGGTCAGTGCGAGCGCACTCGCACCGGCCGGCGCCGCCGCGCGCTGCCAGGCGGGCCTCGGGATGCTGCTGAGCAGTTCGGGCATCCGGGAGCGGTGGTCGCGCAGCCCTTGCAGCGCGCCGAGGCCCACCGTGATCGGCCACAGGTAGAACAGCAGGCCGCGGAGCCACAGGGCGAGGGAGGTCCACTGGGCGGTCCACGCCGTGCTGCCGTGCCGCCAGGAACCGTCGATCAGATACAGGAAGGCGAGCGCGCCCGTGAGGACGACCGCTCCGGCCCAGGGGGCGGTGGAGCGCCGCAGCTCGGTGCGCAGGACGGGGACGTTCACCACGCTCCCCCGTCCCGGCCGGGGCCCTGCAGCAGCGCCGAGTAGCCGCGTTCGAGCGGGCTGTCGCCCACGTGCTCGGGGCCGCCCGCCGCGGCCAGTTCCTTCGGGGTGCCCCGGAAGACCAGCCGGCCCTCGGCGAGGAGCACCACATGGGTGCAGGCGGCGCCCACGTCCTCCACCAGGTGGGTGGAGACGACGACGCAGGTGTCGGTGCCCAGTTCCTGCAGCAGTTCGCGGAAGCGCAGCCGCTGCGCGGGGTCCAGACCGACCGTCGGCTCGTCGAGCAGCAGGACCGCCGGGTCGTTGACGAGTGCCTGGGCGATGCCGACCCGGCGCACCATGCCGCCGGACAGGGTCTTCATCCGTGTGTCGGCGCGGTCGGCGAGACCCACGCGCTCGACGGCGCGCTGCACGGCCGCCGGGATGTCCCGCTTGGGTACCTCCTTCAGCCACGCCATGTACTCGACGAACTCGCGCACGGTGAAGCGCTTGTAGTAGCCGAACTCCTGCGGCAGGTAGCCGATCCGGCGGCGCAGCGCACGGTACTCGCCTCCGCCGCCCACGGGCTCGCCGAGCAGTTCCAGGGTGCCCCCGGCGGGGCGCAGCACGGTGGCCAGGGCTCGGATGAGGGTGGTCTTGCCGGCCCCGTTGGGGCCGAGCAGGCCGTGCACTCCGGTGCCGAGAGAGAGGTCGAGGCCGTCGACCGCCATGCGTTTCCGGCCGGCCCTGACCTTCAGGCCGGTGGCCCTGATCTGCCAGGCGTACGCCGTCGGCGCGAGGTCGGCCGCGCTCACTGCGGGCGTCATGCGAGGTCCCTTCTTGTCGTCATCTGCTTCATCTGCTTCGTCTGTTTCGTCTTCTTCGTCAGCGGGGTCCCCGGAGTCGCCGGTTCACCGGTGACTCCGGGGAACCGGTTCACCGGGGGGCGTGCGTCACCGGTGGGCGCCCAGGACGGCGTACGCGCCCCTGCGGGCGAGCACGACGCCGGTGGCGAGGGCGAGGACCAGGGCCCACACGGGCAGGGCGCCCTCCCGCAGGACGGCGGTCGTCCGGCCCGCCGCCGCGGTGGGGGCCGCGATCACGGCCGCCCACACCGCCACCAGTGACACGGCGGCGCGGGTGACGCCGACGACGCCGCCGAGTGCCAGGGCCGAGGACGTGAAGGCCAGGCAGGGCAGCAGCCACTGCCAGGCCGTCACTCCCGTCACCCACCCGCAGACGAGCAGGGCGGGCAGGACCACGGCGAGCACGGCCGTGGTACGCCGCAGCACCAGGTACAGTCCCGCCCTCGGTGCGGAGGCGGTCAGTTCGTACGCGGGGTCAAGGCCGCGCGACCAGGAGGCGGCGACGCCGAGCACGGGCAGGACGGGCGCCAGCAGCAGGACGAACGGTGTCTCCCCGGTACCGGTGCCCAGCAGGTCCAGGAGCAGCGCGAGCAAGGTGACGCCGGCCGTCATGGCGAGCCAGGGCGCCATGACGGGGGTCGTCCACCGCGACAGCCGTGCGGAGGGGCGCCTGCGGTGGGGCATCACGGGGGTGCCTGCGAGCCGCTCCTCGAGGCCGGACCACACGGTGGCGACGAGTGCCGTGACGTCCGGGGCGCCGGCGGTCACCTCGGCCGACAACCGGTCACGGCAGTCCCGACACTCCTCCAGATGCGCCTCCAGGGCCCACACCTCGTCCTCGGCGAGGCCGTCCGCGGCGCCGCGCGCGTAGGCCGCGAGGAACGGCGACGACGCGTGTGCCCCGTGCGGGCCGCCCCCGCCCCGACCTCTTCTTCCCGTGCCGCTCATGTCAGTGCCCTCCGCATCTCGAGCCGGGCCCGGCGGGCGCGGGTCTTGACGGTTCCCTCGGGGAGTCCGAGCAGGACGGCCGTCTCCCGGACGGTCATGCCGTCGAGGACCATGGCCTGCAGCACCTGCCTGAGTTCCGGCGCGAGGCCCCGCAGCGCGTCGCCGACGTCCCCGCCGACGGTCGCCGCGAGCGCCTCCTCCTCGGCCGCGGGCGCCACCGCGTGCGGGGCGGCCGCGGGCGGGGGTTCGGCGTGGTGGGCGCGGCGCCGGAACGCGTCGACCAGGCGGCGCGCCGCGATCGTCCACAGCCAGCCGACGGCGGTGCCCCCGGCCGCGCTCCCCGCGAACGCGCCCGCCGCGCGCCACACGGCGAGATACGTCTCCTGCATGACCTCGGCGACGATCTGCTCGTCGGCGCACCGCCGGCGCAGCCGTACGGCCAGCGACGGCGCGGTACGCCGGTACAGCTCCTCGAACGCGGCCCGGTCGCCGCGGGCCACGCGCTTGACGAGGTGCTCCTCGTCCAGCTCGCGCGGTGCCCTTCTCCCTGCTCTCACACCCTCTAGACGCGGGGCACGGACGCGAGGTTTTCCTTTCGGAGTGACGCCGGTCACAGTGGGCGGCGGGGCGGCGTGCGCGGTCGGTTAGGCTACGGGCAGAGGTGGATCCCCCGTCGACCACAGGAAGCGACCGTGCCCGACACCGCAGTGCGACGGCCCCTGCGCGCCGATGCCCGGCGCAACCACCAGCGCATTCTCGGCGCCGCCCAGCAGGCCTTCGCCGTCCACGGGGCCGGCGCCTCGCTGGAGGAGATCGCCCGCCGGGCCGGCGTCGGCTCGGCCACCCTGCACCGGCACTTCCCCTCCCGGCGCTCCCTGCTGGAGGCCGTCTTCCGCGACCGTGTCGAGGCGCTCTGCGCCAAGGCGCGGCAGTACGCGCGGGACAGCGAGCCCGGCACCGCGCTGTTCTCCTGGCTGCGGGACTTCAACGCCTACGCGGCCACCTGCCGGGGCCTGGCCGCCTCGCTCGCGCACGAGGAGCGGGAGCCCGCACGGGTGCGGCAGGACGAGGGCTGCACCGTGATGATCACCTCCGCGGCGGGTGAACTGCTGCGCCGGGCACAGCGGTCGGGTGCGGCCCGCGACGGCCTCCGCGTGGACGACCTGCTGGCCCTCGTCGGCGCCATCTCGCTGGCCACCGAGCACCGGGGCGACGAGGAACAGGCGCGCCGCCTCCTGGACATCGCGATCGACGGTGTACGCGTGCCTTGACCCTCACACGGTGTCAGGCGGTCGACTCGGAGACATCATGTTCACCATCGGAGACTTCGCCCGGCACGGCCGTGTCTCGGTCCGGATGCTGCGTCACTACGACGCGACCGGTCTGTTGCGCCCGGCCCATGTCGACCCCGTGAGCGGCTACCGCCACTACACCGCCGCCCAACTCGCCCGCCTCAACCGGATCATCGCGCTGAAGGACCTCGGCTTCACCCTCCGGCAGGTCCGGGACATCGTGGACGAGAAGGTCGGTGCCGAGGAACTGCGCGGCATGCTGCGTCTGCGGCGGGCCGAGCTGGAGACCGCCGTGTCCGCCGCGCGGGCCCGGCTCGTCCAGGTCGAGGCGAGGCTCCGAGCGATCGAGAGTGAGGGGCACATGCCCACGAACGATGTCGTTCTCAAGGAGGTCCCCGCCCTTCGGGTGGCGGAACTGACCTCGACCGCCGCGGGCTTCGGGCCCGCGGACATAGGACCCGTCATCACCCCGCTGTACGAGGAGCTGTTCCGGCGCCTGGAGGCGGCGGGTGTCACGCCCACGGGCCCGGGGGTGGCCTACTACGAGGACGCCCCGGACGGCGAGGGGAGGATCACGGTCCACGCCGCCGTCCAGGTCTCCGCCCCGCTCCAGGACGGCGAGTTCCGGGTCCTCGACCTACCGCCGCTGGACAAGGCGGCGACCATCGTGCACCGCGGCTCGATGGACGACGTCCTGTCCACGGCGCAGGTCCTGGCCCGCTGGACCGACGCCCACGGCTACCGGCCGACGGGCTACCCCCGGGAGATCAGCCTGGAGTGCCCGCCGGAGCGCGAGGCCTGGGTGACGGAGCTGCAGGCACCGGTGACCCGGGCCTGACCCGCTCGCGTCCGAGCCCCGATTCCTCCCGGATTCCCACGTGTTCGGGCCGGTGGGTCGGGGCCCGTGGCGTGTGCGGCACTGTTTCGGGAGGCGGTGGCGGTGTCTAGGATGCGGGAGTCATCGCAGCGTCGCGAGTGGCGGAGGGCGCGTGCAGATGACCCGCACCCGTCCGCTCACGTCGGAAGGCACCCCCATGCGTCCGTTCCCTGCCCGCGTGCCGCACCCCACCCCCTCCCGCACCCGACGCGTCGGGGCCGCCCTGGTCCTGGCGGTGGCCTCCTCCCTGCTCGCCACGTCCGCGACGACCGCGGCCACCTCCGCCGGGACGGCCCCCGCCCGGCACACCGGGAAGCAGGGCTGGTTCACCTCCTGGGCCACCTCCCAGCAGCGCCTCTCCCCCACCCCCCTGCGCGAGCAGTCCCTACGGATGATCACCCACCTCAGCCAGGGCGGCGACGCGGTCCGCGTCCGCATCCAGAACACCTTCGGGGACACCCCCCTCACCGTGGACGCGGCCACGGTGGCGCCCAGCACCGGCAAGAGCGCCGCTACGGAGGGCACTCCGCGTGCCCTCACCTTCGGGGGCCGGCACGGCGTCGTCGTGCCGGCCCACGGCGAGGTGTGGAGCGACGGCACCCGGCTGCGGACCGAGGCGCAGGGCGACGTCGCGGTGTCGCTGTCCGTGTCCGGCTCGGCACCGGCGGGCCGGCACGACAGTGCCTTCCGCACCAACTACCTGAGCCCGGCCGGCTCCGGGGACCACACCGCCGAGGCGAGCGGTGCCGCCTTCACGGAGAAGACGGAGTCCACCCTCCTGGTGAGCGCCGTCGACGTGCACAACCCCCGGCTGAGGGGCAGCCTCGTCGCCTTCGGCAGTTCGGTCGTGGACGGCACCGGTTCGACCAACTGCGGTGCGGGGTGCGAGCGTCCGGGCGAGAACCTGCGCTGGACGGACGACCTGGCCCGACGGATCACGGCCGAACTCCCCGCCGGGCGGCGGTTCGCCCTCGCCAACGCCGGCATCGGCGGCACCACCAGCGCGGCGACCTGCCCGCGCACCGGCGACTCCCTGCGCGGCCTGGACGCGGTCTCCCGGCTCGAGCGCGACGTCCTGGCCCTGCACGGGGTCACCGGCGTCCTCTACTACTACGGCACCAACGACCTCGCGGACGGCTGCGGGGCCGAGCAGATCCTGGCCAGTTACCGGGAGGTCTTCCAGCGGCTGCGCGCGGCCGGGATCAAGGTGTACGTCACGCCCATCACCCCCCGGCCGGGCTACTCCGACCAGAACAACCGCGACCGGCACACCGTGGGCACGTTCGTCGCCAAGTGGAACGACTGCGGCGGCACCTGCGACGGCGTCCTGCCCTTCGACCGGGTGCTGGCGGACCCGGTGAAGCCGAACAGCATCGCCCCGGCGTACGACACCGGTGACGGGATCCACGCGAACATCGCGGGCCAGCAGGCCCTGGCCGACATCGTCTCGCTCCCGATGCTCGCGTCCTCGGCCCGTCACTGAGCGCCGGTGGGCGGGCGGCGGCACACGCGCCGCCCGCCCGCCTCCCTCATTCCGCGGGCGTCCCGCCCGGCTCCCTGGTCTCCAGCCGGGCCGGTGCGGCGGCGCCGCCGGAGAGCGCCTCGCGTGCCGCCGCCCAGGCCGTGTCGTCGACGCCGAGGGCGTGCCGCAGATAGGCCCAGGTCACCCGCTGGAGCAGAGCGACGTGCTCCGGGTTCTCGTCCGTGGTCTCGCGCGCCTCGTAGCCGGGTATCCCGCCCAGCGAGTGCTCGGCACCGAACAGTGTGAGCAGACTCTTGTCGCCCGGGCTCAGGGTGTAGGCGTCGGTCATCCACTCCGGGCCCCGGCGGGACAGCGGGGAGTCGTCCCGGTCGCCGACGACGACGAGGGCCGGTGTCCTCATGCGGGCGAAGTCCGGGTTGAGGAAGGGGAAGGTCTCCGCCGCGTACGGGGTCAGGTCGGCACCGCCCCGCCCGGCCGTGGCGAGCAGGACGCCGGCGGTGATCCGCGCGTCGGACAGGTCGTCCTCCTCCCGTCCGGTGACCGGGTCGAGGACGCGGAGCCCGAGGAGGTTGCCGACGGTCTGGCCGCCGAAGGAGTGCCCGGCCGCGGCGACACGGGTGCGGTCCGGGCGGCCGCCGAGACCGGGGACGGCCGCCTCCAGCACGTCGAGGTGGTCGAGGACACGCTTCATGTCCTCGACGCGGAACCGCCACAGGCGCGGGGTGCGGGGATCGTCCTGGGGCAGGCCGACGGTGCGGGAGTCGAGGTGGGTGGGCTGGATCACCACGAAGCCGTGGGCGGCCCAGAAGTCGGCCAGGGGCCCGTAGCCCTCCAGTGAGGAGCCGTGGCCGTGCGAGAGGAGGACGACCGGGAGCCCGCTCCCGGCGGCCGGCGCGGAGATCCGCACCCGCAGATCCGTCCCCCGGCCGGGCGAGTCGAGTGTCACCGGCTTGACCGAGACGACGGGGGCGGCGGGCGTGAGATGCGCGTCGAGGGCCGACACAGCGGATACAGCGGAGAGGGCGGACGTGTTCATGCCGGTGGTGGTCACAGGGGTTCTCCGTCGAGAGGCGTACGAGAGACGTGAGGGGAAGCCGCCGGACGGGGGGGGCCCGCCCTTCCACCCCGAGGGGGTGTGCTCGGCGGGGACTACGCTAAAAGCTCACGTCGGCGTCAGGAGCAAGCACGGGCGCCGGTCCGGGCCGGAGGAATCGATGCGCATCGGCGAACTCGCCGCTCTCACCGGCGTCAGTGTCAGGGCGCTGCGGTACTACGAGGAGCAGGGGCTGCTCGACCCGTGGCGCGGCCCGAACGGCCGGCGGCAGTACCCGCAGGACGCGGTCGACCGTGTCCGCCTGATCCGGCGGCTGTACGCGACGGGCCTGTCCAGCCGGACGATCAGGGAGCTGCTGCCGCGCGCGGCGAACGGCGAGGCCACGCCGGAGCTGCTGGAGCGGCTCTCGGCCGAACGGCGGCGCCTCGACGGGCAGATCGGCGATCTCGTGCACGCCAGGGGCGAACTGGACGAGGTGATCACCCTCGCCACCGAGAGCCGGCGAACGGGCCGGCCCTGCCCACGCCCCTGACCGGCCCGACCGGGCCACTCCTCTACCAGCCGTCTGCTACCAGCCGGGCGGCCTCGCGCTGCCCATCACCCGGTCGACGGCGACCTCGATGACCACCCGCTCCGGATTCGGCCGCGGGGTCCGGTAGCGCTCGGCGTACCGGCGTACGGCCTCCGCGACCGACTCGGCGTCGTCACGGACGACGGCCGTCCCCTCCAGGGTGCACCAGCGGCCGCCGTCCACCTGGCTGAGGGCGACCCGCGCGCGGGGGCCGGCGGCGCGCACGTTGCGGACCTTCCGGCTGCGTCCGCTGCTGATGACCCGTGCGATCCGCGCCTCGGGATCGTAGGTGACGCCGACCGGCACCTGATGCGGTGTTCCGTCGGGGCGCAGGGTGACGAGGAAGCAGAGGTGGCGCTCCCGCCAGAACGCCTCGTCGGTCGCGGACGGGATGTCGGCAGGCACGTGGTCTCCTCGTACGGGCGGCACGGCGGGGGTGTGGCACACCGTACCCGCACATCGTACGGAGTGTGCCGGGCTCCCCCGGCGCGCCCCGGGGAGCCCGGCGTTCGCGTTCGCCCAGGGGCCTGAACGGCCCCCGCCGCGCACACCCGCGGGTCCAGGAGGAGCCCGTCGGCAGTCGACGGCTGGTCCCATGACGGAGCAGAACGGGCACGGGGCCCATGGCCGCGCCCCCGCACGACACCGCGTACGCGTGTCCCCTTCCCGGCCCGGTTCGCACGAGTTTCCCGGCCTGGTTCACAGGCGTTCCCCGGCCTCGTTAGCACGCGTGCGGCGGCGGCGTTCCCTCACTCCCGGACGGACCGGCGGCGGGCCGGCCGCGGCCTCGGCGGCGGACCGGCCCGTACGAGGCGTGCGGGGCCCGCCGCGTCCCTTAAAGTGACCAGGATCCATACCGGCGAACAGACCTGTGAGGTGAACGCCAGCCATGCCGGCCGAAACGTTTGAGTTCCAGGTAGAGGCCCGTCAGCTGCTCCAGCTGATGATCCACTCGGTCTACTCGAACAAGGACGTCTTCCTGCGCGAACTCGTCTCGAACGCCTCCGACGCACTGGACAAGCTGCGTCTGGAGGCCCTGCGTGACGACTCCCTCGGCGCCGACACCAGCGATCTGCACATCGAGATCGAGACCGACCCGGAGGCCCGCACGCTCACCGTGCGGGACAACGGCATCGGAATGTCGTACGACGAGGTCGGACGGCTCATCGGCACCATCGCCAACTCGGGGACCGCCGAGTTCCTGCGGGAGCTGCGCGAGGCCAAGGAGAAGGAGACCGGCGGTGAGACGGACGGCACCGAGGGGCTCATCGGGCAGTTCGGCGTCGGCTTCTACTCGGGCTTCATGGTCGCCGACGAGATGACCGTGGTGACCCGCCGGGCCGGCGAGTCGCAGGGTACGCGCTGGAGTTCGCGCGGCGAGGGCACGTACAGCCTGGAGAAGGTGGACGAGGCTCCGCAGGGAACCGCCGTCACCCTGCACCTGAAGCCGGCCGACCCCGAGGACCAGCTCCACGACTACACCTCCCCGTACACGATCCGCGAGATCGTCAAGCGGTACTCCGACTTCATCACCTGGCCCATCCGCATGGCCGGGGAGAAGACGCCCGGGGACGGCGAGGGGGACGACGGGGCCGAGCCCGCGCCCGAGACGCTGAACTCCATGAAGGCCCTGTGGGCGCGGCCGCGTGACGAGGTGTCCGAGGACGAGTACCACGAGCTGTACAAGCACATCGGGCACGACTGGCGTCCCCCGCTGGAGACCATCCGGTTCCAGGCGGAGGGCACGTTCGAGTACCAGGCGCTGCTGTTCCTCCCCGAGCACGCCCCGCACGACCTGTTCACGCGCGGCTACCGGCACGGACTGCAGCTGTACGTGAAGCGCGTCCTGATCATGGACGACTGCGAGGCGCTGCTGCCGTCCTTCCTGCGGTTCGTCAAGGGCGTCGTGGACGCGCAGGACCTCTCGCTCAACGTCTCGCGGGAGATCCTGCAGCAGGACCGGCACATCCGCATGATCCAGCGGCGGCTCACCAAGAAGGTGCTGTCCTCGCTGAAGGACATGAAGAACCGTGAGCCGGAGCGGTTCGCCACGTTCTGGCGGGAGTTCGGCACGGCGGTGAAGGAGGGCCTGGTCACCGACCCCGACAGCCGGGACGCGATCCTCGCCGTCACCACCCTCGCCAGCACGCACGGCGAGGAGCCGACCACCCTCCACGAGTACGTGGAGCGGATGAGGGACGGCCAGGACGCCATTTACTACATGACCGGCGAGTCTCGGCAGAGCATCGAGAGCTCCCCGCACATGGAGGCGCTGCGCGCCCGCGACATCGAGGTGCTGCTGCTCACCGATCCCGTCGACGAGGTGTGGGTCGACACCGTCGGCGAGTTCGAGGGCAGGAAGCTGCGCTCCGTCGCCAAGGGCGAGGTCGAGGCCGTCCCGGACGAGAAGGGCGAGGAGGAGCGCGAGAAGCAGGGCGAGGAGTACGCGGACCTGCTCGGCTGGATGAAGGAGCGGTTGAGCGAGGAGGTCAAGGACGTCCGGCTGTCCTCGCGGCTCACCACTTCCCCGGCGTGTGTCGTCTCCGACGCGGACGACCTGTCGCCCGCGCTGGAGAACATGTACCGCGCGATGGGCCAGGAGGTGCCGAAGGCGAAGCGCATCCTCGAACTCAACGCCGGCCACCCCCTGGTGAGCGCGCTGAACCGGGCGTACGGGGAGCGTGAGGACCGCAGCGGTCTGGTGGAGACCGCCGAGCTGCTCCACACCCTGGCCGTGCTCGCCGAGGGCGGTCGTCCGGAGGAGCCAGGACGGTTCGTCAGGACGGTGGCCGACCGTCTCGCGGCCACGCTCTGATCCTCCGGGAGGACGGGTGAGCGGGCGGGGTGGCCCGGGCGGGTAGCCGCGGGGCCGGGCCGGTGGCGCGGGAGCGTGCGGACAGCACGGACGCGTGCCGGTGGCGCGGGGGCGTGCGGGTGGCGCGGGGGCGTGCGGCGGTGCGTGCGGGTATCCGTATCGCACCCCGCACTTCCCCTGCACTCCGCCGCACTTCAGGAGGTACAGCGCGATGAGCAGCCGATCGGTTCCGCCCCCGCCCGCCGGGCCCCTCCCCCGGCCCGAGCGCTCGCTGGCGGTGTGCGCGCTGCTCGGGGCCGCGGCGATGGCCGCCGTCGACGAGATCGTGTTCCACCAGCTCCTGCACTGGCACCACTTCTACGACCGCTCCACCTCCGGCGTCGGACTGCTGTCCGACGGGCTGCTGCACACCGCCGAGCTGCTCGGGCTGGTCGCCGGGTTCTTCCTCTTCGCCGACCTGCGGCGCCGCCGCGCCCTCGCTCCCGCCCACGCCTGGGCGGGGCTGTTCCTGGGCCTGGGCGGCTTCCAGCTGTTCGACGGGATCGTCGACCACAAGCTGCTGCGGGTGCACCAGATCCGTTACGGCGTCGACGTGACCGGCTACGACTGGGCGTGGAACGGCGCCGGAGCCGCGCTGTTCCTCCTCGGTGCCGCCCTCGCCGTCCGCGCCCGCGGGCGCGCGCCGGGCGGGCGGACGGCGACGTGATCTCCGCCCACACGCCTGGCGGCGGACACGGCACGGGCCTCTTCGGGGCCGTGCTCGTCCTCGGCGCCGCGCTCTCCGCCGCCGGCTACCTCGCGGCCGCGGCGCGGTTGCGCCGACGGGGTGACGGCTGGCCGCGCCACCGGGACGCCCTGTTCGCCGCGGGCTGCGCCGCCCTGGCCGGCGCGGCGGCCGGAACCCCGCCGGGCGGGCCCTTCACCGTGCACATGATCCGCCACCTCGTGTTCGCCATGGCCGTTCCGCCCGTGCTGGCCGCAGCCCGCCCGGTCACCCTCGTCCTGCGCACCCTGCCGGCCGGGCCCCCGCGGCGGGCGCTGCGGGCGGTGCTGGGCTCCCGCCCCGCGGCCCTGCTGCTGTTCCCACCGATGGCGGCGGCACTGGACGTGGGCGGTCTCTGGCTGCTGTACCGCACGCCCCTGCTCTCCCGCTCCGCCGGCCGGCCCCTGCTCGACGCGGCCGTGCACCTCCACGTCCTGGTCTCCGGACTGCTCCTCGCCTTCGCCGTCTGCTGCCTCGAACCGGTCCGCCACCGGTGGAGCCTCGCCTGGCGGGGCGGCGCCCTGCTCGCCGCCGGGGCGGCCCACGCCGTACTCGCCAGGACGCTCTACGCCACTCCCCCGCCCGGCACCGCCTTCGCGACGGCCGACCTGCGGCGCGGCGCCCAGTGGATGTACTACGGCGGCGATCTCGCCGAGCTCGCGCTCGCCTCGCTCCTGGCCGCCGACTGGTACGCGCGGACCGGCCGCGCCCGGCGCCGGGCCGCCCGGCGGGAGACGGCCTTCCCCGGCGCGAGCGCGCCCCGGGAAGGCGTCCGGACCGGCCGTGTCGCGGGCCGACGGGTTGTGCCGGGTTGTTCCGCTCTTTTCCGGCTACTCGCCTCCCATGACCAACAGCGCATTCCCGCGCCGGGCAGGCGCGAAGATGAGCCGGGCACTGCCCGATGCCAAGGGCCCCGGCCGGGTTCTGGCGGCCACGGACCGGATCGAACGGTTCACCGGAGCCGACCGGCTGCTCGCACAGGTGCAGCAGGCGGTCCGGGCGCTGCCCCTGGGGCGGGCCCGTGACGCCCTGCACGGGCGGTGGCTGGGCCATCCCGTGCACCCCCTGCTGGTGCAGGTCCCGGTGGGCAGCTGGCTGTCGGCCGCCGTGCTCGACCTGTTTCCCGGCCAGCGCCGGGCGGCACGCACCCTGATCGCCACCGGGCTCGGTGCCGCCCTCCCCGCGGCCCTCGCGGGCTGGGTCGACTGGGCCGAGCTGCACCGCGAGCAGATGCGCGTGGGCCTGGTGCACGCGGCCGCGAACGTCGCGGGGATCGGCCTGTACGCGGGCTCGCTCACCGCACGCCTCCGCGGCCGTGAGGCGCTGGGCCGCACGCTCGGCCTGGCCGGTCTCGGGGCGGTGGGGGTGGGCGGCGCGCTGGGCGGGCACCTCGCCTACCGCCAGGCCTCCGGCGCCAACCACGCCGAGCACGTGCCCCATCTGGTCCGGCCCGGCTGGCATCCGCTGGCCGAGCTGGACGACCTGCCGCTGGGCCGGCCCGTGCGGCGCGACATCGACGACATCGCCGTCGTCGCGGTGCGCGCGGAGGACGACACCGTGTGGGTCCTGGCCGAGCGGTGCAGCCACATGGCCGGACCGCTGTCCGAGGGGACCGTGGAGGACGGGTGCCTGCGCTGCCCGTGGCACGGGAGCCTCTTCCGGCTCAGCGACGGCTGGAACGTGGAGGGCCCCGCCACCGCGCCCCAGCCCGCCTTCGAGACCCGGGTCGTGGACGGCCGGGTCGAGGCCCGGCTGCGACTGGAGCCGACCGACCGCGCCTGACCGCACCCCTGACACGGGCCGCACCGAGGTGCCGAGGTGCCGACGTACCGATGTACCGATGTACCGATGTACCGACATTTCTCCGTGGCCCCACAGCGCCCTACCGACATGAGGAGCAGACACCATGAAGACCCTCCGCCGCGACCCGCTCGTGCGCGGTCTTGGCCTCGCCAGCGCGGCCCTGGGCGTCCCCCAGGTGGCCAGGCCCGCCGACGTGGCCCGGGGCATCGGCGTGACCGCCGGCCCCCGGCAGCGCACGGCCACCCTCGCCGTCGGCGTCCGCGAACTGGCGGCGGCGGGCGGGCTGCTGGCCCGTCCGCACCCCGTCTGGCTGTGGGGCAGGGTCGGTGGCGACATCGTCGACCTGGCCCTGCTGACCCGCGCCCTGCGCCGCCACGACGGGCGGGGCCTCGGCAGGACGGCGCTCGCCACGGCCGCGGTCGCCGCGCTGACCGCCGTGGACGTCTACGCGGCCGTCACCCGCACCGGCAGGGGGTCGGAGACGACGCTGACGGCCACGACGACCGTGAGCACCTCCCCCGAGGAGACCTACGCCTTCTGGCGGCGCCTGGAGGGGCTCCCCACGTTCATGGCGCACCTGGAGGAGGTGCGCCGGACCGGGGAGAGCACCAGTCACTGGCGGGCGAGTGCCCCCTTCGGCCGGACGGTGGAATGGGACGCCGAGGTCACCGAGGATGTGCCCGGCAGCCTGCTGGCCTGGCGTTCGCTGGACGGCGCCGACGTCGACAACGGCGGCGAGGTGCGCTTCTCCCCCGCCCCCGGCGGAAGCGGCACGGAGGTGCGCGTGACCCTGCGCTACGCGGTGCCCGCCGGCGCGCTGGGCCGCGCGGTCGCCCGCTACTTCGGCGAGGAACCCTCACAGCAGCTCGACGACGACCTGCGGCGCTTCAAACAGGCCGTGGAGACGGGGGAGGTCGTCCGTTCCGAGGGCGCCCCCGCGGGCAAGCGGGCCCGCGGCGAGTTCCCCCAGCACCCCGCCCGCCCCCTCACCCCCAAGGAACTGAAGGAGACGCTGTCGTGAAGGCCACCTGCTGGATGGGCCCCGACTCGGTGTCCGTGGAGGACGTCCCGGACCCGTCGATCCTCAACGGCCGGGACGCCGTCGTGCGGATCACCTCCACCGCGATCTGCGGTTCCGACCTGCACCTCGTGGACGGGTACGTGCCCGGCATGCAGAAGGGGGACATCCTCGGCCACGAGTTCATGGGCGAGGTCGTCGAGGTGGGTGCCGGGGTCGACCGTTCGAAGATACGGGTCGGGGACCGGGTCGTGGTGCCGTTCCCCATCGCCTGCGGGGCCTGTGCCGCCTGCCGGGCGCGCCTGTACTCGTGCTGCGAGAACAGCAACCCCAACGCCGGGATGGCCGAGAAGATGTTCGGTCACCCCACCGCCGGCATCTACGGCTACTCCCATCTCACGGGTGGTTTCGCGGGCGGTCAGGCCGAGTACGCGCGGGTGCCCTTCGCCGACGTCAACCCGCTGGTGGTGGAGTCCGACCTAGACGACGAGCAGGTGCTCTTCCTGTCGGACGTGCTGCCCACCGGATACATGGCGGCGGAGATGTGCGACATCGGGGACGGTGATGTCGTCGCGGTGTGGGGCGCGGGCGCGGTGGGTCAGTTCGCCATGGACAGCGCGCGCATGCTGGGCGCCGCGAAGGTGATCGCGATCGACAGGGAGCCGTACCGGCTGGAGATGGCGGCGGCGCAGGGGTACGAGACCATCGACTTCGAGGACACGGACGTCCGTTCCGCCCTGCTGGACATGACCGGCGGGCGCGGTCCCGACAAGTGCATCGACGCGGTCGGTCTCGAGGCCACGCACGGCGCCCCGCACGTCGCGCTCTACGACCGGGCGAAGCAGGCGGTCCGCGCCGAGACCGACCGGCCGCACGCGCTGCGGCAGGCGATCACGTCCTGCCGCAGCGGTGGTGTGGTGTCCGTCGTGGGTGTCTACGGCGGATTCATCGACAAGTTCCCCGTGGGTTCGTGGATGAACCGCTCGCTGACGCTGCGGGCAGGCCAGTGCCACGTGCAGCGGTACATGAAGCCGCTGCTGGAGCGGATCGAGCGCGGGGAGATCGATCCCACCAGGATCATCACCCACCGGATGCCGCTGTCCGAGGCACCGGCGGGCTACGAGCTGTTCAAGCACAAGCGGGAGGACTGCGAGAAGATCGTCCTGAGCACCCGCTGACCCGCCCGGTTCCGCAGGCAGCCCCACGCCCGCCCGGCCATCCGCCCGCCCGCTCAGGGAAGGCTCGCCTAGGGGCGGCTCCCGCCCGGGCGGGCGAGTGCGAGTGCGATGGGCGCCGGACGCCGGGCCGGTTCCGGCGGGACCGCCGCCGGGACGCGCTCCAGGACGCCACCCGCGAAGACGTCGTACAGCGGCAGTGTCTCCAGGTGCACATAGCCGATGTGGCAGTCGCAGACGGCGAGTGGGCAGGGGCGGGGCCGCAGGGCGGCGCGGTAGGAACCGTCGTAGAGGTTGCCGAGTTCGGCGGGCACGAAATGGCAGCGGCGGACGGTGCCCTCGCCGTCGACGGAGATCACCGACTCGCCGGTGCGGCAGGGCAGTCCGGCGCTCGCGTGCGGGTGGCGGCTGTAGGGGAAGAGCGGGTCCAGGGCCGTCCACACCTCGGCCTCCGCGTCGGTGTAGGTGTGGCCCTCGGCCGCGTTGATCCACAGGTAGACGTGCTCGGGCAGTTCGGTCCTGAGCCTGCGGGCCGCCTCCAGGTGCTCGGGCAGGCCGACGATGCCGACGCTGAACCGCACGCCGCGCTCGGCCAGTTCGCGGCACTTGCCGAGGAAGCGGTCGTAGGGGGTCTGGCCCGGGTGGTACGTGCACCACAGGGCGAGGGTGTCGGGTTCGGCCTCGGCCAGCCAGTCGGTGCGGCAGCTGAGGTTGGTCTGGATGGCGACGCGGCGGATGTGCGGCAGGTGCGACAGCTCCGCGAGGGTGCGCCGGTACCAGGAACGGACCAGCCCCTCCCCCCACGGGGTGAACAGCAGGGACAGGCGGTCGTCCGTCTGCCCGGCGGCCCAGTGCGCGAAGCGTTCCAGGGCGGCCCGGTCGGCGCGGAGTTGCTCGGTGGAGTCGCGGCGCTTGGCGAACGGGCAGTAGGGGCAGTCGTAGTCGCAGGAGGCGAGCGGCCCCCGGTACAGGACGGTCAGGTCCATGGGCGGCCGGTCACTTCCTCTCGTAGGCGGCCATGGCGGCGCGCACGGCCGGGGAGAACAGCAGCGGCCCGACGGCGTCGGAGTGGGCCAGCCCTTCCGGGGTGAGGCGCAGCCGGCCGTCGGCGGCCGCCAGCCAGCCGCGGTCGGCGAGCACGTCCAGTGCGCTGCCGAAGTCCTCGGCGGGTGCCTGTCCGAACCGGGCCTGGTAGTCGCTCTCCACGAGTCCCTCCGCCTGGAGCAGGGACTGCAGCAGGTGCCGGCGGCGGGCCTCGTCGGCGTCCATCCGGTGGCCGACCTCGGCGCGGGTGAAGTCCTCGGTGGCGACGTAGTCGTCGATGATGCCGCGGATGGCGTGCATTCCGACGGCGTAGTCGAAGGAGTAGTGCAGGGCCGAGGTGTAGGAGCGGGCGCCGCAGCCCAAGCCGATCATGCCGTCGGTCTGGCAGGCGTAGTCGTCGGCGCCCTGCGGCGGGGCGTCCGCGCGGCGGAACATCCGCATGGACTGCTGGGTGTAGCCGCGGGCGAGCAGGTGGTCGCGGCCGGCGCGGTACAGGCGCAGCCGCTGGGCGTCCCACGCCGGGTCGCGGGCGGGACCGGAGGCGGCACGGTGACGGTCGAGGCCGGTGAGGGGGCGGACGTAGAGCGGGTAGAGGTACAGCTCCTCGGGGGCCCAGGCGAGGGCGGCGTCCAGGGAGTGGAGCCAGGTCTCCTCGGTCTGGCCGTCGATGCCGTAGATCAGGTCGATGTTGAGCACCGGTATGCGGGCCTCGCGGATCCGGGCGAGCGCCGCCTCGACGTCGGCGCGCCGCTGGGGGCGTACGGCGGCGCGGGCCTCGGCCTCGACGAAGCTCTGCACGCCGAGGCTGAGCCGGGTGGCGCCCCGGTCGGCGAGGACGGCGAGCCGGTCGGCGGTGGCCGTGGCGGGGGACGCCTCGACGGAGAGGGGGATCGCGTCCAGTCGGGCGCCCATGCGCGACTCCGCGATGTCGCACAGCCGTTCCAGTTCGGGCGCGGTCAGGAAGGTGGGTGTCCCGCCGCCGAACGCGGCGGTGGCGAACCGGATGTCCTCGCCCTCACCGAGGGCCTCGCGCACCGCTCCCGCCTGCCGTTCGAGTGCGTCCAGGTAGGCGCCGGTGAGCCCTTCGGGGGCGCCGATGCGGGTGAAGAGGTTGCAGAAGCCGCAGCGCACCTCGCAGAAGGGGATGTGCAGGTAGAGGGAGAGGGCGCTCTTGTCCTCCGCCGCCCAGAGGGAGGTCAGGGTGGGCCGCTCGGGCAGCCGTCGGTAGGCGCTCTTGTGGGGGTAGGCGTAGACGTAGTGCTGGTAGGGGCCGGCCGCCTCGGCGGCGGAGGGTGTGGTCGCCGTGGTGGCGGGGGCTGTGGTCATCGGTGGGCCTCGGCGGGTTCGAGGATGAAGTGGGCGTAGGGGACGGTCCACACGCACTCGTGGCCGAGGCGGTGACCGGTGTAGCCGTCGTCGCCGTAGGCGGTGCCGTGGTCGGAGCAGACGATGGCGAAGCAGCGGCGGCGGGATGCGGCGGCCGCGAACAGGCGGCCGATGTGCCGGTCGACGTACTCCAGGGCGGCGGCGTGGGTCTGCCGGGTGTCTCCGGCCTCCCGCGTGGCGCCGGGCAGATGGAACCAGTTGGGCTGGTGCAGCGCGGAGACGTTGACGAAGAGGAACAGCCGCTGCTCGGCCGGGAGTCCGGCGATCACTTGTTCCGCCCGGTCGATCTGGTGCTCGAAGGAGTGGGGCGAGGTGACGCCGAACTCCGGTTCCCAGTGCGACTCCTGGAAGAGACCGGGGAGGACGGAGCCGAGCGGGCCCTGTCCGTTGAAGAAGCCGACGCCGCCGATGCACACCGTGCGGAAGCCCTGCCCGGCCAGTCCGGAGACGAGGTCGGGGGTGTCGTAGACGAAGGTGCCGGGCGCGGTGCTCTCGCTGCCGGCGAAGCTCGCCGCGAACAGGCGCGGGTGCGGGCCGGGTCCGGCCGGGGTGGGCAGGAAGCCCGCGAAGATGGCCTGGTGGGAGGCGTAGGTGAAGCTGCCGGGCGCGTGCCGCTCCTCCCATCGGCCGTCGGGGAGGTGACGGGCGAGGTTCGGCAACCGGCCCTGTTCGGCCAGTTCGACGGCCACGTCGTGGCGCAGGGTGTCGAGGGTGACCAGCAGGATGTCGTGATCGCCGACGATCGCGTTCATGTCGGGAGACGGTGTGCCGGGCGGAACGGGTGTGGCCGGTGGGCCCGGTGGGCCCGGTGTGGTGGACTGGTGCATGGGTGGTCCTGTTCGTTACGGGTGGTGCGGGTGCGGCGCGGTGCCGAGGGTGACGGCCGCCGGGTCGTGGGTGCCGTGGCCGTGCAGGACGGCCGCGACCTGAGCCGCGTAGGTGTCGGCCCCCTCCGCGCCGCTGCCGGGCAGACCGGTCAGCCCGGGCAGCAGGTCGCCGAAGGCGTTGACCTCGCCGACGAAGACCTTGCGCCAGCCGATGGCCGGCAGCAGGTCCACGCCGACGCACAGGGTGCGCGGGAAGCAGGCCGCGGCCTGCTCGCACACCTGGAGCACGTCCGCCCAGCGCCCTCCCGCGGTCTCCACCGCCTCGCGCACGGCGTCGAGGTCGCCGCGCCGGCCGCCGAGGTGGAGGTTGGTCATGGGGGCGCGGCTGGTGCGGACGACGGCGTGGGTGGCCCTCCCCGCCACCACGACCACCCGCAGGTCGGCCGCGCGGCCCCGCTGGGAGGCCTTGGGCAGCCAGCGTTCCAGGTGCAGCCCGTCGGGGGCGAGGGCGTCGACGATCGCGGCGATGTCCCGTTCGCGTTCGTAGCGGCGCACCCGAAGGGAGTTGTAGAGCGCTCCGTCCGGGGTCCGTTCCACCGAGGTGGTGGCCCGGATCCGGCCACCGCCGCCCGTCTCGACGGCAAGGACCCCCGAGGCGGACGAGCCGTGCGCGAGCTTGACGAACGCACGCGGCATGCGGTGGGTGCGCATCAGCGACCGCACGTCGTCCCAGCCGCGCACCGGGGCGGCGCCCGGGCCCGAGGTGGGCGAGGCGGGCACCGGCACGCCCGCGGCGTCCAGGACGGCGTGGCAGCGGCGCTTGTCGAACAGGACGGCGAGGTCGCCGGGGTCGTCCAGCCGGGCGCCGCCACGCAGGGTGCCGACCGCGGCCGTGAACCGCGCGTACCAGCGCGCCGAGCCCTCCACCCGGGCGGGGTCCTCCGCGTCCCGCAGCAGGAGGTCGACCTCCGGGTCCTCTCCCGGCGAGTCGAGCCGGACCGTCTCCTCGGGTGCGAAGTCCGCTCCCCCGTCGCGCAGTACGTCGATCCACGGCACGACGCGGGGGCCGGGCAGCCCGGCCGCGCGCACCGCCTGCGTGAACAGGGTGACCCGGCGGTTGCCGGGGTTGCCGACCACCGCCAGGCGCCGGTCGTGCGGCGCCGGCACGGCCGGTGACCCGGCCGGCGGGACCGCGGACGGCGCCCGGCGCGGCGCCCGCGGTCCCGCCGTGTCGGGGAGGCTCACTCGCCCACGGCGACGTAGCGCCACACGGTGCCGTCGTCCTCCGTGTCCTCGTCGGCGTCGCCCCGTTCCAGTTCGAGCTCCACGCCCGCCGGCTCCAGAACCTGGCGGAGGCGGTCCCGCATGGGCTCGCTCAGGTAGTTGTGGTGCAGGTCGAGCCTGCGGAGGTGGGTCAGCGGCTGTCCGCCGAGGAGCGCGCCGACGCCCTCGTCCGTCAGTACGCCCATGGACATGTCCAGGACCTCGAGCCGGGCGACGACCGGGGCGGCGGCGACGGCCGCGGCCACCGCGTCCTGCATCTCGCTGTTGCGCAGGGCGAGATGACGCAGCTTCGGCAGGCGCGCACCGGAGAGGATCGGCTCCAGGTCGGCGACCTCGCTGTCGCCGCCGTAGTCGGGGGTGCCCAGCCACAGGTCGAGATGCTCGAGGGCGGGCAGGTCGCTGGCGCCCACGCCGCGGACCATCGCGGCGGGCAGTCCACCGGCCTGCGCCTCCAGGCGGCGCAACCCCTCATGGCGCAGGGGGGTGAACTCCAGTCCGCTGCCGCCGCGCACCCCGAACTCCTCCAGCGCGGGGTAGGCGGCGAGGAGCGGGGTGACGTCACTCTGGCTGATCCACGATATTTCGGCCTCCTCCATCGAGATGTCGCCGAGGAAGATCGCCCGCAGCGCCGGGAACCGGTCCCGGGCGGCCACCAACGTCTCGACGACCTCGGAGGAGTCGCCCTCGTACGCCGCTCCCCACGCGCCCACGACCAGTGCCCGCACGCGAGTGGTGTCGACGCCGGCACAGAACCGCCCGAACGCCTTGGTCCACTCCTCGTCGACCTCGTACAGGCGGCTGCTGACGCGCCAGGCGACCGAGTCGGCGGCGGGCAGGCCGTCCACGGGCTCGTCGGGGGCCGGGAAGTCGTGGGCGGGCAATCCGTACAGCGTCTCGATCTCGTCGGCGTCGTACACGCGCATGCTCCTTGGCAGTCGATTGCGGCGGTCTCGCGATTGCCGCAGTTCTACCAAGAGCCACTGACATTCGCCGTCGGCGGGGCGGACGGAGCGCGGTGCGGGGACGGATCGGGCGGCGGCGAGGGGGCGTTGTCAGTGGTGGGTCCTACGGTGTCGTTCATGAGGCCGGTGCACGGTGCACCCGGCCGGAGGGGAGAGTCATGTACCGGCAGGGAGACGTACTGATCGTGCCCGTCGCGGAGGAAGCGGTCCCGGCTCATGTGGCGCACGCGCCGAGGGAGCGGCGGGACGCGCGGGGCCGGCTCGTGCTGGCGCTCGGCGAGGTGACGGGGCACGCCCACGCGGTCGTCGGGCCGGGCGAGTTGATACGTGAGCCGGGTCCGTTCGGGCCGATGCTGCTGCACCTGCCCCGGGGCGGCCGGGTGGTGCACGAGGAGCACGCGGTGATCACGCTGCCCGAGGGCTGGTTCCGGGTCATCAGGCAGCGGGAGTACGTGCCCGGGTCCGTGCGCATCGTGGCGGACTGAGCGGGCGCGCGGCACCGGCGCGGACCGGACGGACGCGGGTGTGGGCGCAGGCGTGGGTGTGCACGCCGGCGCGGGGCCGGAAGACACGAGGGACACGAACATGAGAGGGAACGGAACGGACATGGGCGGGGCGCGCATGAGTGGGGCGGGTATGGACAGCGGGGCCGACGGGAGCGGCGCGGCGGACGCCGCCGGGACGGATCCGGCGAACGGCGTTTCCGTGAACGGCGGTTCCGTGAACGTCATGTCGGCGGAGGGCGATTCGGTGGACGCCACATCGACGGACGACGGTTCCGTCGACGGTCTGGGCACGTGGCGCACGTGGACGCGGGCCACCGTCCCCGCCGACCGGGCGGCGGCCGAGGCGGGCGTCCGGGCGGCCTACCGGGCGGCCGGACTGCCGGAGCCCGAGCGGATCGTGTGGGCCGGGTCCCCGCGCGCGGCCGTGTCCTTGATACGAGAGCTGCCCGACCGGGGGGCCTGTGTCCGGGACGCGATACGTGACGCCCCCTGGGCCGCCGAACGTGCCCGGTTGCACGCCGAGTTGGGCGCCGGCGGCTGGTCGGAGCACTGGGCGGCGACGGGCGGCCGGCTGTGGGAGTCCACTCAGGCGCTGGTGGACCGGATCAGGACCGGGGTGCTGGAGGAGCTGGCCGGCGGGACGACGGGCGAGGAGGCGACCGCGGTACGGCTGCTGCTCCTGGAGGCGGTGCTCGGGCAGCACGACGCGCCCTGGCTCGCCGCGTTCGCCCCGGCCGGCGGCCCGTTCGAGGCGCTGACCGAGGTGTGCCGCAGCGCCGGCTGGTGGTGGCCGTACGCCCGGGTCGCCGTGGTGTCGGAGCGGCCCGTGGCGCTGCACCAGGACGAGGCCGGACGGCTGGACAACGGGGAGGGACCCGCCCTGGCCTACCCGGACGGCTTCGCCCTGCACGCCTGGCGCGGCATGCCGGTCCCGGCCGATTTCCTCACCGAACTGGCGACGCTGACGCCGGTCCGGATCCACAAGGAGGAGAACGCCGAGCTGCGGCGCGTGATGCTGGAGTACTACGGATACGACCGCTACCTCAAGGACTCCGACGCCAAGCCCCTGCACCGCGACGAGACCGGCACCCTGTGGCGCATCGACCTCGTCGGTGACGAACCGCTGGTGATGGTGGAGGTGCTCAACTCCACGCCCGAGCCGGACGGCACGCACCGCACCTACTGGCTCCGCGTGCCCCCGAGGACCCGCACGGCGAAGGAGGGGGTGGCCTGGACGTTCGGTGTCGAGGCGGAGGTGTACGCGCCGTCCCAGCAGACCTGACGTACCGTCAGTTCCGGGCACCGGGCGGCCGGCGCCCGTCGGCGAGGAACCGCGAGATCAGCTCGTGCAGGACCCCGGGCCGTTCCAGATGCAGGTCGTGCGCGGTGCCGGGAACGCTGACGGACGTCAGGCCGGGGCGGCGGCGCAGCAGTTCGTCGATCTCCGCGGGGGGAAGGAGGCTCGACCGGGCCGGCACGAGCAGGGTGGGGCAGCTGACACCGCTCCACTCGGCGGCGAAGGAGCGCCGGGCGAGCTCGGCCAGTGAGGCGACCATCGTGTCCCGGTCGAAGCGCGGCCACAGCCCGCCCTCGCGTTCCTCCAGGCCGTCCGCCCAGCCCTCGCCGACGGGTCCGCCGCCGAAGAACCGGACCGCGGCCTCGCGCGAGGGGAAGGGCACCGGCCAGGAGTCCAGCCACGCCCCGATGTCCGCCGGGGTTCCCGGGCTGGGTTCGCCCGCCCCGGCTTCGACGAGCACGAGCGCGCGGACCAGCCCGGGGTGCCGCGCGGCGGTGAGGACGGCGGTGTGCCCGCCGAGGGACTGGCCGACCAGGACGGGCGACTGAAGGCCCAACCGGTCCGTCACGGCGAGGACGTCCTCGACGTAGGCCGCGCGGGAGACGTCCGCCGGGAGCCGTTCACTCGCGCCGTGTCCGCGCTGGTCCACGGCGACGACACGGTGCGTGGTGCTCAGCCGCGCGGCCGTCGCGTCCCATTCGCCGGCGTGACCTGCCAGCCCGTGCAGCAGCACCACGGCCGCTCCGCTCCCGCCCCAGTCCCGGCACACCAGCCGCACGCCGTCCCGTAGGACCGTGCGTTCCGTCCAGGTCATCGCGCCTCCCACGTGTCTCCCCTCCCCCGCTGTACCGGACCGCCGTCAGTCGCGTACGCGCAGGCCCGCGACGAGAAGGCCGACGAGCCGGCGTGCGTCGTAGTCCCTGTCGCGTTCGGCGCCGACACAGAGGTTGCCGATGGCGTGCAGGAGGTGCGGGGCGCCGAGGCCGGGGCGGATCTCGCCGGCGGCCACGGCGGCGTCGAGGAGGCCGGCGCAGACCGGCAGCAGCCGGTCGAGGAAGTAGGCGTGGAGGGTCTCGAAGCGGGCGTGGTCGGCTCGGAGCGCGGCGGCCAGACCGTGCTTGGTGACGAGGAAGTCGACGAAGAGGTCGACCCAGCGTGCGAGGGCGACATGGGGGGACGGGGAAGCGGCCAACAGCGCCGGCCCGGCCTCGACGCAGGCGTCGATCTGGTGCCGGTAGACGGCGATGACCAGGTCCGCCCGGGTGGGGAAGTGCCGGTAGAGGGTGCCCATGCCGACGCCGGCCCTGGCCGCGATGTCGCGGACCGGTGCGTCCACTCCGGAGGCGACGAAGACCTCGGCGGCCGCGTCGAGCAGGGTCAGCGCGTTGCGCCGGGCGTCCTTGCGCCGGGGTCCGGCCTCCTGCGTCGTGCCGTGGTTCACGGTGGCGTGTCCCCTCTCGTGCTGCGCCGGTCGCCGGAACATTGCGAAGCGGAGCAACGTTCCGTATCGTGAGCGGAGCGACGTTCCGCTTCTGCCATCCTGGCAGTTCCGGGGCGTGCCGTCCATCCCGCGCACCTGCTGGCGGAATGTGGCGGCACGACGCCTTGACCACCGCGGTTCCCTACCGAACAGAAGGCCTCACTCATGCCTGAGCCCGCCCTCCCCAAGACGACCGACCTGCGCGAGACCCTCCCGCCGCCCACCCCGGTGGTCTCCCTGCGCCCGATCGCCCTGCCCGCCCCCGGACGCGGCGAGGACCTGAAGGTCCGCGTCACCGCCCCCGCGAGCGGTGACGGCCTGCCGGTCCTCGTCTTCTCGCACGGCTTCGGCGGATCGATGAACGAATACGCCCCGCTGGTGGACTTCTGGGCCGCCTCCGGCTTCGCGGTCGTACAGCCCACCCATCTCGATTCCAGGACGCTCGGCGTTCCCCCCGAGGACCCTCGGACGCCGCACATCTGGCGCCACCGCATCGAGGACCTGGTCCGCGTGCTGGACGGCCTCCCCACGCTGGAGGCCGCCGTACCGGGTCTCGCCGGGCGACTCGACCACGGCAGGATCGCCGTCGCCGGTCACTCCTGGGGAGCCCAGTCGGCGAGCGCGCTGCTGGGCGCGCGCGTCCTGGACGCCGAGGGCGTACCGGGCGAGGACATGACCGACAGCCGCGTCTCGGCGGGCGTCCTGCTCGCACTGACCGGCCTCGGGGACAGTCTGACGCCGTTCGCCGCGGAGAACTTCCCCTTCATGAAGCCCTCGTTCGAGAACATGCGCACGCGCGCCCTGGTCGTCGCCGGGGACAACGACCAGTCGTTCCTCTCGACCCGAGGGCCGGACTGGTTCACCGACCCCTACACCTACAGCCCGGCCCCGAAGAGCCTGCTCACCCTGTCCGGGGCGGAACACTCGCTCGGCGGCATCTACGGTCAGGAGTCGACGTCGACGACCGACGAGAATCCCTCGCGCGTCGCCCTGCTCCAGCGGCTCACGACGGCCTTCCTGCGGGACGCCCTCATCCCCGGCGACTCCGGCTGGCCGGCCGCTGCCGCCGCCCTCGAGGAGGGCCGCGACCCCCTGGGGAAGCTGCAGAGCAAGTGAGCGTGGCGGTGCGGGGGTGCGGGGGCCCGCCCCTCCGCACCCTCGGGCAGACCTTGCCGGACCGGCATACGATGCTGCCCATGACGCAAGAGGACGACGGCGACCTGGACGGTCTCGTGCGCAGGCGCATCCGTGCCCTGCGCGTCGCGCAGGGCTGGTCGCTGGAGGAGCTGGCCGCCCGCGCCCGGCTCAGCCAGTCCACCCTCAGCCGGATCGAGACGGGCCGAAGGCGACTGGCCCTGGACCAGCTCGTCACCCTCGCCCGCGCGCTGGACACCTCCCTCGACCAACTGGTCGAGACGGCCGTCGACGACGTCGTCTCGCATCCCTCGGTCGACGCGGCCCACGGACAGCTGAGCTGGCTGCTCAAGGCGCAGCCGGGGGTGTCCGTCGTCCGGCAGCGCATGACCAACCCGCCTCCGGACAACCCCTCACGGATGCGGGCCCACCCGGGACGTGAATGGCTCGTGGTGCTGTCCGGCACCGCCACTCTCCTGCTGGGCAACCGGCGGCTGCGGCTCGAGACCAACCAGGCGGCGGAGTTCCCCACGATGCTGCCGCACGCCATCGGGGCCGAGGGCGGGCCCTGCGAGATCCTGGGCATCTTCGACCGCGACGCACGCCGAGGCCACCAGCGCGGTGAGGCAGGCACCGACCGCCCGCCACGACGGTCCCCCTCCTGACCGTGCCTTGCGCCTCCGGCAGCGGATCGGGCCGCCCTCTTGCCGATGCCGGGAACGGGCGGGCCGTGGGCGCGAGGCCCGCCTAGCGTGACCGTATGACCCACCCCTCCCCGCACACGGCGCACTCCGCGCAGGAGCAAGACGCCGGTGACCTGTCCGAACTCCTCGACCTGGACGCGGAGGTGCTCGCCGGGCACCTCGCCTCGCTCGTCGCCCGGCTGCCCGTCACCGACACGCCCCGTCACCTCCTCGACCTCGGCTGCGGCACCGGAGCCGGCACGTTCGCCCTGCTCGACCGCTTCCCCCGGGCCGAGGTGACGGCCGTCGACTCCTCCCCCGCGCACCTGCGCCGGCTGCACGAGAAGGCGGCGGCGGCCGGTCTCGCCGACCGGGTGCACCCCGTGGCGGCCGATCTGGACGCCGAGGAGTGGCCCGACCTGGGCGCTCCCGACCTGGTGTGGGCCTCGGCCGCGCTGCACCATCTGGCCGATCCCGAGCGGGCGCTGCGCCGGGTGCGCGGCCTGCTGGCGCCGGGCGGGCTGCTGGCGGTCGTCGAACTGGCCGGTTTCCCGCGGTTCCTGCCCGCGGACGCCCCGGCGGGGGCCCCGGGTCTCGAGGACCGCTGCCATGCCGCGCTCGACCGCCGGCACGCCGCCCACCTGGCACATCGTCATGAAAACTGGGCGCCCCTTCTGAGGAGCACGGGATTCGACGTCGAGGCGGAACGTACCCTCGCGATCGAGCCGGGTCGTGGCCCGCAGGCCCCGTCGGACCGGGAGGCGGTGGCCCGTTACGCGTCGAGTGCCCTGCGCCGGGTACGGGAGGCCGTCGCCGCCGAGTTGACCCCGCGGGACCTGGCCGCGCTGGACGCCCTCCTCGACCCGGACGGGCCCCACGCCCTGGCGCGCCGGAACGACCTGGGAGTGCGCACCACACGCACGGTCTGGGCGGCACGCCCCACCGTCTGAGGCCGTGGCCGAAGCCGTCTTCCGGGGGGGGCTTCTCCCCTGCTCGGGTAGTGCCTGCGGTACCCGGGGGCGGGCAGCGCACGGGTTGGTGGGCGAGGGTGTCCGGGCGGGAGTCTGGAGCCATGAAACGACGCACGGCGATACTGCTCCCCTCGGCCCTCCTCACCCTCGCCACCCTGACCGCGGCCACCCCGGCCCTCGCGGACGCCACGGCCCACGGGCCGACGCGGGTCGCCGCAGACTCCGTCGGCTCCGGCGGGGTCGGCGGGACCGCCTCGGCCGCGGACCGGGTGGTGCGCGGCATCGAGCGCAGTGCCCACGCGCTGCGGTCGACCGATCCCGACAGCTCCCGGCGGGACCTCGACGCACTGGACCCCATGGTCGGGAACGCCCAGGTGGTGGGAGTCGGCGAAGCCACCCACGGCTCGCGGGAGTTCTTCCGCATGAAGCACCGGGTACTGCGGCACCTGGTCCAGGAGAAGGGGTTCCGTGCCTTCGCCCTGGAACTGCCCTGGAGCAGCGGCCTGCGCCTCGACGACTACGTGGTGCACGGCAAGGGCAGCCTGGAGGACATCGCGCACGAGGAGTTCCAGGGCTCCTACGAGATCTGGAACAACCAGGACTACCGCGACCTCATCGCCTGGATACGGGAGTACAACCTGCGTCACCCGCACGACCCGGTGCACTTCGTGGGCACCGACATGGGCTACGCCGGGCCGGAGCTGTACGACCGGATCACCGACTACGTGGCCCGCGCCCACCCGGAGTTGCTGGACCGGGTCGCCGCGCTCTACGAGGGACTCAGGCCCACCACCGACGCCGCCACGTACAGCGCGCGGTACTCCGCGCTGTCACTGGCCGAGCGCAAGGACCGTGCGGAGCGCACCGGGAAGGTCCTCGACCTGTTGGAGAAGGCCCGCCCGGGGCGCGGCGCCGACGCCCGCGACCGGCTCTGGGCGGTGCAGAACGCCAGGGCCGTGCACCAGATGGCCGAGGGCCTCTCCTTCGACGTCGAGGACGAGACCCAGGTCGCGCGGATGATGAAGTACCGCGACCGGACGATGGCCGCGAACACGCTGTGGTGGAACCGGCACACCGGCGACCGGATGCTGCTGTCGGCGCACAACACCCACGTGTCCTACGACTCCTTCGACCCGCGCTACCCCAAGACCGAGGGGGCGTTCCTGCGCGACGCGCTGGGCGGGAAGTACGTCAGCATCGGATTCAGCTTCTACAAGGGCGACTTCAAGGCGTTCGGCACCGACGACGGGGTGATGCGGACCCGCACCATCGAGGGCGCGCGGCCCGGTTCGAACGAGTACACGCTGGACGCGGCACGGCAGCGCGACTACATCCTCGACATGCGCACCGCACCGCCCGCCGTGCGGGCCTGGCTGGACCAGCGGCGCACCACCTACAACGTCGGCGCGGGCTGGCCCGACACCTACAGGTACGACATGGCGCTCGGTGAGGCGCACGACGTGCTCATCCACCTCCACGAGATCCACGCCACCACGTATCTCGGCACGTCCTGACCCGGGCGGGCCGGCCCGGCCGCGTCGAGCCCCGTCAGCACCGGCGGGGCTCCTCGCGCGCCTCGTCCGGCCCGGTTTCGTCCGGTCGTGCGTGCGGCGGCATGGGACCGCCCCAGCCGATCCTCGGATCCCGCACGTGCGCGGGCAGGGGCCCGCCGTGGGCCAGGTCCCCGCGCCGGACGGTGGCCGTGTGGGCGTCGAAGGGGTTCAGCGTCACGGTGTCGGCCTCCAGCGGGACGGGCGGCGCCGGACGCGCCGGCTCCGCGACCGGCTGGTGCCGCATCCCCGAGAAGGGGTCGCGCCAGAAGTGTGAGCGCGGGGTGCGCCAGCCGTAGCGCAGGGCGAGCAGCCGCAGGGAGATCGCGAACACCGAGGCGCCGACCGCCGTACCGACGTTGAGCGTTCCGGCGAGGTGCAGGACGGCGGTCGAGCCGGCTCCGGCGACGGCGGGCAGGGCGTACAGGTCACTGTCCCAGCGCAGCAGGGACGGCACCTCCATGGCGAGCACGCTGGCCAGCACGCCGCCCCCGACGGCGCTCGCGGCGCCAAGGGTGACGGCGGCGGGGACGTTGAAGCCGTGGGTGAGGGCCTTGATGGTGCCGGTGACGCTGAACAGTCCGAGCGCGCCGGCGTCGGGCACGTCGAAGAGGACGCTTCTGCGCACCAGGAGGTCGTCGTAGAGGCGGTGTCCGAAGTACACGGCCGCGGCGGCACCGACGGGGGTGAAGTAGTAGCCGAGGTCGGTGAAGGCGGCCGGCGGCACCTGCAGGACGAGGTCGCGGAAGAGGCCGCCGCCCAGTCCGGCGGCCTCGCTCAGGATGACCGTCCCGAAGACGTCGAAATCCCTTCGGACGGCGATGAAGGCGCCCGAGAGGGCGAAGGAGAAGATGCCCACGAGGTCCATGACGTACTGGGTGACGCCGTTCAGTTCGTTGATCGGCATGGGGGTGGGGCCTCCGGAGCGGGGTGAACATGTGCGGGGAGTACGGCGGACACCTGACTCGGGGACGGGGCACCCGCACGGCGTTCCGAGACGACAGACGCCTCGCACGCCCCTCAAGTTCCCTTGCCGCAGCAGGAGTTACGCACTCGCCTCGCGTGTCGACCGTGCGGTGCGGATACGCCACGCACGGTGACCCCACCAGAGGCACGCGTACAGGAGGAGGGCGAGGACCAGCGCGGCCCCGCCGCCCGTGGCCCAGTCGGAGGCCACGGTCTCCAAGGCCTCCCGCGTGCCCACGCGGTCGGCCGCCGCGGGCCCGCCCCGGTAGGAGGCCAGGGGGTGCGTGCGGGCGGCGGCGCCGGCGAGGGCCGCGAGCGCCAGTGCCGCCACGGTGGTGCGCCGGACCGGCGCCG
>BNBP01000038.1 GCA_014656015.1 Streptomyces griseoaurantiacus | reverse complement strand
GCCGCCCCCGCCCGCGGAGGCGAGCACGCGCCCGCCGCCGACCGCGGCGACGACACCGCCGACGGCGGCCGAGGCGACCACGCCGGGGCCCCTGCCGGACGTGCCGAAGCCCACCGCCGCCCCCGCCTCGCCCGCGGCGGCGACCACGGCCGAGCCGCCCGGCCCGGACGAGACGTACGCGCAGGCGTCCGCGGAGGCCGTGCCCGTCGGGGCGCCCGCGAGCGCCCACACCAGCGTCATCACGCCCAACAGCCGTAGCCCGAGAGCGGGTCGGGTCCGTTCTGATCCATGCACGTCGGAGAGCATGGGCCGCGCGGGAGCCGTACACGCCGCAGACCAGGCCGAATACCCCGAAGGAGGGACATGTGCCCGTGGTGGGTTTGATCTCCGGCCGGCCGCCCCGCACGGCCGTGGGCACGGGTGCGCGAACAGGCCGGAAAAGAAATTCCCGCTCTCGTTGAACACGGCTGGTGTGTCCGCGCGTACATAGGGCCATAAGCGGCGCACGAGCCCGCTGTGACACCCAAGTGGCAAGCGGATAGCGGGAGTTGACAATGAACAGAGCCTGGCGGAGCGCCTCCCTCATGGCGACGGCGGCCGCGGTCCTGGCGCTGACGACGGCGTGCGGCCAGGACAACGGCGGCCAGTCGACCGGCAGTCAGAACGTCGGTGCCGCCGCCGCCGGCGGCTACGCCACCGATTCACCGTCCGGGGCCGCCAGCCCCAACGGGTCCGGCTCCCAGATCGGGGACAGCGCGGTCACCGCCAAGCCGGCAGGCAAGCTGTCCCTCAGCGAGAGCGCCGGCCTCGGCAACGTGGTCACCGACGGCTCCGGGATGACCCTCTACCGCTTCGACGACGACACCGCCAAGCCGCCCAAGTCCACCTGTGCCGGGGACTGCGCCAAGGCATGGCCGCCGGTCCCCGCGGAGGGTGCCTCGGCCGCCACCGGCATCGACAAATCCCTGATCGGCGAGGTCACCCGGACCGACGGCACCAAGCAACTGACCGTCGCCGGCTGGCCGATGTACCGCTACGCCAAGGACACCAAGGCCGGAGACGTCAAGGGCGAGGGCGTGGGCGGCAAGTGGTTCGCCACGGCCGCCGACGGCAAGAAGGCCACGATGCCCGGGCTCTCCGTCCGCAAGGACGCCAAGCTGGGCGACATCGTCGTCGACAAGAACGGCAGGACGGTCTACCGCTTCATGAAGGACCAGGCCTGGCCCGTGCCCAAGTCGGCCTGCACCGGCGCCTGCCTGGAGAAGTGGCCCGTCGTCGCGCCGGTCGAGGAGGCGGACACCAAGGGGCTCGTGAAGAAGGGCCTGATGTCCTTCACCCGCCCCGACGGCGCCAAGCAGATGACGGTCAACTGCTGGCCCATCTACACCTTCGCCGGCGACAAGGCCGCCGGGGACACGAACGGACAGGGCGTCGGCGGCACGTGGTACGCCGTCGCCCCCGACGGAAAACCGGTCGGCGCACCGAAGAAGTGACCGTCCCGCGCCCACCCGCCCCCTCCGTTCACGCGCCCCCCTCCGCCGAGCGGACGGGGGCGCGTCCGTCTGCGGATGCGCCGAATCCGCCCCTTCGCCACGCCCCGCACCCGGACACCACCCCACAGTGACGCGGCGCCCCCTCTTTCGCCCCACTCCTCCTCCTTCGTACCGGGGCGCACGCCCCGCGCACTCCACGGCGGCGCGAGGGGCGTGCCGTCGGCACGTGCCCTCCGCACGGGCCGCGAGCGGATGACCAATTTCCGTTTCCCCTCGCCCTGTTGGCGGACGATCAGTAGCCTCGGCTCGAACACCGGATCGGCTCAGCCGGCACAAGTCGTCACAAGTCGTCGCCAACCGCCTTGGAGTGCTTGATGGAGCGTCCCGCCTGGGCCCCACGGAACATCGACATCTCGGTGCCTTCCGTGTCTCGCATCTACGACTACTACCTGGGCGGTTCGCACAACTTCGAGGTCGACCGGGAGGCGGCCCGCAGGGCGATGGAGTTCATGCCGGGCCTGCCGAGGATCATGCGGGCCAACCGCGCGTTCCTGCGCCGGGCCGTGCGGTACGCCGTGGAGGAGGAGGGCATCACCCAGTTCCTCGACATCGGCTCCGGCATCCCGACCCACGGCAACGTCCACGAGGCCGCCCAGGCGGCGCACCCCGGCGCCCGCGTGGTCTACGTCGACCACGACCCGGTGGCGGTCGCGCACAGCCAGGCGGTCCTGAGCCGGAACCCGGACGCGGACGTCCTCGCGGCGGACCTGCTCAAGCCCCGGGACATCCTCGCCGCCCCCGAAGTGGAGCGGCTGATCGACCTGAACCGTCCGGTAGCCCTTCTTCTCGTTGCCATACTTCACTTCGTGGAAGAAGCGAACGACCCGTACCGGGCGGTGGCCGAACTGCGCGACGCGCTCGCGCCGGGCAGCCTGCTCGTGCTCACGCACGCCTCGTACGAGGGCATTCCGCTGCCGTCCGAGCGGGCCGAGGGCGCGGTCGGCGTGTACAAGGACATCCGCAATCCGCTGATCATGCGCTCGCGCGAGGAGATCGCGCGGTTCTTCGAGGGGTACGACATGGTGGAACCCGGACTGGTGCCGATGGCGGACTGGCGGCCCGACACCGCGCGCGAGGACGAGGACCCCTACGCCTTCGCGGGGTTCGCCGGCGTGGGGCGCACGGCGTGAGCGCGGAACCGGACGGGCCGGAGGACAGACTGCGCCGCTTCGCGACGATCTGGAGCCGGGCCGTCTTCCCGGTGACCACGACGCCGCTCACCCGCCCCGAGTTCGAGGCCCTGCTGCTGCCGCTGGCCCGCCGCCTGAGCGAGGCGCTGCGGGCCCGGTCCTTCGACGCGGCCGAGGCCAGGGCGGTCGGCGCCGCCCTCATCGACGTGCACTGCACCGACCCCGAGGCGCTCGGCGCCACACTCGACTGCGTGGACGCCTACCTGGTGCTCTACTGCGGCGGGGCGGACGCCCCCGGCAGCACGCAGGAGGCGCTGCGCACCCGCTCCTCGCGGCTGCAGCACGCGATGGCCGCCGGCTTCGCGCAGGCACTGCGGGAGCGCACGCTCGCCGAGCAGGAGGCCATCTCCGCCGCCGCGCTGAAGGCCCAGGGCGTCGTCGCGCAGGCGCTGCACGCGAGCGAGGCACGCTTTCGCGCCGTCTTCGAGGGCGCGGCGATAGGCATCTCCATCGCCGACCTCGAGGGCAACGTCCTGGAGGTCAACGGCGCGCTGCTGCGCATGTTCGGCGGCTCCGAGGGACTGCTGCGGGACCGCAACGTCGCCGAATGGTCCCACCCCGAGGACGCCCCGCAGGTGTGGCGGCTCTACCAGGAACTGGTGCGCGGCGAACGCGAGCACTACCACGTCGAGAAGCCGTTCTACCGGCCCGACGGCACCGTGCTGTGGACCAATCTGACGGTGTCCCTGCTGCGGGACGCCGACGGGGCGCCGCAGTACCAGCTCGCGCTGATGGAGGACACCACCGAGCGCCGGCTGCTCAACCTGCGGCTGCGCTACGAGGCCACGCACGACGCGCTCACCGGGCTGCCCAACCGCACGCTGTTCTTCGAGCGGCTGGAGAAGGCGCTCTCCGCCGGGGAGGGCCAGCGGTTCGGGCTCTGCTACCTGGACCTGGACGGCTTCAAGACCATCAACGACAGCCTCGGGCACGCCGCCGGCGACCGGCTCCTCGTCGAGGTCGCCGACCGGCTGCAGGGCTGCGCCACCGCGCCCGGCGAGATGGTCGCCCGCCTCGGCGGCGACGAGTTCGTCGCGCTGACCACCGGCCCGGACACCGAGCGAGGGGTCGACGACCTCGCCGACCGGATCATGAACGCGCTGTCCGGCCCCGTCCGCATCGACGGCCGCGAACTGCTGGTGCGCGGCAGCATCGGCGTCGTCGAGGGCCCTGCGGGCGAACGCGGCCCCGCCGAGGTGCTGCGCAGCGCCGACATCACGATGTACCGGGCCAAGTCCGCCGGCGGCAACCGCTACGAGCTCGCCGACCCGGAGGCCGACGCCCGCGCCATCACCCGGCACGGACTCACCACGGCCCTGCCCGCCGCGCTGGACCGGGGCGAGTTCTTCATCGAGTACCAGCCGCTGGTGCGGCTCGACGACGGCGAGGTGCACGGGGCCGAGGCGCTGGTGCGCTGGCTGCACCCGCAGCACGGCGTGCTCGGCCCGGACCGCTTCATCGGGCTCGCCGAGCACACCGGGCTGATCGTGCCGCTGGGCCGCTGGGTGCTGGAGGAATCGGTGCGCCAGGCCCGCGACTGGCAGCGGCAGCACGGCGAGGACTTCCCGCTCCGCGTCAACGTCAACCTCTCCCCGTGCCAGCTCACCCACCCCGGACTCGTCTCCGACACCGTCGAGATCCTGGAGCGGACCGGCGTCGAACCGGAGGCGCTCTGCCTGGAGGTGACCGAGTCCGCGCTGATCGGCGCCGACGACGACCTGCTCAAACCGCTGCGCCGGCTCGCGGAGATGGGCGTGGACATCGCGCTCGACGACTTCGGCACGGGCTACTCCAACCTCGCCAACCTGCGCCGCCTGCCGGTGTCCATACTCAAGCTGGACCGCTCTTTCACCCAGGGCATGCAGCAGTACCCGGCGGACCCCGTCGACCTCAAGATCGTCGAGGGTATCGTCACCCTGGCACACAGCCTGGACCTCACCGTGACCGTCGAGGGCGTGGAGACCGGGGCACAGGCCGAACAGCTCCGGGTGCTGGGTTGCGACACGGCGCAGGGCTGGTACTACGCCCGCCCCGGCCCGCCGGACAGGCTGCGCGAACTCGCGCTGGTGGACGCCACCGGCTAGGCACGGGACGGACGAGAAGTTGAGCGAGCAGGACAGGCCCCCGGAACCGGCCGCGTGGATCCGTCTGACCGGCCGGTACCGGCACCTCCTGGGCCGGCTGGGCGACGTGGGACTCGCCCTGCTGATCCTGCTGACGGCCGACCCGTACGGAGTCGGCTACGACTGGCCGCTGAGCGCCCTCATGGCGCTCACCATGTTCGTCCGCAGGCGGTGGCCGGTCGCCGTGCTCGCGGCCGTCCTGGCGCTGTGCACCGTGCAGGGTCTGCTGTCCGGCGGTGACAGTCCGCTCGCCTCGGCGCCCGCCGCGTACGACATCGCCGTGCTCTGCGCCATGATGTCGGTCGTCCACCACTCCCGCGACCCCCGGATGCCCTACCTGGCGGGCGGCGCGGTGCTGCTGGCCACCGGGGCCGCCGCGGTCGTGGTGCCGCCCGGCGGCCTGGACCCGGTCCTGTTCCCCGAGGACCTGCCGTACTTCTGGGGCGGCACGCTGACGGTCTGGCTGACGGCCTACTCCCTGCGCACCAGGCGCCTGTACGCCGAGAGCCAGGCGGCCCGGGCCTGGCACGCCGAGCGGGAGCAGGAGAACCGCATGCGGCTGGCCGCCGCCGAGGAACGTGCCGGGATCGCCCGGGAGTTGCACGACGTGGTGGCACACAGCCTGGCCGTGATGATCCTCCAGGCGGACGGCGCCGGTGCCGTGCTGCGCAAAGCGCCGGACATGGCGGAGTCCGCGCTGAAGACGATCGCCGCCACCGGCCGGGACGCCATCGACGACATGCACCGGATCGTCCGCGTACTGCGCGAGGGCGACCAGGGCCGGGATGCCGACGGGACGGAGCGGCGCCTGGTCACCCTCGACGAGATCGAGGTCGTCGCGGAGCGCGCACGGGTCGCCGGGCTGACCGTGGACGTGTCCGTCGAGGTCGGCGAGGGACTCCTGACCCCCGCGGAGGAGATGACGGCCTTCCGGATCGTCCAGGAATGTCTGACGAACGTGCTCCGGCACGCGGGCGCCGGGGCCAAGGTCGGTATCGAACTCCGCGAGGAACAGGGCACACTGCTGATCGGCGTGATCGACGACGGGGCAGGCACGCTCGCCGGCGGCGGGATCGATCCGCACTCCGGCGGCAACGGCCTGATGGGCATGCGGGAGCGGGTGGAACTCGCCGGCGGCACCTTCGAGGCCGGCCCGCGGCTGGGCAGTGGATGGCACGTACGTGCCCGGATACCGACAAGGACGAGGCGTTGACGCAGGCAGCAGGGGAGCAGGGGCCGCACGGTCCGATCCGGGTGGCCGTGGTGGACGACCAGCCGCTGATCCGCGCCGGGTTCTCCATGGTGCTGGCCGCCGCCGAGGACATCGAGGTGGTCGGCGAGGCGGAGAACGGCGCGGAGGCCCTCGACCTGCTGGACAGGGTCGAGGCGGACGTCGTCATCATGGACATCCGCATGCCCGTCATGGACGGCATCCGGGCCACCGAGGAACTGATGCGCCGTGAGAAGCCGCCCGGCGTCCTCGTGCTCACCACCTTCGACAACGACGAGGACGCCTTCGCGGCGCTGCGGGCGGGGGCGGGAGGCTTCCTGCTGAAGAACGCGCCCGCCGCCGAGGTCGTCGGCGCCATCCGCGTCGTGGCAGCGGGGGAGTCCGTGGTGGCGCCGCGCATCACCCGCCTCCTCCTCGACCAGGTCGCCGACCGGCTGGCACCCGCGAACGGACAGTCCGAGCGGCTGAACGTCCTCACCGCGCGCGAGCGTGACGTGCTGAGCCAGGTCGCCCGGGGGCTGTCCAACGCCGAGGTCGCCGCGGAGCTGTACGTGGCGGAGGCCACGGTGAAGACCCACCTGGGGAACCTGATGGCGAAGCTGCACCTGCGCGACCGCGCCCAGGCGGTCGCGTTCGCCTACGAGTCCGGCCTGGTGCGCCCGCCCGTGTGAGCCGTTCCCGTGCCCGGGACACGGCCGGGCCCGGGGCCCTCCGGCCGAGGGCCTCCCCCTGAGGGGGTAGGGATCCCGTCCTGTTCTGCCCCTGGGGGTGCAGAACCCGCCCCACCCCACGGTTCAGAAAGGGCACCCGCGATCTCGCATTCCTGACCGATGTCCGGGAGGGCCCCGGAAACCAGACTTCTCACTGTCGCCGAACACGGCGGACGCAGCCCCGAGAAGCCCTGGAGACCCCGATGCACAGCACGCCCACCCTCGTCGACGCCCCCGCCTCCGCCGCCCCCGCCCGCGGCCGCAGGCGTCTCGTCCTCGGCTCCCTCGCGGCCGTGCTCACCGTTGCCGTGGCCGGCGGGGCGGCCTACGCCTACCACGAGTACAAGAAGCCCAGTCAGGCGTCCGCCGCCGACTGCCGCCTGGCGCAGGACATCGTCACCGAGGCGCAGCGGATCTCCACCGGTCCCGTGCCCGAGGCGGAGAAGTGGTGGAAGAAGACCGGTGACAAGCGCCGCCGGGAGATGAAGGACGGCTACCTCGGCGTCGACATCGCCACCTACGAGGGCTGGGCGGTCGAGTCCGCCAAGCAGCACGCCGGCAAGTCCGCTGAGGTGCCGAGCAAGCGGGACGTGACGGCCCTGCAGGAGCAGGCGCGGGGGCACTGCTCGGACTCCGGAGTCACCGTCAGCATGCCGCGGTTCGGCAACTGACCACCGGACACGAGCCACCGTTCGGCTCCCGGCCACCGGACGCGAGCCACCGAGACCGCGAGCCACCCGCACCGCGAGCCACCCGCACCGCGACATCCGCGACACCGCGACATCCGCGACACCGCGACATCCGCGACATCCGCGACACCGCGACATCCGCGACACCGCGACATCCCGAGAACGCGAGAGACCGCCACCATGAGCCTGCCCACCACCGCGCCCGTCCCCGCACCGGACGACGTCATCACCGCCACCGCCCTGGTCAAGAGCTACCGTCAGGGGACCCTCGAGGTGCGGGCCCTCGACGGGGTGTCCGTCGGCATCGAACGCGCCCGGTTCACCGCCGTCGTCGGCCCCTCCGGATCGGGGAAGTCGACGCTGATGCACTGCCTCGCCGGGCTCGACGGCGTGACCTCCGGCAGCATCGTCCTGGACGGCACGGAACTCACCCGGCTCTCCGACCGGGCGCTGACCCGGGTGCGCCGGGAGCGGATCGGCTTCGTCTTCCAGTCCTTCAACCTGCTCCCCCAGCTCACCGCGTACGAGAACATCGTGCTGCCGGTGACGATGGCGGGCGGCCGGCCGGACCGTGCGCTGATCGACCACCTCTGCGAGGTCCTCGGCCTCGCCCACCGTCTGACGCACCGCCCCTCGGAGCTGTCCGGCGGACAGCAGCAGCGGGTGGCCGTCGCCCGGGCGCTGGTGGCCCGTCCGGCCGTGGTCTTCGCCGACGAGCCCACCGGCAACCTCGACTCCCAGTCCGGCGCGGAGGTCCTCGCCATCCTGCGCCAGTCCGTCGACGACCTCGGGCAGACGGTCGTGATGGTCACCCACGACCCGAGGGCCGCGAGTTACGCGGACCGGGTGCTGACCCTCGCGGACGGCCGCGTCGTGAAGGACGAGCGCCCCGCCGAACCCGACCGGAACACCGTCCTCCTCCGCGACGTCACGGCGAGGCACCGATGAGCACACCGCGCACCCCCGACAGTTCCCGCACCCCCGAGGGGCCCCGCGGCCCCGGCGCCCCGGCCGCGCCCAGCGCGCCGATCAGGGCGAGCAGGCCGTGGCGCGCGACCGTCCTCGGCTCCCAGGCGGCGGAGCTGCTGCGGCGGCCCGGCCGGTCCCTGGCCACCGCGACGTCCCTGCTCATCGCGGCGTTCGTCGTCTTCGGGGCCGTCATGGCCCAGCAGATCCTCAGCGCCACCGTGATCGCGCGCTTCCACGGCACGCCCGAGGCCGTCTCGCTCGTGGTCACCGCCGACGACTCCGAGGGTTCCGAGGGCTCAGGCGCCTTCGACGGCTCCGGTGACGACGACGCGCTCGACGATGCGCGGCTCGCCGCGATCCGCAAGATCCCCGGGATCGCCGAGGCGGTCGGCCGGATCGACGACGGCTCCCCGCTCGGCGGCAGCGCCGTCGAACGCTACCTCCGCCTGTCCGCGGACCCCGGCAGCGGCGAACTGGCCGAGGTACGACTCACCAAGGGCACCTACCCCTCGGGGCGGAACCGGCTCGCCGTCAACGCGCAGGCCGCCCGCGAGTACCACCTCGCGCCCGGCTCCACCCTGACCCTGCTGCGGCCCGAGGGCGAGGACGGGGACGGCACCCGGGAGGTGAAGGTCCGCGTCACCGGCATCGTCCGCAGCACCGCGACCGAGGACACGAAGCCGACCGGATACGCCTCCGGCCCCGCACTGACCGCCCTGCTCGGCGCCTCGGGCTACACCGCCGTCGACGTCCGCACCGACACCCGGGCCGCCCCGGCGGACCTGGCCGAGCGGATCCGCCGGGCGGTGCCCGGCACACAGGTGCGCTCCGGGGACGAGGTGCGGGACGAGGAGGCCCACCAGGCGGTCAAGGAGGCGAGCGACCTCCTGGACCTCGTCGCCGTGTTCCTCGTCGTCGCCGTCGGCGCGGCCGTTCTCGTCGCCACCTCCACCTTCCGCATCGTCTTCGCCCGGCGCGTGCGCCAGCTCGCCCTGCTGCGCACCATCGGGGCTACCTCGCGCCGGCTGGCCGCCGCGCTCGTCGTCGAGGGCGCGGTCGTCGGGCTGCTGGCCGGTGCGCTCGGCACGCTGGCCGCCTGGGGCTGCGGGAGCCTCGTCCCCGCGCTCTCCGGGGCCTTCGGGGGCGACCTGTCCGCACCCGCCGGTCTCCCCCTCACCGAGGCCGTCCTCACCGTCCTCGGCACCGGCCTCCTCGCGGTCCTCGCGGTCGTCTCGCCGTCCCTGTCCGCCTCGCGGGTCTCCCCGCTGCAGGCCCTGCGCACCTCCGCCTCCGGTGACGGGGGGACGGGCGGCCTCGGCCGTGCCGCCCTCGGCCTGCTGTGCGCGGCGGCGGCCGGGCTGCTCGCCCTGCAGGGCCACCACGACCTCCCCGAGCCGGGCGACACCGGCTACGACCCGGTCACCGGGCTGACCCTCCTGGTGGCCTCGGGCGGTCTCGCCTTCCTCGCCCTCGTCCTCCTCGGGCCCCGCCTCGTCCGCCCCCTGCTCGCGGCCCTCGCCGTGCCGCTGCGCCGCGTCGGCGCGGCCGGCCGCCTCGCGGTCGCCGGGGTCGGCGGGGCACCCGGCCGGGCGGCCTCCGTCTCGGTCGTCGTGGCCCTCGGCGCCTGCCTGATCGGCTCGACCCTGACCTGCCTCTCCTCCCTGGAGGCCTACGACCGCTACCGGCAGGCGGTGGCGGCACCCGCCGACTTCGCCCTGACCTCCGGGGACGGGAAACCACTGGACGGGGCGCTCGCCGCCGACCTGAGGGCACATCGCGAACTGGCCGACGTGACGGCCTTCCGCACCGCCGAGGTCGTCGAGGGCAGGCTCACCGCGACCATGGCCGACCTCGACCTCTCCACCCTGCGGTCCGGGGTGGGCCTGACCGCCCGCACCGGCTCCCTCGGCCACCTCGCCCCCGGGCACGTCGTCGTCGACGCCGAGCACGCCCACACCCTCGGGGTGAGGGCGGGCGACCGCGTGACACTGCGGTTCAAGGACCGGCCCGTCCACCTCACCGTGGCGGCCACGCTGCCCGGAGAAGGCCCCTACGGCGCCAACTACTTCGTCCCGGCCGGCACGCTGACCCGCATGGGGGCGGCCACGGCCCCCTCCATGGTCGTCGCCGACGCCGCGCAGGACGGCCCCGACGGACGGGCCCGGGCGCAGCGGGCCGTCACCGCCACGCTGACCGGCCCGGAACGCGGCGACGGCCGGGTCCTCGCCGAAGGGACGGACGGCCAGGACAGCGAGTCCGACGACCTGCGGACGATGGCCACGACGGTCGTCCTCGTCCTCGGCCTGACCGTCCTCGTGGCGGTCGCCGGGGTCGCCACCACGGCGAGCCTCACCGTCGTCGAACGCACCCGGGAGTTCGGGCTGCTGCGGGCGCTCGGGCTCGGCACCGGATCCGTGCACCGCATGGTCACGGCGGAGTGCGCGCTCTACGGTGTCCTGGGCGGCGTCCTCGGCCTCGCCCTCGGCATCCCGTACTCCTGGCTCGCGGTCGGCATCGTCGAGACGGCGGCCCCGTTCACCCTCCCCACGGCCCGCCTCGCGGCGGTCTTCGCGGCCCTGGTCCTCGTCACGGCGGCGGCCGGCCTGCTCCCGGCCCTGCGGGCGGCCCGCACCTCCCCGACGGTGGCGGTGGCCCAGGCCGAGTGAAGGTCACCACGGCCGAGGGGGCGCCCCGCCCGGGGCGCCCCCTCGGCCGTTTCACCTTTCGAGCAGCATCCTCTGCAGCTCCCGGGCCGCGCGCGGCGGGGCCACGTCGCTGCGGTGCGCCAGCGCGATCGTACGGTGCAGCCCCGGCGGGGCCAGCGGTGTCACCCGCAGACCGCGCCCCGAGCGCGCGGCCACCATCCGCGGCACGACCGCCACGCCGAGACCGGCCCGTACGAAACCGAGGACCGCGTCCATCTCGCCGCCCTCCACCGCGAAGTCCGGTTCGAACCCCTCCGCCCGGCACGCCGCCACGGTCAGTTCCCGCAGGTCGTACCCGTGCCGGAACATCACGAGCCGCTCGCCCTCCAGCTCCGCCACCCGTACCGCGCGCCGGCCCGCGCCCGGCCGCGGCGCCTCCGGCGAGGAGACGACCACCAGGTCCTCCCGCAGCAGTTCGACCGTCGTCAGCGCCGGGGACGGCGAGGGCAGCGGCAGCACCACGAGCGCGAGGTCCAGCGCCCCGCGGGCCAGCTCGCGGACCAGGTCGTGCGAGCCGCCCTCCTCGATCAGCAGCCGGACCCCCGGATAGCGGTCGTGGAAGGCGCGCAGCACGTCGGGCAGCAGGCCCGTGCACACGCTCGGCGTCGCCCCGAGCCGCACCCGTCCGGCCCGGAGCTGCACCAGCTCCTGCACCTCGTGCCGCGCGGTCTCCGCGTCGGCGAGGATGCGCCGGGCCAGCGGCAGCAGCGCCTCGCCCGCCGCGGTGAGCGTGATGTTGCCCCGGGCGCGCAGGAAGAGGTCCGCGCCCAGCTCCCGTTCCAGTGCCTTGATCTGCTGCGACAGCGAGGGCTGAGCCACGTGCACGAGGTCGGCGGCCCGGGTGAAGTGCCGGGCCTCGGCGACCGCCACGAAGTACTGGAGCTGCTGGAACTGCACCCCGGCAGCATACGCCTCGATAGGGAATGGCTATGGAATCCAGCCGTTCCATGTCTTGGACCGATGGGGTCCTTCGGCCCTAGCGTCATGTTCATGGCTCTGGCAACGCGGACGGACCGACGACCGTCCATGACGCGCACGGTGTGGGACAGCTCCGTCGGCAAGAAGACGGTCATGGCCGTCAGCGGGCTGATCATGCTGCTGTACCTGGTCGCCCACATGATCGGCAATCTGAAGATCTACTTCGGGGCGGCCGAGTACAACCACTACGCCCACTGGCTGCGGACCATCGGCGAGCCCTTCATGCACTACGAGTGGACGCTGTGGCTCGTCCGCGTCGTCCTCGTCCTCGCCGTCCTCGGGCACGCCGTCTCCGCGTACCAGCTCAGCCGCCGCGACCTCAGGGCCAGGCCCAGCAAGTACGTGCACAAGAAGGCCCGCGCGAGCTACGCCACTCGCACCATGCGCTGGGGCGGGGTCATCCTCGGCCTGTTCATCGTCTGGCACCTCCTGGACCTGACCACCGGCACCGTGCACTCCGGGGGCTTCCAGGAGGGGCACCCGTACCAGAACGTGGTGGACACCTTCTCCACCTGGTACGGCAACGTCGTCTACATCGTGGCGATGCTCGCGCTCGGGCTGCACATCCAGCACGGGTTCTGGAGCGCCGCACAGACCCTGGGCGCCGGCAGCCGCACCCGCGACCGCGCCCTGAAGACCGTCGCGAACGTCCTCGCGCTGCTGCTCACGGCCGGTTTCGTCGCCGTCCCCGTGGGCGTCATGACCGGAGTGGTGAGCTGACTGTGATCCCGTCGAATCCGTCGAACTCCTCGAACCCGCCGTCGGCCCCGTCGAAGTCCTCGCCCGTGCCGGCCCCCGCCGGCCGCACCGGCTACCTCGACTACTCCACCGGCGAGCCCCTCGCCGACACCAAGGCCCCGGCGGGCCCGATCAACGAGCGCTGGGACACCCGGCGTTTCGAGGCCAAGCTGGTCAACCCCGCCAACCGGCGCGGCAAGACCGTCATCGTCGTCGGCACCGGACTGGCGGGCGGCTCCGCCGGCGCCACCCTCGCCGAACAGGGCTACCACGTCGTCCAGTTCTGCTACCAGGACTCCCCGCGCCGCGCCCACTCCATCGCCGCGCAGGGAGGCATCAACGCGGCGAAGAACTACCGCAACGACGGCGACTCGATCCACCGCCTGTTCTACGACACCGTCAAGGGCGGCGACTTCCGCTCCCGCGAGTCCAATGTGCACCGGCTCGCGCAGATCTCCGTCGAGATCATCGACCAGTGCGTCGCCCAGGGCGTGCCCTTCGCCCGCGAGTACGGCGGCCTGCTCGACACCCGCTCCTTCGGCGGCGTCCAGGTCTCCCGCACCTTCTACGCCCGCGGCCAGACGGGCCAGCAGCTCCTCCTCGGCGCCTACCAGGCGCTCTCCCGCCAGATCGCGGCCGGGAACATCGAGATGCACCCGCGCACCGAGATGCTCGACCTCGTCGTCATCGACGGCAAGGCCCGCGGCATCGTCGCCCGCGACCTGATCACCGGCAGGATCGACACCTACTTCGCGGACGCCGTCGTCCTCGCCTCCGGCGGCTACGGCAACGTCTTCTACCTGTCGACCAACGCCATGAACTCCAACGCCACCGCCGTCTGGCGGGCGCACCGGCGCGGCGCCTACTTCGCCAACCCCTGCTTCACCCAGATCCACCCCACCTGCATCCCGCGCACCGGCGACCACCAGTCCAAGCTGACCCTGATGAGCGAGTCGCTGCGCAACGACGGCCGCATCTGGGTGCCGAAGGCGAAGGGCGACACCCGCCCGCCGAACGAGATCCCCGAGGACGAGCGCGACTACTACCTGGAGCGGATCTACCCCTCCTTCGGCAACCTCGTGCCCCGCGACATCGCCTCCCGCGCCGCGAAGAACGTGTGCGACGAGGGCAGGGGAGTGGGCCCCGGCGGCCAGGGCGTCTACCTCGACTTCGCCGACGCCGTCCGGCGGATGGGCCGGGGAGCCGTCGAGGCCAAGTACGGCAACCTCTTCGACATGTACCAGCGGATCACCGACGAGGACCCGTACAAGGTCCCCATGCGGATCTACCCCGCCGTGCACTACACGATGGGCGGACTGTGGGTCGACTACGACCTGCAGACCACCGTCCCGGGCCTGTTCGCGGTCGGCGAGGCCAACTTCTCCGACCACGGCGCCAACCGGCTCGGCGCCTCCGCGCTGATGCAGGGCCTGGCCGACGGCTACTTCGTGCTGCCGGCCACCATCAACGACTACCTCGCCCGCAACCCGCACAGCGAACCGGTCACCGAGGACCACCCGGTGGTCCAGGAGGTGCTCGCCGAGACCGAGGACCGGCTCCACCTGCTCCTCGCCGTCGACGGCGACCGCACCCCGGACTCCTTCCACCGCGAACTCGGCGAACTCATGTGGGAGTACTGCGGCATGGCCCGCACCGAGGAGGGTCTGCGCAAGGCCCTGGAACGCATCCCCGCAGTCCGCGAGGAGTTCTGGCGGCGGATCAAGGTCCCCGGCACCGGCGAGGAGTTCAACCAGTCGCTGGAGAAGGCCAACCGCATCGTCGACTACCTGGAACTCGCCGAGCTGATGTGCCTCGACGCACTGCACCGCGCCGAGTCCTGCGGCGGCCACTTCCGCGAGGAGTCCCAGACCCCCGAGGGCGAGGCCGCCCGCCGGGACGAGGAGTTCGGGTACGCCGCCGCCTGGGAGTTCACCGGCACCGGCGAGGCACCCACCCTGCACAAGGAAGACCTCGTCTTCGAGTACGTCCACCCCACCCAGCGGAGCTACGCATGAGGCTCACCCTGCGCGTCTGGCGGCAGAAGAACGCCGACGCCGACGGCGCCATGTCCACGTACGAGGTGGACGGCATCTCCTCCGACATGTCCTTCCTGGAGATGCTCGACACCCTCAACGAGGAACTCATCCTCAAGGGCGAGGACCCCGTCGCCTTCGACCACGACTGCCGCGAGGGCATCTGCGGCGCCTGCTCGCTCGTCATCAACGGCGACGCGCACGGCCCCGAGCGGACCACCACCTGCCAGCTCCACATGCGGGCCTTCCAGGACGGCGACACCATCGACATCGAGCCGTGGCGGGCCGCCGCGTTCCCGGTGGTGAAGGACCTCGTCGTCGACCGCTCGGCCTTCGACCGGATCATCCAGGCCGGCGGCTACGTCACCGCGCCCACCGGCTCCGCCCCCGAGGCCCACGCCACGCCCGTGCCCAAGGCGGACGCCGACTTCGCCTTCGAGCACGCCGAGTGCATCGGCTGCGGCGCGTGCGTCGCCGCCTGCCCCAACGGGGCGGCCATGCTGTTCACCTCCGCGAAGATCAACCACCTGAACGTGCTGCCGCAGGGTGCCCCCGAGCGGGAGACCCGGGTGCTCGACATGGTGGCCCAGATGGACGAGGAGGGCTTCGGCGGCTGCACCCTGGCCGGCGAGTGCGCGACCGCGTGCCCCAAGGGCATCCCGCTGATGTCGATCACCGGGATGAACAAGGAGTGGCTGCGGGCGACCCGCAAGGCCGCGAAGCGGTAGCGGCCGGGCCGCACCGAGAGGACGCGGGTCGCGTCCGAAGGACGTTCGCCGAGCCGGCGGACGGGCGGGGCCGGGAGTGGTGCTCATCCCCGGCCCCGCCTCGTGTCCGCCCCGGCCCCGCCCCCGGCCGGGATCACCCCCCCGGCCGGTCCCGCCTGCCGCCCGACCCCGCGCTCAGCCGGGCCCGGGGGAGTCCAGCCCCAGCGCGCGGGCGAGGCCCCGGTAGGAGTCCACCAGAGCCGCGCGGTCGTACGTGCTCGTCGTCACCAGCACCTCCTCCGCGCCCGTCTCCCTCACCACCCCCGCCAGCTCGGCCACGACCTCCTCCGCCGGGCCGGCCACGTGGCCCCGCAGCCCGCCCTCGAACAGCTCCCGCTCCTTCGCCGTCATCACCCGCTCCCGCACCGCCTCCACCGTCGGCAGCGGCGGGAACGTGCCGTGCGTGCGCGCGTACGCCATCGACCACGCCTCCGGCACCAGCAGGTCCCGGGCCGCCGCCTCCGTGTCCGCCACCGCCACCGTCCCGGAGATCACCACGTACGGCCGCTCGGCCCACGTCGAGGGGCGGAACGCGGACCGGTAGCGCTCGACCCCCCGCAGCATCCGTTCGCGGTCCCGCAGATCGCCGATGACCATCGGCAGCCCGCCCCGCGCGGCGATCTCCGCGCCCTCGCCCATCGCCAGGACGAAGGGCGGCACCGTCAGCCCCTCCGAGGGGCGGGCGTGCACCCCGGTGGGGGAGGTGCCGCGGAACCATCCGAGCAGCTCCTCGAGCTGCCCCGCGAAGTCGTCCGCCTCGGCGTCCTCCCGGTCGCGGCCCAGCGCCCGCCGCACCCCGTCCGTGAAGCCGACCGAGCGGCCCAGTCCCATGTCGATCCGCCCGGGGAACAGCGACTCCAGCACCCCGAACTGCTCGGCCACCACCAGCGGCCGGTGATTGGGCAGCATCGCCCCGCCCGTGCCGACGCGGATCGTGCGGGTGGCCGCCGCGACGGCCGCCGCGAGCACAGTCGGCGCGGAGCCCGCGACCCCGGGCACGCCGTGGTGCTCGGCGACCCAGAACCGGTGGAAGCCGAGTCGTTCCGCCTCGCGTGCCAGCGCCACCGTGTCCCGCAGCGCCTCACCCGCGTCGTGCCCCTGACGGATCCGCGACCGGTCGAGCACGGAGAACCTGGTACCTGCCGAAGCCGAGCTGCTCACACAGGGTTCAACACGGCAGCCGCCCCGGGATTCCCCGACCCCGCCCCCGATCACCGAAAACCCGCACGTGAGCCGCCCGTGTCCCGGCCCCGCACCGCGCCCGGCGGAAAATGCGGTGCTCCCGCCCCGCCCCGCTCCCTACACTCCGGACACATCACTTCGCACCGCATACGGCGATGCGTCGAGGAACGAGGGGAGCCCGGCCGTGCGTGACCGCACCGCTGTTTCCGCTCCCCGGGCGCGGTACGAGGTGATCCTCGTGTCCCCGCCGCTCCGGTGCCCGCCGCGTGGCCGGCTCCGGACGCCCGTGACGCGCGGCTGAGCGCACCCGCACCCGCACACCCGGCCCGAGAACCCGGCCGGCGTCGTGCCGCGCCCCGCCGTGCCGTCCCGGGAATCGCGCCCTCCGTCAACCGACCGGAACGTTCCCGAAGGGCCAGGCCGTGCGAAGCCTCCCGAACTCCCAGACGACCACCCGCCCGCTCGACTCCCGCGGCGACCTCGCCGCCGTCCGCAACCTCGGCATCCTCGCCCACGTCGACGCCGGCAAGACCACGCTCACCGAGCGGATCCTGTACGCCACCGGCACCACGCACAAGCGCGGCGAGGTGCACGAGGGCACCACCGTCACCGACTTCGACCCGCAGGAGCGCGACCGCGGCATCACGATCTTCGCCGCGGCCGTCAGCTGCGCCTGGGACGGCCACCGGATCAACCTCATCGACACACCCGGCCACGTCGACTTCGCCGACGAGGTCACCCGCTCCCTGCGGGTGCTCGACGGAGCCGTCGCGGTGTTCGACGCCGTCGCGGGCGTCGAGCCGCAGAGCGAGTCGGTGTGGCGCCAGGCCGACCGGTACGGCGTCCCGCGCCTGGCCTTCGTCAACAAGATGGACCGCGCGGGCGCCGACCTCGACCGCGCGGTGGCCTCCCTCCGCGAGCGGCTCCATCCGGCGCCGCTGGTCGTGCACATGCCGATCGGCGCGGAGGACGGCTTCACCGGCGTCGTCGACCTGGTCCGGATGCGGGCGCTGCTCTGGAGGGACGGCGGGGACACCGCGGAACCGGTGCCCGTGCCCGGGGAACTGACGGCGGAGGCGGAGCGGCGGCGCAGGCTGCTGGAGGAGGCGGTCGCCGGGCTCCACCCGGCCGCACTGGAGGAGTTCTGCGCGCTCTCCCGGCTGACCGAGGCCACCCTGAGCACCGCGCTGCGCGAGCTGACCCTGAGCGGGGAGGGCGTGGTGGTGCTGTGCGGCTCCGCCTACCGCAACCGCGGGATCGAGCCGCTGCTCGACGCCGTCGTCTCCTTCCTGCCCTCGCCGGCCCAGGTGCCGCCGGTGCGCGGTACGCACGACGGGGCGGCGCAGGAGCGGGCCGCCGACCCCGAAGCGCCGTTCGCCGCCCTGGTGTTCAAGGTGAGCGCGGGCGCCACCGGCCGGCTGACCTTCCTGCGCGTGTACGCGGGAACCATCGAGAAGGGAGGAACCGTGTGGGACGCCACCACCGGCCGCACCGAGCGGATCGCGCGCGTCCTGCGCGTGCACGCCGACCGGCACGCACCACTGGACCGTGCGGTGGCCGGGGACATCGTCGCCGTCACCGGGCTGAAGTCGGCCCGCCCCGGCACGACCCTGTGCGCGCCCGGCGCCCCACTGCTCCTGGAGGCGCCGGGCACCACCGAACCCGTCGTCTCCGTGGCCGTGGAGGCCCGCCGGCGCACCGACACCGGCCGGCTGGCCTCCGCTCTCGCCCGGCTGGCCGAGGAGGACCCTTCCCTGGCCCTGCGGAGCGACGCCGAGACCGGGCAGACGCTGCTGTCCGGCATGGGGGAACTGCATCTGGAGGTCGCGGTGGAGAGGGTCCGCCGCGAGCACGGCCTGGAGGTGACCGTGGGCCGACCGCGGGTGGCGTACCGGGAGACCCTGGTCCGGCCGGTGCCGGGGCTGGTGTACCGGCACGTCAAACAGGAGGGCGGGGCGGGCCAGTTCGCCCATGTCGTTCTCGACGTGGCCCCGCTGGAGGAGAGCGGGGACGGTCCGGAGGGCTTCGCGTTCGCGTCGGCGGTCGTCGGCGGGCGTGTGCCGCGGGAGTTCGTGCGCGCGGTGGAGGCGGGGTGCCGGGACGCCCTCGCCGAGGGCCCGCTCGGCGGTCATCCGGTGACCGGTGTGCGCGTGACGCTGACGGACGGGGCGACCCATCCGAAGGACTCCTCCGAGACGGCCTTCCGCACGGCCGGCCGCTTCGCTCTGCGCGAGGCGTTCCGGCGGGCGCGGGAGGCGGGGGCGATGCTCCTCCTCGAACCGGTCGCCGAGGTCACGGTCACCGTGCCGGAGGAGGCCGTGGGCGGGGTGCTGGGCGACCTGGCCGCCCGGCGCGGCCGGGTCTCGCGGTCGGCCGTCCACGCCGGGGCGGACGCGGGGGCGGGCACCGGCGTGGTGACCGCCACCGTGCCGCTCGCCGAGCTGTTCGGCTACGCCACGGCGCTGCGCGGCCGCACCCGGGGGCGCGGCACGTTCACCACCCGGCCGCTCGGCCACGCCCCGGCCCCGGCCACGCGCTGAGCCCCCGCCCCTTGAATGCTTTTGTCGCTTTGATGTGTAGACGGGGTGATTCGCGAAACCCTGATGACAACGTTCGCCTCAACGGCGAATGCCGACTGTCCGTCTGACACAAGGGGATGGTGGTATGGCTTCCACCGAGTATCTGACCGACGACACGACCGAGGTCCGCGGCACCGAGGTCGAGGCCGCTCTCGCACCGGCCGAGGCCGACGGTTACTACCGCGACAGCCGTGAGTGCGCGGCGCTCGCCCTCGCCGGCGGGACGACCAGTCTGCTGCTGTCGCCGCCGACCCCGCGGCCCAAGAAGGGCTGACGGAGGCGGCCCGATGGAGGAATCCGCCACGTCGACGCCCCTTCAGGGCGCAGTGCGCGACCTCACGACCGCCGTGGTCTCCGCTCTGCGGAGCGGAGACCCCGCGCGGCCGTACCTGCGCACCGGGCAGGGCGAGGCCGCCCTCGCCGCCGTCCGCGTCCTGGGGGCCGACGCGCTGCTGCCGAGCGTGCTGCTCGGCACCCCGCCCGCGCCCGAGGACCTCGTCACCTACCGCGAGGCACTGAAGGCCTACCCGCCGCCCCCCGGCGCCGCCCCTGCCTCCGTGTGGAGCCACCGCGCGATGGCCCGCACCCTGCACCGCTTCGACCCCGGCCCGCCACAACTGCCGGAGCCCGCACCCGAACCCGGCACCGAGGACCTGCGGGCCGCCCCCTGGCAGACCCTCACCCACCGGCTCGCCGTCCTGGCTCCGCTCGCGGTGCCCGGCGCCGACTGCCCGGTGACCCGCGTGGCGCGGGACCGGCCGGTGGACGTGGCCCGCGGTTTCGTCCGCGCGGTGCGCCGCCGCGACTGGCCGCAGGCCGCCGGAGCCGGACGGTGGCTCACCCTGCTCGACGGCGTCCCCGACACCCTCGGCCTGGAGGCCGGACTGCGGTTCGTCCACCAGATGGCCGACGGGGAACCGCGCGTGACGCTGCATCTGGAGGCGGCCCGCCTCCTGCGCACCGGGACGACGGCATGACGTGCACGGCACCGCCGGTGCTCCCGGAGACCGGGGCGGCCCGGGTCGGCGCCGCCGCCCTGGCCTGGCTCTCCGCCCACCGCGAGGAGTTCGCGCTCGACGCACACGCCCTCTCCGCGCACGGCGACGTCGACACGAGCTGGAAGCCCCTGGGTGAACTCGCCCAGGTCTGCGGACGCGTCCGCGAGCGCACCGGTCCCGCCGACCCCCGCCACCGCACCGCCGCCGACCTGCTGGACTTCGCCTGGCGGCAGACCGGGGAGGGCCGCCTGTTCACCGCCCTCCAGCGGCTGGAGCCCTTCGCCACCTACCCGCTGGAGGTGTACGCCGCGTTCGCCTCGGCCGGACTGCGCCACACCGGGTACGAGCGCGCCGCCGCCACCGTCGCCGGCACCCGCGGCTGGCGGGCCACCGAACAGGACCCCAACCGGCGGCTCGGCGTCCTCAACTCCGAACGCCACAGCGGCATCCCGCGCCACGGACCGCTCGCGCCCGCCCTGCGCCGCACCTGGCTGGGCGCGCTGCCCGAACCCTGGACCTTCGAACGCGCCGCCGGCTACACGCTCACCCACGTCGTCTTCCACCTCACCGACTGGGGCCGTACCCCCGAAGGCGTACCGCCGGACCTCACCGGCTATCTCGGCCACTGGCTGCCGCCCTGGCTCGACACCTGCCTCGAAGGGCGGGCCTGGGACCTGGCCTGCGAGCTGACGGCGGTCGCGGCGAGTCTGCCCGCGCCCCCCGACCGTGCGCTGCTGCGCGAGGCATGGGCCCGCCTCGCGCGGGCCCAGCACGCGGACGGAAGCCTCCCCGAGGCCGGCGGCACCGAGGACCTGCCCGCCCCCTCCGGCTTCCGTGGCTGCTACCACTCCACCCTCATGGCCGCCTTCGCCGCCGCGCTCACCACCGCCCGCCTCGGCGAGACGGGCACCCCCGCGGCGAAGGCACCCGGGACACCGGCACCCGGAACACCGGCACCCGTACCGACGGCACCCGTACCGACGGCACCCGCCACGACAAGGAGCACGCCGCGATGACCAGCACCCGCCTCGTGCACGACGTCGGGGTCCGCGCCATCGAATGGCTGCACGCCCACCGCGAGGGGTTCCGACTCGAACCGGACGCCGACCCCGAGACCGGCTTCCTCCAGCGGTTCAAACCGGTCGGCGAACTCGCCCTGATCTGCGCCGTCCTGTTCCGCGAGGGCGTGGCCGGCTCCCGCCAGGCCGCACTGGCCCGGCAACTCCTCGACCACGCCTGGCGGAACACCCTGGACGGCGGCCGGATGCTGGTGCGCGGCCAACGCGTCGAGCCGATCTCGCCCGTCCCCTTCGAGGTGTACCTGCCCTTCCGCGAACTGGGCTACCGGCAACCGGAGATGGAGGCGGCCGCCCGGCTCAACCACGCGCTGAGGAGCACCGAGGCGTTCGCGATGACACCCACCCGCCGTCTCGGACTCTCCGCCTTCCAGCGCCGCTTCGGCCTGCCCGCCCGCCCCCCGGAGGCCGAACTCGTCGACCGCACCTGGCTCGGCCGCACCCCCGAACCCTGGACCGTCGAGGGACACATCGCCTACGACGTCACCCACACCGTCTTCCACCTCACCGACTGGGGCGAACGCCCCGAGGGGCTGCCGCCCCGCCTCGCCGGCTACCTCGCCACCTGGCTGCCCGCCTGGATCGACGACTGGCTGGACCTGCGACGCTGGGACCTGCTCGGCGAACTGCTCGTCGTCGACGCCTGCCTGCCCCACCCCACGCTCGACACACGAGCCTGGGAGGGCTTCGCCGCCGCCCAGCAGCCCGACGGCGCGATGCCCGCCGTGCGCACCATGCCCGAGGGCGAGCCCGAGGACGTCTTCGACATCGTCTACCACCCCACCCTCGTCGCCGCCTTCGCCTCCGTGCTCGCCACCTCACGCGCACTGTCCAGGCTCACCGGGGACGCGGCACGGGAACAGGAACCGGCATGAGCGCCCCCGCCCGCCGCCCGCTGCGGGCGGTCCCGGACGAGGAGGACGCCCCGCACCGCCGCCTCGCCGACGCCGCCACCGCCATTGGCGCCCCCGACGTCGTCCTCGCCTTCTCCCGCCACGGCCGCCGCACCGTCCACCACGGCGGCACCGCCATGGCGCCGCCCGTGCCCCGCGACCTGTTGCGCTACGAGACCGGCTCCGCCTCCAAGGTCTACGCCGGCCTGCTCCTGGCCCACCTCACCTGCACCGGCCGGCTCTCCGGCGGCGAACCCGCCGCCCGCTGCCTCGACCCCCGCCGGGCTGTGGGCCCCGACCCCGTCACCCTGACCCACCTCATCACCCACACCGCCGGACTGCCCCCGCTCCCCGCCGACTTCTACCTCCGCGCCCTGCCCGCCTGGCGCACCAACCCCTACGCCCGCTACTCCGCCGCCCACGTCGTCGCCGCCTTCGCGCGCCACCGCCCCCGGCACCGCCCCGGCACCCGCTGGCGCTACTCCAACTTCGGGGTCGCCGTCCTCGGCCACGCCCTCGCCGCCGCCCTGCAGACCCCCTGGGACACTCTCCTCGCCGAGGAGGTGCTGCGCCCGCTCGGCCTGAACGGCACCGCCCTCACGGCCACCGGACCGGACACGGACGCCCTCGGTCACCGGCCCGACGGCACCCCCGTGCCCGCGCTCGACGCGGGCGGCTTCCGTGCCGCGGGCGCCGTCCGGGCCACCCCGGACGACCTGCTCACCCTGCTGGAGGCCCACCTCGACCCGCCGCCCGGCGCGCCCCTGGCCGACGCCCTGCGCGAGGTGCGCCGGCCGGTGCTGCGGCGCGGAGTCGGGCACCGGCACGTGCACACCCTCACCTGGTTCCGGCACCCCACCGACCACGGCCCGATGTACTTCCACTCCGGCGCCACCCTGGGCCAGCAGACCTTCCTCGGATTCCGCCCCGGCACGGGCACCGCGCTGGCGGCCGTCTGCACCCGCCGCCATCACGGCCGCGACCCCTTCGTCCCCACCGCGTACGCCCTGCTCGCCGACGCCCTGTGAACGCAGGGATCCCCGACGGGCGGCCCTCAGGACGCAGCCGGCCGGGGCCCGTCGAGGGGCCCCGGCCGGGAGTCGTGCGGGCTCAGACCTTCTGCCACAGCGCCGGCGTCGCGGCCGGCTGCCACGCGCCCTGGGCCTGGTGCGGCTGGAGGCAGACGTAGGTGACGCCGCCGTAGGTCACCTGCGCGCCCACGTCGTAGACCGCGCCCGCCGCCCAGGTGCCGGATTCCGGCTCCGGGGTGGTGCCCGGCGTCTGCGTCGTCGCCGTGTCCGTGACGAGGGTCAGGCCGAAGGCGCTCAGGGCCGGGTTGACCGGCTGGTAGTACGTCGTCCCGCCGCGCGTGCAGTCGCCGGAGCCGCCGGAGGTGACACCCTGCGCCTGGCTGCCGGAGATGTAGGGGCCGCCGGAGTCGCCGGGCTCGGCGCACACCGTCGTCCGGGTCACCCCGGTGACCGTGCCCTCCGGGTAGGTCACGCTCGTGTCGTGCTGCTGGATGGTGCCGCAGTGCCAGCCCGTGGTGGAGCCCGAGCGGCAGACCGAGGCGCCCACCAGCGCCTGCACCGAACCCGAGACCGTCACGGTCGCCCCGCCCTCGCCCTTGACGTGCGGGGTCGCGGTCCAGTCGTCGTCGGTGGCGACCCAGGAGTAGTCGTGGCCGGGGAAGACCGAGTTCTGGAAGGTGCCCTGGTCGACCTGGTTGTACCCGGTCGTGGTGTCGCCCGCGCTGCCGCAGTGCCCGGCGGACACGAAGCCCTGCTGCTCGCCCTTGGTGACGGAGAACCCGACCGAGCAGCGCGCCTCGTCGTTGATGTAGTACGCGTCACCGCCGGTGATGTCGTACAGCGCGCGCGGCAGGTCCTTGGAGACCGTGACCGAGACCCGGCTCCGGTCCACCTTGGCGGCCTTGATCAGGTCGTCCGCCGCCGCCTTGCTGGTGGCCTGCACGGTGACCCGGTTGTTGACGACGTCGACGTAACGCACCGGCGTGCGCCGTCCGCGCGTCGCTTCGGCGGCCGTGGCGGCCGTGTCCAGCTTCTGCTTCGCGCTCCGCAGGTCGGCCAGCGCCACCTTGACCACCTTGGCGTCCGCGCCGCCCGCCTCGATGGCGGCGACGTCCGCCTTGTCCGTGGTGGCGACGGTCAGCCCGGCCGAGGTCTTCCCGTGCACCCACGCACCGGCGAAGCGGCTGCCGAGCGCGTTGTGCAGCCGCCCGGCCCGGGTGCCCGCCTCCGCCTCGTTCGACAGCCGCTGCCGGGCCTCGGCCGGGGTCAGCCCCAGATCGCGCCCGAGCGCGTGCAGGACCTCGGCCGAAGGGCGGTCGGCCCCGAGGGTGCGCGTCGCCGAGGGGCCCTCGGCGGGCGGTACGGACGGGGCGGTGGCCGTCGCCGGGGACGGGCTCATGAGCACGAGCGAACCGAGCGCGGTCAGGACGGCACAGCCTGCGCCGACGTGTCTACGGGCCATCAGGTGGTACTCCCTCAGCTTCGACGGGTCGGGGAACCTCACGGAACCTCTCGAAGCCGTAGGCATTGCCGGAAATGCGGCAAATGATGCCGGGATTGACCCGTTCCGGGTGTACTCGGCGGCAAAGCAGTCGTTGTGTGATGAACGCGCCCGTGCGTCCACCCGCCCGGAGGACGGCGGGACCGTCCGTTCGTCAGCCGGACGGGGCCGTACTCCTCCGTACGTGGGACGAGCGGGGTTTCCGTTCGCGTGTCGCGCGCCCGCCCTGCCAGCGTGGGCCCGCCCGGGGCGAGCGCCCCGGCAGGCGGAAGGAGTCGAAGGTGACGGTTGGTGAGTCCCGTACGGGGATGCGTCGGGCGGTCGTTCTGGCCATGGGAGGCGGCCTGATGCTCCTCCCCGTCGGCACCGCGCACGCCGACGGAGGCCTTGCCACGGGGTCGGCGACCGGGAGGCTGACCGAGGTGGCCCAGCCCGTGGCGGAGTCGGTGCTCCGGGAGGCCCCGAAGCTGCTGCCCGAGGAGGTGGCCCGGGTCAGGTCCGCCCGGTCGTCGGAATCCTGAGCGTGAACGTGGTCGCGCCGGGACCGCCCGTCACCTCGACGGTGCCGCCGTGCGCCTCGGCCAGGGAACGGACGACCGCGAGCCCCAGCCCGCTGCCGCCGCGGTCGCGGCTGCGGGCCTCGTCGACCCGGTAGAACCGGTCGAAGATCCGCCCCCGGTCGGCGGCGGGTATCCCGGGCCCGGCGTCCGTGACCCGGACGACCGCGAGGCCCCGCCCGCCGCGCGCGGCCCCGGATCCCCGGGGTCCGCGCGAGTCCCCGTGCCCGCCGCGCTCACCGGCCGCGGCGGCCGTCGTCCGCGCGACCGCCCGGTGGGGCGCCTGGCGGGGTGCCTGACGGAGCGTCTGGCGGGGCACCCGCGCCGGTGTCTCCCCGGACACCCCGGTCGGCGCCCGGGCCGGCACCTCGGCGGAGGGTTCGAAGGACACCTCGACCGCCACCCTCGTACCGGCCGGGGTGTGCACCGCCGCGTTGGTCAGCAGGTTGTCCACCACCTGTCGGATCCGCGCCGGGTCGAGCCGCAGCCGCAGTTCCCCGGGCCCGGCCGTGACCGTCAGCGGACGGTCCGGGTGCGCGGCACGGAACGCGTCCGCCGCCCGCCGCACCAGCTCCACCAGATCGGTCTCCTCCAGCCGCAGTGGCGCCTCCACCTCCGCCGCGTCCAGCCGGGCGAGCAGCAGCAGATCGTCGAGGAGCACCCCCATCCGCGCCGCCTCCGCACGCAGCCGGGCCAGATGCCGGTCCCGTTCCTCGGGGGAGTGGGCGGCCGCGTACTGGAACAGGTCCGCGTAGCCCCGCACCGACATGAGCGGGGTGCGCAGCTCGTGCGAGGCGTCCGCGACGAACCGCCGCAGCCGCCGTTCGGCCTCCGCGCGCACCACCAGCGAGTCGTCGATGTGCTCCAGCATCGTGTTGAACGCCGAACGCAGCTCCTCGATCTCCGGGGCGCCGCTGCGGCCGTCCGCGCGCACCGGCAGCCGCCCCGAGTCGGTCAGATCGTGCGAGGTGATGTCGTGCGCGGTGTCCGCCAGGTCGCTCAGCGGCCGCAGCCCGCGCCGCAGCACCGCCCGCCCGGCCACCACCAGCGCGGCCAGCGCCGCCGCGAAGGTCACCACCTGCACGGTGATCAGCCGCCGGGTGGTCGCCCGCACGTCCGCCAGCGGTGCGGCGCTGACCAGGACCACCCCGCGCTCCACCGAGCACGCCCGCAGCAGGTAGGCGCCCTCGCCGGGGATCTTCGCGGTCCGGGTCAGATGCGTGGTGCCCGAGGCCGGCTGCGCCTCGGCGACCGCCGCGAGCGCGGTGGTGTCCGCGGGCACGTCGGCGGGGCGGCGCAGCTCGGCGTGTCCGCCCCGCACCTCGTACACGGCGGTGTACCAGCCGTAGTAGGGGCGCCGTTCCACCGTGCCGTGGGCCTTGGCGTCCTTGGTCTGCACGAGCTGCACCAGCTTCATCTGCGCGGCGAGCTGGCGCTCCTGGTACTGCCTCATGTACATCGTCAGCGCGGTGCCGACCACCGCGAACACCACCAGCGACAGCGCGCCCACCCCCAGCGCGAGCCGGGTGCCCAGGCGCAGCCGGCCTCTCACTCGGCGGCCCGCCGCGCCACGTACCCGACCCCGCGCACCGTGTGGATGAGGGGCACCGCGCCGCCGTCGGTCGCCTCCAGCTTGCGGCGCAGCCGGCTGACGACCAGCTCGACCACGTTGGAGCGGCCGCCGAAGCCGTACTGCCAGACGTCGTCGAGGATCTGCGCCTTGGTCAGCACGGCGGGCGACTTGCGCAGCAGGCAGCGCAGCACGTCGTACTCGGTGGGGGTGAGCGCGAGGAGCCGGTCGCCGCGCCGGACCTCCCGGGTGTCCTCGTCCATCGTCAGGTCCGCGACCCGCAGCACCGAACGGGGGCCGCCGGGGCCGAGGCTGCGGCGCAGCACCGTGCGCAGCCGGGCCATCAGCTCCTCCACCGCGAACGGTTTGACCAGGTAGTCGTCGCCGCCCCGGGTGAGCCCGGCGACGCGGTCGGCGACACCGTCGCGTGCGGTGAGGAACACGACCGGGACGCTCATGCCGGCGCCGCGCAGCCGGTCGAGGACGCCGAAGCCGTCGACACCGGGGAGCATCAGGTCCAGGACGACGATGTCCGGCCGGAACGCGGCGGCACGGGTCAGCGCCTCCTCGCCGGAGTACGCCGTGACCGCCTCCCAGCCCTCGTAACGGGCGACGGTGGCCACGAGGTCGGCGATGGGGGGATCGTCGTCCACGACGAGCAGCCGAACGGGGTTCACGCCCCCATTCTGCGGTACGCCGCGTCCCGGGCGCCGGGCGCCTCACGACCCGGGGGCGGGGCACCCCCGAGCCGTCCGGCGCGCGTCACTCCTCGTCGTCGAGGCGGAAGCCCACCTTCAGGCCGACCTGGTAGTGCTCGATCTCGCCGTTCTCGATGTGGCCCCGGACCTGGGTCACCTCGAACCAGTCCAGGTTCCGCAGCGTCTGGGACGCCCGCGAGATCCCCTTGCGGATCGCGTCGTCGACGCCCTCCGTCGAGCTGCCGACGATCTCGGTCACGCGGTACACGTTGTCGGACATGCGATGCTCCTCTCCACGGTGACGGTTGCGCACGCAACGTCACTCCACCGTGCCGCAGGCGGCGCCGCCCCGCGAGGCGGCGCCGCCGCACAGGTCAGCGGACCGTGCTGAGCGAGAGCGCGAACCTCCCGGCACGGTCCGTCCACCAGTGGCCGAGCTCCAGCCCGGCCGCGGCCAACTCCCCGCGTACCCCGTCCGGGCGGAACTTCGCCGAGACCTCCGTGCGCATTTCCTCGCCCTCGGCGAAATCGACGGCCAGGCCGAGCGCCCGGACCTTCACGGTCTGGGCGGTGCGCGAGCGCAGCCGCATCTCGATCCACTCGTGTGCGGCGTCCCACCGGGCGACGTGGTCGAAGGACTCGGGGTCGAAGTCGCCGCCCAGTTCGCGGTTGACGACGTTCAGCACGTTCTTGTTGAACGCGGCCGTCACCCCCGCCGAGTCGTCGTACGCCGCGACGAGCACCGACTCGTCCTTGACCAGGTCCGTGCCGAGCAGCAGCGCGTCCCCGGGCGCGAGCAGGGCCCGCAAGGAGGCCAGGAACCCGGCCCGCTCCTCGGGCACCAGGTTGCCGATGGTGCCGCCGAGGAACGCCACGAGGCGGGGCCCCGGGGTGTCCGGCAGGGTGAGGGAGGTGGTGAAGTCGGCGAGCAGGGCGTGCACGTCGAGCCCCGGGTACTCCTCGGTCAGCGCCTGGCCCGCCTGGCGCAGGGCACTGTCGCTGACGTCGACCGGGACGTAGGTGCGCAGCCCGGTCAGGGCGTCCAGCAGGTGCCGGGTCTTCTCCGAGGAACCGGAACCCAGCTCGACCAGGGTGCGCGCACCGGACGCGGCGGCGATCTCGCCCGAGCGGGCCATGAGGATCTCCCGCTCGGCGCGGGTGGGGTAGTACTCGGGCAGTTCGGTGATCTCCTCGAACAGTTCACTGCCGTGGGCGTCGTAGAACCACTTCGGCGGCAGCGTCTTGGGGACGCCGGTGAGGCCCTCGCGCACATCGGTGCGCAGCGCGGCCTCGGTGGCGCCCTCGGGGAGGGTGCGGGTGAGAAGGAACGGGCTCACGTACGGGGCTCCTTCGGTGGTGCGGTGGGCGCGGGCGGCACCGGGTCGGGCTCGGGCTCCTTGAGGGGAGTGAGCAGGACGTCGGTGCGGCTCGCGGCGAGCAGGGTGCGGTCGGGGACCTCGTGCCAGTGCGGGTCGTCGTCGTAGGGCTCGGAGGCGACGACCGTGCGGCGGCCGGGTTCGGTCAGGTACCAGAGCGTGTCGCCCCAGGCGGTGGCGACGATCGTGTCGCCGTCGGTGAGCAGCAGGTTGAGCCGGGAGCCGGGGGCCGCCGCGGCGACCTGCAGGACCGTGTCGGCCAGCGCCTGGCCCGGCTCGTCGCCTCCGCGCAGCCGGTTCAGCGCGAGCGCCCAGACGAACGCCGAGTCGTTGCGCGCCTCCAGGGCGAGCAGCTCCTCGGCCGGCAGGGTGCGCGCGAGCCCGGCGAGGGAGCCGGGCCAGCCGGGGACGGCCCCGTTGTGGCTGAACAGCCACCGCCCGGCGGCGAGGGGGGCCGCCGCGGCCTCCGCGTCCGCGCCCGAGAGCGTGGCGTCCCGGACCGCGGCGAGCACCGCGCCCGAGCGCACCACGCGCGCCAGGTCCGCGAAGGACAGGTCCGCCCAGATCGGCCCGGCCCGCCGGTAGCGGGCCGGCACCGGGTCCTCCCCGGCGTACCAGCCGACGCCGAAACCGTCCGCGTTGACCGTCCCGTGCCGCTGCCGGCGGGGCGCCCAGGACTGCCGGTACAGGGCGTGTGGCGGCGTCACCAGCAGCGCGCCGAGCGGCTCGGGCGGACCGAGGTACGCCACGTGCCGGCACATCAGGCGGCGTCCCGGGCGGTGCGGAAACCGGAGAAGATCTGCCGCCGGATCGGGTAGTCCCAGTTGCGGAAGGTGCCCCGGCAGGCCACCGGGTCCACGGCGAAGGACCCGCCGCGCAGCACCTTGTACTCGGGGCCGAAGAAGACCCCCGAGTACTCCTTGTACGGGAAGGCGGTGAACCCGGGGTAGGGCAGGAAGTCGCTCGCCGTCCACTCCCACACGTCGCCGATCAACTGCCGTACGCCCAGCGGGGAGGCGCCCTGCGGGTAGCTGCCGGCCGGGGCGGGCCGCAGATGGCGCTGGCCCAGGTTGGCGTGGTCGGGGCCGGGGTCCGCGTCGCCCCACGGGTAGCGCCGGGAGCGGCCGGTGGCCGGGTCGAAGCGGGCGGCCTTCTCCCACTCGGTCTCGGTGGGCAGCCGCCGCCCGGCCCAGCGGGCGTAGGCGTCCGCCTCGTACCAGGACACGTGCAGCACCGGCTCCCCGGGCGGCACCAACTCGGTGACGCCGAAGCGCCGGCGCAGCCACTGCCCGCCCTCCCGGCGCCAGAACTGCGGCGCCCGGATGGAGTGCTCGCGGATGTGGGCCCAGCCCGCCGGGTCCCACCAGCGCGCGTCCTCGTAGCCGCCGTCCGCGAGGAACTCCTGGTAGGCGCCGTTGGTGACGGGAACGGTGTCGATGTGGAAGGCGGCCACCTCGCGCCGGTGCGCGGGACGTTCGTTGTCCAGCGCCCAGGGCTCGGTGGAGGTCCCCATCGTGAACGGGCCCCCGGGAACCAGGACTTCGGCCGGGCCCTCGTACGGCGGCACGGGCGCCGGATCCGGGGCCGTGAGCGCCTGCGGGCCCCGGCGGAGCTGGTGGGTGATGAGCATGGTCTCGTCGTGCTGCTGCTCGTGCTGGGCGATCATGCCGAAGGCGAAGCCCGCCTCCGTCAGTGCCCGGCCGCCCTGGAAGGCGGTGCCCTCCAGCACGTCCAGTGCCCGGCCGCGCACCTCGGCGGCGTAACGGCGGGCCTCCTCGGGCGGGAGGAGCGGCAGCGAGGGCCGTTCGGCGCGGGAGTGCTCGAAGGCGTCGTAGATCCCGTCGATCTCCGGCCGCATCGCCTCGCGCCCGGCCACCGTGCGCAGCAGCCACAGTTCTTCCTGGTTGCCTATGTGCGCGAGGTCCCAGACCAGCGGGGACATCAGCGGCGAGTGCTGGGCGAGCAGGTCGGGTTCCTCGACGCACTCGGTGAGCAGCGCGGTGCGCGCGCGGGCGGTGGTCAGCGCCCGGAGGGCGCGGGCCCGCAGGGCCTCGGGGCCGGCGGCGAGGGCGGTGTCACCGGCCGGGCCCGGGTCGCCGGTGGGGTGCGTGGTCGGTGTCGGGGAGGTGGACTCGGTCATGGGCGCGGTTCCTTCCCGTGGTGGTGCAGCAGGTCGTCGGCGGGGCAGCGGCCCCGGGCCACATGGCGTTCGGTGAACTCGGCGACGGCCGCCCGTACGGCCTCGTCGGCGCCGAGCCGGGGCAGCGCCTCCGCGGCGGCGGCGAAGCAGACGGTGGCGGCCTCGCGCAGTTCCGGATCGTTCAGTCCCTCGCGGGCGGCCGTCGTCCACAGCGGGTTGCGCGGGGCCGCGAGGGCGTCCGCCCGCTCGGCGAGGGGCTTGACCGCGCGGTAGGCGGTCTCGGCGGCCTCCGGGTCGTCGAAGAGGGCCGTCGTCACCGCCAGCGGCACGATCCAGCCGTCCGGGCCGGGCTGGGCGTCGATCATCCGCAGCTCCAGATGACCGCGCGGCCGCACCGGCGGGAACAGGGTGGTCAGGTGGTACTCCAGATCGGCACGCGTCGGGCCCTCGGCCGAGCGGGTCCACTCCCGGAAGGTCAGCCCCTCGGGCACGTCCCAGGGGCCGTCCTCGCGACGCACGCACATCACGGGCGCGTCCAGCACCCGTTCGGCCCAGGCGCCCCGGGGATCGGGACCGAGCGGCGGGGCGCCGCTGCGGCCCGGGTCCATCGCGGTCCACAGGTACTGTCTGGTCGAACGCCAGCCCGTGGGGCGGCCGCGGGCCACGGGGGAGTGCGCGAACGCGGCGACCAGCACCGCGCCCAGCGTGTGCGCCAGCCACCAGCGCCTGCCGTGGCCGAGCGGCCCCGGTTCCTCGTACCCGGCGTCCAGGCACACCTGGACGGAGGCGGAGGAGCACATCATGGCCCGGCCTTCGGGACCGGTGCGGTCCAGACAGGCCTCCATGGCGTCGTAACGGGGCTGCCGGAGGTAACGGACGGGGGGATTCCACGGTTCGTGGCCGCAGCCGTACAGGCCGAGGCCGTCCGCGCGCAGGGCGGCGCGGACCGTGTCGAGATCGGCGGAAACGGACCGTACGCACTCCATGAGGGAGGCGGCGGGAGCGGAACTCAGCTCCAGCTGTCCGCCCGGTTCGACGGTGAGCGCCGAACTCAGGGGCAGGGTCCGCAGAGCGGCGTATGCCGCGTCGAGTCGTTCGGGTCGTACGGGGAGCCGCGGTCGCAGCGGCTCGTGGACGAGCCATTCCAGTTCGACACCGAGGCGACGGGGCGGGCCGGTCTTGAAGCAGATGCCTCGTACCAGCGCCTCCACGTCTGCCTCGGTGAGCGCGGTGCGGTCCTCCGCACCGTCCTTACAGTCGCTCACCGCTTCGGACATGTCGGGATCCTCCTGAGATTCCACCATGCCGTCGGCCCGGTTCCGGGTGGGCCGGACCGACAACGCTCGTCCCACCCAAACCTCTCGACGCCGTTCGCACAAGGGGGCGATTCGGTGGGTAGGGGACTCCCTCGGGAGGCCAAGGGGTCGGATTTCGGCCACCCGGCGGCCGCCGGACAAAACTCCGTTGCCGCTCAGCAACAGCATCACCCACGATGCGTGCATGAGCACGACGGGGAGGCGCGCCCGAACGGGTGTGCGAGAAGGCGGTGCGCAGGACGCGCTCACGGCGCCCACGGGGGTGGCGCCGTGAGCGCGCGCCTGCGTGCCCTCGCGCGGCAGACGCAGGAGATCGTCGACCGGGGCGGATACCGGGCACCCGGAGGCCACGAGGTGCCGCTGGCCGCGGCGATCGAGGCCGCGCGGGCGGGCACGCGGATGTACGGGCCGGAACCGGTGCGGCTCGAGGAGGCGGACGAGGTCGATGGACCGGCCCGCCGGGCAGGGGGACACGCCCCGGCGCCCGTGGCCGTGGAGGTGACCGGGGAGAGCAGCCTGGAGGCCGCGCGGCGGCTCGTGCCCGCCGCGGACGACGAGGTCGCCGTGCTGAACTTCGCCTCGGCCCGCAACCCGGGCGGCGGCTTCCTCAACGGCGCCCAGGCCCAGGAGGAGGCGCTGTGCCGCTCCTCGGCGCTGTACGCCTGCCTGCGGGGAGTGCGCCCGTTCTACGACCACCACCGCGAGCACCGCGACCCGCTCTACACCCACCGGGTCATCCACTCGCCCGGCGTCCCCGTCTTCCGCGAGGACGACGGATTCCGCGGGGACGACGGATTCCGCGAGGACGACGGACGGCTGCTCGACGCGCCCTACCGGGTCGCGTTCCTCACCGCCGCGGCGCCCAACGCGGGCGTGCTGCGCAGCCGCGCCCCGGAGCGCGCCGCCGAGGTGCCGCGCGCGCTCGTGGCACGGGCCGAGCGGGTCCTGGAGGTCGCCGCCCTGCACGGCCACCGCCGGCTGGTACTCGGCGCGTGGGGCTGCGGGGTGTTCCGCAACGACCCCGCCGAGGTGGCCGCCGCGTTCCGCGGCCACCTCACGGGCGGAGGCCGCTTCACGCACCGCTTCGACCGGGTCGTGTTCGCGGTCCTGGACCGCACGCCGGGAGCGGGGGTCCGCGGCGCCTTCGCGCGCGCGTTCGCCTGATCAGGGGTGGAGGAGGGCGGTTCCTCCGGCGGGCGCGGACGCCGACGGCCGGTGTCCGCGTCGTCCCGTCCCGGGGGCGCTCAGCGCCAGCCGTAACGTTCCCGCAGTCGGTGCACGACGGAGTTGAACCGCATCCGGTCCAGCGCGCACGCCTCGCGCCGCATGCCCTCCTCGTGCAGCCGCAGCACGCGGTCCACGTCGACCCACGAGTCCCGCCCCGAGCGGTCCCAGGGACCGCTGCCGATCGGCACCCACTCCCGGTCCCCCTCGTGCCGCTTGCTGGAGAGCTGCACCGCGAGCAGCGTCCCGCCCGGCTCGCGGGCGACGACGAGAACCGGCCGGTCCTTCCCGCGCCCGTCGTTCTCCTCGAAGGGGACCCACGTCCACACGATCTCCCCGGGGTCCGGGTCGCCGTCGTGCTCGGGGGAGTACTCGGTCCGTACCGGACCCACCCTGCGCGGGTCCGCCTCGGTGGTGGCGGAGGGGCCGTAGCGGCCGGGTACGGGAACGTCCTGATCGGCAAAGGCAGTCACGCGCACACCGTAACCTCCCCGGTGCGCGACACACCGGCGGCCCTCGTTCGAACACGCGTCCACCAGCGCGAACCTCCGTTCCCGCACGGTAAGTTCACCCGCTCCCCGATTGCCGGCGGCCTTCTGGAAAAATGACGTACGTCATGGTGCACATACCCGACCGGTCCACCGTCCCGCCGCCCGCCCCGCGCTCCGTACCCACGAGCGCGGATGTGGCGCGCCTGGCCGGAGTGTCCCGGGCCACCGTCTCCTACGTCCTCAACAACACCAGCGCCGTACGGATCAGCGAGCCCACCCGCCGCCGCGTCCGCGCGGCCGCCAAGGAACTGGGCTACGTTCCGCACGCCGCCGCCCGCAGTCTGCGCGCCGGCCACAGCCGCATGGTGCTCATGCCCGCCCCCGAGGTCCCCGCCGGCCCGCTGTACAGCCAGTTCATCAACGAACTGCAGTGGGCGCTGGGCCGCCTCGACTACACCGTGGTCCAGTACGGCCAGGTCGGCCTGCGGGGCGACGAGGCCGCACGCGCCTGGGCCGAACTGCGGCCGGTGGCGGTCCTGTTGCCCGGCGGCGGACTCGGCCCGGAGGGCGTCGCGGTGCTGAAGCGGTCCGGTGCGCGCGCGGTGGTGACGATGGGGGTGGAGCGCATCGAGGGCGCCCACGCGCTCCTCATGAACCACGCGGAGGTCGGCCGCAGCGCCGCCGTCCACCTGTACGGCCGCGGCCGGCGCCGCATCGGCGTGGTGATGCCCGAGGAGCCGGGGCTCGAGGCCTTCTCCAACCCGAGGCTGGAGGGCGTACGGCGGGCGCTGGAGGGCACGGACGCCACCGTCACGGTCCTGCCGCTCGCCTACGAGGAGGAGTCCGCCGCCGAACTGGCCGCGCGATGGGGTGCGTTGAACCTCGACTCGGTGTTCGCCTACAACGACGAGTACGCCATGCTGCTGATGCGGGCGCTCCAGGACAACGGTGTCGCCATCCCCGGGGACACGGCGATCGTCGGCGCCGACGACCTCATGCTCGGCCGGCTTCTCCGTCCCCGCCTCACCACGGTCCACCTGGAACTGCCGTCCGGCCGCGCCCTGGCCGAACTCGTCGACCAGGCGGTCCAGAACGACACGGCCCCACCCGAGGTGAGACAGGTCCTGGGCGCCCACGTCATCCCCAGGGATTCGAGCTGAGGGACTCCCCCCGACGAAAAGCCGCCCCGCCCCCCGCACCCACGCGGGGTGCGGGTTCCCGCGAGGCGGCGCAACAGGGGGCGGGAACCTACGCGCCCGCCTCCGGCGAGCCCGGCCCACCCTGCGCCTGCTGCTCGGCCACGGCCTTGTGCACCTCGTCCATGTCCAGGTTCCGCGCCTGGCCGATCACGTCCTTCAGCGCCGCCTCCGGCAGCGCGCCGGGCTGCGCGAACACGGCGACCCTGTCCCGCACGATCATCAGCGTCGGAATCGACTGGATGTTGAAGGCCTGGGCCAGCTCCGGCTGGGCCTCCGTGTCCACCTTGCCGAACACCAGGTCCGGGTTCTCCTCCGCCGCCTTCTCGTACACCGGGGCGAACTGACGGCACGGCCCGCACCAGGACGCCCAGAAGTCGATCAGGACGAAGTCGTTGTCGGTGACCGTCTCGTCGAAGTTCTCTTTGGTGAGCTCCACGGTGCTGTTGCTCATGGGGTGTGTCCCTCTTCCTGGTATCGGGTGAGCCGTCGACGCCAACGGCGTGGGCGGTCCGGCTATTCCCTGCGCGCCCGGAGGCTGTTCCCCGGGCATCCCCGCGCGCGTACCCGTGTGGCCACGGCGCACACCACCCACCAGACTGTGCCCATGACGGAAACGGAATCCATCGTGTACGACGTCGTGGTGGTCGGTGCCGGACCCGTGGGGGAGAACGTCGCCGACCGCACCCGGGCCGCCGGACTGTCCACCGCGATCGTGGAGGACGAACTGGTCGGCGGCGAGTGCTCGTACTGGGCGTGCATGCCCAGCAAGGCCCTTCTGCGCCCGGTGATCGCCCGCGCCGACGCCCGCCGCCTGCCCGGACTCTCCCAGGCCGTGCGGGGGCCCCTCGACGCGGAGGCCGTGCTGAAGCGGCGCGACTACATGGCCTCCGACTGGAAGGACGACGGCCAGGTCCAGTGGCTGAACGGCGTCGGCGTCGACCTCCACCGGGGGCACGGGCGCCTCACCGGCCCCCGCACGGTCCTGGTGGAGGGCCCGGACGGCAGCCGCACCGAACTCACCGCCCGGCACGCGGTCGCCGTGTGCACCGGCACCCGCGCCGCCCTCCCGGACCTGCCCGGCCTCGCCGAGGTCCGGCCCTGGACGAGCAGGGAGGCGACCAGCGCCCGCAGGGCCCCGGAACGGCTGATCGTGGTCGGCGGCGGAGTCGTCGCGGTCGAGATGGCCACCGCCTGGCAGAACCTCGGCTCACAGGTCACCATGCTGGTGCGCGGGAAGGGGCTGCTGCCGCGCATGGAGCCCTTCGCCGGGGAACTGATCGCCCAGGGACTGACCGAGGCGGGCGTCGACCTGCGCACCGGCGTGTCCGTCACCTCGGTGACCCGCGAGCCGGCCGCGGGCGCGCCGGCCGGGGGAGAGAACGGCACGGTCGTGGCCGTGACCGACGCGGGCGAGCGCATCGAGGCCGAGGAGATCCTCTTCGCCACCGGCCGCGCGCCGAAGACCGACACCATCGGGCTGGAGACCGTCGGTCTCGACCCCGGCTCCTGGCTGAGCGTCGACGACAGCATGCGGGTCGAGGGGACGGACTGGCTGTACGCGGTGGGCGACGTCAACCACCGGGCACTCCTCACCCACCAGGGCAAGTACCAGGCCAGGATCGCCGGGGCGGCGATCGCGGCCCGGGCCTCGGGCGGCGCGGACGAGGAGTCCGCCGCCTGGGGCGCCCACGCGGCCACCGCCGACCACGGGGCCGTGCCCCAGGTCGTCTTCACCGACCCGGAGGCCGCGGCCGTCGGCCTCTCCCTCGCGGAGGCGGAGCAGGCGGGCCACCGGGTCCGCGCGGTCGACGTCGACTTCGCCTCGGTGGCCGGCGCGGGACTGTACGCCGAGGGCTACCGGGGGCGGGCGCGCATGGTCGTCGACCTGGAGGAGGAGATCCTGCGCGGGGTCACCTTCGTCGGCCCCGGCGTCGGCGAACTGATCCACTCCGCGACGATCGCGGTCGTCGGCGAGGTCCCCCTCGACCGGCTCTGGCACGCGGTGCCCTCGTATCCGACACTCAGCGAGGTGTGGCTGCGGCTGCTGGAGGCGTACCGGGGCTGACCCGGGCGGGCGTACCCGGGGCTGATCCGGGTGGGGGCGGGAGGGTGGCACACGGGCCGGGTCGGGAGGGAAGGGGCGCGCAGCCCCCTCCCGCGTCCCCGCCGGGCCTCCCGCCCCCGCACGCGTCAGCCGGGAAGGCGGAAGCCGAGGGCGTCCGCCGCCCGGTCCGGGGTCGGCTGCGCCCACCAGCGCGCCACCGCCTCGTTCGTGGACAGCGAGCGCGGCTCCGCCCGGTCCAGGTACAGCGTGCCGTCCAGGTGGTCCGTCTCGTGCTGCACGATCCGGGCCGGCCAGCCCGCGAACTCCTCGTCGAACACGGCACCCCGCGCGTCCAGCCCCCGCAGCCGTACGCGCGCGTGCCGTGCGACCACCGCCTGCCAGCCCGGCACGCTCAGGCAGCCCTCGAAGAACGCGGCCCGCTCCTCCCCGACGGCCTCGTACGAGGGGTTCACCAGCACCCGGTAGGGCTGCGGCACCCGGCCCCGCGCGCTCCGCACCTCCTCCGGCACCGGCGCCGGGTCCTCGACGACCGCGATGCGCAGCGGCACACCCACCTGAGGCGCCGCGAGACCGACGCCGGGCGCCGCGTGCATCGTCGCGCGCAGAGCGGCGAGGAAACGGTCCAGCAGGGGCGCGTCGAGCTGTCCCTCGAACGGTTCCGCGCCCCGTCGCAGCACGGGATCACCGGCGGCGACGATCGGCAACGGCCCCTCGGCGGCCAGGAGTTCCTCGACGAGGTCGGCGATCGGACGGCCGGGGGAGCGGTCAGTGTCTGAAACCATCGGACCAGCATGACAGGCCCGCCAGTGTGCGCCCGCGCACGGACACGAGACGGCGCGCGCCGGGTCCCGACACCCCGTCCGCCCCCCTCGCCTCACACCTCCGGGAAGTCACCGGCCAGGGCGGAGGCGAGCCGCAGATGCGGCCCCGCCTCCTCGTCACGGCCCTGCCGCTCCAGGGTGCGGCCCAGCAGCAGCCGGGCGTACTGCTCGACCGGGTCCCGCTCCACGAGCACCCGCAGCTCCGCCTCGGCACGCCGCAGCTGGGCCGAGTGGTAGTAGGCACGGGCCAGCAGCAGCCGGGGCCCGCTCTGCTCGGGCACCTCCTCGACGAGCCCGCCCAGCACCCGCGCCGCACCGGCGTAGTCCCGGGCGTCGAAGAACATCCGCGCCCGCTCCCAGCGCTCCGCGGCCGTCCCGTGGTCGTAGTACGTCTGCTCCACACCGTCCTCCTTCGACGGCCGCACAACACCGGCACCCGGGCGAACATTCCGGCCCGTCCCGACCGCGCACGCACCCCCACCGGGGTCCACCGGGCGCTAGGTTGAGCGCCATGAGCAATCTCGACCGCCAGGCGACGCCCGCACTCTGCGGCGGCCGCGGATTCGTCGTGGCCGAACCGGTACGCGAACTCCTCAGCCCCCGCAGCGTGCGGCTCGGCGAGTCCACCGAGGTACGCCGGCTGCTGCCCAACCTGGGCCGCCGCATGGTCGGCGCCTGGTGCTTCGTCGACCACTACGGCCCCGACGACATCGCCGACGAGCCCGGCATGCAGGTCCCGCCGCACCCGCACATGGGCCTGCAGACGGTGAGCTGGCTGCACGAGGGCGAGGTGCTGCACCGCGACTCCACGGGCAGCCTGCAGACCATCCACCCCCGCGAGCTGGGCCTGATGACCTCGGGCAGGGCCATCAGCCACTCCGAGGAGAGCCCCCGCTCGCACGCCCGCCTCCTGCACGGCGCCCAGCTCTGGGTCGCCCTTCCCGACACCCACCGCCACACCGACCCGCGTTTCGAGTACCACGCGGAGCTCCCCGAGGTCACCGCGCCGGGCTTGACGGCCACGCTCATCCTGGGCGAGGTCGACGGCACCCGCTCCCCGGGCACGACGTACACCCCGATCGTCGGCGCCGACCTGACCCTGGCCGAGGGCGCCGACGTACGCCTGCCGCTGGAACCGGACTTCGAGTACGCGGTCCTGTCCATGTCCGGCGAGGCCCACGTCGACGGCGTCCCGCTGCTTCCCGGCTCCATGCTCTACCTGGGCTGCGGCCGCCGCGACCTCCCCCTGCGCGCCACCTCGGACACCGGCCTGATGCTCCTGGGCGGCGAACCCTTCGAGGAGGAACTCCTCATGTGGTGGAACTTCATCGGCAGGACCCAGGAGGACATCACCCAGGCCCGGTCGGACTGGATGAACAGCTCCCGCTTCGGGGAAGTGAAGGGCTACAACGGCGCCCCCCTGCCGGCCCCCGACCTGCCGCCCGTTCCCCTCAAACCCCGAGGCAGGACCCGCTAGGAGCGTCCTGCGGGACTGCCGACGCAACGTGGCCGGGCGAGGCGTGAACCCTCTCGCCCGGCTGTGACTCCGAGGATGCACCACACTCCGCGCAGCCCTCCCACCAGAGCATTCCGACACCGTTGCCGGCATCCCGCGACCGCACCGCCCCGCCCTCACGGCCACGGCGCATCGGGTGCCCTTCGCCGGAGCGATGCCGACGTCGCCGGTGCGTTCGGAGGGTCCTCACACTCTCTGCACGACAGCGCCGCTGGAGACACCGCTGAGTTCGTCGGCGGGGAGGACAGCCGCAGCACCGGCGGGACGGCGTCGTCTCCGCCGGAACACCCCCGCGTCGGCGGGGAGGACAAGGCGAAGAACCCGAAGTGGAAGCCGACCTGTGCATGGAGGCGCTGCGGGCGGTTCAGGCGGAAGCGGAGGCTGAAGCACAGCAGGCCGACGATGCCCGGACGGCCGCTGCGGAGGGCCAAAGGGAGATGCCCGGCGTCGGGCCGAGGCCGGGCAGGCGGGGTCCGAGGAGATCGATCGGTCGATCACCGCGGCGCACGAGGAAGGTCTGCCGCGTGGGGCTGAGAACGTGTGCGGCAGGCCATGGAGCGGGCCGCCGGGGAGGCAGGGAGCATGCCTCCTCCAGCAGCTGACCTTCTGGGTCAGTGCGCGATGCCGTCGATCAGCTCGCGTGCGCCCTGCCGCAGGAGCGCCACGGCGACCGAGGTGCCGAGGGTGGCTGGGTCCAGGCGGCCGGCCCACTCGTGCGCATGGAGCATGACCTTGCCGTCCGGCGAGAAAACGGACGCTCTCAGCGACAGCTCTCCACTGGCCCCGGCCCGGGCGAACCCGGCGATCGGGCTGTTGCAGTGTCCCTGGAGGACGTGGAGGAACATTCGCTCGGCCTGCGTCTCGCGGAACGTGTCGTGATGGCCCAGGTCGCTGATCAGGTCGATGAGATCGGTGTCGCCCTCGCGGCACTGGAGGGCCAGGACGCCCGCGCCGATCGGCGGCATCATCGTCTCGGCCGACAGGATCTCGGTGATCACGTCCGTACGGTCGATCCGTTCCAGGCCGGCGACGGCCAGGAGCAGCGCGTCAGTTTCGCCTGCGGCCAGTTTCTCCAGGCGGCGGTTCGCGTTGCCGCGCATCGGGACGCAGTCCAGGTGCGGGTGAGAGGCGGCGAGCTGGGCGGTCCGGCGGACGGAGGAGGTACCGATCCGGGTGCCGGCGGGCAGCTCGTCCAGGGTGAGACCGCCTGGGTGGATCAGGGCGTCGCGGATGTCGTCGCGCTTGAGGAAGGCCGCGAAGACGGTTCCGGCCGGAAGCGGCCGGTCGGCCGGGACGTCCTTGACGCAGTGGACCGCGAGGTCGGCCTCGCCGGCGAGGAGCGCGGCGTCGACCTCCTTGGTGAAGGCGCCCTTGCCCTCCACCTTCGCCAGGTCGCCCATCCACTTGTCGCCGGTGGTCCTCACCGGCAGGACGGTCGTCTTCACGTCCGGGTGGAGCGTGGCCAGCTCGGTGCGGACACGCTCCACCTGGGCGAGTGCCATGGGCGAATCGCGGGACACGATGCGAATCAGATCACTGGGCATGAGGGCACGATAGACCCTCAGATCCTGACGGCGACCACCAGCCCGGAAGCCCAGTTCATCGGCGTGGCATGCCAGTTGGGCACGTCGGGCAGTCGTTCGAGGAAGCTGCCAACCCGGGGCCGGTGGTCGTCCAGCCAGGGGCAGGAGCGGGTCCGCCGCATCGGCGTGCAGGTGCCGCCCTCGACATCGTGTGGGAGGGGGGCCTGCGCAACCGGTGGAGCGACTGATCAGCCACTGTTGGGGGCGGCCGCGACCAGGCCGGTGATCAGCAGTTCCAGTGCGTGGTCGAAGTCCTCGGTCGGGTCACTGTGGTCGGCGGCGGACCGGTCGGGCTGCTGCTGGCCGGAGAACTGCGCCTCGGCGGGGCGCAGCCCTTGGTGCTGGAAGCATCCGACGGCACCGAGCGCTACACCCGAAGCTTCGGCCAGCGCGCCGTCAACGGTCGCAGCGCCCAGACCCTCGCGCTGCGCGGGCTCGTCCCGGCGCTGGAAGCCGCACAGACCGCCTGGGCAGCTCAACTGGCGGCCGCGGGACAGGAGACAAAGGAAGGGGACCAGCTCGCACACGTTCTGCAGATGATGCGAGAAGGCCGCTCCAAGGGACACTTCGGCGGGTTGCCGCTGGGGACCGGCAGTGGCGACAGCGACCGCGCCTACATGATGAAGCAGCACATGCTGGAACAGGTGATCGCCGACTGGGTGGCCGGGCTCGGCGTGCGCATCGAGACGAACGCCCAGGTGGTCGCCGTACACGACGAGGGCACCGGCGTGGTCGCGGAACTGGCCGACGGGCGGTCCCTGCACGCCGGCTACCTGGTCGGCTGCGACGGAGGCCGCAGCACCGTACGCAAGAAGGCGGGCTTCGCCTTCCCCGGCACGCCGCCGACCATGACGGGGCGGGTCGCGGCGGCCCAGCTCTCCGACCAGGACACGCTCGCGACGGTGCTGCGCGGCCCCAACGGACTGGTGAACGGCCTGATGGTGCCGGGCGAGATCACCACCGTGGAGTTCGACGGCACGGGGCCGACCGAACGCGAAGCCCCCATGACCCCCACCGAACTGGCGGACAGCATGCTGCGGGCCGGAGGTATGAAGGTGACCGTGGCCAGGCTGGACTCCGGCACCCGGTTCAGCGACAACACCAGGCAGGCCGACACCTACCGGCGCGGACGAGTGCTGCTGGCCGGCGACGCCGCGCACGTACACTCCCCGATCGGCGGACAGGGCCTCAACCTCGGTCTCCAGGACGCGGCCAACCTCGGCTGGAAGCTCGCTCTCGTGGCCACCGGCCGCGCCCCTGAACGGCTTCTGGACACCTACACCGCCGAACGGCACCCCATCGGCGCTCGCGTGCTGCGTAACACCCGCGCGCAGGTGGCGCTGTTGCGTCCCGGGCCGCAGGTGGACGCCCTGCGCGAGGTGTTGACCGAGACGCTGGCGATCCCGGCCGCGCACGAGTACTTCGGCGCGCTGGTCAGCGGCGCGGACGTGGACTACGCGCCGGATTCGGCGCAGATGCTGGTCGGCCGCTTCCTACCGGACGCGTTCCAGCCACTGGCGGTGGAGCACATGGGCGACGGCCGGTTCCTGCTGCTGGACCTCGTCGGCAGCGAAGGAATTCGCGCGGCGGTGGACGGCAATGACCGCGTGCGCTTCGTGCACTGCAAGATGTCTGGCGCGGACGTGACCGCGCTGCTGGTCCGACCGGACGGGTACGTGGCATGGGTGGGCGTGGACACGGAATCGGCCGGGCTGTCCGAGGCGCTCGACCAGTGGTGCGCCCTTCCCTCCGCGCGAAGTTCAAGCGGGGGATGACATCGGACTGTGAAGGGTGAGCACACCCGTGCAGGCAGTGCCGACGCTCTTCCGGAAGGGCATCGTCAAGACGTGGGACATCCGTGTCAAAGCAGTGCAGTGGGAAATCGTGCTGTATGCACAATTGCACCCGGTGGGGCGGCTGTGGCTGGACGAACTGGTGGCGGAGACGTATTCGGGAGAGGACTTCGAGAAGGCGGCGGACGCGGAGGCCGGGCGGACTGTCCTGACGTTCTGATTCCACGGGTCGGCCCCTGTGGCGGTGGAGAAGACTCTCGGCCGCCAAGGGACTCGACGACCACGGAAGGCGTCCATGACGTGCTCGAAGCGGGTGCAGTCGTTGGTGTTGCCGCCGCTCACCTTCCCACCCATGGCGAGCTGATGGGCCCGCACAAGCGTGGAGTCGACCGACACCGGCCAGTCGATGTCCCCGGCCGCGCCCTTCTGCATCTGCTCAGCCATGCTGAATCGCACGGCGAAGCAGATCAGCGGACCGCCGGCTTCGCTGATCGACGGGCCGGTTGACCAGGGCGGGGTGTCCTCTTCGTGCTCGGCGAGCCCGCACCATCGCCCAAGCAGCACGGCGGCGTACGCCGCCGTGCGTTCGGAGGAAGATTCTTTCACCTCACTGTCGATGTAGCGGTCGTACAGGTCGCCGAGGACCTGGCCGGCGGTCTTGTCATCCGCTGACTGTCCCGTGCGAAGAACCCGCATTCGCTGTGAGTCCAGTGCGCGGACAGTCGGAAGGGGCCTCATTCGTACCGAAGAGACCCCTTCGAGATCGACGCGCCATCAAGTGCTGAAGAGCCAAGCCTTGGAGGGGTTCCTGCGAGAAGTTGATGAACGGAGCCGTATCCGCGTCAATGGTGAGAAGTTCATTGCTGCTCGGCAGGTCATTGATGTCGATGATCGGTGACATGTGGTCTGACATATTCTCTCCTGATTAGGCCAGTGCCAGGTGTATCCACTCAGGTCCCCATATGACGGGAAGAGCGGCTCGGCGGCGGAAACCTGGAAAAGGCGTATCCATATGGGCACCGTATTCGGGGTCAGCCAGAGTTCTTCCGACCTCCTCGGCGATGGCCGTGGCAAGATGTTGCCCAAGGCATCTGTGAGGACCTAGTCCGTACGTCAAGGGCATGCTCTGATCGGTGCGTCTGTGGTCAAATTCATCGGGACAGGAGAACCGGCGCGAATCGCGTTCGGCCTTAAGTGCGACCAGGCGCACCCAGTCGCCTTCTCTGATCAGGCTGTTGAATATCCTCACGTCACGGTTTGCTCTTCGGACGGGTATCTCCACGGCGGGGCAGGTGAATCGCAAGGTTTCCCGGACCACGGCCTCGATGCGGAAAGGATCTGCTCTCAGGTCTCGTAATGCGGAGGGGCTCGAGAAAATCATGTACGCGGTTGATGCCACCAGATATTCGGTTGTCTCGATTCCCGAGCTGTAGATCGAGCGCACGTTGGCCGCCAGTTCTTCCACGGACAGAGAGGCTGCATTCGATGATCGTCCCGCCGCGTAGGAGAGGATGCTGCCATGCGGAAGGTCGACAGGTGACCCCAGCAAGTCGCGGACGAGTTGAGTGATGGCGTTCACCGATTCCGCAGCCCGGTGCAGCGCTTCCGCCGGCGAGCCCTGCACTCCGAGCTGCCCGGCATTCGTCACCGCACGCGCCCATTCGTCGAACTCGCCACGCAGGGCAGGAGGGATCCCGACCACGTCCGACATGATGCGAGTCAATAAGGGGCGGGTGATGTCGGCAGTGAGGTCGATCCTTCCCGCCCACTGCCCTTCGGTGAGCAGTTCGCGAACTGTCTTGCGAATCGACTCCCTGCGCCCGTCGACCGCTTGGCGGGTGAAGTGACCGGCAAGGAAGCGACGACGTCGCCTGTGGTCAGCGCCCACCGAATAAAGAAGCACGTAATCGGATTGTTCTTGCACGGGATCGATGTCGACCTTGCCCACATTTACGAGCAGCTCCGGCGGCAAGGTGAGCTTCGGAATGTTGAAAGCAGTACTACGGCTCACCGCGAGGAACTCTTCGTGCCCGTCAACTATCCAAGCTCCGAGTTCTTCGTCAAAGGCGATTCCCGGGTCGCTTGCATGGGTCACGGCAGCCTCAATGTCGTGCGCCTGTCGCCAGGAGTGAGCCATTTGTGACGAAGGGAACGCGTTTCCCCCAATACCCTCGGCATCAAGCCTCGCTCATGATCAAAATTTTCATCGCGCATCTTACTGACGCATCGATCGGTGTGCAAGTGCGGCCCTCGATATCTCTCTTCTTGAGGGATTCGGGCTGGTTGCCTGCCGTTCGATGCCTGGGCGACGATCCGGCTAAGGGCTGTCCCGTAATGCCTGGTGGATCAGCGTGCGGCGTCAGATGCGGTGCATCGCAAGGCGGAGGGCGTCCGCATACTGGATGTATGCGGACGTTCCGACAACGCGGCGTGGGGGTACCCCCGGCCGGAGGCTGGGGGAGTGCCGTAGCTGTCGTCGCACGCCCGCCAGGAATTGCGGGACAGCCCTTAGCGGCCTCCGAGGCGGGCCGAAGACCGTGGAGTTTTGCTGTGGCGTCGGCGGAGTGCGGATTGCTCTTTTCCATTCTGGTCGTTTTGCCCGCCGCCGGCGCCGGCGTTTTGTTCGCCGATGCGAGCAACGTGAAGATCCTGCTTCTGTCGACGACCTTGTGATCCGGACGGCTGCATACGCTTCCCCGCCTGTTCGCGACCATGCATCGCGTGCTCTCGTGATGTGCTTGATCCTGGAGCCGTTTCGGTACTTGTCCGCGTTGCTGATCGAGGAGGTGGAGAGGCGACCGGACCGGGCGGGGTGCCGACGGCGCGGGTGCGGGCGGCAACGGCGGACGGCGGGTGTGGTGAGAGCTCGGCGCGGGTGCACGGCCGGTACATACGCATGCTGCGTGAGGCTGCGGCGGGGGGCGGTGCCGTGATGGCGAGCATCCGCCGGGCGCCCTCGCGGACCATCTCATCGATCAGGGAGCCGGACTCGGTGGAACCTCGGCATTCACTACGCTGAGCACGGGCGTGCCTTCCCGACCAGCGCTGCGAACGCGGGCCTACTCGGTGACCGTCACAGGCTCATTCGGGAAGGTACGCCCTCCGCATCCTTCCCGCGGTCGATCCGCAGGTCTTGAGCATTGCTCCTCAATCAGGAGGCGGCGGTGCATCGTCGGTCCTGTAGGTGAGGTGATGGGTCACCGACACCACGCCGTCGACGCTGCGGCACAGACGCTCGGCGACCGGGATCAAACTCTTGAACTCGACGGTTCCGCTGAGGTCCACTCGCCCCTGCCGCACCTCAACCGTCACGTCCGAGGGAGTGAGGCCGAGCGTACGACGCAGCACATCCGTGGTGATCTCCTCCCGGATCGCCTCGTCGCGCCGCAGGAAGATCCGCAGCAGGTCGCCGCGGCTCACGATGCCCAGGAGGCGGTCCGTCTCGTCCACGACGGGCAGGCGCTTGACTCCTTGCGCTTCCATCAGGCGGGCGGCCTCCACCACGGTCCAGTCCGGACGGGCGCACACGGCGGGAGCCGACATGAGCTCCTCGGCACGGAACGCTTCCGCCTTGGAGCGCTCCAGTGCGTCCAGGTCGGGTAGGGGGAGCCTCCCCGACGGGTCCGCCTGGTCGGCGCTCTTGCGCAGTAGATCGGCCTCTGACACGACACCCACGGGCCGGTGCAGATCGTCCACCACGGGCACGGCGGTGACGTCGTTGTCCGCGAGAAGCCTGACGACGTCCTTGAAGGGCATCTCCCGGCGTGCCGAGATGACCTCTCGAGACATGAGTTCCGCAACCGTTCGATGTTGCATGGTGTCTCTCCCGTCCGGGCTGTGATCCTTTGGAGTCCGGTGGTGGCACGCCCACACGCTGAATCGTGTCCCGCTCGGCGCCGATCCGACTGGGCGAGGCACGGGACGCAGACGGGAGAGCGGGGTCCGACTCGTCCGGCCGTACGACTCCACGATCGTCGCAATCCGGCCCAATGCAACCTGGGCCGAGTCCGACGTCCATCAGCCGATCCGCTCACCCGTGCTCGGTCGTGGCCGCGAGGCCGTGAGCAGCTCCGCCGGATCGACCGTCCGCGGTCTGTGAGCTCCTGACGACTCACCGAGTCGCTGATCGATGTCACTCGGCACACATACGCCGAACACGCGGATGACGGTGGTCGTGAGCGGCGGTCCCAACTCGGAGGCCGGGGCATACGGGGGGATACTGGGCGGTGAGCGGCGCGGAGCCGAGGCTGTGGCCCGATCCTTCGGGAGGGACGCACAGGGGGGCCTGTACGAGGAGAGCAAGGTGGAGCACCGAACAGCCGGCCCGACGAGTATCCGCGGCAGCGGGGAAACAGGACGCGTACCGGCCCTGCTGCTCACGTCCCGCGACGCCCTGCGGGAGGCGTCCTGCCCGATCGCGTCACACGGCGTCCGGGAGACGGAGTACCCCTCGGTAGCGTTTCTCAGGGCCCTGACAGCATTGCGGAGGGAGTCGGAGGACGCCACCTCGACAGCCCTGGCCCAGGCACCCGACGAAGGGGACCGGCGCGCGGTGCTGACCGCCCTCTACGTGCGGGGCGACACGGGGCGCATCGTCACCCTGATCGAGCAGATCGGCGACATCTTCCTGGGGCGAGGCGGGCAGCCCTTCGGCGAGCCCCTCGCAGCGCACCTGAGGGAGTTGCTCGGGGCCTGTCTGACCTTGACGGGCCAAGCTCACGACGTGGTGTGCCTGTCCGGGCCACCGTCCCTCCTGGGACAGAGCCTCACCGGCATCGCCGATCGGCAGCGTCGCCTCAGCGGTCTGCTGCTGACCGGTGGCCTGGGCGGTACCGCTCGTGATGCGGTGGACGCGGCCGTCCTGGGCCGCTGCTACGAGGAATGCGCCTGGCGCGCGGCGGCACTGGCCCACGTCGGGCTGGTCGGGCGCGAAGGGCTTCCCCGACGGCGTTGACCCCGGGCGCGAGTCACGGAACCCCTGCCGCGGCGGTCTGTTCCACGATCGAACGCCAGAGATGCTCCTGAAACATGAGCCCGCCATGTGTGACCAGAACCGCCGAGAGCGCGGGTTCCGCCGGGTCGAAATCGAGCTTGCCCGCAGGGGCGATACGCCTGATCAGGGCGAGGACGTGACGGGCGCAGGCCGCCGAGGCCGTGCGGGGCAGACGTTCCGCGAGCCGGCCTCCGCCGACCACGGTCACCCCCTGCCCCATTCGCCTCACCGTCTCCGGCCGCACGCCTTCGACGGACCCTCCCTCCTCACCGGCGGTCATGTCGACGATCACGGCGCCTGGGCGCATCGCCTCGAGCGCTCTCGCGGTCACTAGGACGCGCGGGCGGTGGGGAATCCCCGGGCGGACCGAGGCGATGACGATGTCCGAGTGCCTCAGACCCGACGGGGGGCCGTCCGTAGGGCGCACCTCGGCCCCGAGGGCGCGCAGAACTCGTTCGGCCCTGCGCGCGCCATGTCCGCGGCCGACGACCACCGCGCGTGCGGCCCTTGCGGGGAGGGCGGGTGTGCCCCCTGCGGGAAGCGGCCGATCCAGGAGGTCGGCGGCGAGCAGTGCGGCCTTGTAGCCCGCCAGTTCCTCCAGAGAGGTCGTGACGTCGAGAGGCCGAGCGGCCGCCCCCGCCTCCGTTTCCGGTACGAGGTCCGGACCGAAGACGGTGAGGCCCGCGTCGCACCAGGTCCGCGCCGTGAACGGCGCACTGAGGGGCGATCCGAGCCGGGTGACCAGCGTGACCAGCACCTGCCCGCGTCGAAAGCCGCTTCCGGCCACGGGCCCCGGCGGCCTCAGTGCCACCACGATGTCGGTTCCGGTCAGGATCTCCTCCCTCGGAACCACGTCGGCGCCCGCCGACAAGTACGCCTCGTCGGCGATTCCCAGGCCTTGTCCCGCGCCGCGTTCGACGCCCACGTTCGCGCCCAGAGCCCGCAATTCGCGCACAGAAGCCGGCAGGACAGCCACGAGGCGGTCTCCCGGGCCCCTTTCGCGGCACACTCCTACCGTCAGGGAGGCCATGAACGCACACCTCCCCTCGTCACCGTGCGCGTCCCGTTTCAGTATGGATCGCGAACCTCCCGTGCGCGCGTGATCCTCTCGCATCTCGTGACGAATGGCCCATGCTGGGACGAAGGGAGACGGCAGCGTCGTCCGTCAGCGCAGAAGGAGGACGCGAGCATGCCCAGCGAGACCCCATCTGCCGGCTGGCGGTTCTGGATCGACAGGGGCGGTACCTTCACCGACGTCGTGGCCAGGGCGCCCGACGGCCGTGTCCGGGCGCTCAAGCTGCTGTCCGAGGATCCCGGCCGTTATCGCGACGCGGCGGTCGAGGGCGTCCGGCGCCTTCTCGGACTGTCCCAGGGTGCGCCGATCCCCGGCCATCTCATCCACAGCGTCCGCATGGGCACGACCGTGGCGACCAACGCCCTGCTGGAACGTACGGGGGAACGCACGGCACTCGTGATCACACGGGGGTTCCGGGACGCCCTGCGCATCGGCTACCAGAACCGCCCTCACCTCTTCGCCAGGAAGATCGAGCTGCCGGAGGCGCTCCACGAGCGCGTCATCGAGGTCGACGAACGCGTCACTCCGGAGGGCGAGGTGCTGCGTCCGCCCGACCTGCACACTCTGGCGTCGGCACTCCGGCACGCGTATGCCGACGGGATCCGTGCGCTCGCGGTCGTCTGTATGCACAGTGCGCTCCACCCCGGACACGAGCGTGCCATCGGCCGGCTGGCCACCTCCCTCGGCTTCACCCAGGTCTCGCTCTCCTCCGACGTCGGACCGCTCACCCGGCTCGTCCTCCGCGGCGACACCGCCGTTGTGGACGCCTACCTCTCACCCGGGCTGCGCAGGTACGTGCGGGACGTCTCGCAGGAACTCTCCGGCGTCCGGCTCCTGTTCATGCAGTCGAACGGCGGTCTCGCGGCGGCGGACCACTTCCGGGGCACCAACGCCGTGCTCTCCGGCCCGGCCGGTGGCATCGTCGGCATGGCCCGCCTCTCGCAGCAGGCCGGGCACGACCGCGTCATCGGCTTCGACATGGGCGGCACCTCGACGGACGTGTCCCACTACGCCGGTGAGTTCGACCGGGTACCCGTCACCCGTATCGCCGGAGTCCGGCTGCAGGTACCGATGCTGGACATCCACACGGTCGCCGCGGGCGGCGGATCGGTACTCCGCTTCGACCACGGACGCTACCGAGTCGGTCCGGACTCCGCTGGGGCCCGCCCGGGACCGGCGTGCTATCGCGCGGGCGGTCCGCTCACGGTCACCGACGCCAACGTGATGCTCGGGCGCGTCCCGTCCGAGCATTTCCCCCACGTCTTCGGCCCCGACGGTGATCAGCCGCTGGACGACGGCGTCGTGCGACGCGACTTCGCCGCACTCGCGGACCGCATCCGCGCGGCCACGGGTGACCGGCGGACACCCGAGGAGGTGGCCGAGGGCTTCCTCCAAGTGGCGGTCGCGAACGTGGCCGCCGCGGTCAAGCGCATCTCCGTGCACCGGGGGCACGACGTGCGCGGCTACGCTCTGACCTCCTTCGGTGGGGCCGGTGGCCAGCACGCGTGCGCCGTCGCCGACGCTCTCGGCATCCGTACCGTCCTCGTACCGCCGCTCGCCGGAGTGCTCTCCGCGTTCGGCATCGGACTCGCGGACCTCACGACCGTCCGCGAGCAATCGGTAGAACTGGCCTTGGACGAGGCGCACATGGACCGGGTCCGAACGGTCGCGGGCCGACTGGAGAAGGCCGCACGGGCGCGGCTGAGCGCTCAGGGTGCCCCGAGCGAGCGCGTACGCGTCACGCGGACGGCGCGCCTGCGCTACGACGGCACCGACACGTCCGTCGCCGTGCCGCTCGGCGGTGCCCAGGAGATGGCGGACACGTTCACCGAGCGCCACAGGGCGCTGTACTCCTTCACGCTGGACCGGCCGGTCGTGGTCGATGCCCTTTCCATCGAGGCCAGGGGGTTGACGACCAGGCCCGACCTCGGCCGGCTCGGCGGTCGGCGCGCGCCCTCCGTCGAGGCGGCAGCCCCCACCACACGCCTCCACGTCGACGGTGCGTGGCGGACGGTACCGCTCCGGGAACGCGAGCGGCTGAGTCCCGGAGTGGTGGTTCCAGGACCCGCCGTGATCGCCGAGGACAACGCGACCACCGTCGTCGACCCCGGCTGGCAGGCCACGGTCACCGAGTTCGGGCACCTACGCCTGACCAGGACCGCCGCACTCACCAAGGACGAGGTCGGCATCGGCGCCGATCCCGTCCTGCTCGAGATCTTCAACAGCCAGTTCGTCTCCGTTGCCGAGCAGATGGGTGCCCGTCTCGCGGCGACCGCCCAGTCCGTCAACATCAAGGAACGACTGGACTTCTCCTGCGCCCTCTTCGACCCCGAGGGCAACCTCGTCGCCAACGCGCCCCACATCCCGGTCCACCTCGGTTCGATGGGAACCGCCGTCCGGGAGATCGTCCGCCGCCGCGCCGGAGGCATGCGTCCAGGAGACGCCTACGCGGTGAACGACCCGTACCACGGCGGCACTCACCTCCCCGACATCACCGTGATCACGCCGGTCTTCGGGGAAGCCGGTACACCGAGCGCCGGCAGAGTGCTGTTCCACGTCGCCTCCCGCGGGCACCACGCGGAGATCGGCGGCCTGACGCCGGGCTCGATGCCGGCCGACAGCCGACGCATCGAGGAGGAAGGTGTCCTCTTCGACAACTGGCTGCTCGTCCAGGACGGCCGCCTGCGGGAGAAGGAGACCCTGGAACTGCTCACCGGCGCGCCGTACCCCTCCCGCGATCCGGCTACCAACCTGGCCGACCTGCGGGCCCAGGTCGCCGCCAACGCCAAGGGTGTCGACGAGGTCGACCGTATGATCCGGCACTTCGGCCCGGACGCGGTACAGGCATACATGCGGCACGTGCAGGACAACGCCGAGGAGGCCGTCCGGCAGGCCCTGGACGGCCTCACCGGCGGGGCGTACCGGTACGAGACCGACTCCGGCGCGGTGATCGCCGCGCGGGTCACGGTGGACCGCGACCGGCGCGAGGCGACCGTCGACTTCACGGGGACCTCGCCGCAACTCGGTTCCAATTTCAACGCACCGACCTCCGTGGTCACCGCTGCCGTGCTGTACGTCTTCCGCACCCTCATCGCCCAGGACATCCCGCTGAACGACGGCTGCCTGCGACCGCTGCGCATTCTCGTGCCCCAGGGGTCCATGCTCGCCCCCACGTCACCGGCCGCCATCGTGGCGGGCAACGTGGAGACCTCACAGGCGATCACCGGTGCGCTCTACGCCGCGCTGGCGGCGCAGGCCGAGGGCAGCGGCACCATGAACAACGTCACGTTCGGCAACGAGCACCACCAGTACTACGAGACGGTCGCCTCGGGAGCCGGCGCGGGCCCCGGCTTCCACGGTGCCTCCGCGGTACAGACGCACATGACGAACTCCTACCTGACGGACCCGGAGGTGCTGGAGATGCGGCTCCCGGTGCTCGTCGAGCGGTTCTCCCTGCGAGCCGGCAGCGGTGGCCGGGGCCGGTGGCGTGGAGGCGACGGCGTGGTGCGCAGGATTCGCTTCCGCGAGGCGATGACCATCAGCGTGCTCTCCGGACACCGTCGGATCCCTCCGTACGGGATGGCCGGCGGGGAGCCGGGAGCGCTCGGGCACCACCATGTGGAACGGGCCGGCCGGATCCTTCCCATGGCGGGCTGCGGTTCCCTGGCCGTACGACGAGACGACGTGTTCGTCCTGCACAGCCCCGGCGGCGGTGGCTACGGACACCCCGCCCCCGCTGAGCCCGGACGATCCGGGGCCCCCGGACGATGACGGCCCGTACCGCCCTCACCTGTCCGGTTCATCCGGTTCAGTCGCACCCTCGTGCCGAACGACGACAACGGGACACAGCGCATGCTGAAGAAGGGCCCGGCTCACCGAAACGGTTCCCCCAGAGTCACCTGGCGGGTGACCTCGACGTGCGGAGCCACTCGGTGTACGAGCTGTTCGGCATCGGCCATCGTGCCGTCCACGAGTTCCCGCACTCCTCTCCCGCCCGGGTACCAGGGCGGGAGGCCCCGAGGCACGTGCGAGTCGGCCACCCGAAGGCATGCACCAACTGCAAGGGGAGCGCCACGCGTCCCGGCCTCACGCGCCACTGTTCCCACCGCCTTCCAGCTCGACTGCGAACCATGATCGACACCCACCACCGCGGACGGCATCATGACCGGAAAGGGTCCGACGCGCTTCCCGCAGTGCCGCGTGTTCGTCGAGCAGGCCGAGCAGCGGGGTGTGCCACACGTACAAGGCCCGCAGGTGCGCGCTGCGCAGGTCCGCTTCGGCGAAGGCGAGGTCGACGGCGGCCGCCGAGTGGGGGCTGCCGTCCACACCTACGACGAGGTAGGGCGGCTGCTGGGTGATGTGTTCGGGCTCCCGTAGTACGACGACCGGACAGGTGGCGAGTGCGGTCAAGGGCAGCGCGACCGCGGCGGAGGTGAACACTTCCCGCGCCACTCCCAGATGCCGAGAACCGATCACCACCAGCTCAGGATCGACGCCGACCACGATCGGCCTTGTGTTCGCGTCGGTGAGCATGATGAGCACCTCACTCAAGTCGCATCACCCGGTCGTGCCGGGAGGCCGTCCCCGTTCCACGGCCACGGAACCCGGGCGCGGTGGTGGACGATCTGCCGTCGCGGCGGCGGCGTTCACTCACCGAGGCCACCGCCGAGGTGTCCGGAGTCGGCACGGTCTCACCCGTCGGTGCCCCAGGGACTCGGACGACGACACGCACCACAGAGTGCGGCAGGCGGCCCGGTCGCCGTGTGCTCGAACAGTGGTCCGGTGAGTCCTTCGCTCGGCGGTGTACCGCCGCGACGTCCCCCCCCCCGGCCGAACGAGTCGATCAGGGAGTACCTCGCCCGAACGACCCGGCTCCGCACCCTCGATGCCAGATGCCGCCACCCCGGTCCGCAGCACGCGTCTCCGACTCCGGCGACGTGACGGCCGTCGAGTAGCCCGTCAGCCGGCTCTCCGCCCCTGCTGGGATCCCAGCTCCTTCCACTCGCTCTCCCAGGCGGCCAGACGCCGCCGGTTGAGTACCGCCCGGACGCCGAAGTATCCGGTCGTCGACGCCACGACGACGGCGAGGGCCGAGGTGGTGCCCACGGCGCCGGCTTCTATGCCGACCTCGGCCGTGGTGGGCGGCGGAGCCGTCAGGTGATCCTGCCGGTCCGTCCACAGCTTCACCTGGGAACCGGCTTTCAACGTCTTGTCGACCGACGCGGTGCCCACATGACGCGTCCCGTCGGAGGCGGTCCAGCGCACAGGGGCGCCGGTATGCCTACTGGTCGTACCGGCGGTCACCGCGCCGCCCGTGGCATCCCTCGTGAGCGTGGCCGTGATCGGATGACGTTCGGCGCGTTGCTGCTCCGCGAGGTGTGCCCCGGCCCCCGCGGCCAGTACCCCGGCCGCGGGACCCACTACTACGATCATGAGCCCCACGATCAACAGAATCCACGCTTCGAGCACGTCCTCACGACGGCGCAGGGGGTTGTGCCTCCAACGCCACAGGTACTGCCGAGTGATGCCGGCTCTGCGCATCGTGCTCACCTCCGGCTGTTCCCTCCAGCCTCGCCCGCGGCCACGCCGAGGTGCAGGGCCGTTCGGGCATCACCTGGAACGCATCGGGGCCGAAGGGCCCTACTCCTGCTCGTCTCGCACAGTGCCGACGAGCAGGCGATTCACGCGGCTTTCCAGTAGGACGAGGTACGCGGCTCTCCCGCGGAGGGAATCAGTGCCGCCCCGCGCGGGGCGTGGGCGATCAGTACGGGGCCGACGGCGCGGGGGCGCCGTCGGTCGGCTCAGCGAGACGGCCGCGCACCTCCGCGGTCAGCCTGGACAACGGCTCGGACACCACGGCCCGGCGCGGGCGAGGCGCGCGGACCCGCAGGACGTCGTCAGGCAGCGCGGCCAGGTCCGCCGTCAGGCGGGCGTGGGCCTCGCGCAGGGTGTCCGGCGGTTCCATGCGGCGTCCGTCCCTCATCACCGTGCGCAGCAGCGGTTCCGCGTCCGCCGGCACGGGCTCGTCCCACCGGGCGATGACATCGTCACCGTTCGGGCGTCGGAAGGCCTGCTTGCGTCCGGGCAACGTCACCTTCGCGGACGACAGCTTCATGACCGGGCGGCCGTCGTACTCCACGAGCTTGTAGGCGGAGTCCAGGTACGGGGCGTCGGCGGAGGTGCCCACGCGGGTGCCGACCGCGAAGACGTCGATGGGCGCCCCCGAACGTGACAGGGCTTCCACGCCGTACTCGTCGAGGCCGCCACTGGCGACGATCCGTACGTCGGACAGCCCGGCGGCGTCCAGTTCGGCACGCACGCGACGAGCCAGGACGCCCAGGTCGCCGCTGTCCAGCCGTACTCCGCAGCCCAGCCCCCGATCCAGCTCCCGCAGTACGCGGGCCGCCGTACGCGTCCCGCGCACCGTGTCGTACGTGTCCACCAGGAAGGTGACGGGCCCGGGGTGGGCGCGGGCGAAGGCGCGGAAGGCGGTCTCCTCGTCCGGGAAGGCCTCGACGTACGAATGCGCCATCGTGCCCGAGGCGGGCAGACCCCAACGGACCGCCGCCGCCACGTTGCTGGTGCCGGCGAACCCGGCGAGAGCCCCCACACGGGCGGCCTGCAGGCCGGCGCCGGCGCCGTGGGTGCGGCGGAGGGAGAAGTCGATCACCGGACGTCCCGCGGCGGCCAGGACGGAGCGCACCGCCTTGGAGGCGACGGCGGTCTGGTGGGAGACCTGGTTGAGGAGGAACGTCTCGACGAGCTGCGCCTCCGCGATCGGCGCGGTGACCTCCAGCAACGGCTCCCCGGCGAAGACCACCCTCCCCTCGGGGACGGCGCGCACCTCGCCGGTGAACCTCATGCCGTGCAGAGCATTCAGCGAGGCGGACGGACGGCGCAGTGCACGGGCGAAGTCCTCGACGTCGGTGGAAGTGACCTCGAAGTCGCTCAGGTAGTCGAGCACGGGCTCCACACCGGCGCTCACCAGAAATCCCCGTTCGGGCGGCAATGCGCGTACGAAGAGACTGAAGGTGGCGAGGCCGTCCATGCCCTCTTCGAGGTAGGACAGCACCATCGTCACCTCGTACAGGTCCGTGGTGGTCACGTCCGACATGACGCTCACCTCGTCGCACGGGCGGTCGGGCGGTCCAGTCCAGCATCACCCGCTCCCGCGGCCGAACGGAAGGGCCGACCGGCCGTCCTTTCCGGGACTTTCGCTCGAGGCGCCGTTGTGCCGTCCCGCCTTTCCGAGAACGGCATGTCCGACGAACAATGGAGGGAGCGGGAGGCCCCGGCAGGCCGCGGACACAGGCCTGAGGCAGAACCATGACGGGGTACTCACTCCCGGACGTCCGGCGCGCGGGTGTCGGCGCAGGCCGGATCGCGAGGAGGACCCCATGATGCGAGTGCAGCCCCAGGAGAACACCGTGACGACGCTGGTGGCCGAGGCGGCCATGGCACCGTCCATGCACAACGCGCAACCGTGGCGCTTCCACTTCGTGACGGCCGAGCGCCTCCTGCGGATACGCGCCGACACGGACCGTGCCATGCCGCGCTCCGACCCCGGCGACCGGGCGCTGCACATCGGCTGCGGGGCGGCCCTCTTCAACCTGCGCGTCTCGGCCGTGCACGCGTTCCTGGAGCCGCATACCGCGTTGCTGCCCGATCCGCGGGATCCCTCCCTGCTTGCGGTCGTCCGCCTGACCGACCCCGCTGACCCCGCCGGGACTCCGTCGGACCGGGAGCTGCGGCGCCTGCATCCGGCGATCACACGGCGAAGGACGAGTCGGCAGCCGTTCTCCGACAAGGACGTCCCCGAGAACGACAGGGCCTCTCTGCGGGAGGCCGCGGCGCAGGAGGACGCCGTCCTGCTGTTCCCCGACCGCTGGCATGTCGAGACTCTGATCGACCTGGTCCGTGACGCGGAGTGCCGCGATCTGGTGGACCCGGAGGTCGGCGAGGACATGACGCGCTGGACCAGACTCGGCAGTGAGGCGGACAGCGCCCCGGACGGTGTCCCCGAGTATGCCTTCGGCCCCCGCAGGAGGGACGGCAAGGCTCCCGTGCGTGACTTCGCCGGTCGCAGGCCGGTGCCGAACCGGGGGAGCGCGGTCTTCGAGCGCACTCCGCTTCTCGCGCTGCTCAGCACCCGTGGCGACGGCCCCGCCGACTGGCTGAGGGCAGGCCAGGCACTGGAACGCGTCCTGCTGGAAGCCACTCTGGCGGGCCTGTCCACCTCTCTCACCTCGCACCCCCTGGAACACCGAGAGCTGCGTCTGCTGGCGCGTGACCCGATCTCGGGAGTCGGCCACGTACAGATGGTGCTTCGCCTCGGATACGGGCCGGACGTGCCGGCCACGCCGAGGCGGCCCGTGCACGAGGTGCTGACCATCGACTGACGCGTCCCCGCGTACCGGGAGACAGCGCCTCCGTCCTTTCCACCGGCGGTGGACCCACGTGCGTCACGAAGCTGCGTGGGTACCCCTCGGTGGAGAACGCGTCACGTCCGCACGGCGGAGGACGCCGTCGCCGTGCCCAGCCGTCACCGCGGGCCTCGACGCCCGCCCAAGAGCCCTACCGGGGTGGCTGATGAATGAACCGGGGCACTACAAGAGCGCGATGGGCGCCACACGCGCTCAGGTCCGCGAGACGCACACCGCCGTGCTCTTCTTCATGGAAGACCACGTGTACAAGGTCAAGAAGCGCGTAGACCTGGGATTCCTGGATTACACCTCGTCGACGGCGCGCCGTACCGCGTGCGAGCGGGAGATCGACCTCAACAGACGATTCGCGCCGGACGTGTATCTGGGGCTGGGTGAGCTCCGTACCCCCGGCGAGGAGGAGCCCGAGCCGCTCGTGGTGATGCGCCGCATGCCGGACGATCTCCGCCTGGCACACCTCGTCGGGACCGGAGCGCCCGTCGGGGATGCCCTGCGCGTCGTCGCCAGGCAGCTCGCCGCATGGCACGCCGTCGCGCCCCGCGGCCCGGACATCGAGGAACAAGGCACACGCGACGCGCTGACGTCCCGTTGGGAGTCGAGCTTCGCCCAGGTCGACACCATGACCGCCGAGGGCCTCGAGTCCGACGCGCCGGCGGAGATCGAGCGCCTCGTCCGGGAATACCTCGCGGGGCGGGAACCCCTGTTCGACATGCGCATCGAGCAGGGCAGAGTGGTCGACGGTCACGGAGACCTTCTCGCCGACGACATCTTCTGCTTCGACGACGGACCGCGGATCCTGGACTGCCTCGAATTCGACGACCACCTCCGCTACGTCGACGGTCTCGACGATGCCGCGTTCCTGGCCATGGACCTGGAACTGCTCGGTGCGCCCGAGTCCGCGGCGTTCTTCCTCGCCCGGTACGGTGAATACTCGGGTGACCCCGCACCGCCGTCGCTGTGGCATCACTATGTCGCCTACCGGGCCTTTGTCCGAGCCAAGGTCTCCATGATCCAAGCCCGCCAGGGTGCCCCCGGCACGCGGGCGGCGGCCCAGCGGTTCATCGCCATGACCCTGCGCCACCTGCGTACCTCGGCGGTCGGCCTGACACTCGTCGGCGGACTGCCCGGCACCGGGAAGTCCACGCTGTCCGGCGCACTGGCCGACCGTCTCGGCGCGGTGCTGCTCAGCAGCGACCGCCTGCGGAAGGAGCTGGCGGGGCTCCCCGTGGAACAGGCCGCAGCGGCCGCATACGGGCAGGGGCTCTACACGCCCCGATGGACGGCCCGGACCTATGCCGCGCTGCTGGACCGGGCAGCGGCCCTCCTGGCCCGGGGCGAATCGGTGGTCCTCGACGCCACGTGGACCGACCCGGCCCAACGCGAAGCGGCACGCCGTACGGCCGAAAGCGCCAGTGCCGCCCTCACGGCACTGCACTGCCACGTACCGAAGGACGTGGCAGCCGACCGCCTCCGTACCCGTGCCCCGGGCGCGTCCGATGCCGACATCGGCGTGGCCGACGCCATGAGCTCCAGGGAACCGCCCTGGTCCGGAGCCGTCCCGGTCGACACCAGCGGTCCTCTGGGCTCCGCGGTGGCACAGGCCCTGGAAGCCGTCCGACCGTGGGGGCCGGACCAGGCGAAGGTGTTCCGACGCCCCTACATGCAGCCGGACTGAACGTGGAGCGGGAGGGGAACGCCACCGCACGTGCGAGGGCACTCCTCCCCGCGGCACGGGGTGTCCGTCCGGCCGCACGAGTGGGCCGGACGGCACTCCCCACGGCCCGGCGCATCGCGTTTCGATGGAAACGGCGGCTCCACGCCGCCCCCGCCGCACGAACCGAGGTCCCCATGAAGCGCTCCCTCGTCGTCGCACGACTGCGGCACTCGGCATCGGCATTCGTGTCTCCCCGGCTCGAGCCCGCCCTCCTCGCCGTGACGACCGTGGCTCTCGTCGCGGGCGGCATTTCCTGGCTCCTCGGCGCCGTCGATGTCGCCGACGCCCTCTGGGGACTGGGTACCGCGGCCGCCATCGTCCCCGCGGTGGCGTGGGTCCTGGTCGCGTTGCGACAGGGGCATGCGGGCGTCGACCTGATCGCCGTACTCGCTCTGGGCGGGACCCTGGCCATCGGTGAATTCCTGGCCGGCGCGTTGATCGCGCTCATGCTCGCCACGGGCCGCACCCTGGAGGAGGCCGCCCAGCGACGCGCCTCCCACGACATGCACGCCCTGCTGGCCCACGCCCCGCGCTCGGCACGCCGCCGAGCCGCCGGGGAAGTGGCCACGGTGCCGCTGGAAGAGGTCAGCGCCGGTGACCTGCTGATCGTCGGTTCCGGGGAGACCGTGCCGGTCGACGGCCGCGTCGAGAGTCCCGAGGCCGTCCTGGACGAGTCGGTGCTCACCGGTGAATCCGTCCAGATCCCCCGGCGCCGGGGCGAGGGGGTACGCAGCGGCGTGGTCAACGCCGGCGGTGCCTTCGAACTGCGGGCCACCGCCACCGAGCAGGACAGCACCTATGCCGGGATCGTGCGCCTCGCGCAACAGGCCGGTGCGGAGTCCGCGCCCATCGTGCGGCTGACGGACCGGTACGCCGCCTGGTTCCTGCCACTGACCGTCGTCGTGGCGGCTCTGGCATGGCTGGCCAGCGGCTCCGCGGCCCGCGCGGTCGCCGTTCTCGTGGTCGCCACCCCGTGCCCGCTGCTGCTGGCGGCGCCGGTCGCCGTCGTCTCGGGCCTCTCCCGCGCCTCCCGCCGCGGCGTGATCGTCCGCGACGGCGGCGCCCTCGAGAACCTCGGCCGAGCCCGCACCATCCTGCTGGACAAGACGGGAACCCTGACCCGGGGCCGCCCGAGCGTGCTGGACGTCGCCGCCGCACCCGGTCAGGCCCCGACGCAGATTCTCCGGACGGCGGCCTCGCTGGACCAGTACTCTCCCCACGTGCTGGCCCGCGCCCTCGTGGACGCCGCGCAGGAGCGCGAACTGCAGCTGTCGGTGCCGACGGACGTGACCGAGGAACCCGGCCGGGGGATAAGCGGGACCGTCGACGGGCACCGGGTCTTCGTTGGTCGCGTCCCTCCGACGGCCCGGGCCGACTCCTCCTGGGCGAGGGCGGTGGACAACCGCGCCCTTCTCGACGGGGCGACCGTCGCATGGCTCGTCGTCGACGAGCACCTGTCCGGCGCCGTACTCCTGCGCGACCCACTGCGTCCCGAAGCTCCCCACGCCCTGAGCCGACTGCGGTCGGCGGGCATCCGGCGACTGCTGATGTTGACGGGCGACCGAGCGGCCCCCGCCCAGGAGGTCGCGGCCGTGCTGGGACTGGACGGCGTACGCGCCGAACTCGGTCCCGCCGACAAGGTCGCGGTCGTACGCTCCGAACGCGAACACGCGGTCACAGTCATGGTGGGGGACGGCGTCAACGACGCCCCCGCCCTGGCCGCAGCGGACATAGGTGTCGCCATGGGCGCCCGTGGTTCCACGGCTTCCTCCGAGGCGGCGGACGTCGTGCTCACCACCGACCGCGTCGACCGCCTCGCCGATGCCGTCGCCATCGCCCAGCGCTCACGGCGGATCGCCGTGCAGAGCGCCCTGGGCGGCATGTCGCTGTCGCTGATCGCCATGGCCGGGGCCGCCTTCGGACTGATCCAGCCCGCCGCGGGCGCCCTGCTGCAGGAGGGTATCGACGTCGCCGTCATCCTCAATGCGCTGCGGGCCGTACGTGCCGGCCGCTCCGAGCGGCCGACGCTCACACCCGCCACCGAAGCACTCATCCACCGCTTCGCCACCGAGCACGACGACCTGCAGGACGTACTCCAATCGGTGCGGGCCGCCGCCGACCGTCTCTCCGACGCACCGGATCCGGCAGCCCTCGCCGGCGTCGAGGAGGCGCACCGGCTGCTCACCGAGCGGCTCCTTCCGCACGAGTACGCGGAAGAGCACCAGCTCTATCCGGCCCTCGCAGCGACCCTCGGCGGCCCCGAGACCACCGCGACCATGAGCCGCGCCCATGTCGAGATCGAGCGTCTGTCCCATCGCATCGCCACCCACGTGGAACTCGCCCGCGCCGGCGGCGGACTGGCCCCCGAACAGCTGGACGACCTGCGCTCCTGTCTCTACGGCCTCAACACCGTGCTGCGGCTTCATTTCAGCCAGGAGGAGGAGAATTATTTCTCTCTGGCTCCGTGACGAGGGGTACGGGCTTCGCGAGACTGGTCTCATCCGACCTCACGGCCGGTGCGGTTTCCTTCGAGGCCGTCAAGGACGAGGGGCACGGTGATCCTTTTTCCACCAGGTTCCTGACGAACCCGAAAGTCCTGGGACACCTCCATGACGATCTCTCCGAGCCGTGGCGACCCACGCGCTCCGGGTCGGGCGCCTGGATCAACGGTCGGGTGGTACTGCTGTCCCACACGCTGATCCTGATGGTGCCCTTCCTGATTTCCCGATCCAGTCGGCACGGACCGGGAACGTATGTGCGGGCGTCGGTCACCGACTCGCTCACCACCGGTTGCGCCGTGCCGATCGCACGAGCCGATACCGGTAGCCCGTGCTCGGCCCGAGCAGCGATGAGGAAGTCATGAGTGAGGGCTCGGGCCCCAGCGACACGAGAGCTGCCCCGTACCCGTAGCGAGGGGATGCCTTGTCGCGTCCGGGTAGCCGTCGGCGGCGGGGATGCGCGAGGATGCCAGGGCCGATCGGTCCTGCGGTCGGCCCCGCGACGGTGCGGAACCGAGGGGCAGGTGGGCGGGGCCCGGAACGGGCGCCGGCGCGCACACGGGACAAGGAGCATGGCATGGCGGACAGCGAACGGCCCGGACCCGGGGATCCCATCCGGGTCTTCCTGCTGGACGACCACGAGGTCGTACGGCGAGGGGTGCACGACCTCCTCGACGACGAACCGGACATCAACGTGGTCGGTGAGGCCGCCACGGCCGAGCAGGCCCTGGTCCGGGTACCCGCGCTGCGCCCGCACGTCGCGGTCCTCGACGTCCGCCTGCCGGACGGCGACGGTGTCAGCGTGTGCCGTGAACTGCGCTCGCACATGCCCGAACTGGCCTGCCTGATGCTGACCTCGTTCGACGACGAGGAGGCGCTGCTGGACTCGATCATGGCGGGCGCCTCCGGGTACGTGCTGAAGCAGATCCAGGGCTCCGACCTCGTCTCGGCCGTCCGTACGGTGGCCGCGGGCCAGTCCCTGCTGGACGCCAACGCCACCGCCAGGCTGCTGGCGCGTCTGCGCGGAGGTCAGGAACAGGAGGAGGAAGCCGAGGCGCTGCCGGGGCTGACCCCGCGCGAGCGGGAGATCCTGGCCCTCATCGGCGAGGGATTGACGAACCGCCAGATCGGGCAGCGGCTCTACCTCGCCGAGAAGACGGTGAAGAACCACATCTCCCGCCTGCTGGCCAAGCTCGGCGTCGAACGAAGGGTCCAGGCCGCCGTCATCGCCACCCAGGCACAGGACCGGCAGCGACAGCGGGGCCACTGACCGCACGACGGATGCCGCGTGCGCCCTGGCGCGGGCCGGGCAGCAGGGTCGAACGTCCCTCCGGTCCGCACCGTACGACCCAAGCCCCGGCCGCGCCGATGCCCACAGTCCGGATGCACGGACATCGGCGGACACCCCGCACCGACCTGAGCCTGACCCAGCGGCGTCCCGCGAGCGCCGAGGAGATCGACGCGGCCTTCCGCGAGGCGGCGGACGGTCCGCTCAAGGGGATCCTGCGCGTCTCGGACGCCCCGATCGTCTCGCGCGATGTCGTCGGCGATCCCGCCTCGTGCGTACTGGACGCCCCGCCGACACAGGTCCACGGCGAACTGGTGAAGGTCTTCGCCCGGTACGACAACGAGTGGGGCTACACCAACCGCCTGCTCGATCTCACCGAGTACGTCGCCGACCGGCTCCCGCGCGGCTGAACACCCCGGTACCCGGACCCCGGCACCCGCCGGGGTCCGGCCGTCCGCACACCGGTGACCGTCCGCGCCGCACAGGACCGTCAGCGGCCGGACCAGGACCGGTGGCCCTGCCGCGGCGGCCGCGCGGAGCGGAGACTCGAAGCATCCCGAAGGAGGTACCTCATGACCCGCACCCTCACCGTCGGACTCGACGGCTCGCCGGAGAGCCTGGCCGCAGCGGACTGGGCCGCCGGCGAGGCGCTCCTGCGCGATCTGCCGCTGCGCCTGGTGAGCGCCTCCGACTGGCAGACGCCCGCCTACGCGCCGACGGGCGCACTCGGCGCACCGACACCGCCCCGGGATCTCCGACGCGCCTACGCGCAACGCCTCCTGGACGAGGCGCGGACGCGCATCACCCGCCGCCACCCCGGTCTGCGCGTCCTCGACGACGAGATCCCCGGGCTGCCCGTACCCGCCCTGCTGCAGGCCGCCGAGGATGCCGAGCTGCTGGTCCTGGGCTCCCGGGGGCTCGGCAAGGTCACCGGGTTCCTCCTCGGCTCCGTCTCCCTCGCGGTCCTCGCCGGCAGCGAGCGGCCCGTGGTCCTCGTGCGGGCTCCCGGACCCGACGAGACGGAACGGCAGACGGAGGAACCGTCCGGTGGCCGGCCCGCGGCCGACCACGGCGATGTCGTCCTCGGCCTCGATCTGTACCAGCCCTGCGACGCGGTGATCGGCTTCGCCTGTGAGGAGGCCTCCCGGCACGCGGCACGGCTGCGGGTCGTCCACGGCTGGGCGCTGCCCCCCTACTACTACGGCGGCACGCTCATGCCCGACCTGAACAAGGACATGGCCACGCGGGTGCGGAGCGAAGTGGCCCACGTGCTGCGGCCGTGGCGGGAGAGGTTCCCCGCCCTGGAGATGACCACCCAGGTCACCGTCGGCGGCGCGGGCCACCACCTGGTCGACGCCTCTCACGACGCTGCCCTGGTGGTCGTCGGCCGGCGGATCCGCCGGGCAGCCGTCGGGACGCACGTCGGTCCGGTGACCCAGGCCCTGCTGCACCACGCCGCCTGCCCGGTGGCGGTAGTCCCGCACGACTGACGGCAGCCGGGGCGCGGGCGGTCAGCCGCCGAGGTCGATGACCTCGGCGGCGCCGCGGCGCGGAGAGACGGGTCCCTCGGGGCCGTATCCGAGGAGGATCACCATCTGTGTATGTCCCCGGTAGCCCCCGTCGCACCCGGTCGAGGTCTCCGCGCAGGTCCGTCCACTCCAGCGCCTGGTGCAGCAGCGACGCGCGCACCCCGCCCGCGGTCGCCACCAGCAGCACCCGCTCCAGCGCCTGCCCGGCAGCAGCCAGTCCGCACGCCGGTCGTGCGCGGTGCGGAGCAGCACGAGCGCCGGATGCGTTTCACAGGGGAGCGCGGACAGTGCCGACGGCCGCCGGTGCGCACCGAAGTCCCGCACGGGCAGCCGGTCCAGGGCGTCCTGCGGCCCCGCCGCCGCCGGACCCGGGCCGAAGCCCGGCGACGAACGCGGGCCGTCCGCCCACCGGCGGCTCTCGGCCGCTCTTCCGCTGTCCGAGCGGTTCCGGGACTCGGCCTCCCACGTGCTGCGCAGCACCCGGTCGGTCGCCCGCTGATCCGGCAGGTGCAGCCGGGCGCCTTCGGCCTGGGCGGCCTCGGCCAGCTCCGCGAGCAGGGCCGCGGGCAACGGCCGTTCGGAGAACGGGAAGAGGAGGGAGGGACCGGTCGGCCCCACTCCGACCCGGAGAGGCCCTGGCGGCCGGCAACGGACCATCGGCACCCTGCGTGGTCCGGCGGGCGCCGGGAGAGTGAGTGGTGTCAGGAACGACTGGAACGTCACCGGCGTCACCGACGTCACCAAGGAGTGACCACCATGGCCGTCCATCAGCACTCGAACCCGAAGGCCGGCTCGCACCTGCCGTTCCTGCGCAGGAACCGGACCTCCTCCGCCCCCGAGTCCGCCGCCTCGGTCCACACGGGGACGCATACGGGCACGCGCACCGTCCGGGCCTACGCGTTCGCCTCGGCCCGCGTGCTGATGGGCTTCGTGTTCCTGTGGGCCTTTCTCGACAAGACTTTCGGCCTGGGCTACGCCACCCCGTCCGGCAAGGGCTGGATCGACGGTGGCTCGCCCACCGAGGGCTTCCTCGGCTCGGTGGCCGTGGGACCGATGGAGTCCACCTTCCATGCCTGGGCCGGGGCCGGCTGGGCGGACTGGTTGTTCATGCTCGGCCTGCTCGGTATCGGTCTCGCCCTGATCGCCGGGGTGGCTCTGCGCCTGACGGCGCTGGCGGGCACGGTGATGATGGCGCTGATGTGGATGGCCGAGTGGCCACCCGCCCAGCATCTGTCGGACGGCACGCCGAGCATGTCGACGAATCCCTTCGCCGACTATCACCTGGTCTACGCGGTGGTCCTCATCGCCCTCGCGGCGGTCTCCGCCGGCGACACCCTGGGTCTGGGACGGCTGTGGGCGGGGCTCCCCATCGTCCGCGACCACGCGTGGCTGCGCTGAACCCCCGTCGATGCGGTGGGCCCGCCGAACGGGCCCACCG
>BNBP01000037.1 GCA_014656015.1 Streptomyces griseoaurantiacus | reverse complement strand
GCGCATCCGGCACTCGCGCCCCCGGCGGACGGACACCCCAGCCCGATCCGCCGCCCGATGCGGCGGCGGCCTGGCCCGTAGCCGGGGCGATGTACCAGGCGGGCTGAGCCCGCCGCTCCACCCATCCGAGTACGCGGACGCCCGCTCCCCCGGGACGTGACGGCGAGGCCGCGGGGAGCGCATCCGGCACTCGCGCCCCCGGCGCACGGACACCCCGCCCGAGTGCCCCCTGCCGTCAGGGCCGGGGCAGGTCGACCAGTACCCGTACGCCGCCGCCCGCGTCGACGCGTTCGTGGGCCCGCGCGAGGTCGTGCAGGGCGTAGCGCGCGACGGGGCCGGTGGTGAGGACGCCCGCCGCCGCGGCGGCCGTCAGGTCCCGGGCCGCCTGCCGCCTGGCCTGTTCGGGGAAGTCGTCGCTGCCGAGGAGCCGCAGGGTGACGTTGCCGAACAGCAGGGGCCAGAACGGGATCCCGGTGCGGTCGGCCTCGGTGGCGTAGGCCGCGATCACGGCCCCGTTCGCGAGGACCGCGTTGTCGAGGTCGGCGTTGGCGGACAGCGAGACCTCGACGATCCGGTGGACGCCGCCGGGCGCGAGGGCGCGGATCGCCGCGGCCGGGTCCTCCTCGTCGAGGGCCACGGTGTGGTGAACGACGTCCGGGTCGACGCGGTCCAGATCCGTGCCGCGCCGCACGGTGCCGAGCACCCTCGCGCCGCCCCAGCGGGCGAGCCGCGCGGCCAGGGAGCCGACGCCGCCGAGGACGCCGTGCACCAGGACGGTCCGCCCGTCGACCGGGCCGTCACCGAAGACCGCCCGGTGCGCGGTGATCCCGGGGATGCCGAGGCACGCGCCGAGATCGTCGCCGACGTGGTCCGGCAGCGGCACGGCCTTCCCGGCGGGGACGACGGTGTACTGGGCGGCGGTCCCGAAGGGCCGGTAGGACTGGGCGCCGTACACCCACACCCGCTGCCCGGTCCTCCGGGCGTCCACGCCCTCCCCCACGGCGTCGACGACCCCGGCGGCGTCGCTGTGCGGGACGACGCGGGGGTAGGGCATCGCCGAGCCGAGCCAGCCGCGCCGCTTCTTGGTGTCGCCGGGGTTCACCCCGGACACGCTCACCCGGACCCGCACCTCGCCGGGACCGGGCCGCGGGTCGGGCAGCTCGCCGAGGCGCAGCACGTCGGCGGCGGGTCCCTGTCGGTCGTACCAGGACGCGCGCATGGGTTTCCTCCAGGGGGTTCGGGGGGTCAGTCCGCCGGGCCGTCGGCGCGGTGCTCGGCCGCCGCTGCGGCGCCCGCCCCGTCGAGCACCTCGCGGAGCCAGGCGCGTTCGGCGCGGCTGGTGGCGCGGGCGGTCAGGAGCATGCCGCGCCGGTAGGGGTCGTCGGCCTCCTCGGCGCGCAGCGGACGCCCGCCGGTCCCCTCCTCGTCCTCGTCGGTGGCGAAGAAGCTCGCCGGCTCCTCCAGGAAGGCGAGCCTGCGGCGCAGGACGGCGTGCTGTTCGGCGGTGTCGGGGAGCTGGGAGAGGAAGGCGAGGACGACGAGGAAGCGGGTGAAGTCGGTGATCTCGTGGTCCGCGGGGGTGCGCAGCCGCCGCAGCATCTCCTCCCGCCCGGCCGGGGTCAGGCTCAGCACGTACCGTCCGGCGCCCGCGCCGGGTTCGGGGTGCCGTTCCAGGAGTCCGGCCCTGGCGAGGCGGTTGATCGCCGGGTAGAGGGTCCCGTCGCTGACCGGCCGGACGTACCCGGTGAGCCGGGCGACCCGGCGCCGCAGGGCGTGCCCGCGCAGGGGGCCTTCGGCGAGGAAGCCGAGGAGGGCGAGTTCGAGCATGCTGTCAGCCTGCCAGACGTCACATCGAATCGATGCATACATCGATTCGATGTGACGGGGCACACGTCTCCGGCCCGGCGCACCGCGCGCGGCTCAGGGGTTCTGCCAGGCCGCCGGGTCCTCGGCCAGCCGGCGCACGGGAGCGGGCAGGGCGCCGGCGGCGAGGTCGGCCACCGTGACGCCCTCCAGCACCTCCCGGACGTTGGCCCGCAGCGCGATCCACAGCGGGAGCAGCGGCTCGGCGGGGCCGGTGTACTTGAGCTGGGTCGGGCGCTCCCCGCGGACGGAGACGATGGGGCCGTCCACCGCGCGGATGATGTCGGCGACGGTGATCGCCTCCGCCTCCCGCGCCAGCCGGTAGCCCCCGTTGCCGCCGCGCCTGCTGGCCACGAGGCCGCCCCGGCGCAGATCGCCGAGGATGCCCTCCAGGAACTTGTGCGAGATGTCCTGCACCTCGGCCACGGCCTCGGCCTTCACCGGCCCCCCGCCCTGCCGCACCGCCAGCTCCACCACAGCCCGTACCGCGTAGTCCGCCCGCGCCGAGATCCTCATCCCCCCATTGTGGTCCCGAACGCGCCGCACGAGGACCACCGGCTCCGGAAGGGCGGCCGGGAGGGTGCTCGCGGTACAGGAGGTGGCAATCGCGCCTTCGAGGATCAGTCCGTGAACTCGACCCAGTGGGCCGCCTGGTCGGGACTCACCGGCGGCCCCCACACCAGCCCACCGTGCAGCAGCCCCGGCTTCGTTCCGCCGCTGAGCGCCGGAGCCTCCAGGATGTCCGCCATGTCCTCCAGATAGACGGTCAGCGACTCGAATGCCGGGGTGCGCTCCCCGTATCGGTTCCAGTACTGGACCCTTCCGGTTTCGGCGTCCATCAGCAGACCCGATGCGTAGTCCGTAGCGCCGTACGAGCAGAAGGGGATCCAAGCGGGCCGCCAGATCGGGAACTCGTCATTTCCGACGCTTCGTTGTGATGCCATGTACTGGCGATAGACCCAGTCGATCCCCTCGAAGCGCATGGGGGCATGGTTCCCCAGCATGAAACTGACGTCGTCGTCCGTTTCGGCGGACACACCGGCACAGCGCCGCCACAGGGCCTTCAGCTCCGCCGGTGCACGGACACCGAGAGCCTGCTGGAAAGCGGCGATCTCCTCCTCGGAGGCTCCGGGCCGGAGGATCTCCGCGGTCGCCGGAGCATGCTGACGCAGCCAGGACTCGATGCGCTGCCATGCGTCGGCGACCTGGCGTTCCGCGACCGCTTCGGTGGCGGAACCGGCTGACTGCCTCGGCCCCCTCTCGAACACCAACGTCTCTCCTCTGGTGGGGGATCCCCGCTCTCCGACGGTCGGGTGGCCCGAGAGCATCGCGCTCTCGGGCCACCCGACCGAAGGCGCGGGGCGGGTCGGGGAAGGTGGCGGGGTCAGCCCGCGAAGGGTGGGAGGGTCTGGCCCTTGCCCGCGCCCGGGAGGACCATCAGGGAGCCGGCCAGGGGCGGGGCGGGGGACAGTCCGACCCGGGCGGTGGTGATGTACAGGTCCGTCAGCTCCGGGCCGCCGAAGGCGCAGGCGGTGACGCGGGGCACGGGGAGCGGGACCACGCGGTCCAGCTCGCCCGAGGGCGTGTACCGGCGCACCGCCGCCCCGTCCCACAGGGCCACCCACACGCAGCCGTCCGCGTCCACCGTCAGGCCGTCGGGGTAGCCCGCGCCGTCCTCGACGGTCGCCAGCGGGCGCCGGCCCGAGACCCGGCCGGTCGCGGGGTCGTGGTCGAAGACGTCGATGCGGCGGGTCGGGGTGTCGATGTAGTACATGAGCCGTCCGTCGGGGCTCCACCCGGTGCCGTTGCTCACCGTCACGTCGTCCAGGACGACCTCGGCCGCCCCGTCCCCGGTGATCCGGGACAGCGTGCCGCCGCCCGTGGCCTCGTCGTAGCGCATGGTGCCGGCCCACAGCGAGCCGTCGGGGGCGACGGCGGCGTCGTTGCCGCGGCGCCCCGGCACCGGCTCGTGCCGCAGCCACCGGAAGTCCCCGGCGGTGTCCACCAGGCCGATCCCGTCGCGCAGGTTGAGCACGAGCCCGCCGCCGGCGCGCGGCTTGACGGCGCCGACGTGCTGTTCGGTGGTGCGGACCGTGCGGTGCCCGGAGACCGGGTCCAAGGTGTGCACCCGGGAGCGCAGGATGTCGAGCCACAGCAGCCGCCCGGCCGCCGCGTCCCAGGTCGGGCCCTCGCCCAGTTCCGCCTCCGCCCGTACGGCGACTTCCACTTCGTACGTCATGCCACGCTCCGATGACCCAGGTGTTCGGACAGTTCGGCGGCGCCCTTCACGGCGAGCTGTTCCAGCTCGGCGCGGCGCTCCTCGCTCCATCGGATCATGGGCACCGAGATGGAGAGCGCGGCGACCACCCTTCCGGTGCGGTCACGCACCGGGGCGGCCACGCAGGAGACGTCCTCGTTGGACTCCCGGGTCTCCACGGCGATGCCCCGGGTACGGATCTCGTCCAGGGCCTCGCGCAGCGCGGCCGGGTCGGTGATGCTGTTCGCGGTCATCGCGGGCAGCTCGGCCCCGGCCGGGACACGGGCGTCCAGTTCCTCCCGCGGGAGCGAGGCCAGCAGCATCTTGCCGACGGAGGTGCAGTGGGCGGGCAGCCGGCGTCCGGCGGCGGACACCATGCGCACGGCGTGGGTGGAGTCGACCTTGGCGATGTAGATGACGTCGGCACCCTCCAGGATGGCCACGTGCACCGTCTCGTCGCAGGTCTCGGCGACCGCGCGGGCCACCTGCTGGCCCTCGGCGGCGAGGTCGAGGTTCTCGGCGTAGCGGCTGCCGAGCTGGTAGGGGCGGACGCCGAGGCGGTAACGTCCCGGCTGCCCGGGGACCGGGACGATGTACTGGCGCGCTGCCAGGGTGGTGACCAGCTCGTGCACGGTGGTGCGCGGGAGCTGGAGCCTGCGCACGATGTCGGGGGCGGAGAGCGAACCGTCGCCGTCCAGGAAGAGCTCCAGTATGTCGAGAGCCCGGGTGACGGCGGGTACGAGGCGTCCCACGGTCCGGCCCCCTCTCTGTAGTGGTGTGCGACCCGGCCGACCCGGCGGTCGCGTTCGAAATCTCAACAGACGATCGGGATGACGAACACAGGCTAGTCAAGGGTCCGGGCCAGCGGCAATGGGCGCGGGGAAGGGGAGCCGCGCGGCACGATGGACGCATGCCGCCCGCGAAGCCCCACCCGCCGACCCCCTTCACTCCCCTGGACTTCCAGCTCGTCCTGCTGCGCCGCATGGCCGATCACAATCCCGACCTCGTCGAGCGCGCCCGGCACGAACTGGGCGTCTCCGTGGCCGAGATGCGGGAGGCCAACCGGCGCTGGCAGGCCTGGACGCGGGCGCCGCGCTCGCGCGGGACGGCGGCCCGCTACCGGTCCGTGCTCGGGGCGCCCGAGTCGGTGACCGCGCGCCGGGTCGGTGAGTTGGCCTGCGAGGCGCTGCGCTGGCCGGTGCCGCTCTGGCCCGGCCTGCGCTTCGAGGCGCTGCTCGGGCCGGACGGGGCGGTGTGGAACGCGTGGCTGGTGCGGGCGCCGGGGGCGGCGGCACCGGAGCTGCGGACGCTGGAGGACCTGGTGCCGTGGTCGTGCACGGTCGACGAGGTGGCGCGGGCCTTCACCCCGGCCCGCCCGCTGGAGGGGACGGCCCCGACCCGCTGGGGCCTGGCGTTCACCGCGCCGGACGCGGCGGGAACGCCACGGGAGTGCGCGGCGGAGTTCACCTGGGGGCTGCTGCAGCGGGTCGCGGTGCGGTGAGACGGGGCCGGGCGGGAGCGCGGTGCGGGGCCGGCTGCGGGGACGGTCCGCCCCACCCCGCCGGCTCCGCGTCCTCAGGCGTCCGGGGCCGCGGGGCCCTCGGACGTCCGGGGCCGCGGGCTACTCAGGCGCCTGCGGCCGCGCGCAGGATCCGCTCGGTCACCACCGGCATCGAATCCGGGTGCAGCCACAGGAACAGGTTCGGTTCCACCAGTTCCAGTTCCATCACGCGCGGCTCCCCCTCGTCCCCGTCGACGAGGTCCACGCGTGCGTACAGCAGCGCGGGATCCCCCGGCACCGCCGCCAGCGCGGCCCGTGCCACCGCCAGCTCCGCCTCCGTCGGCTCCCACCCTTCGAGCCCGGGGTGCGCCACCTTGCGGGCGTCGTAGGGCGTGCCCGGGGTGAGCACCGCGCCCTTGCGGCTCGCGTGCACGAATTCTCCGTCGAGGAACAGCAGCGGCCGTTCGCCGGTGACGTCGATGGCCTTCAGGTACGGCTGCACCATCGCGGTCAGCCCCTCCGCGTGCATCCGCTCCAGGTGCCCCACGGCCCGCTCCCGCGCCTCGGGCGTGTAGCGGGCGGCGTACCGGGAGCCCGCCCCGGAGGTCGGCTTGATCACGTACTCCCGGTCCTCGGGCAGCTCCACGGGGTCGCCGGGGGCGAGGTAGCGGGTGGGGACCGTCGGGACGCCGGCGGCGGCCAGCTCCCCCAGGTACCGCTTGTCCGTGTTCCACCGGACGACCGGGGCGGGATTGGCCAGCCGGGTCAGGCGCGCGCACCGCTCGGCCCAGGCGGTGAACTCCGCCACCCGCAGGGTGTAGTCCCAGGTGGAGCGGATGAGGACGAGGTCGAAGGAGGCCCAGTCCACCTCCGGGTCGTCCCAGTGGACCGCCTCGGCCCGCGCCCCGGCCGCGCCGAGCGCCGACAGCAGGAGGGGGAGGTCGCGGTCCTCGGGGTCCTCCGGACCGCGCCGGTAGGTGGCGAGAGCTATGTGGGGCACGGGAGGGACTCCTGACCTCGACGACGGTGGCACGGACGGGCCCCGGCGAGGCTAACAAGCGCCCCGGCCCCGTCTCACCCCCATATATAGGGCGGACGGAGGGGCGCACCCGCACGGCAGGGACGACGAGGGCGGAAGTGAGCGGAGAAGGGCGGGGAGGGGCGGGGAGGGGCGGGCGCGTGCTGGCGGACCCGCGGAGGGCCGCGTAGGTTCCCGTGTCGGGTGGTCGTCCCCGAGCGAGGAGTGTCCCGCGTGTCCCTGTTCCCGATGCTCTCGACGGTCCCGATGCTCCCGGCGGTCCCGATGCTCTCGGCGGTCCCGGCGGTCCCGGAACCGGCCCCGGCCGACCGGCGGCCCGCCCTGCGCTTCGGTGCGCGTGCCCTCTCGTACGGCGAACTGGCCGTCGCCGCACGGTCCCTGGCGGGGCGCCTCCGGGAGGCCACCGACGGTGGACGGGTGGCGGTGTGGGCGACCCCCGTCCTGGAGACGGCGGTGGCCGTGGTGGCCGCGCTGGAGGCGGGCCTTCCCGTCGTCCCGCTCAACCCCCGCTCGGGGCGGGCCGAACTGGGGCACATCCTGGCGGACAGCGCCCCGGAGCTGATCCTCGCGGCACCGGGGGACGAACTCCCGGAGGCGGTAAGGGGGTTGCGCCGGCTGGACGTCGACCTCGACGACGCCCCGGACGAGAGCCCCGACGAAGCCGCGGGTGCCCGTGCCGTACCGGCCGCGGACGTCGGCCCCGAGGACCCCGCCTTCGTCGTCTACACCTCCGGGACCACGGGGCCGCCCAAGGGCGCCGTCCTGCCCCGGCGGGCCGTCACCACCACGCTGGACGCGCTGGCCGAGGCCTGGCAGTGGACCGGGGACGACGTCCTCGTGCACGGCCTGCCGCTCTTCCACGTGCACGGGCTGATCCTCGGCGTCCTCGGCCCGCTGCGGCGCGGCGGCTCCGTGCGCCACCTGGGCCGGTTCTCCCCCGAGGGCGTGGCCCGGGAACTGAACGCCGGGGCCACGATGCTGTTCGGGGTGCCCACGATGTACCACCGCCTCGCCGAGGCCCTCCCCGGCGACCCCGGGCTGGCGAAGGCGCTCGCCGGAGCCCGGCTGCTGGTCTCCGGGTCCGCCGCGCTGCCCGTGCACGACCACGAGCGGATCGCGGCGGCGACCGGACGGCGGGTCCTGGAGCGGTACGGCATGACCGAGACGCTGATGAACACCGCCGTCCGCGCCGACGGCGAGGCCAGGCCCGGCACCGTCGGACTGCCGCTGCCGGGGGTGGAGTTGCGGCTGGTGGAGGAGGACGGGACGCCGATCGCCGCGTGCGACGGGGAGAGCGTCGGCGAGATCCAGGTGCGCGGGCCCAACCTGTTCACCGGCTACCTGCACCGGCCGGACGCCACCGCCGGCGCGTTCACCGCCGACGGCTGGTTCCGCACCGGCGACATGGCGGTCCGGGAGCCGGACGGCTACGTCCGCATCGTGGGCCGCAGGGCCACGGACCTGATCAAGAGCGGCGGCTACAAGATCGGGGCCGGCGAGATCGAGAACGCGCTCCTCGAACACCCGGGAGTGGGCGAGGCGGCGGTCACCGGGGAGCCGGACGAGGACCTCGGCGAGCGGGTGGTCGCCTGGGTGGTGCCGGCGGACCCGGCCTCCCCGCCGGCCGCCGAGGAGCTGTCCGCGCACGTCGCCGAGCGGCTCGCCCCGCACAAGCGACCCCGAGTCGTCCGCTACCTGACCGCCCTCCCCCGCAACGACATGGGGAAGCTGCTCAAGCGGGAGCTGCGGGTGCCGTAGCCGCGGGCGGGCGGGGGCGGCGTGAGATCACCCGTCCGGGTGCGCCCCGCTCGGCGCAGCTCCGCGCGCGCGGTCGCGGAACCGGTCCCACGATGCGAAGGAGGGGCCGCCGGCCGGAGGTCCCACGGTCCGTGCCTCGGGAGGATGTCGCCGTGACCGCGAGTCTGGAGCAGTTGCGCCGTTGCCACTTCGCCGTCGATCTGGGGGCGGCGAGGACCCGTGTCTATGTGAAGGGGGTCGGGCTGGTCGTCGACCAGCCCAGTGCCGCCGCCGTCAACACGCAGACCGGGGCACTGATCGCGGTCGGGGAGTTCGCCGAGAAGATGACCGGCCGCACGCCCTCGTACATCAGGGTGGTGCGGCCCGTCTCCGGCGGCACGGTCGTCGACATCGAGATGGCCCAGCGGATGCTGCGGCAACTGCTCGGCGAGAAGCTGCGCCGCACCCTGCGCCGCAAGCCCCGGCTGCGGGCGGCAGCCTGCACCCCGCACGACGCCGATCCGCTGGCCCAGCGCGCCACCGTGGAGACGATGGTCGGGCTCGGGGCCCGGCGGGTGGAGCTGGTGGACACCCTCGTCGCGGCGGCCGTCGGCTGCGGGCTGCCCGTGGAGCGCCCCGAGGCGTCCATGATCATGGTGTGCGGGGCGGCCGCCACGCAGATCGCCGTGCTCTCGCTGGGCAACATCGTGACCGCCGAGCGGATCCCGGTGGGCGGCGAGGCCGTGGACCACGCGATCGTGCAGCACCTGCGCCACCAGCACGAGCTGATGCTGCCCAGCCAGTCGGTGCGGCCGCTGCAGGTCGCCCTGTCCGGCAACGGGCTCACCCCGGGCGGCCCCGAGGTCACCGAGATCCACGGCCGGGACGTGGCCACCGGGCTGCCCCGCTCGGTGAAGGTCGACACCGCCGCCGTGCGCAACGCCATCCAGACCCCACTCACCGCCGTCCTGGACGGCATCGGCAAGGTGCTGCGGGACTGCCCGCCCGACCTGGTCGCCGATCTCGCCGACCGGGGCATCATGATGGTCGGCGGCAGCGCTCTGCTGCCGGGCCTCGACCAGATGCTGCGGCAGGCGACCGGGATGCCGGTGCACATCGCCGAGCGGCCCGACGTGTGCGCGGTGCAGGGCCTGGGCGAGATGCTGGAGGGCCGCATCGAACCCCTGGTCCTCGACCCGCTGGCCGCCTGACCCGCCCCTCCCGCCGCGCCCGGCCCCGTCCGCCGTGTTCCCCGCCGCGCCCGGCCCCGCCCGTCGCGTTCCCCGCCGCGCCCGGCCCCGCCCGTCGCGTTCCGCCGCCGCTCCCGCCGTCCGCCCCGGCTCCCCGTCTCCCGTCCGCCGTCAACGCGCGGGGGGCGTACGACAGTTGCGGCCGTCGGCGCCGGGGGGTGAGCGATAGGTTCCGGGGGCGGGTGACCGCTAGGGTGAACGTGACAACCATGCCCGCGGAGGTGGTGTCCGTGCCCCGGATCGGAATCACCGGGCACCGCTGCGTACCCACCGAGGTACTGCCCGCGGTGCGCTCGGGCATCCTCGCCGAACTCGCGGAGCTGAGCCTGGAACCGGCCGCGGAGGCGCTCAGCGCGCTGGCCGCCGGGAGCGACCAGCTCTTCGCCCAGCTCGCCCTCGACCACGGCGTCCCGGTGACCGCCGTCATCCCCGGCATGGACTACGAGGCCCACCTCGGCGACGAGGGGGTGCGCGGCAGCTACCGGCGGCTGCTCGCCGCCTGCGCCGACCGGGTCCGGCTGCCGCTGGAGCCCACGCACGAGGAGGCGTACTACGCGGCGGGCCGCTGGATCGTCGACCACGCCGACCGGCTGATCGCGGTGTGGGACGGGCACCCGGCCCGGGGCCTGGGCGGCACCGCCGACGTGGTGGCGTACGCGCGCCGCACCGGCGTGCCCGTGCGGGTGCTGTGGCGGCCGGGCGTCAGCCGCGCCTGAGGGGGCCCGGCGGCCGGGCGTGCCTCAGGACCCGAACCGCACCAGCCAGTCCGTGTGCTGCGGACTGCACAGCCGCTCCACGTCCTCGACCGCGTCGGCCCAGCCCTCCTCCGTGACGGTGGTGCCCATCGCCAGGCGCGCGGTGTCCAGATCCTGCTCGATGAGGGCGTGCGCGTACTCCAGCGGGCGGTGTCTGCGCACCTCCTGCCAGGCCACCCCGGCCGCCGCGGCGGCGGAGAACAGGCCGTTGAGGTCCCAGTTGCCGAGCAGCCCGTAGGCCCGCAGTGCCGCCGTGACGAGGGCGAGCAGGGTGAGCGCGGCGGTGGCGGCGGACCAGCGCGAGGAGGCGCGGTGCGCCTGCGCGGACCGCTTGCCGTACCAGACGAGCTGTTCCAGGACCCGTTCGCGGACGTAGTAGTCGCGCCGGGCCTCGAACGGTTTGGCGCGCACGGCGCGCATCTGCGGGGTGATCTGCATGGCGATGCTGACGAGGGCGAGACCGCCGGTGGCGCCCCCGTGGTCCTCCCAGCCGACCTTGCGCAGCTCCCGCAGCCGGTCCGCGAGCCGCTCGGCGAACAGCCCGTCGGGATCGACGACGCCGGTGCGGAAGGCCCCGCCGTGCACCATGTACTGCCAGGCCAGGGACTTGACGACCTCGGCGGCCGCGCGGTGCGCCTGCCAGTGGGCGCGGGCCCGGCGGCGCGCGGTGTACAGGCCGAGGACCGCCGCCAGCGCGTAGCACAGGGCGGCGAGCGTCGCCCAGAACCGGCCCAGCCAGTGCTCGGTGAGCGTGGCGGCGGCGGTGCCCGACAGCAGCACGGTGAGCTGTGTGCGGGTGGCCCGGAGGGCCTCGCTCTGGCGGCTGAGCGCCAGGCGGTCGTTCTCGATGAAGAGCGGCGGCAGCGCCCTCTCGTCCACGTCGACCAACTCCGTTGTCCGGGCCCCCCGTTGCGGCCTCCGTCATCGGACCCACCATGGTCGCTCCCCGGCCGGGACAACACCAGACGTGGTTCGGCCTCAGCGGCCCCGGACGCCCCCGGATCATCCGATCAGGGGACCCCGGCCCCGTGATCGGCCAGCCACACCGCGGCGTGGGCGACGGTCGGGCCGAGGCCGAACAGCCGGCAGTCCGCGGCGCCGACCCGCCCCCGTACGAGGTCGCCGCCGCCCTCCCGGGCCGCGTCGGCCTCGTAGGCGGCGCCGATGCGGGCGAAGGGCGAGGAGTCGAGGCGGACGTCGGTGTACGTGTACCAGGCACGGCCCCCGGCCCCGTCGCCGACCACGCAGGAGTACGTCTGCCGGGGCCGGCCGGGCAGCCGGTACTCGGCGAGGTGGAAGGCCGTGCACACCTCCCAGCCGACCCCCAGCAGCAGCACCCGCGCGCCGGCCTCCTCCAGACGGGCCAGCGGGGAACGTTCGCCGAGGTGGCAGTCGGGGGCGTGGTGCGCGGTCAGCTCACGGGCGCGGGCGCCGAGGGCGGTGAAGGAGCTCTGCGGGTGGGTGCTCCGCAGCGCGCCCGGCCGCGCCCGCACGGTCTCGGGGAGCACGCCGACCTTGAAGGCCGGGGTGGTGTCCGGGTCGAAGGCGGGGAGCCGCTCCCGCAGCCGGTCCCACTGCTCCTCGGGCACGGCGTAGCCGCGGGTTCCCGGCCAGCGGGAGGGGTCGGAATTGTCGGGGGTCTGGGTGTAGACGACGAGGGTGCCCGCCGGGCCGAGCACGTCGAGGAAGGCGTCCACGACCGTCTCGGCGCCGCCCTCGACGGGTCCCAGGGCGCGCAGCGAGGAGTGCACCAGCACGGTGTCGCCCGCACCGAGCCCGAGGGCCCGCAGCTCGGCGGCGAGCCGGCCCCGGGTGAGCGGGGCGGTCCGGGCGGGCGCCCCGGGGTGCGGGCGGCGCACCGCGCGGCGCAGCTCGGTCACGAACCGCTCGCCCGCGGGGGTGAGTTCCCCGCTGCCGAGCAGGGTGCCGGCGGCCGCGTCGGTGTGGCCGTGCCAGGTCTCGTACTCCCGCCGGGCCCGGGGACCGCCGGTGCCCGCGGCGAGTTCGGCGCGCCAGAAGTCGGTGACGCCCAGGTGCGCGTAGGTGCCCTGGAGGAGTGCGCCGGCCGGGCGGGGGTCGGGGCGCCAGGGGGCGTGGTGGCGGGCGGCGGTGGGCGGGCCGTGCAGTGGCACCAGGTCGAGGAGCGCGCCGAGCTGGACGTGCAGGAACTCGTGGACCAGGCCGAGGGCGAGCAGGACGGGGTCCTCGGGCAGGGAGGCGGCGACGGCCCCGTGGGCGCGCCGGGCGGCGGAACTGACGCCGCCGCCGTCGGGTCCCGGCTCCAGCGGGACGAGGGTCGTCAGGCAGGCGGCGACGGCCTCGGCGTGCCAGGGGTGCCGCCGGACGAGGACGCGCCACGCCTCCTCCAGCGTCCGCGCCCAGCGCTCTCGTTCGGGGCCGGTGAGGGGCGGGGCGAGGGGGTGGCCGTGGGCGTCGCGGAAGGGCCCCCGGTCGGCGAGCCGTACGTCCAGGACCCGGCCCTCGCACACAGTGCGCACCCGGGGCCAGGGGGCGCCCTCGGGGGCGTACGGGGCGCGCACCAGCCGGTCGAACCACGAGGTGTCGACGTCCTCGCCGCGCTCCAGCGCCACGAGGGTGCGGGCGGCGCCCTCGTCGAGGTAGGGCTGGAGCATGACCTCCCGCCAGGCGTCCGGGTCCTCGCGGTTGAGCGCGACGAGCCCGCGGTAGGCCTCCTCCACCCGCTCCCCCGCAGCCTCCCGCAGGGCCCGCACCAGCAGCATCCGCTTGCTGAGCTGCCCGGCGCGCAGCAGGGCGACCCGACGGGCGCCGCCGCGGGCGCGGGCCAGTGCGAGGAAGTCCTCGCGCCCCACGACATGGCGCCCCGGGGCGCTCCCGGGGGCGCCGGTGGCACCGGTGCCGGTTCCCCTGACGCTCATCGGGCGGCCTCCTCCGGCCGGCCCGGGGTACCGAGGAGACCGGCGACGTCCCGTCGCACCCGCTCGGCGATGTGGTCGACGAGCAGTGCGAGGTCCTGGCAGTACACGGACGGCGCCGAGAACGTCGGCTCCTCGCCCGGCCGGTAGCGGTGCGCGTACAGGCCGCCGCCGCAGACCCGGGCGCGGGGGCAGGCCCGGCAGACCGGGCCGAGCCCGGCCGTGCCGCGCTGCCGGGCCCGGAACGCGGGGTGCAGTGCGGCCTCGGCGAAGCTGTTCCGGAACACGTCGAGCCCGGTCTCCGGGGCGCCGGGATAGCTGACCTTGAGCGAATCGGCCTGTTCGATCGCCCCGTCGGTCTCGACGACGACGAGGTCGACGGGTGTCAGCCCCACCGCCTCGCTGCGTGCCGTGCCGCCGAGCAGCAGCGCCATGATCTCCTCGAACAGCCGGATCCCGGTCTCCCGCCGGGGGGCGCCGTACCAGCGGTCGAACACGGCGCACAGCCAGTCCCCGTAGGGGGTGGGCCCGTACGGGGCCTCCGGCGGCCGGTCGGGCGGCGTCGTGCGCCGCGGGAGCCCCGGCGGCGGGGCCGCCCACGTGGCGTGCGGCAGCAGCAGGTCGAGCCGGGGCGGGGTGTGCGCGAGCAGTGCCTCGTACGTCCCCACGGGGTCGGCCGCCAGGTCGACGACGCACAGCACCCCGGCGTACAGATGCCGGTGCGGGCCGGCCGCGAGCAGGTCAAGGGCGCGGACGGTGGCGGCGTGACTGCCGCCGCCGTCGGGCCTTCTGCGGTGCCGGTCGTGATCGGCGGCGGTGCCGTCCAGACTCACCCCGACCCGGACGCCGTACCGGTCCAGCACCTCCAGGAGCGCGGGCTCCCGCCCCAGCCGCACCCCGTTGGTCTGCAGCACGAAGCGGGGCACGGTGACGCCCTCCAGGGCGCCGGTGAGAACGCCGAGCAGCTCCTCGAGGTGCCGGGCCCCGACGAGCAGCGGCTCCCCGCCGTGCAGCACGATCCGCACCTCGGCCGGCCGGTGCTCGCGGGCGTGCGCGGCGATCAGGGCGGCGGTGCGGCGGACGGTCTCCAGCTCCATCCGCCGGGGCCGGCCGCGCCAGCTCTGGTCGGCGGCCTCGTACATGTAGCAGTAGTCGCAGGCCAGGTCGCAGCGGCTGTGGATCTTCAGCAGGAACTGGCGGAAGGGCACGAGGGGCTCGGGGCCGGCGGCGGGGTCGTCGTCCGGGCCGCCGGGCCCGGGGCTCGGGGAGCGGGTGGCGTGCATGGGCATCCGTCGCTCTGGTGGGGCGTCAGTGACGGCGTCACCATACGGGGTCGAACGGCTCCACCGCGCACGGGACTTGCCGCCCGCGACGCCGCCCGCCCCGCTCAGGTCGTCGGCGGCTCGATGTCCGCGTCCAGCCGGGAACCGGCGAGCACCGCGCGCGTCGTGGGATGGTCCTCCCCCAGCGTCTCCCGAGCCCGCCGCAGCGCCTCCTCCGCCAGCACGTCCGCCTCCTCGACCCGGCCGACAGCACGCAGACCGAGCGCGAGGTTGGCGGTGACCCCGATCGTGTCGTAGTGATCGTTCCCGAGCACCTCGACGAAGAACTCCCGTGCCCGAGCGTCCAGTTCGACGGCTTCCGCGAGCAGGGCGCCGTCCCCCGCACCGGCCAGCGCGAGATCGTTGGCATGGTTGACCATGCAGCACAAGGTGTAGGGATGCTTCTCCCCCAGCACCCCCGCCATCCGCTCCCACACCCGCCCCGACATCTCCCGCGCCCGCTCGGTGTGCCCCTCCAGGCGGAGGTAGACGGACAGGTTGTTGGCACAGGCGAGGGAGACGGGGTGCTCGGGCCCGAGATAGGTCTCGTACCGGGACATGGCCCGCTCGGCGAGATCGACGGCGCGCGCGGTGTTGCCCAGGGCTGCGAGGTCGGCCGCGAGGTTGCAGGCCGCGGCAAGCGTGTCGGCGTGTTCGGGACCGTGAGCGGCGACGTACCGGTTGTGGAGGTCCTCGTCCATCTCCTTGGCCAACTGGTACCGGCCGCTCCTGCGCAGGGCCACGGCGAGGTTCTTGCGGGCCAGCAGGGTGCGTGTGTGCTGCTCCCCCAGTACCTGGGCGGACAGGCGGACGGTGTTCTCGACCAGTTCCAGGCCCTCCTCCAGCCGGCCGTTCTCCCTCAGGTCCCGGGCGTAGTTGTTGGCACGCATCAGCGTGTACATGCTCTGCTCGCCGGACATCTCCCGCTGCTGGTCATAGGCCTCTTTGTCCAGACGCAACGCTTCCGCCCGGTTCCCGGCCAGATACTCCGAGGTGGCCAGGTTGTTCAGATACATCATGGTGCGCGGATGGTCCTCGCCCAACTCTCTGCGGGCGGACTCGAACGTCTGCCGATCGAGGTCACGGGCCTCCCCGTAGCGGCCGAGCGCGCGCAGGTCGGCGGCGAGGTTGCCCGCGGCGGCCAGGGTGTGGACGTAGACGGCTCCCGCCCTGCGCCGGAACCGCTCGAAGGTGTCGACGTCGACTTCGTACGCCCTGATCAACTGGCCTCGGGACCGCAGGACGTTGCCCAGTTGGATGCTCAGTCTGAGGACGTGCGGGTCGTCGGGGTCACCGAACCCGGCGGTCCGCCAGCCGTCGAGTGCGTACTCGGCGAGGTCCTGGCACTCGTCGAAAAGGCTGCGCCGGTACAGATAACGCACCGAGTCGATGATCCAGGAACGCACCTCCGGATCGGGGTCCTTGACCGCCCGGGAGGGCCGGAGGTGAGGCAGCAGTTCCGCGTAGCGGCCCCACTGGGTGGGAAGGTCGGGCTCTCCGGGCGCGGCACCCACCAGTGCCTTGTGCACCACTTCGCGCAGCGAGAGCCGCCGTTCCTCGTCCACCTGGTCCCTGATGACCGCCTGTACGAGCCGGTGCACGGTGAGGGTCTCGCTCGACTGGTCGCTCCTGGCCAGTCCGAAGCGGTTGATGGCGCGGAGCAGTTGGGCGATGGCCATCTCGTCGCGCGACTCGCCCCGGTCGAGAGTCAGCATCTGCGTGACCGCACGGCCGTACAGCAGCCGCATGGGAATGGGGTCCGGGCCGAAGAAGGCGCATATCTCCAGCATCTCGGCCGCGGCCGGATTGACCCGGCGCAGTTCGTCCAGGGCCAGGCGCCAGGTCGCCGCAGCGGAGTGGGGATAGTCGCGCTGTGGCAGCTGGGTGTCCCCGAGGACCTCGGTGAGGCGGTCCTTGAGCAGTTCGAGGTAGGTGACCACCGGCATGCTGCCGTCACTGAGCCAGACGGCCGCCTGGCTGATGGCGAGCGGCAGGTCGCCCAGGGACTCGGCGACCTGTTCCGTCTCCGAGGCGCTCAGTTGCGGGTTGAGCCGCTGCAGCAGTTCCAGGCTCTCCCGGCGCTGGAACACGTCGACCTCGACCAGTTCCCCCCGGTTGACCCAGGTGCGGTCGCGCGAGGTGACCAGGACGTGCCCGCCGGGAGGCCCCTCGGGCAGGAACTCCTCCAGTTTCTCGGGCCGGCCGGCGTTGTCCAACAGGAGCAGCCAGCGCCCGTAGGGACGACCCGCCCGCAGCGCGCGCAGCACCGCCTCCGCCGTGCCTGCCGTGTCCTCCCCGTCATCCAGGCCCAGTTGGGGGGCGAGGGCGGCCAGCGCGGGGCGGATCAGGTGTGGCTGGGCGGCGGGCACCCAGCAGATCACGTCGTAAGCGGCCCTGAACCGGTGCGCGTACTCCTGCGCGATCTGGGTCTTGCCCATGCCACCCAGCCCGTAGAGGACCAGGGGTACGGCGGCGGTCCCCGTGGTGAACCGGTCGCGCAACTCCTCCAGGAGCAGTCCGCGGCCGGTGAAGGACACGTTGCGGGAGGGCACCCGCCAGACGGCGGGTGAGGCGGTGGGGAACGGGGGCGGAACGCTGCCGGCGGCCGTTGCGGCGCCGTCCGCCCCGCGTGGTGTGGAGGCGGAGCCGACCGCCTCCAGCAGTCGGCGCGCGGCGTCCTCGGGCGCACGGCGGGTGAGGTCCGGGCCCAGCCGTTCGGCGAAGACCCCGCCGACGGACGCGTCCATCTCGTGGACCCGTACCGCCACCAGCGCCGGTACACCGGCCGATTCGCCACCGAGCACCCGGTTCCACACGTCTGTCGCACGCGGTTGCCGGACGTAGTCCGGGGAGAGCAGGGCCAGCACCCGGCCGCGCCGTTCCAGTACGGACTCCGCCTCCGGCGGCGTGCCGGTGGCCGGTACCCCGGTGCTGTGCAGGGACACCCGGTACCCGGCCGCCTCCAGATGTCCGGCCGCCCATTCGGCCCACATCCGGTCGGCGGGAGCGTAACTGATGTAGAAGCGGGACGGCACCGCGCGTGGGTCTCGCCGGTACTCGGCATTCAGCAGCCGCCGCTCCTCGGCCGGCTGCGGCTGCAGCGCGCGTACCCGCCCGTCGGTGATCCACGCGGTGAGCCGTTCGAAGGCGGCCAGCAAAGAGCCCGCTTGGAGGGGGCGGTCGCCCACGGTGGCCGGTATCTCGGCGTAGGCGTAGTAGGTCTTGTACGGGATCTCGACCTCGCCCCAGTACCGGTCGTGCTCGTCCTCGGCCAGCCAGGACAGGCAGGACACGAACGCGGCCCGCGCGGAATCGCGGCCCTGCTGGAGCAGCGCCTGCTCGGCGTCCTCGACCCGCATGGGGACCGGCAGGATACGCACCGGGTGCGGGGCGGACTCGGCCACGGAGGCGGCGACCTCGGCACAGCCGCCGATGCTCTGCAGGTTCAGCGCGAAGCCGTTCACGAGCATGTCGGGCAGCAGCATGGTGCAGATGCCGGAGGTGTCACTGACGCCGGTACGGCTGTCGATGAGGACGTAGTCGTATTCGGCCTTCATCTCCTCGCGCAGCACCTGGAGGAATGATCCCCCGCCCAACCGGTCGTAGAAGCGGTGCCAGTCGAAGGTGGTGACGGCGGCGGAGTAGGAGGCGCTCTGCCGGCCGGCCGGAAGGAAGTCCAGGCGCCCGCCGGGCGGCAGGGTCAGGTCGAGGCCGGTGGTGTACGGGCGGAGGCGGGCGCACGAGCGCAGCCACTCCTCGCTCTCGATCACGGTGTCCCCCGCAGCAGCGGGGCCGTCCGCGGAGGGAGCGGGTTCTCCCGAGCCCATGACCTGTCCGACGTAGGACGTGACCATGTTCATCAGGCCGTTGCTGTGCCGCAGTTCGGAGTCGACGAACAAGGGCCGCAGGTAGCGGTGCAGGCCCGGGGCCTCCAGGTCCCAGTCGACGAGCAGCACCCGGAGCCCGTTGCTGGCGAGGATCCAGCCGACGTTGACCAGCGCCATGGTGCGGCCTGTCCCACCTTTATAGGAATAAAAGGTGACGATCCGTCCCTCGCGGTCAGTGCCGGTCTCAGTCGTCCCGGTGCCGGTCTCAGTCGTCATCGTCGGGGTCCTTCGGCGGGGGTGGGCGACGGGGCGCATCGGCGTGGTCGCCGCGCGGCGGCGGAGGCTGCGCCGGGACGCTGAGTCCCGGCATGGGCGGGGCGGGCGGCCCGGCGGGCAGCCGTCGGGGGACGGCGTTCTCCATCAGCCGGCTCTGCGCCACGATCACCATCTCGGCGAGCCGGTGGTCGAAGTGCTCCTTGTCGACCCGGACCCGGAAGAGGCGGTCGTAAGGATCGTTGCGGCGCATCCAGTTGCGGCGGAACACCTGACGCAGGTCCTCCCACAGCCCGTCGTCGCCCGATTCGTCGTCCGTCTCGTGATGGGGCACCAGAACGCCGGTGAGCGGGTGGTTCTGCTGGTCGTAGTCGGACAGCGGCGACCGGTACGGCTCCCCGCGCGCCGCCCAGGCGTCCACCAGCAGCACACTGGGCTGGTTGTCGTGCATGGCTTCGTCGAGCTTGCTGCCCAGGTCGTCGCCGACGACCTCGAGGCTGGAGGTGTAGTCCTCATCCAGGATCACCCGCTGCGCGCGATGGGCCACGGTGGGATTGGCCGGCGGGTGGTAAGGGGTCCAGTCGAGGGGCGAGCGGCCGTAGTACTCGTTCCGCCGCCGACCGACGGGAAGGGCGCCGGCCGCACCCGCGGCCACGAAGAGGCGGACGTGACCGGTGCTCCGCTCGGCCGGCTTCAGTGTGCCCTGGGCAGGAAAGGGGCTGCGCACCGCACTCAGGTCGAGATCACCGACGGTAGGAAGCCGGAACAGTCCGGCGGCGTAGTGCACGCGCCTGGCGACCAGTTGCAGGGCTCTGCGGTAGGCGACCGGATCGCCCCGTAAGAGGCTCATCAGCCCCTGTTCGAGGTACTCGTCGCCCAGCTCCGGCTCGAAGTACTGGTAGCGGGTGATCTCCTCGGGCACGGCGCCGCGCATCGGGGCCCAGACGACGGGGATCAGGGCGGGCACGTCGATGTCGGTCTGTGCGCGGTAGTCCTCCACCCGGGCCCGGAAGGCCGCCCACTCCTTGCCGCAGTACAGGCTGTGCACATAGGCGGGGGAACACAGCGCGACCAGGGCACGGCAGTGCCCCACCTCCCGGCCGAGCGTCCGCTCCCAGTCGGCGCCGAGGGCGAGCCGTTCGACGTCACGGAAGGGCCGCTGCCTGCTGCAGTCCGCTCCGAGCCGGTCGAGTTCGGCCACGAGGTCGCTGTAGAAACGGCTCACGAAGACGTCGTCGCGGTCGTCCCGACGCGCATAGCTGAGAAAGAAGTACGACTCCCGCTCCAAGGGCACCCCCCAACCACCCCGTACCCGGCCACCGACAGCTCGCCGGGCCTCGAACACGTCGCGGCACGTTCATACCCAGGCCGCTCAGCGCCCTACCCTCAGGGGCGGGCGCTGAAGGACCTTGACGATATGCCGGGTGAACGAGTCGACGCCAGGGGTTCTCCGGCTGCCGTGCCGGACGCCCGACGATCCCTAGAGGGCGGAATCGAAAGCGGCGTAGGGTTCCGCCGACGGCTCCCGCAACTCCCGCAGCACCGCCGCCAACGCCGTCTCCGGCAGGTCGTCCAGCGCGTCCATGGGCACGTCCGCGACATCCACCAGAACCGAGGCGTACTCGGGTTCGCTCGTGTCCCTCAGCACGTGCGTGCCCTCCCTGCTGACGTGCGCGCACGCGCGTCGTACGGTGCCGCGCCCGGGTCCGGGCAACGGCAGAACTATAGAGGAACGCGACGCACCCTCCGTGCCACTGGATGCGGCTTCTGACGCCATTGTCACAGCGGAGGCGCGTCCCGCACGCCGGGGGCTCCATCCCCGGGCGAGCGGGGGGCAGGGAGGGGTACGGGGGTGATCGACTCGGTCTGCCGGTCGACGGTGCCGGCCCGCCCGCCGGCCCCGCGGAAGGGACGCTCCCCGAACCTCCACGTACCGGGTCCGGGCGTCCCCTGACGGGGCGCCTCCCCCGTCAGGGACCCGCGTAGGTGGGGCGGGTGGGACTCGAACCCACGGCCGGCGGATTATGAGTCCGCTGCTCTAACCGGCTGAGCTACCGCCCCGTTGCGGCGCGTCGCGTACATGTGTGCGCGCCGTCTGCCGCAGCATAGCCGCTCATACGATCTCCTGCTCCAGGTGGGGCGGGTGCTCGGCGACCTTGCCGCCTTGGGAGACTCCGCGGCGGCCCGGGCGGTTCCCGGAACCGGAACCGGACGTCGGAACGGGCGCGGGAGCGGGTGCCGGGCCGGGGTCCGGGGCGGACATCCGGTCGAGCGGCGGCCCCGGTCGCGCCGGGTCGGGCGGACATGAAAAAGGACCCCTGAAGGGTCCTCGTTCAGCATGCTCCCCCGACTGGACTCGAACCAGTAACCTGCCGGTTAACAGCCGGCTGCTCTGCCAATTGAGCTACGGAGGACCGAGCTCCCCCGACTGGACTCGAACCAGTAACCTGCCGGTTAACAGCCGGCTGCTCTGCCAATTGAGCTACGGAGGAATGCCTCGTCGCATCGAACGTGGCTACCCGGGTAGCCGCCCCGAAGGGCGCGCGCTCGCTGCGACACATACATTAGCGCAAGCAGGGGGGTGCTTCGCCAATCGGTGTCCCCCGCGACCGGCGCCCGCGCAAGGACCGGGACGCAAGAGCAAGGGAAGGTGGCCGTCATGCGCTATCGGCTGACGTTCGTGGTCGGAGTGGCCGTGGGCTACGTACTGGGTACACGGGCCGGACGCGAGCGTTATGAGCAGTTGAGGAAGTCGGCACGGCGAGTGGCGGAGAACCCCGCCGTGCGCAACACCGCCGAGACCGCGGCCCAGCAGGGCCGGGAGTTCGCGGGCAAGGCCTACGACGCGGTGAGCGACCGGGTGGGCGACCGCATGCCCGACTCGGTCAGCCGGCGCGTGCGGACGCTGCGCGAGCACAGCTCGGCCGGATCCGGCCGGGACGACTGGGGTACGAGCAACACATAAGAGGCGCCGCGAGGCGCTTTGGCGGCTCCGGACCTTTCGGGCCCGGGGTGCGTGCGGGAGGGGTGGCCGACGTCACCCCGCCCGCCCGTACCCCGGGCCCGGCCGCGTCCGGGGCGGGGTGCGGGTGCCTCCGGGGGCCGGGGAGCCGCGCGGTGCGCGCCGCGCGTGCGGCACAATTCCGCCATGGGGATAGTCGCCGGGTTGGACAGTTCGCCCGATTTCACTCGCATCGTCGTGTGTGACACGGACACGGGGGCCGTGCTCAGGCAGGGGTACGCGCCGCATCCGCTGGAGCCGCGCGAGGGTGGCGGCCGCCCCTCCGACGTCGATCCGCAGGCCTGGCTGCTCTCCCTCGGCGACGCGGCGAGCGGCGGCCTCCTCGAGGGCGTGCAGGCCATCGGCGTCTCCGCGCAGGCGGGGGCGGTGGTTCCGCTCGACACCCAGGGCGGCACCGTGCGCCCGGCGCTGGTCGGCGGCGACAAGCGGGCGCAGGTGGCGGCCGCCGATCTGATCGACGCGCTCGGCGGACGGCAGGCGTGGGCGCAGTCGGTGGGCTGTGTTCCGGGCGCCGCGCAGCCGGTGACGAAGCTGCGTTGGCTGGCGAAGAGCGAGCCGGAGAACGCGGCGCGCACCGCCGTGCTGCTGCAGGCGCACGACTGGCTGGTGTGGCAGTTGCTGGGCCGGCCGGTGCGCAGGACCACGGACCGGGGTGCCGCCTCGGGCACCGGCTACTGGTCGGCGGCGACCGGCTCGTACCGGCCGGACCTGGTGGAACTCGCGCTGGGCCACCACGCGATGCTGCCCGAGGTGCTCGGCCCCTCGGACGCGGCCGGCCGCACCCCGGAGGGGCTGCTGATCTCGGCGGGGACCGGCGAGACGATGGCCGCCGCCTTCGGTCTGGGCATCGGCCTCGGGGACGCGGTGGTCTCGCTCGGAGCCTCCGGGTCGGTGATGGCCGTGCACCCCGAGGCGCTGGTGGACCCCTCGGGGATGATCACCTCTCTCGCGGACGCCACCGGGATGCATCTGCCGGTGGTCACCACGACCAACGCCGTGCGGGCGCTGCGGGGCGCCGCCGACCTGCTCGGGGTGCCCGATCTGGAGGCGCTCTCGGAGCTGGCGATGAAGTCGACCCCCGGCTCGCACGGCCTGGTGCTGCTGCCGTACCTGGAGGGCGAGCGCACGCCGAGCCTGCCGCACACGGCGGGCACGCTGGCGGGGCTGCGGCGCGAGTCGATGAAGCCGGAGCACCTGGCGCGGGCGGCCTTCGAGGGGATGCTGTGCGCGCTCGCGGACGCGCTGGACGTGCTGCGCGGGCGGGGGGTGGACGTGCGCCGGGTGTTCCTGCTCGGGGCGGCCGCGGAGCTGCCGGCCGTGCAGGCGGCGGCGCCCTCGCTGTTCGCCGCGCAGGTCGTCGTCCCCCAGCCGGCCGACTACGCGGCGATCGGTTCCGCCCGGCAGGCGGCGTGGGCGCTCGGCGCCTCCCAGGGCACCCTCGACCCCCGTACCCCGCCGGTGTGGCAGGGCGCGGCGGCGCAGGTGCTGGAGGCGGGCGAGGACCTGGCGGTGGGTCAGGCGGTGCGCCAGCAGTACGTGGCGGTGCGCGAACAGACCCATCCCGGGGCGTTCCGGGCATAGTCGAGCGGCGGGACCCGCGACGTTCAGGGGCGTGGAAGCGCTTTTTCCACGGGCGCGGGAGCGCGGGGCGTGCGCCCCGGGGCTGAATCCGTGCACCTACCCGTGCCGCGGTCGGATTAATCGGTTGAGGTAACACGGGTGGAGTGTTCGACGATAGGGGGTGGTGCACCACCGAACCCCGCCGTCGACGAACCGAGAGTCCCGCGTGCTCATACGACTCCTCCGGGCCCATCTCAGGCCCTACCGGAAACCCCTCGCGCTGCTGGTCCTGCTGCAACTGCTGCAGACCTCCGCGACCCTCTACCTGCCCACCCTGAACGCGGACATCATCGACAACGGTGTCGTCAAGGGAGACACCGGCTACATCCTGTCCTTCGGCGCGCTCATGATCGGCATCTCGCTGATCCAGGTCGTCTGCAACGTGGGGGCCGTGTACCTCGGCGCCCGGACGGCCTCCGCGCTCGGCCGGGACGTGCGGGCCGCGATCTTCGACCGGGTGCAGTCGTACTCCGCCCGTGAGCTCGGGCAGTTCGGGGCGCCCTCCCTGATCACCCGCACCACCAACGACGTCCAGCAGGTGCAGATGCTGACGCTGATGACGTTCACGCTGGTGGCCTCGGCGCCGATCATGTGTGTGGGCGGCATCGTGCTGGCGCTCGGCCTGGACGTGCCGCTGTCCGGGGTGCTGGTCGCGGTGGTCCCGCTGCTCGCCATCTGCGTCACGTTCCTGGTACGGCGGCTGCGGCCGTTGTTCCGCAGCATGCAGGTCCGGCTGGACACCGTGAACCGGGTGCTGCGCGAGCAGATCAGCGGCAACCGCGTGATCCGCGCCTTCGTCCGCGACGAGTACGAGAAGGACCGGTTCGCCGGGGCCAACCGCGAGCTGACCGAGGTCGCGTTGGGCACCGGGCGGATCCTGGCGCTGATGTTCCCCATGGTGATGACCGTGGTGAACCTGTCCTCGATCGCCGTGCTCTGGTTCGGCGCGCACCGCATCGACAGCGGCGGCATGCAGATCGGCGACCTGACCGCGTTCCTGGCCTATCTGATGCAGATCGTCATGTCCGTGATGATGGCCACCTTCATGTTCATGATGATGCCGCGCGCGGAGGTCTGCGCCGAGCGCATCCAGGAGGTGCTGGACACCTCCAGCAGCGTGGTGCCGCCCACGGCCCCGGTCCTCGAACTGCGCCGGCACGGCCATCTCGAGCTGCGCGGGGCGGGCTTCCGCTACCCGGGCGCCGAGGAGCCGGTGCTGCGTCACATCGACCTGGTGGCCCGGCCGGGCGAGACCACCGCCGTCATCGGTTCCACCGGCAGCGGCAAGTCGACGCTGCTCGGGCTGGTCCCCCGGCTGTTCGACGCCACCGACGGCGAGGTGCTGGTCAACGGCGTCGACGTGCGGGAGCTCGCGCCGGCGCTGATCGCCAGGACCGTCGGGATGGTGCCGCAGAAGCCGTACCTGTTCGCGGGGACGGTCGCCACCAACCTGCGCTACGGCAACCCGGAGGCGAGCGACGAGGAGCTGTGGCACGCGCTGGAGGTGGCGCAGGCCAAGGAGTTCGTGAGCGCGTTGGAGGGCGGCCTCGACGCTCCGATCGCGCAGGGCGGCACCAATGTGTCGGGCGGTCAGCGCCAGCGTCTGGCGATCGCCCGGACGCTCGTGCAGCGCCCGGAGATCTATCTGTTCGACGACTCCTTCTCGGCGCTCGACTACGCCACCGACGCGGCCCTGCGGGCGGCGCTCGCCCGCGAGACCGCCGAGGCGACCGTGGTGATCGTCGCCCAGCGGGTGGCGACCATTCGCGAGGCGGACCGGATCCTGGTCCTGGACGAGGGCCGGGTCGTCGGCTCCGGACGCCACGGGGAACTGATGGCGGACAACGAGACCTACCGGGAGATCGTGCTCTCCCAGCTCACGGAAGCGGAGGCTGCCTGATGGCGGGGCCCATGGGGCGGATGGCGGCCGGCCGGGGCGCTCCCGACCAGCGATCGATGGACTTCAAGGGGTCCGGCAAACGGCTCCTCGCCCAGTTCCGTCCGGAACGGGGGACGCTGCTGGTGATGCTGGTGTGCGGCGTGCTGAGCGTGGCCCTGTCGGTGCTCGGGCCGAAGATCCTCGGCCGGGCGACGGACCTGGTGTTCGCCGGCATCGTCGGGCGGGAGCTGCCCGCGGGCGCCACCCGGGAGGAGGTGCTGGAGTCGATGCGCGAGCGCGGCGACGGTGCCGTCGCCGACATGCTGTCCGGCACCCGCTTCACACCGGGTGAGGGCATCGACTTCGGCGCGGTGGGCGACGTCCTGCTGCTCGCGCTGGGCACGTTCCTCGTGGCGGGGCTGCTGATGGCGGTGTCGACGCGGCTGTCCAACCGGGCCATCAACCTGACGGTCTCCCGGCTGCGCAGGGACGTGCAGGAGAAGCTGTCGCGGCTGCCGTTGTCGTACTTCGACAAGCGGCAGCGCGGCGAGGTGCTCAGCCGGGCCACCAACGACCTCGACAACATCGGGCAGACGCTGCAGCAGTCGATGGGGCAGCTCGTCAACTCGCTGCTGACCATCGTCGGCGTGCTGGTGATGATGTTCTACGTCTCCTGGATCCTGGCCCTGGTGGCGCTGGTCACCGTGCCGCTGTCGTTCTTCGTCGCGACCCGGGTCGGGAAGCGCTCGCAGCCGCACTTCGTGCAGCAGTGGCGCACGACGGGCAAGCTCAACGCGCACATCGAGGAGATGTACACCGGGCACAACCTCGTGAAGGTCTTCGGCCGGCAGGAGGAATCGGCCCGGGCCTTCGCCGAGCAGAACGAGGAGCTGTACGAGGCCGGGTTCAAGGCGCAGTTCAACAGCGGCATCATGCAGCCGCTGATGATGTTCGTCTCGAACCTGAACTACGTGCTGGTCGCCGTCGTGGGCGGGCTGCGGGTCGCCACGGGCTCGCTGTCCATCGGTGACGTGCAGGCGTTCATCCAGTACTCGCGGCAGTTCTCGATGCCGCTGACGCAGGTCGCCTCGATGGCCAACCTGGTGCAGTCCGGGGTGGCCTCAGCGGAGCGGGTCTTCGAGCTGCTCGACGCGGAGGAGCAGAGCGCGGACGCGCTGCCGGGCGAGAGGCCGAAGGAGCTGCGGGGGCGGGTCGCGCTGGAGCACGTCTCCTTCCGCTACGAGCCCGACAAGCCGCTCATCGAGGACCTCTCGCTGACGGTCGAGCCGGGTCACACGGTCGCCATCGTCGGCCCCACGGGCGCCGGCAAGACCACGCTGGTGAACCTGCTGATGCGGTTCTACGAGGTCACCGGCGGGCGGATCACGCTCGACGGGGTGGACATCGCGCGGATGTCCCGCGAGGACCTGCGCGCGGGCATAGGGATGGTGCTGCAGGACACCTGGCTGTTCGGCGGCACGATCGCGGAGAACATCGCCTACGGCGCCTCCCGCGAAGTGACGCGCGGGGAGATCGAGGAGGCGGCGCGGGCGGCGCACGCGGACCGTTTCGTGCGGACGCTGCCGGACGGGTACGACACGGTGATCGACGACGAGGGCTCGGGGGTGAGCGCGGGCGAGAAGCAGCTCATCACGATCGCGCGGGCCTTCCTCTCCGACCCGGTGATCCTCGTCCTGGACGAGGCCACCTCGTCCGTGGACACCCGCACGGAGGTGCTGATCCAGAAGGCGATGGCGAAGCTCGCCGCCGGGCGGACCTCCTTCGTGATCGCCCACCGGCTGTCCACGATCAGGGACGCGGACACGATCCTGGTGATGGAGAACGGCGCGATCGTCGAGCAGGGCTCCCACGAGGTGCTGCTGGCCACGGGCGGCGCGTACGCCCGTCTGTACCGGGCGCAGTTCGCCCAGGCGGTGGCGGAGGTCGACTGAGGGTCCGAGCCGGGGCCGGCGGGGTGCGGGGGGTTCCCTCGCCCCGCCGGCCCCTTCGCGGTGCGGGCGGGTCACTCCAGATAGCCGCGGAGCTGGTCCGCGTAGGCGTGGTCGCGGAGCTTGTTCAGCGTCTTGGACTCGATCTGGCGGATGCGTTCGCGCGTCACGCCGAAGATGCGGCCTATCTCCTCCAGGGTGCGTGGGCGGCCGTCCGCCAGCCCGTACCGCAGCTGCACCACCTTGCGCTCCCGCTCGCCGAGCGTCGAGAGGACCGCGTCCAGATGCTCCCGCAGCAGCAGGAACGCCGCCGACTCCACGGGGCTGGTCGCGTCGCCGTCCTCGATGAGGTCACCGAGCGCGACGTCCTCCTCCTCGCCCACCGGCGCGTGCAGCGACACCGGCTCCTGGGCCAGGCGCAGCACCTCGCCCACCCGCTCCGGGGACAGGTCGAGCTGGGCGGCGACCTCCTCCGCCGTCGGCTCGTAGCCGCGCTCCTGGAGCATCCGCCGCTGCACCCGCACGACCCGGTTGATCAGCTCGACGACGTGGACCGGCACCCGGATCGTGCGGGCCTGGTCGGCCAGGGCGCGGGACATGGCCTGACGGATCCACCAGGTCGCGTACGTGGAGAACTTGTAGCCGCGCGCGTAGTCGAACTTCTCCACAGCCCGGATGAGCCCGAGGTTGCCCTCCTGCACCAGGTCGAGCATGGTCAGCCCGCGGCCGACGTACCGCTTGGCGACGGAGACGACCAGCCGCAGGTTGGCCTCGATCAACCGCCGTTTGGCCATCCGGCCCCGCACGACCAGGGTGTCGAGGTCGAGAGCGAGACGGCTGTCCAGGTCGGGGGTCGAGCCGAGTTTCTCCTCGGCGAACAGGCCGGCCTCGACCCGGCGGGCGAGTTCGACCTCCTCGGCGGCGGTGAGCAGCGGGATGCGGCCGATCTCGCGCAGGTACTGGCGGAACAGGTCGGAGGAGGGCGAGGAGCCCGAGGCGCCGGAGGCGGCGCGGACCGGCGGCGGCTCCTCGGTGGCCACCGCCTCGGCCGGCTCGACCGCCTCCCCCGGCCCGGGGGGCTCGGCCCCGGCCGCCGGGAGAGGCGGGCCGGGGTCCACCGCGCCGTCCGTGGCGCCGTCTGTCTGCGTGAGGGTCTGCGTCTGCACGGGGGCGACCTCCGGATGAGTCGCTGCGGGGGCGTGCGGCAGCGGTGTGTGCGGGACGGGGTCGACGGCCTCGCCGGCGGCCCTCCCGCGGTCGTGGGGCGGAGGCGCGGGCGTGCGGGATTCCTGGCGTGCGGGCCGGCCGCGCTCCGGGGACTCGGGCACCGCCCCCAGTGTGGGGTACGACACATCCCCGCCACGAGGGGCGTGCGGTGACTTTTTGCGTCCGTCCGGTGACCCGGCGGTTACCCGGCGGGCCGGGCGTGACGGGCGGGGCCTCGCGGACCGGGACGGGCGGGCCCACGGACGGCGGCCTACGGGCGGGGCGGGCTCACAGGGCCGCCGCGCCGCCCGCGCGCAGGGCCTGGTCGTACTGCTGGAGCACCCACAGTTCGTTCTGCACGGCGCTGAGCTGCGCCGGGTCGCCGTGCGCGGCGAGGCGGGTGAGCTGGCTCTGGATGTCGCGCACCCGCCGCTCGACCGCGCGCCGACGCACGGTGACGAGCTGCTCGCCCGCGTAGTGCTCGTCCACCGTGCGGCGCAGGATCGCCTCGACGGCCAGCTCGGTGACCATCGAGCGGACCATGTCGTCGGGGGCCGCCTCACGTACCCGGAGCAGGTACTCCTGCGGGTCCCGCACCCCCTGTTCGGCGCCGCCCGCCTCCTGGATCGCCTCGCGGACGGCCGCGTAGGGGGCGGCGGTGAACTCGTCGGTGCCGTACGCGTCGAACGCCGGGGAGACCAGTTCGGGCCGCTGCAGCGCCAGTTTGAGCAGCTCGCGCTCGGTGGCGTAGACGGGATTGCGCAGGTTGAGGGCGGGGCCGCGCGGGACCGGGCGGGAGGGGCCGGGCTCGTGACTCTGCCGGGGGCCCGAACCGGCGGGTGCCGGTCCCCGGCCGCCGCGTTCGCGGGCCCAGCGGGCGATCTGGCCGACGCGGCGGACGACGAACTGGGTGTCGAGGATGCCGAGCAGTCCGGCGAGCTGCACGGCGACCTCGTGCTGGGCGCCGCTGTTCTTGATCCGGGCCACGACGGGGGCGGCCTCGTCCAGGGCGGCGGCCCGGCCGGCCGGGGTGTCCAGGTCGTAGCGGGAGACGATCTGGCGCAGCGCGAACTCGAACAGCGGGGTGCGCGGCTCGGCCAGCTCGGCGACCGCCTCGTCGCCCTTGACCAGGCGCAGGTCGCAGGGGTCCATGCCGTCGGGCGCGATGGCGATGTACGTCTCGGCGGCGAACTTCTGGTCGTCCTCGAAGGCGCGCAGGGCGGCCTTCTGGCCGGCCGCGTCGCCGTCGAAGGTGAAGATCACGCGGGCCGAGCCGTTGTCCATCAGCAGCCGGCGAAGGATCTTGATGTGCTCGGTGCCGAAGGCGGTGCCGCAGGTGGCGATGGCGGTGGTCACCCCGGCGAGGTGGCAGGCCATGACGTCGGTGTAGCCCTCGACGACGACCGCGCGGGAGGACTTGGCGATGTCCTTCTTGGCCAGGTCGATGCCGTAGAGGACCTGGGACTTGCGGTAGAGCGCGGTGTCGGGGGTGTTGAGGTACTTCGGGCCGTTGTCGGCCTCGTAGAGCTTGCGGGCGCCGAAGCCGACGACCTCGCCGCCGATGTCGCGGATCGGCCACATGAGCCGGCCCCGGAAGCGGTCGATGGGGCCCCGGCGGCCCTCCTGGGCGAGCCCGGAGAGGAGGAGTTCCTTGTCGGTGAAGCCCTTGCCGCGCAGGAAGCGGGTGAGGTGGTCCCAGCCCTGGGGGCTGTAGCCGACGCCGAAGTGGACGGCGGCCGTCTGGTCGAAGCCGCGTGCGGCGAGGAAGGCGCGGCCGGTGTCGGCCTCGGGATGGGTGGCGAGTTGTTCGGCGTACCACTGGGCGGCCAGTTTGTGCGCCTCGACCAGGCGGATGCGTTCGCCGCGCTGGTGGGAGGGGTTGTACCCGCCCTCCTCGTAGCGCAGGGTGATGCCGGCCTGTGCCGCGAGCCGTTCGACCGCCTCGGAGAACGAGAGGTGGTCGATCTTCATCACGAAGGTGAGGGTGTCGCCGCCCTCCTGGCAGCCGAAGCAGTGGAAGAGGCCCTTGCTGGGGCTGACCTGGAACGACGGCGATTTCTCGTCGTGGAAGGGGCACAGTCCCTTGAGGTTGCCGCCGCCGGCGTTGCGCAGCTGGAGGTACTCGGACACCACGGCGTCGATGGGAACCGCGTCCCTGACCGCCTTCACGTCCTCGTCGTTGATCCGTCCTGCCACGCGTGAATTCTACGGTGACCCACCGACACCCGGAGGCCACCCGGGTCGCCGGCCCTCCCGGGAGGTTCCGTGCCCGTCCCTCTTCCGGCGGTAGTGCGGTGCGGTGAAGTCGGGGGCGACGGCACGCCCCGGACCAGCCGGTTCGGCGGGATCACGGACCCGGGGCGGCGTGGCCCGTGCGGGCTCGCGGCCGCCGCGTGCGGCAGTGTGGGCGGGATGCCCCACTTGTGCTGTACGTCCCTGGATGAGGCGGTCCGATGGCAGTAGTGACAGAGCCGGTGACGGGGATCGCTCCCGTGCCCCCGGGGCGGAACCGGGGCCGGGTGATCGTTTCCTGGGTGACGACGACGGACCACAAGAAGATCGGTCACCTGTACCTGATCACCTCGTTCGTGTTCTTCCTGGTCGGCGGGATCCTGGCGCTCGCGGTCCGGGCCGAACTGGCCCGGCCCGGCCTGCAGTTCCTCTCCGACGAGCAGTACAACCAGGCGTTCACGATGCACGGCACGGTCATGCTGCTGCTGTTCGCCACGCCCACGTTCGCCGGTTTCGCCAACGCGATCATGCCCCTGCAGATCGGCTCCCCGGACGTGGCCTTCCCCCGGCTGAACATGTTCTCCTACTGGCTGTTCCTCTTCGGGGCGCTGATCGTCCTGGGCAGTTTCCTGACGCCCGACGGTGCCGCGGACTTCGGCTGGACCGCCTACACCCCCCTCAGCGGCCCCGTCCGGATCAGCCATCTCGGCGCCGACATGTGGATCATGGGTCTTGCGCTGACCGGCTTCGGGACGATCCTGGGCGCGGTCAACTTCATCACGACGATCATCTGCATGCGCGCGCCCGGGATGACGATGTTCCGGATGCCGATCTTCACCTGGAACATCCTGCTGACCAGCGTGCTGGTGCTGCTCGCCTTCCCCGTCCTGGCCGCCGCGTTGCTCGCGCTGGAGGCCGACCGGCGGTTCGGGGCGCGGGTCTTCGCCGCCGAGAACGGTGGGCCGCTGCTGTGGCAGCACCTGTTCTGGTTCTTCGGCCATCCCGAGGTGTACATCCTCGCGCTGCCGTTCTTCGGGGTGATCACCGAGATCCTGCCGGTCTTCTCCCGCAAACCGATCTTCGGCTACATGGGCCTGGTCGGCGCCACGATCGCGATCACCGGACTGTCCGCGACGGTGTGGGCGCACCACATGTTCGCGACGGGGGCGGTGCTGCTGCCGTTCTTCTCCTTCATGACGTATCTGATCGCGGTGCCGACGGGGGTGAAGTTCTTCAACTGGATCGGCACGGTCCTCAAGGGCTCGATCAGCTTCGAGACGCCGATGCTTCCTGTTCGGCGGGCTGACCGGCGTCATCCTCGGCTCCCCGCCGCTGGACTGGCACGTCACCGACAGCTACTTCGTCGTCGCGCACTTCCACTACGTGCTCTTCGGCACGATCGTGTTCGCGATGTTCGCCGGCTTCCACTTCTGGTGGCCGAAGATGACCGGCACGATGCTCGACGAACGCCTCGGGAAGATCCACTTCTGGACCCTCTTCGTCGGCTTCCACCTCACCTTCCTCATCCAGCACTGGCTGGGCGCCGAGGGCATGCCCCGCCGCTACGCCGACTACCTCGCCGCGGACGGCTTCACCACCCTCAACACCCTGTCCTCGATCGGCGCCTTCCTGCTGGGCCTGTCGACCCTGCCCTTCCTCTACAACGTCTGGAAGACCGCCAAGTACGCCCGCCGCGTCGAGGTCGACGACCCCTGGGGCTTCGGCCGCAGCCTGGAATGGGCCACCTCCTGCCCGCCGCCCCGCCACAACTTCGTCTGCCTGCCGCGCGTCCGCAGCGAGAGCCCCGCGTTCGACCTGCACCACCCCGATGTGTCGCGGCTCGACCAGAAGGAGGTCACCGGGCAGCGGGACGTGCTGGACTCCTCCGGCGAGGGCTGACGGCCCCGGACACGCGAAGAGGGGCACGCCGCGGACGGCGCGCCCCTGTTCCGTACCCGTCCTTTGGCCCGGGGGCGGTTCTCAGTCCCGGCCGGCCAGTTCCCCGAGCGGGACGCGCGGGTCGGCCAGCGCCTCCGTGTCCACGGGGGTGCCGCGCCGGATGAGGTCCTGGATCGGGCCGGTGACGTCCCACACGTTGACGTTCATCCCGGCGAGCACCCTGCCCTCCTTGAGCCAGAAGGCGATGAACTGCCGCTTCCCGGCGTCCCCGCGCAGCACGACCTGGTCGTAGGAGCCGGGCGGGGCCCAGCCGGAGTACTCCATGCCGACGTCGTACTGGTCGGAGAAGAAGTACGGCACCCGGTCGTAGAGGACCTCCTTGCCGAGCATGGCGCGGGCGGCGGCCGGGCCGCCGTTGAGCGCGTTCGCCCAGTGCTCCACGCGCAGCCGGGTGCCGAACAGTGCGTGCGGGAAGGAGGCGACGTCGCCGGCGGCGTGGATGTCGGGGTCGGAGGTGCGCAGCCGTTCGTCGACGGCGATGCCCCCGCCGTGCGCGCGGTCGGCGATCTCCAGGCCGGCCGCCTCGGCGAGCGAGGTGCGGGGCGCGGCGCCGATCGCGGCGAGCACGTCGTGCGCCGGGTGCTCCTCGCCGTCGTCGGTGCGGGCGGCGAGGACCATGCCGTCCTGGCCGACGATCTCGGTGAGCCGGGCCCCGAAGTGGAAGCGGACGCCGTGCTCGCGGTGGAGTTCGGCGTAGACGTTGCCGAGTTCGGGGCCGAGCACGCCGTGCAGCGGGCTCTCGGCGGGTTCGACGACGGTGACCTCGGCGCCGTACTCGCGGGCGGCCGCGGCGACCTCCAGGCCGATCCAGCCGGCCCCGGCGATCACCAGGTGGCCGTTGTCCCGGCCGAGCGCGGTGAGCATGCCCTTGAGCCGTTCGGCGTGGGCGAGCCGGCGCAGGTGGTGCACGCCGGCGAGACCGGTGCCGGGGATGTCCAGGCGGCGCGGTTCGGCGCCGGTGGCCAGGAGCAGCTTGTCGTAGTGGACGACGGTGCCGTCGTCGCCGTAGCGGACGGACTTGGCGGCGCGGTCGATCGCGACGACCGTCTGGCCGAGGTGGAGTTCGACGTCGTTGCGCGCGTACCAGGCGGGCTCGTGGACGAAGACGCTCTCGCGTTCCTCCTTGCCGAGCAGGTAGCCCTTGGACAGCGCGGGGCGCGCGTAGGGGTGGTCGCGCTCGTCACAGATCAGTATCACCCGCCCGGTGAATCCCTCCGCGCGGAGCGCCTCGGCCGCCTTGGCCCCGGCCAGGCCCCCTCCCACGATGACGAACGTCTGATCCGCGTCGACCACTTGATGCCTCCTCGTAAGGATGTCGCCACATGCGAGCCTCCCGCACGTGGCCCGGTGCGGGAAGAGGGGGTGGCGCGATCGGCGCACGCCGGGGCGCCCCGGCGGGACCTTCCCGCCACCTCCTTCCCGTCCGTCGGTGCATGCTCACACCCGCCCGGTGAGCCGCGCGTGCAGGGAGCGCGCGGCGGCGTCGGTGAGCGAGGCGATCTGGTCGACGACGGTCCGCTTGCGGGCCCGGTCGTCGGCCGCCTCCTCGAACAGTGCCCGGAACTGGGGGTCCAGCCCCTCGGGAGCGCGGGTGGTGAGGGCCTCGGCCGTCTCGGCGACGACGATCCGCTGATCGGCGCGGAGCCGCTCCTGCTCGGCGCGCTGCATGACGTACCGGTCCGCGAGCGCCTTGAGGACGGCGCACTCCAGGCGGGTGCCGCGCGGCACGACGAGTTCGGCGGCGTAGCGGGTGAGCCGCCCGGAGCCGTACGCCGCCCTGGTGGCGCCCTCGGCGGCCAGGCAGAAGCGGCCGATGAGCTGGCTGGTGGCGTCCTTGAGGCGGGCCTGGGCGAGCGCGGAGCCGTCGTAGGCGTGCGGCCACCAGTCCTGGGCGAGGAGCCGGTCGAGGGCCTCGGCGAGTTCGGCGGGGTCGGTGTCCGCCGGGACGTACCGGTCGCGGGCGACGGCGAAGATCTCCTGCCGTTCGGGGCCGTCGCGCAGGGCGCGGGGGTCGACGTGCCCCGCGTGCAGGCCGTCCTCGACGTCGTGCACCGAGTAGGCCACGTCGTCGGACCAGTCCATGACCTGGGCCTCGAAGCAGGCGCGGGGGCCGGGAGCGCCCTCGCGGACCCACTCGAAGACGGGCCGGTCGTCCTCGTACGCCCCGAACTTGGGCGAGGCGGGATCACCGGGGCGGGCGCCGCGCGGCCAGGGGTACTTGGTGGCGGCGTCCAGGGCGGCGCGGGTGAGGTTCAGGCCAACGGCGACGAGGCCGCCGAGGGCGCCGGTGCCGGAGTCGGGGACGAAGCGCTTGGGTTCGAGACGGGTGAGCAGGCGCAGCGACTGGGCGTTGCCCTCGAAGCCGCCGCAGTCCTCGGCGAACTCGTTGAGCGCCTGTTCGCCGTTGTGCCCGAAGGGCGGGTGCCCCAGGTCGTGGGAGAGGCAGGCGGCCTCGACCAGGTCGGGATCGCAGCCGAGGGCGGCGCCCAGTTCGCGGCCGACCTGGGCGCACTCCAGGGAGTGGGTGAGCCGGGTGCGGGGGCTGGCGTCCCAGACGGAGCCGGTGCTGCCGGGGGTGACGACCTGGGTCTTGCCGGCGAGCCGGCGCAGCGCCGCGGAGTGCAGCACGCGTGCCCGGTCGCGCTGGAAGGCGGTGCGCCCGGGCCGTTTGTCGGGCTCGGGGGCCCAGCGCTCCGCGGCCGCCGCGTCGTACCCGTGGAGCGGGGCGTGCTGCTCGTACGGGCGGCCCGGGACGCCGCCCGGGCCGGGTGCGGTTCCTTCCATGGGTACGACAGTAGACGCCCGTGCCGACAGTCCCCGTGCGGGACGGGGCGGGACGGGGGTGATTCCCGGTCAGGGTGCCGTCGCGGGGACGGCGTTGTCCGGCCGGGGGTGCGCAGGGCCCCGTGCGGCAGGACCGTGCGGACGCCGTAGTGGGCGCTCGCCACCTGGTCGACCCGCAGGTCGACGACCCCGCCGGCCAGGGCCAGGGCCCTCCCGCGGTCCGTGCCGAACAGGAGGGACATCCACGACAGCATGGCGTTCAGCGCCTCGGAGGTTGTGGCCTCGTCCTCGCCTCAGGGGGTGCGCGGCAGGAGCGCGGGGAGGGGACCGGAGCCCTCGGGCCGCCACACGTCGGTGGCGAGCGCGGCGCCGTCGCACATCGGCACCGGCACCGGCACCGGCACCGGCACGTCCACGTCCACGTCCACGTCCACGGTGAACGTCATGCCTCCCGCCCCTCGCAGCCGGCGCCCTGCGGCCGCCGGCTGAGCATCCAGTGGCTGAAGGCGGCGTAGTTCCGGGCGAACTCCCGCGGGGTGGGCGCGTGTTCCACCGCCTCGGACAGCCGGGCCACGTGCGTGTACCGCGGGATGCGGTCGGCCTGGTAGGCGGCGAGCGCGGCGGGCACGTCCTGGTCCGCGCCGAGCAGCCGGCCGAGGAGGGCGGCGTCCTCGATGCCCAGCGTCGCACCGGCGGTGATGTGCGGGGACATGGCGTGGGCGGCGTCCCCGGCCAGCGCGACCCGCGCGGAGACCCAGTGGGGCAGCGGCGGCACCAGCATGATCCGGTTGTGCAGGATGCGGTCCTCGGGCGTCGCCGCGATCAGCGCGGACAGCACGCCGGGGCTGCCCGGCTCCTCCAGGTGGACGGCCCGGCTGGCGGCCTGCTCCTTGCGGGTGCCGGTGAGCGGCGGCGAGTCGAACTGGTTGACCAGCCAGTAGACGCTGCCGTCGTACGTGCGGACGTAGCCGCCCCGGCAGCGCTCGCCGCCGAGGATCAGCCGGTCGCCGGGCACGGTGACCTCACCGGGCGGGAGCACCGCGCGCCAGGCGTGGTGGCCGGCGTGCTCCCGGGCCGGGGTGCCCGGCACCAGGCGCTCGCGCACGGCCGAGTGGGCGCCGTCCGCGCCGATCAGCAGATCGGTGTCCACGGTGCCGCCCTCGGACAGCCGGACCGTCACCCGGTCCTCGTGCTCCTCGTAGTCCTCGAAGGCGGTGGCCAGGCGGATGTTCCCGTGCCCGACGGCGTCGGCGAGCAGGTCGTTCAGTTTCGCCCGGTGCACCAGCAGGTACCGGCGGTCCTCGGGGCCGAACTCCGGGCTCTGGAGCAGTTCTCCGGCCGGGTCGTGGAAGCGCATCTCGGTGGGGGCGCCGATCGCGCGGACCTGTTCGCCGAGGCCGAGGTCGTCGAGGACCGCCAGCGCGTTCGCCCACAGCCCGAGGGAGGCGCCGGCGGTGCGGATCTCCGGGGCCCGCTCGCACACCACCACCTCGAAGCCCGCCCGGCGCAGCGCGAGCCCGGTCGTCAGGCCCACGATCCCGGCGCCGATCACCACGGCCCGCCGCGTCGTCGTACGTGTACGGATGTCCATGCGCGCGCTCCCTCTGTCGTTCTCGCGGTCTCGTGATCGACGGTAGGAACGGCGGCCGATTGACACCAGTGCAACGTTGACAGGGAGTCTTTGCGGATGGCGGAATCGGTGGCGGGCGGAATCCGGGGACGGGCGTGACGGCGCAGGTCAGACGGGGAGCAGAGGGCGGGCGCCGGACCCGGCCGGGGTCGCGGTGCGGGCGCGGGCCTCCTCGTGCTCGCGGGCCTCCTCGTAGCGGTGCAGGACGAGGCGGGCCATCGCCGGGTGGGCGCCCAGTGGGGCGGCGGCGATCCAGGGGGCGGCCCCGGCGCTCTCGGCGTGGAAGCGGCCGGGCGCGGTGAAGTACGAGGCGAGGGCGATCCGCCGGCGGCCCCGGGCGGCCAGCGCGCGGACGGCCTCCGGGACGGTGGGCGCGGCGGCGGAGGCGTACGCGGGGACCACGGGCACCCCGAGGCGCTCGGCGAGCAGGGCGGCGGTGCGGCCGGTGTCGGCGGCGGAGTCCGGGTCGCACGATCCGGCGGCGGCCAGGGCGACACCGGCGCGGGAGTGGGCGGCGGGCCGCGGCGAGGGCGGCCAGCCGGCCTCGAGGAGGCGGGCGTGCAGGGCGTCCACGAGGAGGGGGTGCGGGCCGAGGGCGGCGGCCACGAGGGTGCGGGCGGGGGCGGCCGCGGCGGCGGCCGGGATGTCGTGCTTGACGTGGTGGCCGCGGCCGAGGAGGAGCGGTACGAGGACGGCGCTGCCGGGGCTCCCGGCGGTGCCGAGGGCGGCGAGGGTGTCGGGGAGGAGGGGGGCGTTCAACTCGATGTGGCCGAGGCGGACCGGGAGGCCGGGGCGCAGCGCCCGCACCCGGTCGAGGAGGGCGTGGACGGTGGTGAGGGTGCGGGGGTCGCGGCTGCCGTGCGCCACGAGGACGAGGGTGGGCGGGGGCTCGGGCGGGGTGCGGTGCGAGGTCACGTCCGCCAGCGTGACCGGGCCAGGTTTCGCGGCCGTTGCGCGAGGGTCACGGGGGGTGGGGGGAGGGCTCACCGGCGGATGCGGGCGGCGGTGAGATCGCCGCCCCGGCCGGGGGCCCCGGTCGCGGGGCGCGGGACCCAACCACGATGCCACCGCCACCCCACCGCGGGCCCGGCCGCGCGGGCGCCGCGCGCCGGGCGGGGGGCGCGGGACCGAACCGCGAGACCACCGCCACCCCCGCCGAAAGCCCCGGGCGCCGGGCGCGGGGCGCAGGACCGAACCGCGAAACCACCGCCACCCCGCCGGCGCCCCGGCCGCAGGGCGCGGAACCCAACCACGACACCACCGCCACCCCACCGCGGGCCCGGCCGCGCGGGCGCGGAACCCAACCACGACACCACCACCACCCCACCGGCGCCCCGGCCGCAGGGCGCGGAACCCAACCACGACACCACCGCCACCCCACCGCGGGCCTGGCCGCAGGGCGCGGAACCCAACCACGACACCACCGCCACCCCACCGCGGGCCTGGCCGCAGGGCGCGGAACCCAACCACGACACCACCGCCACCCCACCGCGGGCCTGGCCGCGGGGCCCGGGACCGAACCGCGATGGCGACTTCCGCGTCCTCCCTCACGCACACCCGTACGCGGCCCACCCCGGGAGATCCCGCCCATGCGCCTGCCCCGTCCGCGCGGACGCCGGTTCCTCCGGCCGCCCCGGCCCCTCCGGTCACCGCGCCGGGTTCGGCCGCCCCGGTGGCTCCGGCTGCCCCGCAGCCGCCGCGGCCGTCGCCGTGCGCTCCAGGCGGTCATGGGGCTCTGCGTGCTCGCGCTCTCCCCCGCCGCCTGGCTGTTCACCACCACCGGCGGGCAGTTGCGCACCCCGGACACCGTGCCCCGCACCGACGTCGCCGTGGTCTTCGGCGCCGGGCTGTGGGACGGCGAGCCCTCCCCCTACCTCGCCCACCGGCTGGACACCGCCGCCGGGTTGTACCACGCCGGCCGCGTCCGGGTCGTCCTCGTCACCGGGGACAACAGCCGGGACGACTACGACGAGCCCGATGCCATGCGCGCCTACCTGACCGAGCACGGCGTGCCCGGAGACCGCGTCGTCGAGGACTACGCCGGCTTCGACACCTGGGACTCCTGCGTCCGGGCGAGGAAGATCTTCGGCGTGGACCGGGCCGTCCTGATCAGCCAGGGCTTCCACATCCGCCGGGCGGTGGCCCTGTGCCGGGCGGCCGGGGTCGAGTCCTACGGCGTCGCGGCCACGGGCGACGCGCACGACGTGACCTGGTACTACGGCGCCGGCCGCGAGGTGTTCGCGGCGGGCAAGGCGGCGCTGGACGCCCTCTTCGAACCGGACCCGCACTTCCTCGGCCCGCGCGAACCGGGGGTGGCCCGGGCACTGGCGGCGACGGGGCCGGAGCCCGGCTGACCGGGGTGACGGGGCCGACCGGGAGCGCTCCGCGGCCCGCGCCGGTCACCCGGCACACCCCCGCGCCCCGCCCGTGTCCCTCACGCCGCCCCGCGCCCCGCCGGGAGGCCCCCGTGCCGCCGGTGTAACGGCGCACGTCCCGGTGCGTAACACGTGCCGCGCAGGCTGGGCGGCATGCAGACCACCGTCACCCCCACCCACTGCCCCTACTGCGCCCTGCAGTGCGGGATGAACCTGGTCCCGGCGGCCGGCGGCGGCGTCGAGGTGGCCGAGCGCGCCGACTTCCCGGTGAACAGGGGCGCGCTGTGCGGCAAGGGGCGCACGGCACCGGAGGTGCTGTCCTCCGCCGTCCGGCTCACCTCCCCGCTGGTGCGGCGCGAGGGCGAGCTGGTACCCGCCTCCTGGGACGAGGCGCTCGACCGGATCGCGGAGGCGCTCACCCGGGCGCGCACGGCGCACGGGGTGGACTCCGTCGGGGTGTTCGGCGGGGGCGGGCTGACCAACGAGAAGGCGTACGCGCTCGGCAAGTTCGCCCGCGTGGTCCTCGGCACCTCGCAGATCGACTACAACGGACGGTTCTGCATGTCCTCCGCGGCCGCGGCCGGGACCGCCGCCTTCGGGCTCGACCGGGGGCTGCCGTTCCCGCTGGAGGACATCCCGCGGACCGGGTGTGTCATCCTCGTCGGCTCCAACCCGGCCGAGACGATGCCGCCGGCCCTGCGCTACTTCACCGAACTGCGCGAGAACGGCGGCACGCTGATCGTCGTCGACCCTCGCCGCACCCGCACCGCCGAGCAGGCCGACCTGCACCTGGCACCCCGTCCCGGCACCGATCTCGCCCTCGCCCTCGGGCTGCTGCACCTGATCGTCGCCGAGGGCCGCACCGACGAGGAGTACCTGAGGGAGCGGACGAGCGGCTGGGCGGAGGCGCGGGCCGCGGCGATGGCGCACTGGCCGGAGTACGTCGAGCGGATCACCGGCGTGCCCGTGCCCCTGCTGCGGGAGGCGGTGGAGCTGTTCTGCGCCCCCGAGGCCGCGATGGTGCTCACCGCGCGGGGGCCCGAGCAGCAGTCCAAGGGCACGGACACCGTGGGCGCCTGGATCAACCTGTGCCTCGCGACGGGGCGGGCGGGCCGGCCGCTGTCCGGGTACGGCTGCCTGACCGGGCAGGGCAACGGGCAGGGCGGGCGCGAACACGGCCAGAAGGCCGACCAGTTGCCCGGCTACCGCAAGCTGACCGACCCCGCGGCCCGGGAGCACGTGGCACGGGTCTGGGGCGTGGACCCCGACGCGCTGCCGGGTCCCGGGCGCAGCGCCTACGAGCTCCTCGACGCGCTCGGCGGCGACATCCGGGCGCTGCTCCTCATGGGCTCCAACCCGGTCGTCTCGGCACCGCGCGCCGCGCACGTGGAGGAGCGGCTGCGGTCGCTGGACTTCCTCGCGGTGGCGGACGTCGTGCTGTCGGAGACCGCCCGGCTGGCGGACGTGGTGCTCCCGGTGACGCAGTGGGCGGAGGAGACGGGGACGACGACCAACCTGGAGGGCCGGGTCCTGCTGCGCCGGCGCGCGCTGCCCCCGCCCGAGGGGGTCCGCAGCGACCTGGAGGTGCTGCACGGACTGGCCGGACGGCTCGGCGTGGAGAAGGGCTTCCCGACGGACCCGGAGGAGGTGTTCGAGGAACTGCGGCGGGCGAGCGCGGGCGGCCCCGCCGACTACTCCGGGATCAGCTACCGGCGGCTCGCCGAGGAGGGCGGGGTCTTCTGGCCCTGCCCGGCCGAGGGGGCCGAGGGGGAGACTGCGGGCGGGGGCGCGCACCCCGGGACGCCCCGGCTGTTCCTGGACCGGTTCGCCACCGGGGACGGGCGGGCGCGGTTCGCGGCCGTGTCGCACCGGGCGGCAGGGGAGGACACCGACGAGGAGTACCCGGTGCTGCTCACCACCGGACGGGTGCTGGCGCAGTACCAGTCCGGGGCGCAGACCCGCCGGGTGGCGGAGCTGAACGCGGCGGCGCCGGGCCCGTTCGTGGAGATGCACCCGCGGCTGGCGGAGCGGCTCGGGGTGGCGGACGGGCAGGAGGTGGCGGTGGTCTCACGGCGGGGACGGGCGGTGGCGCCCGCGCGGGTGACCTCGGGCATCCGGGTGGACACCGTGTTCATGCCCTTCCACTGGGCGGGCGCGGGCCGGGCCAACGTGCTGACGAATCCGGTGCTCGATCCGGTGTCGCGGATGCCGGAGTTCAAGGTGTGCGCGGTACGGCTGGAGGCCGTGCGCTGAGAGCCCCGCCCCGCCCGCCCCCGCTGCTTCCGACCTCCCCCGTCCCTCTCTTTCGGTCCGCGCGGCCCTAGTTGGGCGTGTTCGGCGTGTTCGCCGGTGTGTGGGTCAGGAAGGACGCGCTCGCCGCGCTGTCCGCGGGCGGGGTGAAGGTGGGCGTGGGGGTGCCGGTCCGCTCGGGGGTGGGGGTCGTGGCCGGACTCGGGGTCGTCGCCGCGGCCGAGGGGGTCGGTGACGTCTGTGCGGCCGAGGGGTCCCGCGAGGTGTCGCCGGCCGGGGCGCCGGGTGCCGGGGGCGCGTCCGGGGCGTCCGGGGAGCAGGCGGCGGTGCCCAGGAGCAGGGCCGCGCCCAGCGCCGCGGCGGCCAGGGCGCGCGGAAGGTGTCGGTGCGTCATGGCCGGGACCCTAGGCGCGGGGGTGCCGGGGAGTGCGGGGGCGCACGGCTCGGTCCCCCGCACGGCGGACCTCACTCCGTCCGGGCGCCGCCGGGTGCCGTCTCCTCCGCGACCCAGCGGAGGTAGTCCGCGCTCCCCCGCACCACCGGGGTCGCGATGATCTCCGGGGTCTCGTAGGGGTGGACGGCGCGCAGGTGGTCCTCCAGTGCCGCGTAGCGTGGCGGGGTCGTCTTGAACAGCACCTGCCATTCAGGGGCGGTCTCCACCGCGTCCTTCCACCGGTAGACGGAGGTCACCGGACCGGAGATCTGGGCGCAGGCCGCCAGTCGCGCCTCCACCGCGCCCCGGGCCAGCTCCCGCGCCCCGGCCTCGCTGTCCGTGGTCGTGAGCACGGTGAGCGCTTCCGGGCCGTCGGCGAAGTCGGCCGCACCCGCCGCCTCCGCCGCCTTCGCCGCTTCCGCGTCAGCCGTTTCCGCCGTTTCCGCCGTTCCCGCCGTCTCGGCATCGGTCATGTCGGGCTCCCTCGGCCGTGCGTGTCCCTGGCGTGCGTCCTCCCCATCATCCCCTCACCTCCCGTCACCTCCTCCCCCCGCGGGCGGTATGGACATGACATGTCATGCGCGCGTAAATCTGAGAGGTCCCCCCTCCCAGCGACCGAGGAGTCCGATGAGCCGTACGAGAGGTACGCGCCCCACGCGCCCCACGCGCCCCACGCGTGCCAGAGGTTCCCGTCCCGCCGCGCTCGGCACCGTCCTCGCCGCCGCGCTGCTCGCCGCCGCCCTCGCCCCCACGACGTCCGCCGCAGCGGACACCCGCCCGAGCAGGGCCACCGCGCTCGAGAACGCCGCCCACGCCCTGGCCGACGGGGCCGCCGGTCTCGGCCCGACCTCCGCCCAGGACACCCACGTCCGGGACGTCCTCGTCGACCCGGACGGCACCCAGCACGTCCGCTACGACCGCACCTACCGTCACCTCCCCGTCCTCGGCGGCGACTTCGTCGTCCACCTGGACCGGACCGGCGCCTACGAGGGCGCCGACCGGGCCACCGCCCGCACGCCCTCCGTGCCGAGCACCACCCCCGCCGTCGCAGCCCCCAGGGCCGCCGACCTCGCCACCGCCGACCTGCGCGCCGCCCACCGCGGTACCCCGCTCAGCACGGTCAAGGCCCGGCCCGAGCTGGTCGTCGACGCCCTGCACGGCGCGTCCCGGCTGGCCTGGCGCACCCACGCCGTGGGCCTGGACTCCCTCGGCAACCCGGTCGCCCGCACGGTGCTCACCGACGCCCGCAGCGGAAAGGAGATCGACGCCTGGGACGCCCTGGAGACGGCGGCCGGCGACGGACGCTCGCTCTACAGCGGGACGGTGCCGCTGCAGACCACCCAGTCCGGGTCCTCGTACCAGCTCAAGGACGCGAGTCGCGGCAACACCTACACCGGCGACGCCGAGAACAAGACCGACCTGTGCATCCTCGGCATCTGCCTCAGCCGCGCCCCCGCCACGCTCTTCACCGACACCGACGACCACTGGGGCACCGGCACGGCCGCGGACCGCTCCTCGGCGGCGGTCGACGCGCAGTACGGCACCGCCGAGACCTGGGACTACTACAAGGAGGTGCACGGCCGCACCGGTATCGCCGGGGACGGCAAGGGTTCGTACAACCGCGTGCACTACGGCAACAAGTACAACAACGCCTTCTGGGACGACAGCTGCTTCTGCATGACGTACGGCGACGGCGACGGGACGGCCTTCGGCCCGCTGGTGGCGCTGGACGTGGCCGGGCACGAGATGTCGCACGGCGTGACCTCGACGACGGCCGGGCTGGCCTACTCCGGCGAGTCGGGCGGGCTGAACGAGGCGACCTCGGACATCTTCGGCACGCTGGTCGAGTGGCACGCCGCCAACTCCTCGGACGCCGGTGACTATCTGATCGGGGAGAAGGTGGTCCGCTCCGGCTTCGGCGAGCCGGCCCTGCGGTACATGGACAGGCCGTCCCGGGACGGCGCCTCCGCCGACTGCTGGAGCTCCTCGGTCGGCAACCTCGACGTCCACTACTCCTCCGGCGTCGCCAACCACTTCGCCTACCTGCTCGCCGAGGGCAGCGGCGCGAAGACCCTGAACGGCGTCTCGTACGCCTCCCCCACCTGCGACGACTCGACGGTGAAGGGCATCGGCCGGGACAAGCTCGGCGCCATCTGGTACCGGGCGCTGACGGTGTACATGACGTCCTCGACGAACTACGCCCGGGCGCGGACCGCGACGCTGAGCGCGGCGGCCGACCTCTACGGCTCGGGCAGCGCCGAGTACGCCGCCGTGGGCGCGGCCTGGCACGCGGTGGCCGTCGGCTGACCGCCGCCGTCACCCGTCTCGCCCCGTCCCCTACGCCCTCCGGGTGGTCCTTCCCGGCGGGTCGGGGGCGGGGCGTTGACCTGCTGGAACGAGGTCGCACCGGTCGCGTGTGCGAGGTGCGGAACACCCGTTCTCCGTATTTCTGACGCCACCTCAGGAAGCGGGAGCGGGCGCGGGCCCTTTTGCTCGGAAGGGCAGGGGCACGGCCTACGCAGTGGCACATGAGGGGTGTCGCGGGCCGGGCCCTCACGGAGGAGCACCATGCGCCGCACGGCCCGTCTGCTGACCGGTACCGCGCTCGCCGTCACCGCCGCCGGTCTCGCCGCCGCGCCCGCGTACGGCGGCGAGGGCGCGGGGCGCCTGGAGGTGTACCCCTCCACGGTGATCCCCGGCGACAACGTCTCGGTGAACACCGGCGCGTGCGGCGCGGACGGCGCGGCCACGGGTGACGCGAGCGCCGTGGGCGCCGGGCGCTTCGCGCTCGCGCCGAGCGCCCACGAACACGACGCCATCGGCCAGTTCGAGGTGCCGCCGAGCGCGCAGCCCGGGACGTACGAGATCGTCGCCCGCTGCGAGGAGAACGGCGAGCAAGTCACGGGCGACCTGGTGGTGGCGCTGACCGCCACCCGGGACCACACGGTGCCCCGGGGAAGTGTGAAGACGGGGGTCGGCGGCGGGCTCGGCGCCGACCCCGTACGGACCGCGGCCGGCGTGGCGGCCCTCGCCGTCGCCGCCGCGGGCGGTACCTGGCTCCTGCATCGCCGGGCGAGAGGCGAGGGGATCTGACGGACACCCTCCGCTGTCCGTCCGCCGGTACCGCACGGTCCCCTCCCCCTCCGGCCCCGCCCGCCCCTCGCGGGTCCGGCGGGGGGAGGCGGGCCGCACGGGTCCACGCTCCGCCGTACACGAAGAGGGGGCCGACGGAAGGGGCGCCCCGTGCGCAGAATAGGAAACTCCGCGATAGCGGCCGTGACCCTGCTCGCCCTCGGTTCCGGCACCTGGCTGCTGCACGGCGCCGCCGGAACCCCCGCGCCGCCCCCGCAGCCCTCGGCCGCGCAGGCCGCCACCGGGACCGACCGGCCGGGCGCCGCGGCCCCGGCCCTGCCGCCCTCGCCGCCCGACCGCGTCCGCATCCCGTCGATCCGCGTGAACGCCCCGCTGATGGGGCTGGGCCTGACGAAGTCCGGCAGCCTCGACGTGCCGCCCGCGGACCGGAAGAACCTGGCCGGCTGGTACGAGGCCGGCACCACCCCGGGCGAGCGGGGCACCGCGATCGTCGCCGGGCACGTCGACAACGCCGAGGGGCCCGCCGTCTTCTACGACCTGGGCGCCCTGAAGAAGGGCAGCTCCGTCGAGGTGGACCGGCGCGACGGCACCGTCGCCGAGTTCACGGTGGACGCGGTCGAGGTGTACGAGGCGAAGAACTTCCCCGACGAGAAGGTGTACGGCGCCGCCGCCCGCCCCGAGCTGCGGGTGATCACCTGCGGCGGCGGCTATTCGCGGGCGACCGGCTACCGGGGCAACGTGGTCGTCTTCGCCCACCTGACCGGCAGCCGGTGAGGGCCGGCGGCACCGGCCCCGCCGTCCGGAGCGGCGCCGGCCCCGCCCGTCAGACCGCCGCCCGCACCTCGTAGGCCGGGACGCGCACGCTCTCGTCGTCCAGGCACTGCCCCGATTCCAGGTCGAAGCGCTGCTTGAGGAGCGGGGAGGCGACGTAGGGGCGGCCGGCGTGGGTGCCGGTCAGTCCCCGGGAGAGGACGGCGGCGCCGGTGAACGGGTCGCGGTTGCCGATCGCGTACAGGCGTCCGGACCGGTCCCGGAAGAGGGCGGCCTGGCGGCCGTCGGGGAGCAGGGCGGCCACTCCGCGCCCGGGGGTGAGCGTGCCCAGGTCGCAGACGGTGAGCCAGTTCTCCGCCAGTCTGAGCTGGATCTTCAGGTCGGTCGTCTCGGGGGCCAGGGTCATCGCTGGGCTCCTTCCAGGAACGGGGTCTCCCCTGCTCGGGCGGGGCCGAGGGCTCGGGGAGGGAGGCCGAGGGTGAGCAGGGGCAGGTCGGGCTTGATCTGGTCGCGCTCGGGGACGAAGGCGACGACCGGGTCGGGGGTGTCGGGGGCGTTGACGAAGGACACGAACCGGGCGAGCTTCTCCGGGTCGTCGATGGTGTCGGCCCACTCGTCGCGGTAGTGCGCGACGTGCGCCGCCATCAGGGACTCCAGCTCCGCGCAGATGCCGAGGGAGTCGTGCACGACGACGTCCCGCACGTGGTCGAGGCCGCCGGGGATCCGGTCCAGCCAGACGCTGGTGCGCTCCAGCCGGTCGGCGGTGCGGATGTAGAACATCAGGAACCGGTCGATCAGGCGGATCAGTTCGGCGTCCGAGAGGTCCTGGGCGAGGAGGTCGGCGTGGCGCGGGGTGGCGCCGCCGTTGCCGCCGACGTACAGGTTCCAGCCGTTCGCGGTGGCGATGACGCCGAAGTCCTTGGACTGGGCCTCGGCGCACTCGCGGGCGCAGCCGGAGACGGCGGACTTCAGCTTGTGCGGGGCGCGCAGGCCCCGGTAGCGCAGCTCCAGGTCGATCGCCATGCGGACGGAGTCCTGGACGCCGTAGCGGCACCAGGTCTGCCCCACGCAGGACTTCACGGTGCGCAGCGCCTTGCCGTAGGCGTGTCCGGACTCGAAGCCGGCGTCGACCAGGCGGGTCCAGATGAGCGGGAGCTGTTCGACGCGGGCACCGAACATGTCGATGCGCTGGCCGCCGGTGATCTTCGTGTAGAGGCCGAAGTCGCGGGCGATCTCGCCGATCACGATGAGTTTCTCGGGGCTGATCTCGCCGCCGGGGATGCGCGGGACGACCGAGTAGGAGCCGTTCTTCTGCAGATTGGCGAGGAAGTGGTCGTTGGTCTCCTGCAGCGCGGCCTGCTCCCCGTCGAGGATGTGGCCGCCGGCGCCTATGGCCGGGGCGAGGGAGGCGATGATCGAGGCGACGGCGGGCTTGCAGATGTCGCAGCCCTCGCCGCCGCGGGCCTCCTCGCGTCCGTACCGGTCCAGCAGGTCCTGGTAGGAGTCGATGCGCAGGGCGAGGACGGTCTCGTAGAGCTCCTCGCGGGTCTGCGCGAAGCAGCCGCACAGGCCCTTGTCGACCTCGACGCCGCTCGCCTCCAGCTCGGCCTCGACGATCTGGCCGAGCACCTTGACGCAGCTTCCGCAGCCGGTGCCGGCCCTGGTGCACTTCTTCACCTCGGGCACGGAGGTGCAGGAGTGTGCGGTGACGGCGCCGCGGATGGTGCCCTTGGTGACGTTGTGGCAGGAGCAGATGACGGCCTCGTCGGGCAGCGCGGAGGGCCCGAGCCGGGCGGGGGCGCCCGTGCCGGCCGGCAGGACGAGGGTCTCGGGGGCGAGCGGGGGCACCGAGCCGGTCAGGGCGCGCAGGGTGCCGTAGGCCTCGGCGTCGCCGACGAGGATGCCGCCGAGGAGGGTGCCGTCGCGGCCGATGACGAGCTTCTTGTACAGGCCGGCGCGGGAGTCGGAGTAGACGACGTCGAGGCAGTCCTCGGCGGTGCCGTGGGCGTCGCCGAAGGAGGCGACGTCCACGCCGAGCAGTTTGAGCTTGGTGGAGAGGTCGGCGCCGGTGAACGCGCGCTCCTCGGTCTCGTCGGCGGCGAGGGCCGCGGCGGCCGTCTCGGCCTGCTCGTAGCCGGGCGCGACCAGCCCGTACACCCGTCCGTCGACGGCGAGCGCGCACTCGCCGATGGCGAAGACGTGCGGGTCGGTGACGGTGCGGCACTGGGCGTCGACGCTGATCCCGCCGCGTTCGCCGACGGCCAGTCCGGCCTCGCGGGCGAGCTGGTCGCGGGGGCGGACGCCGGCGCTGAACACGACGAGGTCGGTGTCGAGCGTGGAGCCGTCGGACAGCTTCATGCCGGTGACGGCGCCCGAGTCGCCGGTGAGGACCTCCTGGGTGCCGACACCCGTGTGGACGGACAGCCCCATCTCCTCGATCGTGCGCAGCAGGGCGGCGCCGCCGCCGTCGTCGACCTGGACGGGCATGAGGCGGGGCGCGAACTCCACGACGTGGGTGCTCAGTCCGAGCCCCTTGAGCGCGCCGGCCGCCTCCAGGCCGAGGAGCCCGCCGCCGACGACGGCGCCGGTGGTGGCGTGCCGCTTCGCGTACTCCTCGATGGCGAGCAGGTCCTCGATCGTGCGGTAGACGAAGCAGCCCTCGGCGTCCTTGCCGGGCACCGGCGGGACGAAGGGGTAGGAGCCGGTGGCCAGGACGAGCGTGTCGTAGGCGAGGGTCAGTCCGGAGCGGGCGGTGACGGTGCGGGCCTCGCGGTCGATGCGCTCGGCGGGGTCTCCCAGGTGCATCTCGATGCCGTGCTCGGCGAGGAAGGCCGTGTCGGTGAGGGACAGCTCCTCGGGGGTGCGGCCGGAGAAGTAGGAGGTGAGCTGGACCCGGTCGTAGGCGGGGCGGGGTTCCTCGCACAGCACGACCACGCGGTGCGTGGCGGTGAGCCCGCGTGCGGCGAGCGCCTCGAGGAAGCGCTGGCCGACCATGCCGTGGCCGACGAGCACGAGCGTGGGGCCGGCCTCGGGGGTGGTGGTCATCAGGAGCCTCCGTCGTTGGTGAGCAGGTGGAGCAGGGGGGTGCCCTCGGGGAGCGGCTCCGCTCCCTCCCAGGCGCGGGCGAGCGCGCCGACGGTGCCGAGTTCGCCGACGAGGACCCCGCCGACGACGCGGTCCTCGCGGACGACGACCTTGCGGTAGGTGCCGCGGGTGGCGTCGGCGAGCTGGACGACGTCGTCGCCGGGGCGGGTCTCGGGGTCGCCGAAGGCGGCGAGGTCGAGGGTGGCGCGGTGCCCGGCCGTCTCCCCGGGCCCGGCCGGGGGGCCGGTGCCGATGAGGGAGCCGGCCGCGGGCGGGGTGCCGGCGCCCGTGCCCGTGCCCGTGCCCGTGCCGGCCAGGGTGAGCCGGGTCAGGGAGCGGGTGCCGGTGTAGCGGGCGGTGGCGTCGGCGCCCGAGAGCAGGCCGGCGAGGACCTCGGCCTGTTCGAGGGCGGGCGCGGCCAGGCCGTACACCGTTCCGTCGTGCTCGGCGCAGTCGCCGATCGCGTGGACGCGCGGGTCGCTGGTGCGTAGTTCCTCGTCGACGAGGACGCCCGTGCGGACGTCGAGTCCGGCGTCCTCGGCGAGTCCGGTGCGGGGGCGGACCCCGCAGGCCAGAACGACGAGGTCGGTGTCGAGCCGGTAGCCGTCGGCGAGTTCCACCGAGCGGACCGCGCCCTCGGGGCAGCGCACGTCGCGTACCCGGGTCTCGGTGTGGATCTCCACGCCGAGTCCGGCGAGGTGGCGCCGGACCAGTCCGGAGGAGAGCGGGTCGAGCTGGCGTTCCATCAGCCGCTCGGACTGCTGGGCGAGGACGACCTGGGCGCCGCGCGCGGCGAGGGCGCGGGCGGCGGACACCCCGAGCAGTCCCCCGCCGATCACGACGGCGCGCACGCCGGGGCGCACGGCACGGGCGAGCCCGAGGCAGTCGTCCATGGTACGGAAGGCGTGCACGCCCTCGGGGAGCCGGTCGCGGGTGGTGAACAGCCCGCGCAGGGGCGGCAGTACGGGGTTGGAGCCGGTGGCGAGGACGAGCGTGCCGTAGCCGATCTCGCCGCCGTCGGCGCACCGCAGGCGCCGCGCGTCCCGGTCGATCCCGGTGACCCGGGCGCGCACCGTCTCCACGCCCGTGCCGGGCAGTGCGATCACCTCGGGCGCGTACCGCCCGGCCAGCACCTCGGCGAGCAGCACCCGGTTGTACGGGGGGTGCTCCTCCTCCCCCACGACCAGCGCGGACACGCCGAGTTCGCCGAGTCGCCGGGCGAGCGCGATTCCCGCGAGCCCGGCCCCGATCACCACCACACGCGCATCCGAGGTCATGCCCGAGAGCGTGCGTCGCGGGTGTTACCCGACCGCATCCCCTCTGTTTCCCCGGAGGAACGCTGCCCTCAGTGAGGGGGCGGGGCGGGTGTGAGGGGGCGCTCAGGCGGACGGGGCGGGTGTGAGGCGGTGCGAGGCGGGCGTGCGGGGGCCGCTCACGCGGGCGGGGTGGCGAAGAACTCCGAGAGGGAGGCCGCGAGGGCCTCGGGGGCCTCCTCGGCGACGTGGTGCCCGGAGTCGATGCCGTGGCCGCGCAGGTCGGGGGCCCAGCGCCGCCAGATCTCCCGCGGGTCCCCGTACAGGTCCTCCAGGTCGTCGCGGAGCGACCAGAGGACGAGGGCCGGGCACCTCAGGAGCTTCCCGGCGGCCCGGTCCTCCTCCTCGTGCCGTCTGTCGACGGTGAGTCCGGCCCGGTAGTCCTCCAGCATGGCCCGCACCACGTCCGGGTTCCTGGTGGCCGCCCGCCACTCTTCGTGGTTCTCCCGTCCCATGAGGTCCGGGTCGCCGCGGTACCAGGCGTCCGGGTCGGCGTTGATGACGCGTTCGGGAATGTCCGGCTGGGCGAAGAAGAACCAGTGCCACCACTGCGTGGCGAACTCGGCCGTGACACGGGCGAGGTGTTCGGAGAGCGGCAGGCAGTCGAGCAGCGCCACGCGCGAGACGGCCTCGGGGTGATCGAGCGCGAGACGCAGCGCGACGGCGCCGCCTCGGTCGTGGCCCGCGAGCGCGAACCGGGTGTGGCCGAGCGCGCGCACGCCGGCGAGCACGTCGCCGGCGGCGGCCCGCTTGGAGTGCCCGAAGTGGTCGGCGGTGGGCGCCGGCCCGGTGGAGCGTCCGTATCCCCGCAGGTCCGGGCAGATGACGGTGAACCCCTGGCGCACGAGCAGCGGGGCGACCCGGTGCCAGGTCGCCGAGGTCCGCGGATGCCCGTGCAGCAGCACCACCGGCGGTCCCTCCCCGCCGTACCGCACGAACACCGACGCGTCCCCGACGTCGAACCGCCCGGTCTCGAACCCCTCGAACACCCGTCCTCCTCCCCTGCGCCGACCACCCTCGCCGGCCGGGCCCGGCCTCGCGGGTGCCCGGGGGACGGCGGCGCATGCGTGGCCGACCCCGACCGGCCTCGTACGGGGCCGGGGCAGCGGGGCCCGCGGCCCCCGCGGTCACACCGCCGTGCGGTACCGGCGCCGGTAGCGCACGGGTGCCTCGCCGACCTCCCGCTTGAAGGCGGTGCTGAAGGCGCTCTCCGAGGTGTAGCCGAGCCGGGCGGCGAGTGCGCCGATCCGGACGTCCTCCTCGCGCAGGGCCCGCCGGGCCAGCAGCATCCGCCAGGAGTTGAGGTAGGTCAGCGGGGGGACTCCCGCCACCGCGCGGAAGCGCACGGCGAACGAGGTCCGTGACATCGCCGCCGCGCGGGCCAGCTCCGCCAGGCCCCAGGGACGTCCGGGGTCCTCGTGCAGGAGCGTCAGCGCGGGACGCAGCCGCTCGTCGGTCAGTGCCCGCAGCCATCCCGGCGGCGGCTCGGCCCGGTCGAGGTAGGCCCGGAGCACTTCCAGGAGCAGCAGTTGGGCGTGCTGGCGCACGGCGAAGGCGGCACCGGGCCGGTCGCCGGTGACCTCCTCGACCAGCCGGTCGACGCAGGCGCGCAGGGCCGGGGCGGCGGCGTCGGCGGCGCGGACGTGCGCCACCGGCGGCAGTGCCTGCGTCACCAGTGCCGCACCGGCCGGGTCGAGCTCGACGTGGCCGCCGAGGACGACGTCGTCGACGGCGAAGTCCGCGCCGTCGACGCGCAGGGCGTAGTCGCCGGGCCGGGGCAGGAACTCGCGCGGGGGTTCGTCGCCGGTGCCGCCCTCGGCCCGCAGCCAGGAGCGGCCGGTCAGGATGGCCACGTCGCCCGCCTCCATCGTGAGCGGGGCGGCGAGTCCGTCGGTCGACAGCAGGCAGCGGCCGCGGACCATCACCGACAGCTTGAGCGGGCTGGTGACGGCCGCCTGCGTGACCCAGCGCCCGCGCACCGCGAACGCGCCGGAGAGCTGTCCGCGGACCTCGAGGACGTCGAAGATCTCGGACAGGTGATCGATGGCCATGTCTGAACTCTCGCGAAGAAAATGTGTCCGGTCAAGCATTCTCCGTTCAGCCCCGCGGGTGCAGGCTGGGTGACATGACCAGCATCCTGGAACTCCAGCGGCCCCTCGGTTCGGGCTTCACCGCGTTCTCCACCGCCGAGGAGGTCCTCGCGGGCCTCGACCTGACCGGCCGGAACGTCCTCGTCACCGGCGGCCACCGCGGGCTGGGCCTGGCGAGCACCGAGGCGCTCAGCAGGGCCGGCGCCCTCGTCACCGTGGCGGCCCGCGACACCGGCGCCGCGGCACGTGCGGTGGCCGGTCTGGACGGCGTCCGCGTCGAACAGCTGGACCTGCTCGACCCGCGGTCGGTCGACGCCCTCGCGGCCCGCTGGACGCGCTCCGGCCGACCGCTGCACGTCCTGATCAACAACGCGACCGTCTTCCACCGGGAGCGCGTCGTGGACGCGCGCGGTTACGAGACCACCTTCGCCGTCGCCTTCCTCGGCCACTTCCAGCTCACCCTCGGCCTGCTGCCCGCCCTGCGGGCCGCGCACGGCGCCCGGGTCGTCAACGTGGCCTCCGGCAGCCACCGCCTGAGCGACATCCGCTGGGACGATCCGCACTTCGCCCGCGGCTACGACAGCGACCTCGCCTACGGCCAGTCCAAGACGGCCCTGGTCCTCTTCGCGGGCGAACTGGACCGCCGCTGGGCCGCCGACGGCATCCGCGGCTACAGCCTGCACCCGGGCATCTCCGTCATCACGTCCCTGCGCAAGGGGTCCGAAGCCCTCCACGACCTGACGCAGCTGCGTGCCATGGGGCTGATCGGCGAGGACGGTGAGCCGGTCATCGATCCCGAGCGTGAGAAGAAGACCCCGGAGCAGGCCGCGGCCACCATCGTGTTCGCGGCGGCGAGCCCCGTGCTCGACGGCGTCGGCGGCGTCTACCTGAAGAACGCCGACATCGCCCCGGTCGACGCCCGCCCCCTCACCGCGGAGATGCTCGCCGTCGGCGACGTCACCTCCGACCTGGCACCGCACGCCGCCGATCCCGCCTCGGCCCGCCGCCTGTGGGACCTCGGTGAGCGGCTCCTGGCCGGGTGACCCGCCTCGCGCACGTGAAGGAGGCGGCACCCCTCCGCACAAGGGGTGCCGCCTCCCGGGGGCGGAACCGCCGCCGCGCCGGTGAGGGGCGGGGCGCGGGTGGTGGCGGTTCCGGGACGGTGGGTCCGGTGGGGACCCGGGGCCGGGACCCGGCGGTTCGGTCAGGGAACCCGGGCCCCGGCGTTCGGGGGGGGGGAAGGACCGGGGCCCGGGTCGGTTCGGTCGGGGACCCGGGCCCCGGGGTCGGCGGCGGGGTCAGCGGTGGTCGCTGCCCCGCGAGGAGGAGGCCGCGCGGCCGGCCTCGAGACGGGCGACGGGGATGCGGAACGGGGAGCAGGAGACGTAGTCGAGGCCCACCTCGTGGAAGAAGTGGACGGACTCCGGGTCACCGCCGTGCTCGCCGCACACGCCGAGCTTCAGATCGGGCCGGGTCTCGCGGCCCGCCTTCACCGCCGACCTGACCAGGGAGCCGACGCCGTCCTGGTCGATCGTCTCGAAGGGCGACACCCCGAAGATGCCCTTCTCCAGGTAGGCGGTGAAGAAGCTCGCCTCGACGTCGTCGCGGCTGAAGCCCCACACCGTCTGGGTCAGGTCGTTGGTGCCGAAGGAGAAGAACTCGGCGGCCTCCGCGATCTGCCCGGCGGTCAGCGCGGCGCGCGGCAGCTCGATCATGGTGCCGATCGCCAGCCTCAGTTCGGTGCCGGTGGCGGCCTGTACCTCCGCGATGACCTGGTCGGCCTCCTCGCGGACGATCTCCAGCTCCTGCACCGTGCCGACGAGCGGGATCATGATCTCGGCGCGCGGGTCACCCTTGGCGGCCCGGCGTTCGGCCGCCGCCTCGGCGATGGCCCGCACCTGCATGGTGAACAGGCCGGGGATGACCAGGCCGAGCCGTACGCCGCGCAGGCCGAGCATCGGGTTCTGCTCGTGCAGCCGGTGCACGGCCTGGAGCAGCCGCAGATCGTTCTCGTGCGGGTCCTTGCGGGACTCGGCGAGGGCGACCCGCACCGAGAGTTCGGTGATGTCGGGCAGGAACTCGTGCAGCGGCGGGTCGAGGAGACGGACCGTCACCGGGAGGCCGTCCATCGCCTCGAACAGCTCGACGAAGTCGCGCTTCTGCAGGGGCAGGAGCTGCGCCAGGGACTCCTCGCGCTCGGCCTGGGAGTCGGCGAGGATCAGACGCTCGACCAGCTCCCGGCGGTCGCCGAGGAACATGTGCTCGGTGCGGCACAGGCCGATGCCCTGGGCGCCGAAGCGGCGGGCGCGCAGGGCGTCCTCGGCGTTGTCCGCGTTGGCCCGCACGCGCAGCCGGCGCTTGCGGTCGGCGAAGGCCATGATCCGGTGGACGGCCTCCACGAGTTCGTCGGCGTCGTCGGCACCCGCGTGCATCCGGCCCTCGAAGTACTCCACGACCGGCGAGGGCACGACCGGCACCTCGCCGAGGTAGACCTTGCCGGAGGAGCCGTCGATGGAGACCAGGTCGCCCTCCTCCACGACCACCCCGCCGGGCGCCGTCAGACAGCGCCGCTTGGTGTCGACCTCCAGTTCCTCGGCGCCGCACACGCACGTCTTGCCCATGCCGCGGGCGACGACGGCGGCGTGCGAGGTCTTGCCGCCGCGCGAGGTGAGGATGCCCTCGGCGGCGATCATGCCGTCCAGGTCGTCGGGGTTGGTCTCGCGGCGGATGAGGATGACCTTCTCGCCCGAGCGGGACCACTTGATCGCGGTGTACGAGTCGAAGACCGCCTTGCCGACCGCCGCGCCGGGTGAGGCCGCGATGCCCCGGCCGAGCTGCCGCACCTTCGCGTCCTCGTCGAAGCGCGGGAACATGAGCTGGGCGAGCTGGGCGCCGGTGACCCGCTGCAGGGCCTCCGCCTCGTCGATCAGGCCCTGGTCCACGAGCTGGGTGGCGATCCGGAAGGCGGCGCCGGCGGTGCGCTTGCCGACGCGGGTCTGCAGCATCCACAGGGTGCCACGCTCGATGGTGAACTCGATGTCGCAGAGGTCCAGGTAGTGGTTCTCCAGCGTCTCCATGATCTGCATGAGCTGGTCGTAGGACTTCTTGTCGATCCGCTCCAGCTCGGCGAGCGGGACGGTGTTGCGGATGCCCGCGACGACGTCCTCGCCCTGCGCGTTCTGCAGGTAGTCGCCGTAGACGCCCTGCTGTCCCGAGGCGGGGTCGCGGGTGAAGGCGACGCCGGTGCCGGAGTCGGGGCCGAGGTTGCCGAAGACCATCGAGCAGACGTTGACGGCGGTGCCGAGGTCGTGCGGGATGCGCTCCTGGCGCCGGTAGAGCTTGGCGCGCTCGGTGTTCCAGGAGTCGAAGACCGCCCTGATGGCGAGGTCCATCTGCGCGCGCGGGTCCTGCGGGAAGTCCCGGCCGGCCTCCTTCTTGACGATCTTCTTGAAGGTGGTGACCAGCTTCTTGAGGTCGGCGGCCTCCAGCTCGGTGTCGACCTCGACCTTCTTGGCCGCCTTCGCCGCCTCCAGCGCGTCCTCGAAGAGGTCGCCGTCGACGTCGAGGACCGTCTTGCCGAACATCTGGATGAGCCGGCGGTAGGAGTCCCAGGCGAAGCGCTCGTCGCCGGCCTGCTTGGCGAGCCCCTTCACGGAGGCGTCGGACAGGCCGATGTTGAGGACGGTGTCCATCATGCCGGGCATGGAGAACTTGGCCCCGGAGCGTACGGAGACGAGGAGGGGGTCGTCCGCCTGGCCGAGCTTCTTGCCCATCCGGCGCTCCAGCGCGTCGAGGTGCGCACTCACCTCGTCACGCAGTGCCGCGGGTGCCTCGCCGCTGTCGAGGTAGACCTTGCAGGCCTCGGTGGTGATGGTGAACCCGGGCGGGACGGGGAGACCGAGGTTGGTCATCTCGGCGAGGTTCGCGCCCTTGCCGCCGAGAAGGTCCTTGAGGTCCTTGTTGCCTTCGGTGAAGTCATAAACGAACTTCACGTCCTCGACGGCGTTCCCGGTGAGGTGAGGATCTTTGTTTTCCGACACGGTCTCGACTCCTCGAGGACGCGGTGGGCTGCCCTGACGGCGAGGAACATACCCAGATCGAAGGTGCGTGGGTACGTCCACTCGCGCGTCATGCGCCCGTAACCAGTCGTCCGCCGCCGGATCGAAAGCAGGTGCGGGAGGGAGGCGGGAGGGCACATGTGTTCACTTCTTGAAGAGAAGCTAGCCCGAAAGGGCGACTGAACGCTCACATGAGCACCGAGAGTCGTCTCCATGTAAAGCTGCTGAAGGGAGGGGTGGTGGCACTGAGTGTCACGCTTCCGAGACTTACAGGCACTCAAGATCCGCTCACCTGAGCGTCACCCCTATCAAGCGTGGCGAGAATCACGCCGTTCGAGGGGCCCGGATTTCATCATGCGGACGTGTGGACGGACTGCCCGCGGCACGCCCGAAGGAGCGCCCCGAGACCGTCCGGAGACCATCCGGAGACCGTCCGGGGAGAAGGATTGACGCGGCGTTTGCCGGGTGTTTGCCCGGTGCGGGGGTGCCGGCTTGAACGCGGGCCGACGGGGGCGCGTACGGGAGGACGGCGGGCCGGGCCTCCCCGAGCGGCCCGCCACTCACACGGCTGCGCACGGAAGGACCCGCGGGTGCCTCTCAATACGGACACGCGACGAACGGCGGACGAGAAGGAACCGGCGGCGACACCGGCGGAACCCGCGGCACCCCAGACGTCGCAGGAGGCAGCCTCGTCCGAGGCTCCGGCCGAGACGTCGCCGGAGACACCCTCGTCCCCGACGCCGGACAAGACTGCACCGGAGGCGCCCACGTCCGGGACGCCGACCGAGACACCGCCGAAGACACCCTCGTCCGGGACGCCGGACACCCCGGGCGCCGCCGAACCCGTCGCGGACGCCACCGGACCCGTCGCGGAAGGGACCCGGACGGACGCGGCGGACGGCGCGGAGCGGGCGGACCGAACGGACCAGGCCGGGGACACGGCCCCAGCGCCCGGCGCCCCGGACGTCACCCCCGCCCCCGCCCCGGACGCGACCCCGGATCCCGCCCCCGCCCCCGCCCCGTCCGGCCCTCTCTCCCGCCTCCGCGCCGCCCGGCGGACGTGGCGGGAGGGGCACCCCACCGCCGCCCGCGTCCTGCGCGACGGCGTCACCGTGCTCGCCGCCGTGCTCGTGCTCGCGGCGCTGCTGCTGCCCAACCGCATGCACATGCGGCCCGCCCAGTTCGTCCGTATCCCGGTCGAGGCGCTGTTCGGCGCGGCCCTCCTCGTGACGCTGCCCCGGCGGTGGCGGCTGCTCGCGGCCTGGGTGTGCGGGCTCGGGCTCGGCGCGCTGACGGTCCTGAACTTCTTCGACATGGGGTTCTACGAGTTCCTGGGCCGCCGCTTCGACATCGTGATCGACTGGGCGCTGCTCGGCGACGCCAAGTCGTACCTGAACGACACCCTGGGCAAGGGCGGCACGACGGCCGTGCTGCTCGGGGCCCTGGTGCTGGTCCTCGTCCTGATCGTCCTGATCGCGCTCGCGGTGGTGCGGCTGGGCGAGCTGCTCGCCCGGCACCGTCACACCACGGGCCGCACGCTGCTGATCCTCAGCATGGTGTGGATGGTCTGCGCGGTCCTGGGCCTGCGGATCGACGGCGTGCCGCTCGCCTCCCAGCACTCGATCGCGCTGGCCCGCAGCCGCGCCGAGGCGGTGCGGGACACCCTGCGGGACGAACGCGAGTTCGCGAAGACGGCGAAGGCGGACGCGTTCGGCAACACCCCACCCGCCCAGCTCGTGCCGGACCTGCGCGGCAAGGACATGATGTTCACGTTCATCGAGAGCTACGGCCGCAGCGCGATCGAGGACCCGGTGATGGCACCGGGTGTCAACAAGACCCTGGCCGCGAGCACCGAGGCGCTGGCGAAGTCGGGCTTCCACGCGAGGAGCGGCTGGCTGACGTCGGCGACGTACGGCGGCAGCAGCTGGCTCGGGCACTCGACGTTCCTGTCGGGCCTGTGGATCGACAACCAGAACCGCTACCGGACGGTGACCAACAGCGACCACCTGAGCCTGACGAAGGCTTTCCGGAAGACCGGCGACTGGGACACCGTCGGCATCATGCCCGGGGTCCAGAAGGGGTGGCCGGAGGCGAAGTTCTACGGGCTGGACAAGGTCTACAACGCCTTCCAGATGGGCTACGAGGGGCCGAAGTTCAGCTGGTCGACCATGCCGGACCAGTACGCGCTGGAGGCGTTCCAGCGCCTGGAGCACGGCAAGAAGCGGGACAAGCCGCTGATGTCGGAGATCATCCTGACCTCGAGCCACCAGCCGTGGGCGCCGGTGCCGAAGATGGTCGACTGGGGCGAGGTGGGCGACGGCTCGGTGTACGACTCCATCGAGAAGGCGGGGAAGAGGCCGGGAGACGTCTTCTACGACTCCACGAAGGTGAAGCAGGAGTACGGCAGGTCGATCCAGTACTCGGTGACGGCGCTGACCCAGTTCCTCCAGCGGTACGGCGACAAGGACACGGTGCTGGTGTTCCTCGGCGACCACCAGCCGGTGGCGAAGGTGAGCGGCGACGGCGCCGACCACCAGGTGCCGGTGTCGATCGTGGCGAAGGACCCGAAGGTCCTGGACAAGATCGCCGACTGGCACTTCACGGAGGGCCTGCGCCCGGCGAAGGACGCCCCGGTGTGGCGGATGAGCTCCTTCCGCGACCGCTTCCTGACGGCGTACGGATCCACGCCGCACCCGTCCAAGGGCTGAGGGCGTACGGGTCCCGACCGGATCGCACCCGGCGAAGGGCTGAGCGGCCCCCGGCGGGACCGCCGGACGTGCTGTCGGCGGGACCGCCGGTGTGGGACAGTGCGCGCATGCTGATCGCCATGGCCGGTCTCCCCGCGGCGGGCAAGAGCTCGGTCGCCGAGGCGCTCGGCCGGGTGCTGCCGGCCCCGGTCGTGTCGGTCGATCCCGTCGAGGCGGCGATGTGGCGGGCCGGCGTGGAACACGGTCAGCCCACGGGCCTGGCGGCCTATCTCGTCGCCGAGGCGGTGGCCGACGGGGTACTGGCGCTCGGCCAGAGCGTGATCGTCGACGCGGTCAACGCGGTCGAGGCGGCCCGTCGGCAGTGGCGGACCCTGGCCGGACGCCACGGGGTGCCGGTGGTGTTCCTCGAGGTGGTGTGCTCGGACCCGGCGGTGCACCGACGGCGGCTCGAGGGCCGTTCCCGGGACATCCCGGGCTTCGAGGAGCCGACCTGGGAGGCGGTGGAGGAGGCACGGGCCGCGTTCGAGCCCTGGACCGATCGCCGGCTCGTGCTCGATGCGCTCGCGGACCCGGCCTCGAACCTCGCCGAGGCGTGGGCGTACGTGGCCGCGGCGGCACCGCCGCCCCGGCCCGCCCCCTGAGGCGCCGCATCGCGGGGGCGCCTCAACACCCCGCGGTCCCTCAGGCCCGCACCCGTTCCCCCGCGTCCGTGTCCCGCGCCCCGGGTTCCGCCAGCCGCCGGGCCGTGCGCTCGGCGGTGCCCCGGGCCCAGCGGCCCGTGGTCAGCACGCCCAGCACCAGCACCAGCGCCCCGCAGGCCAGGAGGATCCACCAGCCCGGCCGGGCCGCCGACACGAAGGCCTCGCGGTAGGGCGAGGCCCCCACGCCGGAGGCCAGCACCGCTCCGACCACCGCGACGCCGAGGGTCTGTCCGAGCTGGCGGCTGGTGGAGGCGACCGCCGCCGCCACCCCGGCCTGCTCCCTCGGCATCCCCGACACCGCGGTGTTGGTGATCGGCGAATTGACGAAGCCGAAGCCGATGCCGAACAGCACGTAGCCGAGGAACAGGGCCACGTTCGAGGTCTCCGCCTCGAAGACGGCGAAAAGGGCGCAGCACGCGGTCATCGCGCAGCCCGCGAGGATCAGCGGCAGCCGGGGGCCCCGGCTGCCGACCAGCCGCCCGGAGAGCGGTGCGCACAGGCAGGTCGGGACGGCCATCGGAAGCATCCACAGGCCCGCGTGCAGGGCGTCGAGTCCGCGGACGTTCTGCAGGTAGAGCGTGGTCAGGAAGAGGAAGCCGCCCAGCGAGGCGAAGGCGCTGATCGCGATGACGGTCGCCCCGCTGAACGGCGCGGAGCGGAAGAAACGCAGGTCGATGAGGGGTTCGGCGCGCCGGGGCTCGTAGAGCAGGAGTCCGGCGAGGGCGGCCGCTGCGAGGACGGCGTAGGGCAGTACCGCGCGGAACCCGGCGTCCGGCACCTCGATGATCGCGTAGGTCAGCGCGCCGAAGAGGGCGATGACCATGAGTTGTCCGAGCGGGTCGAGGCGGCGCGGCTTCGGTGCCCGCGACTCGGGCACGAACCGCAGGGTGAGCAGCAGCGCGGCGAGACCGACCGGGATGTTGAGCCAGAAGATAGACCGCCAGCCCACCGACTCCACGAGCAGCCCGCCGACGAGGGGTCCGGCGGCCATGGAGACGCCCATGACGGCGCCCCAGGCGCCGATGGCGCGGGCGCGTTCCCGGGGGTCGGTGAAGGTGTTGGTGATGATCGACATCGCGACCGGGTTGAGCATCGAGCCGCCGACGGCCTGCACCATGCGGAAGACGACGAGCGTCTGGAGGTTCGGGGCGAGGGAGCACAGGGCGGAGCCGGCGGTGAACACGGCGAGGCCGGTGAGGAAGACCCGTTTGCGGCCGATCCGGTCGGCGGTGGAGCCGGCCAGCATGAGCAGTGAGGCGAGGACGAGGGTGTAGGCGTCGATCGCCCACTGCAGCCCCGAGGTGCTGGTGTCCAGGTCCTCCTGCAGCGAGGGCAGGGCGACGTTGAGGACGGTGTTGTCCAGTCCCACGATCAGCAGGCTCATGCAGCAGATCGCGAGCACCAGCATGCGGCGGCGGTGACTGAGCTCGGGCATTGCCGCATCGTACGACAGTATGAATAGCGAGTCTAACTAATGACTTTCCTAACTAATGACCTATGCATCTTCCTGTGGACGGCCCCGCGCCGGGGCCCCGCGGGGTGCGGGACAATGGAGCAATGTCCACGCCCACCACCCCGCTGCAGATCGGCCCGCACACCGTCGGACCGCCCGTCGTCCTCGCTCCCATGGCCGGGATCACGAACGCACCCTTCCGTACGCTGTGCCGCGAGTTCAGCGCCGGCAAGGGCCTGTACGTCAGCGAGATGATCACCACCCGGGCCCTGGTCGAGCGCAACGACAAGACCATGCAGCTCATCCGCTTCGACGCGAGCGAGAAGCCCCGCTCGATACAGCTCTACGGCGTCGACCCGGCGACCGTCGGCAAGGCCGTCCGCATGATCGCGGAGGAGGGCCTCGCCGACCACATCGACCTCAACTTCGGCTGCCCCGTGCCGAAGGTGACCCGCAAGGGCGGCGGCTCCGCGCTGCCGTACAAGCGGAACCTGCTGCGGTCGATCCTGCGCGAGGCGGTGAGCGGCGCCGGGGACCTCCCGGTGACGATGAAGATGCGCAAGGGCATCGACGAGGACCACCTCACCTACCTCGACGCCGGGCGGATCGCGGTCGAGGAGGGCGTCACCGCGATCGCGCTGCACGGCCGCACCGCCGCCCAGCACTACGGCGGCACGGCGGACTGGGACGCGATCGCCCGCCTCAAGGAGCACGTCCCGGAGATCCCCGTCCTCGGCAACGGCGACATATGGTCCGCCGAGGACGCCCTGCGGATGGTGCGCGAGACCGGGTGCGACGGAGTCGTCGTGGGCCGGGGCTGCCTCGGCCGTCCGTGGCTGTTCGCGGACCTGGTCGCCGCCTTCGAGGGGCGCCCGGACGACCTCGTGCGCCCGACGCTGCGCCAGGTCGCCGACGTCATGGTCCGGCACGCCACGCTGCTCGGCGAATGGCTCGGGGACGAGGCGCGCGGAGTGGTGGACTTCCGCAAGCACGTGGCCTGGTACCTCAAGGGCTTCGCGGTCGGCTCCGAGATGCGCAAGCGCCTGGCGATCACGTCCTCGCTCGCGGAGCTGCGCGGCGGCCTGGACGAGCTGGACCTCGACCAGGAGTGGCCGGCCGGGGCGGACGGCCCGCGCGGGCGGACCTCCGGCAACAACCGGGTCGTCCTGCCGGACGGCTGGCTGAAGGATCCCTACGACCTGGCGGGCGTCGGCGAGGAGGCCGAGCTGGACACCTCCGGGGGCTGACACCTCAGGGGCCGGCCGCCTGGGTCCCCCGGCCCGTGCCCGAGGTCCCGGGGTCCCCTCAGGCGGTCCCGGAGCGCCCCGCGGTCCCGGGCATCCCGTGCCGCTCGGCCAGCGCGAGTACCGCCCGCTCCAGGGCCGGCAGCCGACGGTGCGCCAGGACCGCCACGGCGAGGGCGGCGGCGACTCCCGCCCAGGCCACCGGGCCCAGCGGGGTGCAGCCGAAGAGCCGGCTGACCCCCGGGGTCTGGATGAGGGCCACCAGCGCCGCCGCCGAACCGAAGACGGTGAGGCGGACCAGGGGGCTGGTGCGGCGGTCGGCCAGGGTCTGGGCGAGCTGGGTGCCCACGACGCCGCACAGCGCCATGGTCGTGGAGCGGCGTGCCGTGCCCGGGGTGAAGCGGCCCGCCAGCCAGGCGACGGTCGCGCCCAGACAGGTCGTCGCCGCGCGGTGCCGGATCTGGCGCAGGAGCGGTTCGCCGAGCAGGGCGGTGACCAGCGGTTCGGCCGTCTCCGGGGCCGTGCCGGGGTCCTCGCCGGGGATCTGCTCCTTCGGGGTGACCGCGACCGCCATCGCCGGGAACAGGTCCGTGAACAGGTTCACCAGCAGCATCTGACGGGTGGACAGCGGGGCCGAGCCGGACAGCAGCGTGCCGAGGATGCCGAAGCTCACCTCGCCCGCGTTGCCGCCGATCAGGATGGCGATCGCGTCCGCGACGCTGCGCCACAGGGCCCGCCCCTCGGCGACCGCCTCCACGAGGACGGTCATGTCCTCGTCGGTGAGGACGATGTCGGCCGCGTTGCGCGCGGCGGCCGAGCCGCGGGCGCTGATGCCCACGCCGATGTCGGCGGCGCGGATCGCGGCGGCGTCGTTGGCGCCGTCGCCGACCATCGCCACCACCCGGCCCGCGTCCCGCAACGACTCGACGACCTGGAGCTTCTGCTCGGGCGCGACCCGGGCGACGACGCCGACGTCGCGCAGCATGCGGGCGCGTCCGGAGCGGTCGGCGGCGGCCAGTTCCTCACCGGTGACGACGGCGGTGTCCTCGGGCCAGCCGAGTTCGGCGGCGATAGCGCGGGCGGTCCCCGGGTGGTCGCCGGTGAGCATCACGGGCCGCACCCCCGCCTCGCGCAGCCCCCGCACGAGGGCGGTGGAGCTCTTGCGGGGCGTGTCCGCGAGCGCGAGCAGGCCGAGGAACTCCAGGTTCTCCAGCGGCCGTTCGAGGGCGTCCGCGGCCGACTCGCCCTCCGCCAGCGGGCGGTGGGCCACCGCGAGCACGCGCAGCCCGTCCTCGGCCAGCCGGTGCGCCGTCTCCGAGGCGTGCGCGGTGCGGCCCCGGACGGCGGGCAGGACGGTCTCGGGGGCACCCTTCACGACGAGCACCCGCCCGCCGCCGTGGTGACCCCCGGCCCCGTCCTCCCGGCCGACGGCGGCGGCGTAGCCGCGGGCGGCCTCGAAGGGCAGGTACTCCTCCTGCCGCCAGTCCGGGTCGGGCCGGGCCGCGTCGAGGACCGCCTCGTCGGTGGCGTGGTCCGCGCGGGCGCCGTCCCCGTTCGGGCGGGGGCAGGCACGGGCGGCGGCCCGCAGGGTCACCGCCCCGGCCCCCTCCGCCCCGTCCGCCTCGTCGGGCCTGTGCACGGTGCCCTCGGCGTCGGTCAACCGGACGAGCCGCAGCCTGTTCTCGGTGAGCGTGCCGGTCTTGTCGAAGCAGACGGTGTCCATCCGGCCCAGCGCCTCCAGCGTGCGCGGGGCGCGCACCAGGACCCCGCGGCGGCTGAGCCGGCGGGCGGCGGCGAGCTGCGCCACCGTCGCCACCAGCGGCAGCCCTTCGGGCACGGCGGCCACGGCGACGGCGACCCCGCCGCCGACCGCCCGGCGCAGCGGGGTGCCCCGCAGCAGCGCGAGACCGGTCACCGCGGCGCCGCCCGCCATGGTGAGGGGCAGCGCCTTGCGGGTCAGTTCCTGCAGCCTGGCCTGGACTCCGGCGGCGGGGGGCGTGCGGGCGGCGAGGTGGACGGCGCGCGCGGACTCGGTGTGGTCGCCGGTGTCGACGACGACCGCGCGGGCCTGTCCGGCGACCACGGTGGTGCCCTCGAACACCATGCAGCTCCGGTCGGCGACGGCCGCGCTCGGGGTGGGCGCGGTCTGCTTGTCGACCGGCAGCGACTCCCCCGTCAGCGCGGACTCGTCGACCTCGAGGCCGTCCTCCCACAGCAACCGGGCGTCGGCGGGCACGACGTCGTCGGCCTTGAGCGCGATGACGTCGCCGGGGTGCAGCCGCGCGGCGTCCACGGTGTGGGGCTCGTTCGCGGGGTCGTCCTCGTCGCTCACCCGGGCCTTGCGCTTCTGCTCGTCGAGCAGCCCGGACAGCGCCCGCTCGGCGCGCAGCCGCTGGACGCCGCCCACCAGCGCGTTCAGGTCCAGGGCGCCGAGGACGAGGAGGGCGTCGACGGCGGAGCCGAGGATCGCGGAGGCGGCCGAGCCGACCGCGAGGACGGGGGTGAGCGGGTCGTCGAGTTCGCCCCGTACGGCCCGGCCGAGCTGCCAGGACCAGCGGGCCGGGGCCAGCGCGGTGACCTTCCCCGCGCGGTCGGCCAGCGCCCGCGAGCGGAGCACCGCCCGCTCGACGGGGCCCGGCCGGACCTCGGGCTCCCTGTGCAGCCGGCGCCGCACGTCCCCGGGTTCGAGCGCGTGCCAGGCCACCCGGGGCCGGGGGCGCGGGGCGCGCGTCACCGCGACGCCGAGCGCCGCGCGCACCCCGCTGTAGAGGGCCACCGCCGCACTCGCGTCGACGGGGGCGTGCCGCAGTCCGGGCCAGGGCGAGGGGCGTCCGCGCCGGGACTCGCCGACGGCGACGAGCAGTCCGGACAGCGCGGCCCCGGACCGTGCCAGCGTCTGCGACCTGCGCCCCACCGCGCGGGCGGCGGGCACGGCGGTGAGCAGCCGCCACACGTCGGCCGGGCCCTGCCGGGCGAGCACGTCGGCGCCCCAGACGAGGGCGGCGTCCTCGGTGTCGGTGAGGGCGAGGGCCACGTCCCCGGCGAGGAGCCCTTCGAGCACGTCGGTACCGGCCCCGGCTGCGGGTGTGCCGGGTGTGCCGCCGGACACCGCGTGCCGTGCCGCCGCGGCCGTCACCCGGGCCACCGTGACCACCGTGCCGCCGTGGCGTTCCCGCTGCCGGGCGACCACCTCCGCCAGCGGGCGCTCCCGGTGCGCGACATGGTCGGCGAGGCCGGTGAAGTCGGCGAGCGCCGGATGGTCGACGAGCACCACGCGCAACCCGGCCCGGCGGGCCGCCTCCAGGATCTCCTCCGCCCAGGGGTCGGCGCCCCCGGAGGACGCGAGCAGCGCGCTGTGGTGCAGGACGAGCGTGTCGGCGGTCTCCAGTTGCGCGAGCCGCTCGGTGTCGCGGACGAGGACGCCGGCGCGGGAGAGGGCGGCGGCGAGGACGGCGTGGAAGGCGGCGGGCCCGTAGCGGGCGGCCTTCGGGGACCCGGCGAGCACCGCCTCGGCCGCCTCGCCGAGGTCGTGCTTGACCAGCAGGGTCGCGAGGGCGCCCACCACGCTGCCGGTGGCGGCCGTCGCGGCGTACTCCTGCGCCGGGGAGCTGCGCAGCGGCGGGCGGGGGTGGCGGCCCGCGGGCACTCCGGTCCGTTCGGGCCGGCACACCTCGTCGTGCACGGCGTCGAAGGCGGCGGCACGCGCCACCGTCTCGCCCACCTGGCAGGCGCGCAGGGCCCCGTCGAGCACCAGGGCGGTCGGGGTGCGTCCGGCGCCGTGCACGACGGCGTTGGCGACGGCGAGGACCAGGTCCATGCGCGCGCGGCCGATCCGGGCGCGCAGCAGCCCGCGGAAGCGGGGGTTCTCGCGCAGCATCGTCGTGACGGCGGTGACCGCGCGCGGCGAGACCGGCAGCCGCAGGGCCGAGCCGGCGAAGGCGAGGGCGATGCCGGCCGCGTCGGCGGCGAGGGCCGCGGCGGCGAAGCGGATGCCGGCGGGGTCGCCGGGATGGGCGAACTCCTCCACCTCCTCGTCCTCCTCGTCCCCCGCGCTCTCCCCGAGCCCGTGCCGGGCGGCGAGCGTGGAGGCGTGGTCGAGGACGCGGTCGAGGGCGGTGTCCTCGGTGGCGGCGACGACCAGCCGGGACAGTCCGCCGTCCCAGTAGGCGAAGGCCACGTCGGGGTGTTCGGCGAGGGCGGCGGCGACCCGGCGCGCGCGGTGCTCCGTGGCGGCGGCGCGGGAGACGCCCGGGGCAGGGGACCCGGGCGCGGCGGCTCCCGGACGCGCGCCGTGCGCGCCCC
>BNBP01000036.1 GCA_014656015.1 Streptomyces griseoaurantiacus | reverse complement strand
CCAGGAGCCGCAGCGCGAGGCGGGGCAGCGGCGCCGAGGCCGTCCAGGCGGCACAGCAGGCGGCGCCCGCCGACAGCGCCAGCAGCGCGGCCGTGGCACCGGCGTGACCGAGCGGCGCGTCGAGCCGGGGGCCGGCGGTGGCGTCGGGAACACCCAACGCCAGCCAGAGCCCCGCCAGGGCGCCCACGGCGGGCGCGGCCACCGGCAGCACTGCACCGGCGATCCGGCCCGTGGCGTACCCGGCGGCGACCGCGAGGACCGCGAGCAGCACCCCCTCGGGTCGTGCGTCCCGCCCGGCCGCCGTGAGCAGCGCCCACCCGGCGCAGGCGCCGAGGACCGTCACCCCCCACGCGTCCGCGCTGCCGCGCCGCTCGCGGACGGCCGTCCCCTCGGCCGCCCGGCCCGCCGCCCGTGCCCCGTCCTCCGCGGTGCCCACGCCTCGCCCCCGCCCTGTCGTGCCCGGCCCGACGCCCCCGGCCGGTACCCCGCCCCCTGGCGGCGGCCGGACACGGCGGGCGTCCCCCGTCCCGGGCTGGGGCACACCGTAACGGGCGGAGGCCGTTTTGTGTACGAGCTGTGCAGAAACGGTCCAGCCGAGGTGACGGCCGGTGCCGGGGGAGCGGTGGGAGCGGCCGGACCGAACTGTCGGCCCGCTGGTCACGCACCGTAGACTCCCAAGGTGACCGCCACCGCCACCTCCGTGGACCGGCCCGACCGGCTCGGCCCCAGGGCCACGCCGGCCGCGCGCCCCCTCCGCCTGCTGCGCCGGCTCCTGCCTGCCGCCCTCGCGGCGCTCTGCGGAGTGCTCCTCTACGTCAGCTTCCCGCCCCGCACCCTGTCCTGGCTGGCCCTCCCGGCCTTCGCCGGATTCGGGCTGCTGCTGCGCGGTCGCACCTGGAAGTCCGGGCTCGGCCTCGGCTATGTGTTCGGCCTCGGGTTCCTGCTGCCGCTCCTGGTGTGGACCGGGGTCGAGGTCGGCCCCGGCCCGTGGCTCGCGCTCGTCGTGGCCGAGGCGGCCTTCGTCGCCCTGGTCGGCGCGGGCATGACCGCCGTGTCCCGGCTGCCCGCCTGGCCGGTGTGGGCGGCCGCCCTGTGGATCGCCGGCGAGGCGGCCCGCGCGCGCGTCCCCTTCGGCGGCTTCCCCTGGGGCAAGATCGCCTTCGGTCAGGCCGACGGGATCTTCCTGCCCCTCGCCGCGGCCGGCGGCACCCCGGTGCTCGGCTTCGCGGTCGTCCTGTGCGGCTTCGGGCTCGGCGAGGCGGTGCGCCTGGCGGTCGAGACCCGGCGTACCGGCGCCCTCCGGCGCGGGGCCGCCGTCCTCGCCCTGCTGAGCGTGGCCGTCCCCGTGGCCGGCGCGCCGGCCGCCCGCACGCTGGTCAGCGACAAGGCGGAGGACGGCACCACCACGGTCGCCCTCATCCAGGGCAACGTGCCGCGCGCCGGCCTCGACTTCAACTCCCAGCGCCGGGCCGTCCTCGACTACCACGCCCGCGAGACCCGTCGCCTGGCCGCCGAGGTCGAGGCCGGCCGGAAGCCCCGGCCCGACCTCGTGCTGTGGCCGGAGAACTCCTCCGACATCGACCCTTACACCAACGCCGACGCCTACGCCGTCATCGAGGGCGCGGCCGAGGCGATCAAGGCGCCCCTCTCGGTCGGCGCGGTCGTCGAGCGCAAGGGCAAGCTGTACAACGAGCAGATCCTCTGGGAGCCCGGGAAGGGCCCGCGGGGCATCTACGACAAGCGGCAGATCCAGCCCTTCGGGGAGTTCCTGCCGCTGCGCGGCATGATCGGCGCGCTCAACGAGACGTGGACGTCGATGGTGCGCCAGGACTTCAGCCGGGGTCACGAGCCGGGCGTCTTCACCATGGCGGACGCCCGCGTCGGCCTCGTCACCTGCTACGAGGCGGCGTTCGACTGGACCGTCCGGTCCACCGTCACCGACGGTGCCCAGCTCATATCGGTGCCCAGCAACAACGCCACCTTCGACCGCAGCGAGATGACCTACCAGCAGCTCGCGATGTCCCGGGTCCGCGCCGTGGAGCACAGCCGCACCGTCACCGTGCCGGTGACCAGCGGCGTCAGCGCGGTGATCATGCCCGACGGCCGGATCACCCAGAAGACCGGCATGTTCGTCGCGGACTCCCTGGTGCAGAAGGTGCCGCTGCGTTCCTCGCAGACGCCCGCGACCCGGCTGGGCGTCCTGCCGGAACTGGCGCTGGTGCTCCTCGCGGCCGGCGGTCTCGGGTGGGCGGTGTCCGGCGCGGTCCGCGCCCGCCGCACCGCCGGCACCACGCCCGTCGGCACCACTCACGTCGGCACCACGCGGCAGGCGTCCGACCAGGCGTGACGGGCGAACGGCGGCCGGGCCCCGGCAAGGGACGGCCACCGGACACCCCCTAGGGTCGGGGCATGGCCACCCCTGACTTCATTAGCACCCTCCGGGCCTCTGCGGGCCACCAGTTGCTGTGGATCCCCGGTGTCACCGCCGTCGTGCTGGACGACACCGGCCGGATCCTGCTCGGGCAGCGCGCCGACAACCACGAGTGGGCGCTGATCGGCGGCATCCCGGACCCCGGGGAGCAGCCCGCCGACTGCGCCGTGCGCGAGGTGGAGGAGGAGACGGCGGTGCGCTGCGTCGCCGAGCGTGTCGTGTCCGTCGGCGCGAGCCGCGAGGTCACCTACGCCAACGGTGACGTCTGCCAGTTCATGGACATCACCTTCCGCTGCCGGGCCGTGGGCGGCGAGGCCCGGGTGAACGACGAGGAGTCGCTCGCGGTGGGCTGGTTCGCGCTGGACGCCCTGCCCCCGCTGCGGGACGCCCACCACTTCCGCATCAAGCAGGCCCTCTCCGAGGAGCCGACCTGGTTCGGGACCACCGCCGTCTGACCCGGAGTGATGTCCTGGCCCGAAGGCGCATGGTCCGGATGCGCCTGGGTAGGCGCCCCGGCGTCCGATCGGGCCGTGCGTACTCCGGGCTGCCCGACCGCCACGACCTGGGAATCTGCCATGGACACACCCGAAAGCCCCCGCACGACCACCGCCGTCCGGGACGCGCTCACCACCTTGCTGGTGGACGCCGAGGACACCGACGCGCTGGACACGCTGGCCGGGAGCGAGGTCCTGATCCCCGTGCCGGACGACGCCACCGACGAGGACGCCACCGATCCCGGCACCGTCGCCCTGCCGGTGCTGGAACAGCCGGGCGGGCGGCAGACCGTGCCGGTCTTCACCTCGGAAGGGGAGATGGCCGAACTGCTGCCGTCCGTCACCCGCTACCGACTGGTCCCGCTCGGGGCGCTGGCCGCCCAGTGGCCCGCCGACGAGCTGTCCCTCACCATCGACGCCAGTTCACCGCACGGGCTGACCCTCGACTCGCACGGTGTCCGCAGCCGGCTGGCCCGGTTCTGACGTCAGCCGTTCAGCATCCGTTCGAGCACCGCTCGTTGCAGGGGCCGCACCTCGGCGTGCAGAGTGCGGCCCTTCTCGGTCAGGGCGATCCAGACGCCGCGCCGGTCGTGCTCGCAGACGGAACGCTTCACCAGGCCCTCCTTCTCCAGCCGGCCGATGAGCCGGGAGAGAGCGCTCTGGCTGAGATGGACGCGGTCGACCAGACTCTGCACCCGGCACTGCCCGTCCTCCCGCGAGGCCTGCGCGGCGAGCAGGTCGAGCACCTCGAAGTCGCTGGCCCCCAGGCCGTGCGGGTGCAGGGCGCGGTCGATCTCGCACATCGTGCGCGCGTGCACGGACAGGATGTCCCGCCACCGCTCCTCGAGCGGGGAGGCGGCTGTCTTCGCTGACATACCCGAACGGTAACAGCATCCGGCCATTCGTTGAGCGTGCAACTAACTCGCCGTGGTGCTCGCCGGGTCCTCGGTCAGCCCCAGCAGGTTGCCGTCCGCGTCCTTCACGAAGGCGATCAGCTTCCCGCCGCCGACGTCCTGCACGTCCTGGAGCACCTCGGCGCCGGCCTCCCGCAGCGCGGCCAGCCGGGCCCGGATGTCGTCGACGTGCCAGTAGGGCACGGGACCGGTCATCCCCCTGGCGTGCCCGTTGGGGTCGAGCCCGATGTCCTGTCCGGCGTCCTTGAACCCGACGTAGTACGCCTCGTCGGCATAGGGCTCCGTCCCCAGCAGCGCCCGGAACAGCGCCTTCGCGCGGCCGAGATCCTTGACGGGGTAAATGACGGTCCGCACTCCACCGGTCATGGCGGCACTCCTCATCTCTCGATGTCAGTCGGTGTGGCTTCGGTGTTTCTCAGTGTTGGTCGGCGTTTCTCGGTGCTTCTCGGGTCTTTCGGTGGTGCTCGACGGTGCTCGGGGTGTCCCCGTGCCCCTCGTGTGCTCCGGGGCCGTACCGCCCCGGTGAGAACCACGCTAGGCGGGCGGGGCGCCCGTCGGCTTCTCGAAAACTGACCGGTCCCCGTCGTGGCGGTGCCCGCGTGCCCGGGCTTTCGGCCCCGTACCGCCGCGCGTGCGTACTTCGGCCCATTAGGCCCTCCGCGCGGCCCCCCGCCCCGCGCGACAGTGGGCACCGCGAGGTCGTCGGGAAGGGGCGCCGTGCTGAAGTCACCCATGGGCGGGGGCGGGATCCGCCGCCGCATCCTGGATCTGCTGGCGGACCACGAGGGCGCCACCGCCCCCGCCGTCGCCCGGCTTCTGGGTATCGCCCCCGAGCTCGCCCGCGCCCATCTCGGCGTCCTCACCGCGGCGGGGCTGCTGCGCGCCGAGCGCTCCGGCGGGCGGACGCGCTACCACCGCGACGAGGCACGCATCGCCGAGGCCCGCGACCTGTTCGAATCCGGGTGGTAGCCGTCCGGGGCAGGGGACCCCGCCGCCGGTCGCCCGCCTCCCGCCCCGCGCGATAACCTTTTGACCGGCCGCGATCCCGGAGCGCGGCGCGGCGGTGGGGCCCGCCGTACCCGAACCGCGGCAGGGTCGCCGCCAACGGTCCCTACTTGCACCCGAGCGTGCCCGGCGGACCGGGCCCCGGCGAGTAGGAGCAGCAGCACATGACGGTCCCGCAGCCCGAGCGCGTCGACGATCCGGCGACCGCGTCCGCCCTCACCCCCGCCCGCCGCCCGCCCGTATGGCGCGGTCAGGGCCGCGCCGTCGCGGTGGTCGCCCTCGGCGGCGGCATCGGCGCCACCGCCCGCTACGCCGCCGGCCTGCTGTGGCCCACACCCGTGGGCGGCTTCCCCTGGGCCACCCTGTGGGTCAACGTCCTCGGCTGCGCCGTGATCGGCGTCTTCATGACCCTCCTCGCCGAGGTGTGGGCCCCCCGCCCTCTGGTGCGGCCCTTCTTCGGCACCGGCGTGCTCGGGGGCTTCACCACGTTCTCGACCTACGCCGTCGACATCGAGAGGCTCCTCGACGCCGGCCGTCCCCGCACCGGACTCGCCTACCTCGCGGCCACCCTGCTCGCGGCCCTGGCCGCCGTGTGGCTCGCGGCCGCCACGACCCACCGCCTGCTGCACGCGACCGGGAGGATCCGATGACCGTCCCCACCCGCCGCGCCCTGCGCCTGACCGTGTTCCTCGGCGAGAGCGACACCTGGCACCACAAGCCCCTCTACGCGGAGCTCGTGCACCGCGCCCATGCCGCCGGTCTCGCCGGCGCGAGCGTGTTCCGGGGCATCGAGGGATTCGGCGCCTCCTCGGTGATCCACACCTCACGGCTGCTCTCGCTCGGCGAGGAGCTCCCCGTGGCCGTCGTGATCGTGGACGCCGAGGACCGGGTACGGGCCTTCCTGCCCCGTATCGAGGAACTGCTCACCGGCGGACTCGCGGTCCTCGACGCATGCGAGGTGCTGACCCCGGGGACCCCCGCGCCCCCGGGCGACCCGGAACGGCATCCGGGCGAACCGGGATCCGGAAGGTAAGAACTGCTTGTGAACTGGCTGCTGGTCCTCGCGGGTGCCATGGTCGGCGCCCCGCTGCGCTTTCTCACCGACCGGGCGGTGCAGTCCCGGCACGACTCGGTCTTCCCCTGGGGCACCTTCGTGGTCAACGTCATCGGGTGCCTGATCCTCGGATTCCTCACCGGCGCCGCGACCGCGGGCGCGGCGGGCTCCCGGCTGCAACTGCTGCTGGCCACCGGCCTGTGCGGGGCCCTGACCACCTATTCGACCTTCTCCTACGAGACCCTGCGGCTGGCGCAGGACGGCGCCCGTACCTACGCGGCCCTCAACGCGGTGGCGAGCGTGGCGACCGGGCTCGGCGCCGCCTTCGCCGGGGTCTCGCTCGCCGGAGTCCTGTGGCCCTGAGGACGCCGCGCGGTGGCGGAAGGACCGGCCCCCGCGTGCGGTGGGACCGTTCCGCCGCGGGAGCGACGCAGGCCGGCCGCCGGCAACGCCGTGGGCAGTACTCCTCGCCCGGCTTCCCGCCGCGGCCCGTGGCCCGTCCTTACGTCCGCCCTTACGTCCACGTGCGTTCCTCACGTGTCCGCACCACTCCTCTTCCGCGAGCAGAACTGGATCCCATGAGCGTCATCAGCGTCGGTCAGGCCGTCGTCCTCGGAGCCGTCGAGGGGGTGACCGAGTTCCTTCCCGTCTCCTCCACCGGCCATCTGAAGATCACCGAGGGGCTGATGGGCATCCCCGTCGACAACGACGCCGTCGTCGGGTTCTCCGCCGTCATCCAGGTCGGCGCCATCGCCGCGGTGCTCGTCTACTTCTTCAAGGACATCGTGCGGATCGTCTCCGCCTGGTTCCGGGGCCTGGCCCACCGCGAGGAGCGGTACCACCACGACTACAAGTTCGCCTGGTGGGTGATCGCGGCGACCGTGCCGATCGTGATCGTGGGTCTCGCCGCCAAGCCGCTGATCGAGGGGCCGCTGGCCTCCCTGTGGGTGGTGGCGGGCTCGCTGATCGTCGGCAGCGGGGTCATGTGGGCGGCCGACCAGATGGGCCGGCACAAGCGGGGCGAGGACGACACCTCGTTCAAGGACGCGATGCTCGTCGGCAGTTCGCAGATCCTGGCGCTGCTCTTCCCCGGCTTCTCCCGCTCCGGCGCCACGATGTCCACGGCCCTCGTCCTGGACCTGGACCGCGTCGCCGCCACCCGCCTGTCCTTCTTCCTCGGCATCCCCGCCCTCACCGGTGCCGGCCTGTACGAGCTGAAGGACGCCCTCGGAGCCGGTGTGGGGGCCGCTCCGCTCGCCGCCGGGACGCTCGTGTCCTTCGTGGTCGCCTACGCCTCCATCGCCTGGCTGCTGAAGTTCGTCGCCAAGCACTCCTTCAACGCGTTCGTGGTCTACCGGCTCGTGGTGGGCGTGGCCCTGCTGGGCCTGCTCGGCGCCGGCGTGCTCGACAGCTGACGGCCCGCGTCCGGTGGGGTCGTGGTGGCGCGGTCCCAGCCGGGCGGACGGGGCAGGTCCGAGGGCTTTCGGCGCGCTTGACAGAAACGTTTCGGCGGCCGCAGGATCGTTTCGTGAACCTGTCAGACAGCCAGACAGCCGCCGGGAGCCCGCGGCGCGTCAGCGCCCTGGAAGCGGTGCTCACGCACCTGCGCGGCGCGATAGAGCGCGGCGAGTACGCGATCGGCGACCGGCTGCCCTCCGAGGCCGAACTGTGCCGCACCCTGGAGGTGAGCCGCCCCGTCCTGCGCGAGGCCCTGCGCGCCCTGCAGACCATGGGGCTGACCGTCTCCCGCACCGGCCGGGGCACCTACGTCGTCGCCGACGCCGCCCGCGAGCCCACCTTCGGCGAGTACACCGCCGGTGACCTGCTCGAAGTACGGCGGCACGTCGAGATCCCCGTGGCCGGCTACGCGGCACTGCGCCGCACCCCGGACGACCTGGACAAGCTGACCCACCTCCTTGACCGCATGGAACGGGAGACGGACACCACCGTGTGGGTGGCGATGGACACCCTCTTCCACCTCTGCGTGGCCGAGGCCGCCCAGAACCCCGTCTTCCGCCGGGTGATCGAGGAGATCCGGGACGCGCTGGCCCGCCAGTCCGCCTTCCTCAACGACCTGGGCGGGCGGCGCGAGCACTCCGACCGGGAGCACCGCGCACTCGTCGAGGCCCTGCGCGAGGGCTCCGAGCAGGACGCGGTGCGCGCCATGTCCCACCACCTCGACCGCGTCGAGACCACCCTCACCGACATCGTGCGCCCGGCGCGCACGGACACCCCCACGCAAGGCGGACCGGAGCAGTGACCGAGCAGCACCAGAACCCCGAGCCCGGCGCCGCCTCCACGGCCTCCCGCGCCGACGTGGCCGCCGCCCCCGTGATCCGGGAGCCGCGCCACGCCCCCGTCGCCCACGTGGTGCGCGGCGGGCTCGTCGAGGGCGTCCACTACGGATCGGTCCTCGTCCTCGGAGCCGAGGGCGAGGCGCTGCTGGACGTCGGCGACACCGAGGCCGCCTTCTATCCGCGCTCGGCCCTCAAACCCGTGCAGGCGGTCGCGATGGTGCGGGCGGGACTGCCGCTCGACGGGGAGCTGCTGTCGCTGGCCGCGGCGAGCCACTCGGGGGAGGAGGAGCACCTCGACGGCGTGCGCCGCCTCCTCGGGGAGGCCGGGCTCACCGAGCGGGACCTGCGCAACGTGCCCGACCTGCCCTTCGGCGCGGAGGAGCGCGAGGCGTGGATCCGGGCGGGACGGGCCCCCTCCCGGCTCGCCCAGAACTGCTCGGGCAAGCACGCGGCGATGCTGTACACCTGCCGGGTGAACGGGTGGCCCCTGGAGGACTACCTCGACCCCGGGCACCCGCTGCAGCGGGCGATCGCCGCGACCGCCGAGGAGCTGACCGGGCAGCGGATCGCCCGGGTCAGCGTCGACGGCTGCGGCGCGCCGCTGTTCGCCGTCTCCCTGCGGGGACTGGCGCGGGCGGCGGCCCGGCTCACCACTGCCCCGGCCGGAACGGCGGAGGCACGCGTCGCGGACGCGATGCGGGAGCACCCGGAGACGGCCTCCGGGAGCACGCGCGACGTCGCCGCCCTGATGCGGGCGGTGCCGGGGCTGCTCGCCAAGGACGGCTTCGAGGGAGTGCAGGTGGCCGCGCTCCCGGACGGACGCGCGGTGGCGCTGAAGGTCTCCGACGGGGCCGACCGGGCGAGGGTTCCGGTGGCCGCCGCCGCGCTGGAGTGGGCCGGGGTGGACGGGGACGCCCTCAAGGGGTTCACGGGAACGGTGCTGCTGGGCGGCGGACGGCCGGTGGGCGCCGTCTCGGCGGTGCCGCCGCTGCCGGCTCCCGGCGCCGCCGGATGACCCGGAAGGGATCGTGCCCCGCCGCCCTCCGGGCGGTCACCCGTGCCGGCGGCGGGAGACGGCACGCAGCGCGAGGGTGAGCAGCGCGGCCCCCGACAGCGCCGCCCCGCACACCAGCGCCACGTCCAGCGGCGAGTCGGACGAGGCGGCCGCGTGCGCCCGGGCGGGCGGTCCGGGGCGCGCCTTCGCCGGTGCGGAGGCCGGTGCCGGGGGTGTCCCGGGCGTGTGAGGGGCGGGTGCCAGGGAGCCCACCGCCGTCACGTGGCCCTCCGCCCCGAACCCCCAGTCCAGCAGTGCCCGCGCCTCCTCGTACACCTGGAGGCCGCCCCCTGACCGGGGGTGCAGCACCGTCACGACCAGGGTGCGGCCGCCCCGCCGTGCCGCGGCGATCAGCGTGTTGCCGGCGCCGCTGGTGTAGCCGTTCTTGACGCCGATCAGCCCCGGGTAGGGGGCCACCCCGTCGGCCCCGGTCAGCAGGCGGTTGGTGTTCTGGATGCCGTACGGCTGCCCGTACCCGGGGAAGTACGCCTCGGGTGTGGCGCAGTACCGCGCGAAGTCCGGGTCGTGGAGTCCGGCGCGGCCGAACACGGCGAGGTCGTAGGCCGAGGACACCTGGCCGGGCCGGTCGTAGCCGTCGGGCGAGAGGACGTGGGTGTCCCGGGCGCCGAGTGCGCGCGCCTTGTCCCGCATCCGGCGGGTGGTCGCCTCCAGACCGCCGTTCATCGCGGCCAGCACGTGCACCGCGTCGTTGCCGGAGCTGAGGAACACCCCGCGCCACAGGTCGGCCACGGTGTAGGTGAGTCCCTCGGCGACGCCGACGAGGCTGCTGCCCGGGCCGATGCCGCGCAGTTCGGTCTCGTCGACGGTGTGCCGGGCGTCGGCGGGTAGGGCGGGGAGCACGGTGAGGGCGAACAGTGCCTTGAGGGTGCTCGCGGGCGGCAGCGGGCGGTGCGCGTCGTGTGCGGCGAGCACGTCCCCGCTGTCGGCGTCGGCCACCAGCCAGGAGAGCGCGGAGACCTCCGGGACCGCGGGTGCCCCCGGCCCCGGCCGCACCTGCGTACCGGCCCCCTCGGCCGCCGTGCCCCGACCGGGCGCCTCCGGCGTCGCGGGGGCGGAGGCCGGTGCGGAGGGGGCCGTGCCGGCGGCGGACGGGCTCGGCGCGAGGGCCAGCGCGCCGACCGCGCAGAGAGCGGCGCCACAGGCGGCAATGCGGTGTGAGAAGCCGATGGTCATACCGGCTACGCTCGGGAAAAGAGGCTGCCCGCGCCGGTCGGGCCGGTCCGAACGGGCGGATCAGGCACCCGGTTGACGCAGCCCTCGCGCGTCGCGCGGTCAGCCCTGCCGCAGCGTCGGCCGCACCTGGTGCAGGAACGCGGCGTTGTCCGGGGTGGCGCGCAGCCGCTGCAGCAGCGTCTCGTAGCCACCCGCCCCCTGGCCCTGCCCCTCGCGGGACACGAGGGCCCGCCGCAGGCCCCGTACGGTGCTCAACTCCTCCTGGGGCAGCAGGAGTTCCTCGCGCCGGGTGCCGGAGCCCGCGAGATCCACGGCGGGGAAGACACGCCGGGCGGCCAGGGTGCGGTCGAGCCGTAGTTCCATGTTGCCCGTGCTCTTCAGTTCCTCGAAGAAGTAGTCGTCGGCGCGGGAGCCGGTCTCCACCAGGGCGGTGGCCAGGACGGTGAGCGAGCCGCCCTCCTCGGCGAGCCGCGCGGCCCCGAAGAACCGCTTCGGGCCGATCAGGGCCGAGGCGTCGACGCCACCGCTGAGCGTGCGGCCGCCGGCGCCCGCCGCGTTGTTGTGGGCGCGGCACAGCCGGGTCAGCGAGTCCAGCAGGATCACCACGTCACGGCCCTGTTCGACGAGCCGTTTGGCGCGCTCCACGACGAGTTCGGCGAGTGCGATGTGCTGCTTGGGCGTGCGGTCGAAAGTGGAGGCGTACACGTCGCCCCGCACCGAGCGCCGCATGTCGGTCACCTCCTCGGGCCGCTCGTCGAGCAGCAGCACCATGAGGTGGGCCTCCGGGTGGTTGCCCGCCACGGCCGCGGCGATCTGCTGCAGCAGTACGGTCTTGCCGGTCTTGGGCGGGGCGACGAGCAGCCCGCGCTGCCCCTTGCCGACCGGTGCGAGCAGGTCGATCAGGCGCCCGGAGATCCCGCCGGCCGGGTGTTCCAGGCGCAGCCGCTCCCGCGGGTGCAGCGGGGTGAGGTCGTGGAAGTGCGGCCGGTCACGGGCCTCGGCGGGGGTGCGGCCGCCGACGCGGGTGACGTCGCTCAGGGCGCGACGGTCGCCGAGGACGCCCTCGACGTGGTCGCCGGCGCGCAGTCCGTACCGGTGGACCAGCGCGGCCGGGACCTCGGTGTCGGCGGGCGTGGGCAGGAGCCCGCCGGTGCGCAGCTGCCCCTTCCCGTGCCGGTCGAGGTCGAGGAGGCCGGCGGCGGTACGCACGGCGGTGTCGCCGGAGGCGCGGCCGGGAGCCGTGCGGTCCGGGGAGCGGCCCGGGGTCCGCCGTGTCGCGGCGGAGCGTTCGAGGGTCGAGGTGGTGGTCGTCATGGGGGCGGTCCTTTCGGAACGGAACGCGGAAGCACGCGAGGAGGAGGGCCGCGAGGGGAGGGCCGGAGGGCACGTCTCCGCGGGGCGGCGAGAAGGACATTCCGGGCGCGGTTCCGCGAGGGGGAACCGCCGTGTCGGCGGAATGCCGGGTGGAAAGCCACCGGCCGGTCGCACGAGGACGGGCGAGCGGTGGAGAAAGAGGGTGAGGACGGCACCGGCGCCCCGGACGGGGCGTGACACGGGCGCTGCTCGCAGCGTAAGCACCCGGCCCGCCCACGTCAAGCCTCGCCCGGTACGGACGGGAATCCTCGCCCCGCCGCGGGGCGGCCGGGGCGCGTGGCCGAAACCCGCCGCACCAGCCGCCCACGCACCGCCTCGGGCCGCAACAATGCGGCACAGAAGGGTACTTGACCATCCATCAGGCACTATCGTCAGGTCATGTCGACGCCGCCGAAGCCCTCGCAGCCGCCGGAACCGCCGGAGCAGCAGTCACCGGCACCGCCCGGCGCGTACGCGTATCCGCCCTCGGGCGGCCCCACCTACGCCGGGCCCGGACCCTACGGCCCCTACCCCCCGGCAGCCACGGGGCGGCCCCCCGGTGGCAGCGGCGCGGGGCGGGCGGTGCTGTGGGCCGCCGCCGGCGCCGTGCTCGCCTCCGCCGCCTGGGCCGTCGCCGTCTTCGCCCTGGACGCCGGGAAGGACGGGGCGGACCTGGGCGGTTACACCGCCGCGGCCAACCTCTGCGGCAAGGCCGACCATTCGTCCTTCGACGACACGTACCCGGGCGACGACAACGCCTCGCACCAGTCGCTCCGGGACTCCGCCCTGGAGACCAGCTACTGCAGCCTGAGCCTGCGGAAGTCCACCTCGAGCCTCGCGGACGCCTACCTCACCCTCCAGATGGACCTGCACAAGGAGACCGACCCGGAGCCGGAGTTCCGGGCCCTGTGGAAGAACTACGACGACCTGCACGACGGCTACGACGTGGACACCGTCGACGGCATCGGGGACGAGGCGTACCTGGTCAGCCAGGACACCTCCAGTGACTCCACGACCGGCTCACGCTACGCCACCCTCGCCGTACGGGACGGCTGGATGACGTGGACGATGACCTACAGCAACTACTTCACCTCGTACGGCTCCGACAAGGACGCACCGAAGCTCGACGAGGTCACCGACTGGATGAAGGCGGACACCGAGTCCACACTGGAGGCGCTCCGGGGCTGAGCGCGTCCGGCGTGGACCCGGCCGGGGGCGGGGGATCAGGAACCCGGCTTCGCGGACGGGGCGCCGTCCCGGACGAAGACGGTGACGCGCGCCCCGTCGACGAGGGTGCTCCGCCGCACGTGGAAGTGGAGCCGCAGGGTGCGCGCCTTGGCCCGCTCCCGGGCGGTGGCGGGCGGACGGGCGCCCGCCGGGTCGCGCACCACGACGATCCGGTCGTACCGCAGCATGCGCGCCGCCACGTCCCGGGCGGAGAACTCGACACCGCTCAGGGTGTTCGAAGCGGCAGGGTCCCGCTTCAGCGCCAGATCCGTCACGGCGCGGGTGTCCGCGGGGTCGGCCCCGATCCAGGACCTGCGCTGGGCGGGGAGGTACAGCAGCCCGTCGCCGGGCCGGCCCTCGTGCCGTATGGCGGCGCCGACGGCGGTCACGTCGTTGCTGCGGCTCTCCGGCGTCCGCAGCGCGAGGCTCGCCGGGACGAGGGCGGCCAGGACGGCGAGTGCCGCGAGGACGGCGACGGCCGTGGTCCGCGGGGTGCGGGAGGACCACCACCGCCGGTGCAGATGGCTCAGGCAGGCGCCGAGCAGCAGGGCGGTGCCGATGTTGCCGTAGAGCACGTACCGGTCGACGAACAGCGGCTTGACCAGGGAGGCGAGCAGCAGGAGCAGGCAGGGGAGCACGACCAGCGGCACGGCCAGCGCGGCGAGCCACACGGGCCCCCGCGCCCGCAGGGGCACCACCTTCGCGCCCACCACACCAGCGGCCGCCAGGGGCAGGAAGTCCAGGATCCGCACCGGCCCGTTGATCCACGCCACCTGCTGCGACTGGCCCGCGCTGAGAAGGACCAGCGGGAGCAGCCCGGTCACCACGGCCGCGGCGGACACGGACCACGCCCTCAGCACCGGCCGGGGGACCCGGGCAAGGAGCAGCGTGGCACCGTGCGCGGCCAGGGCGAGCACCGCGAACTCGTGCAGCAGACAGGCCGTCAGCATCGTCGCCCCGTAGACCACCCACCGCCACCGGTCGCGGTGCGCGAGGCCGGCCAGGAGGGCGACGGTCGCCCAGCTCACCAGGGCGCAGACCAGGGCGTAGGAGCGACCCTCCTGGGCGTACTTCTGCACCTGGGGGAGGAGCGTGAACACCAGCCCCGCCGACAGTCCGGCGCGGGGCCCCGCGAGCCGCAGCCCCAGCAGCGCGACCCCGCTCGCGGCCGCGCACATCGCCAGCACCGAGGGCAGCCGCAGCGTCAGCAGGCCCTCGCCGAAGAGGCCGAACAGCCCGTGCATCACGCTGTAGTAGACGGCGTGGACCAGATCCACGTGCTCGGCCGTGCGCCATATCTGCGCGAGGTCGCGCCGCGCGAGCTGGTAGGTGACGGTCTCGTCCCCCCACATGCTGTTCTGCCTGCGGATGCCCCAGAGTCCCAGCACGAGGGCCAGCGCCGGCGGGGCGAGGAGGACGAGGGCCCGGTCCGGGCGGGGCGACCGCCGCGGGACGGGCGCGCGACGCGCGGCCCTCTCGAGCACGACGGGGGCACGTTCATCGAGGGACATGTGCGGCAGCGCCTTTCGACGGTGACGGGCGAGTGCCGACAGCGTGCCGGGACCTCGTTGACCGATCGCTGACCCGACCTGACCGGCAGATCAGGAAGCGCGGACCTGATCGCGTGGTCAGGAAGGCGGGCCGGCGCTGTGCCACGCTGCTCGCCATGCGCATACTCGTGGTCGAAGACGAGGTGGACCTCGCCCACACCCTGCGGACCGGGCTGACCGCCGAGGGGTACAGCGTCGACCTCGCACATGACGGCCGGCAGGGACTGTGGATGGCCCGGACCGGCGAATACGCCCTCGTCGTCCTGGACTTGATGCTCCCCGGCCTCAACGGCTACAAGGTATGCGCCCAGTTGCGCCGCGAGGGCAACGCCACTCCCATCCTGGTGCTCACCGCCAAGGACGGGGAGTGGGACCAGGCGGAGGCCCTCGACACGGGGGCCGATGACTATCTGGCCAAACCCTTCTCCTATCTCGTACTCGTGGCACGGCTGCGGGCACTGGTCCGGCGCGCGGCCACGGTCGCCCCGCCCGTCCTCGCGGTGGGCGACCTGTCCCTGGACGTCGCCGGGCGGGTGTGCCGGCGGGCCGGGACCCGGGTGGACCTCACCCCCCGGGAGTTCGCCGTCCTCGAACTGCTGGCCCGCCGGGCGGGCCAGGCGGTCTCCAAGGGCGACCTGCTCTACCACGCCTGGCCCGACGAGGCGGTGGACCCCAACCTCGTGGAGGCGCGCGTCAGTTCCCTGCGCAAGAAGGTGGACACCGCGTTCCGGCGGCAGTCCCTGCAGACCGTACGAGGCACCGGCTATCGATTGGTGGACGACCGTGAACGTGACTGAACCCCGGCGCCGCCGCTGGTGGCCCCTCTCGGTGCGCGCCCGCACCGCCCTCGCGGTCGCCCTGGTCACCGCCGTCGTCCTCGTCGGCGTCGGCGCGTGGGTGCACCGGGAGATCTACCGCGAGAGCGAGGGGATCGCCGAGAACCAGGCCCGCACGGATCTCTTCGCCCTCGTCCACCAGGTGAGGAACGGTTCGGTTCCCGGGCGCGGGAGCACCGCGCCCTACGAGATCGTGGCGACCGGCCGGCGCACCGCCGTCGCCTCCGGCGGAGGCATGGAGGACTTCGACCCCGAGGCCCGCCACGTGCTGCCCACCCCGCCCGCGAGCTTCTCCCCGGCATCGCTCGTCAAGGACAAAGGGAAGGACGAAGAGGAAGACGAAGAGAGTGGCGAATGGGGCCATGCGATGCGGCCCCTGCGTATACCGGAGCGCAGTGACTACCGGCCCTCGTACGGCGAGCATCTGGCCGGCAAGACCTACACGGTCCTGTACGACGACGTCTGGGCCGGCAGCCTGGGCAAGGACAAGGCCGCCGCCCTGGGCGTCGCCCCGGACGCCACGCTGCGGGTCTACACGGTGCTGCTGCCGGACACCGCCGAGGAGATCGCCGACACCACCGACGGCCTGCTGCTGCGGGCCGGGCTCTTCAGCCTCGTACTGATCGGCGCAGCCGCCTACTTCACCGTCCGGCTCGCGCTGCGCCCCATCGAGGCCATCCGCGTCCTCACCGCCTCGGTGACCCCCAACGACCCCCGCGAACGCATCACCCTCCCCGCCACGGGACATGAGATCTCCGCCCTGGCCACCACCCTCAACGGCACCCTCCAGCGCCTCGACGACGCCGCCGCCCAGCAGCGCCGCTTCGTCGCGGACGCCTCCCACGAACTGCGCAGCCCCCTCACCACCCTGCTGGCCAGCCTGGAGGTCGCTCTCGCCTACCCCGAGCGCACCGACTGGCCCGCCACGGCCACCACCGCCGCACGGCAGACCCGCCGCCTGCAGGAGCTCGCCGAGGACCTGCTGCTCCTCGCCCGCCTCGACACGCGGGCCTCCCGAACCGACCCCGCGATCATCGACCTGGCCGCCCTCGCCGCACGACTGACCGAGGAGTACCCGCCCGGCGAGCGCACCTTGGATCTCACCTGCGAGGCCACGGGCCACGCGTACGTGCACGGCAACAGCGAGGAACTCGAGCGGCTGCTGCGCAACCTCCTCGACAACGCCGCCCGCCACGCCGCACACCTCGTCCGGGTCACCGTCCGCAAGGAGGAGGACGACGAGGTCGTCGTCACGGTGCACGACGACGGGCCCGGCGTGCCCCCCGAGGACGCCGAGCGGGTCTTCGAACGCTTCGTGCGGCTCGACGACGCCCGCTCCCGCGACCAGGGCGGCACCGGCCTCGGTCTCGCCATCGCCCGCGACGTGGCCGCCCGCCACGGAGGCACCCTCACCCTGGCCCCCCGGACCCTCGGCGCCTGCTTCCGGCTGAGCCTCCCCGGGCTCCCCGTCCCGGCCGAGGTGTGACGGTCGCCGGGGTTCATCGGGCGAGAACGCATAGGCTGTACGGCGATGTTCTCTCCCGAGGGTCCCGGCCTCCGTGAACTGGCCGTGCAGGCGCTGTCGTCCGTCGAGCACGGGTACGACCTCCTCGCGCCCAAGTTCGACCACACGCCGTTCCGCACCTCGGGCGCCGTCCTCGACGCGACGACCCGCGCGCTCACCGGACTGGGCCCTTTCGCACGCGGCCTCGACCTGTGCTGCGGTACCGGGGCGGGCATGGACGTGCTGCGCGCGGTGTGCGCGCGGAGCGTCACCGGCGTCGACCTGAGCGCCGGGATGCTCGCGGAGGGCCGGCGGCGGGAGGCGGCCCGGGAGGCCGGGGCCCCCGGGCCGAGAGCCGACTGGGTGCGCGCGGACGCCAGGGCGCTGCCCTTCGGGCCGGTCTTCGACCTGGCCGTCAGCTTCGGCGCGTTCGGGCACTTCCTGCCCCGGGAACTGCCGGCGCTGTTCGCCCAGGTCCACTCGGTGCTGCGGCCGGGCGGGCGGTTCGCCTTCCCGCTCGGCGCCCCGCCGCCCTTCTCCTCGCCCTGGTACTGGGCGCTGCTCGGCTTCGACACGGCGATGCGGGTGCGCAACGCGCTGTGGCGGCCGCCGTTCGTCATGTACTACCGGACGTTCCGCCTCGGCGACGTGCTGCGCGCCCTGCACGGCGCCGGCTTCGCGACCGAACTGCGCGCCCTGCCCGAGTTCGGGCGGCGGCCGGACGGCAGCCCGCGCGGCCGGCTGGTCCTCGCCACACGGGCCGCCGTCTGAGGGCACCCGCGCGGGGGACTCAGAGGCGGGCGGGGAGCCAGGCGAGCTGGACCGCCTGCTGGTAGGGGCCGCCGCCCTCGTGGTCGTTGAAGTCGTACACCTCCATGGACTTGTCCTCGCCGGCCCACGCGTTGAACGCGGCGAACACCGTGGACGGCGGGCAGGTCTGGTCCTCCAGGGCCGTGGAGAACAGGGCCGGGGCGGTGCCGCGGGCCGCGAAGTGCACGCCGTCGAAGTACGACAGGGTGCGCAGCGCCTGCTCGGTGCGGCCGCGGCGGGTCTTGAGGTAGCTGCCGATCTCCCGGTACGGGTCGCGGTCCGTGAGGGTCGTCGCGCGCGGGAAGTCGCACAGGAACGGCACGTCAGGGGCGACCGCGGCGAGGTCGGGCACCAGGCCGCCCACCGCGAGCGTGACGCCGCCGCCCTGGCTGATGCCGACGGCGGCGGTCCGGGCCGGGTCGGTGAGCGGGTGGGCGCGGGCCGCCTCCACGGCGCGGACCGCGTCGGTGAACAGCCGCCGGTAGTAGTAGTTCTCCGGGTCCTCGATGCCGCGGGTCATGAAGCCGGGGAAGGCGGGACCGAAGCCCACCGGGTCCGGGGTGTCACCGCCGCCGCCCCACCCGCTGCCCTGGCCGCGGGTGTCCATCACGAAGTGGGCGTAGCCGGCCGAGGCCCACAGCAGGTGGGTGTGGGGCAGGCCGCGCCCGCCCCCGTAGCCGATGAACTCCACGACGGTCGGCAGGGGGGCCTCGGCCCCCGCCGGAAGCGTCAGCCAGCCCTTGACCGGGTGGCCTCCGTAACCGGCGAAGGTGACGTCGTGCACGCGGACCGTCCTCAGGTGCGTCTCGACGGGCTCGAAGCGGGCGTCCAGATCGTGCGCGCGGGCCTCCGTGAGGGTCCGGGCCCAGAACGCGTCGAAGTCCTCGGGCGCGACGGACTCACTGCGGTAGTCGCGGAGCTCGTCGAGGGGGAGGTCGAACAGGGCCATCGAGGACCGCCTTCACAGCGCCGGTGCCGGCCCGGGCGGCCGGCTGGTGGACACACCGTACGTGCGGGTCCGGCCGGGCAGAAAGGGTGTTCCCCCAGCTCCGGGGGCGGTGGGGCCCGGGCACGGACGCCGTTCACCGGGTCCGGTTGCGCCACTCCGGCTCCGTGCGCTCCCACTCGCGCTCCCATTCGGCCATGCGGTGCCGCTCGCTCACCCGGCGCATCACGACCTTGCCCAGAAGGACCACGGTGGCGGCGCCGCCGGTGGCCCAGATGCCGGTGGTCAGCGTGTGCTGCCAGACCATCGTGTCGGTCATCGGCGCCTCCACGCCGCGATCCTGCCGGTCCAGCCACACCTGGGCCCGGTCGCCCTGGCGGGTGCCGGCCGGAACCAGGGCGCGCCCGGTGTGCGTCGCGCCCGTGTCGGGGGCGGTCCACTGGATCCGCACCCGGTACAGCGGCTGCTTCCCGCCCTCCGCGGAGGTCACGGCCGCGGGCGCGTTCTCCAGCAGCACGGCGGAGACCTGGTGCCGCTCGGCACGCTGGACGGTGGCCTGCTCCCGTGCCTGCTCGTACGCGCGCACGCTGGTCATCGCGCCGGCCAGGGGCACGCCGACGCACAGCAGGACGGCGACCACCAGGGTCGCCCACGCCTCGAAGACGTCCGAGCGGCGGCGCAGCGGATTGCGACGCCAGCGCCAACCGCGCACCCGGGTTCGCATCTCGACCTCCTCGCCGCTCCGGTTCGCCCCGGTCTGTGTCACCGCACCCGGGCGACGGCGTTCGCGAACGGTCCGCACAGCCAATTCTCCGCCCTGGCGGAGGGTCGGCGCACCCGCTGGAACCGGCCGGTCCGTCCGCGCGAGGAGACGGAGAAGAGGGGAACCCGTCAGGGTCGTCAGCGCCCGTCCGGCCGCGCGGGCGGCGTCCCGCCGTTGTAGCGGACCAGGTACTCCGCGAACCGGCCGAGGTCCTCCTCGGGCCAGTCGGCAAGCCGCTCCCGGATCGCCCGGCGCCGCCGCTCGGTGACCTCGGCGAGGATCCGCGTCCCCGCCTCCGTCAGGTCCACCACCTGCACCCGGTGGTCCTCCGGGTCGAGCCGCCGCTCGATCAGCCCGGCCCGCTCCAGGGCCGTCACCTGCCGGCTCACCGTCGACTTGTCGAGCGCGTAGTGCGCGGCGAGATCCGTCGCACGGCACCCTCCGCTGTCCTCGAGATGCCCCAGCAGCGTGTACGAGACCAGGGACAGCTCCGGGTGCATCCGTCCCGCCGAGGCCCTGGCCCGGCGGGCGAAGGCCGTCATCTCGCGGTGGATCGTCTCGACGGAACGGTCGGCCGCACTCACGGCGCTCCCTTCGGTTGCGTGGCACAACCAGCGTACGGCGCGCGGCCGCTCGGGGCTCTGCTGCTAGGGTGACCGTTCCGGTGAGGACGGCCCCGCCGGAACGGGACGAGGAGGTGAGACCCATTACCGCAGTGTCAGGTCGGGTGCTCTCGTCCCCGCGCGGCCCGCTTCGCTAGCCGCCGGTCGGGGGAGCGCCTTCGGCTCGCTTCCCGAAAGGCCCCTCGGCTCATGCCTTCCCCCGTGCCCTCCGTACCCCCTCAGCCCCCCGTACCTTCCGTACCCCCCGTGCGCTCCTCCGTCGTGGCCGCGCTGCGCGCCGCCGGCTGCGTATTCGCCGAGGACGAGGCGGAGTTGATCTTCGCCGCCGCCCGTAGCGCGTCCGAGATCACCGCCATGGTCGACCGGCGGGTCGCCGGCGAGCCGCTGGAGATCGTCGTCGGCCGGGCGGAGTTCCACGGCCTGCTGATCACGGTCGAGCCCGGCGTGTTCGTCCCCCGGCGCCGCACCGAGTTCCTCGTCGACCAGGCCCTCGCCCTCACTCCGGACGCGGGTCTCGTCGTCGACCTGTGCTGCGGCTCCGGCGCGGTCGGCGTGGCGCTCGCCGCCTCGCCGGCCGCGCCCCGGCTGCACGCCGCCGACATCGACCCGGTGGCCGTGCGCTGCGCCCGCCGCAACCTCGCCCCCTACGAGGGGCACGTGCACGAGGGCGATCTGTACGCGGCCCTCCCGGACGCCCTGCGCGGACGGATCGACGTCCTCACCGCCAACGTCCCGTACGTGCCCAGCGACGAGGTGCGCCTGCTGCCGGCCGAGGCCCGCGAGCACGAACCGCCGGCCGCCCTGGACGGCGGCACGGACGGCCTCGACCTGCTGCGCCGGGTCGCCGCCGGGGCGCCCCGCTGGCTGGCCCCCGGCGGCGCCCTGCTCGTCGAGACCAGCGAGCGGCAGGCCCCGGCGGCCCTGGCCGCCTTCACCGGCGCCGGACTCGACGCCCGGCTCGCGCACGAGGAGGAGTACGGGACGACGGTGGTGATCGGCCTCCGGCGATGAGTTCTGCACCACTCCATTGTGCAACTAGTTGCACAATGGAGTGCGCCTCGTCTACAACGGATCCGTCCACACGTGTGTCCGGAGGGTCCCGATGAGCCGTTACCCGCACCTGCTGAGCCCCCTCGACCTGGGCTTCGTCACGCTGCCCAACCGTGTCCTGATGGGCTCCATGCACGTCGGCCTGGAGGAGGCGGAGGGCGGCTTCGCGCGCATGGCGGAGTTCTACGCGGCCCGGGCCCGCGGCGGCGTCGGCCTCATCGTCACCGGCGGCATCGCCCCCAACGAGGCGGGCCGCCCCTACGAGGGCGGCGCCAAGCTGACCACCGGGGCGGAGGCCGAGCAGCACCGGGTGATCACCGAGGCGGTGCACCGCGAGGGCGGACGCATCGCCCTGCAACTCCTGCACTTCGGCCGGTACGCCTACCACCAGGACCTCGTGGCCCCCAGCCCGCTCCAGGCCCCGATCAGCCCCTTCGTGCCCCGCGAGCTCACCGACGCGGAGGTGGAGGAGACGATCGAGGACTACGTCCGCGCCGCCCGGCTCGCCCGCCGGGCCGGCTACGACGGCGTGGAGATCATGGGCTCCGAGGGCTACCTCGTCAACGAGTTCCTCGCGGCCCCCACCAACCGGCGCACCGACCGCTGGGGCGGCCCGTACGAGAACCGGATGCGCTTCCCCGTCGAGATCGTCCGGCGGGTGCGCGAGGCGGTCGGCGAGGACTTCATCCTCGTCTACCGGCTCTCCATGCTCGACCTCGTGCCCGGCGGTTCCTCCCCCGAGGAGGTCGTCACCCTCGCCAAGGCGGTCGAGGCCGCCGGGGCCACGCTGCTGAACACCGGCATCGGCTGGCACGAGGCGCGCATCCCCACCATCGCCACCTCCGTGCCGCGCGGCGCCTTCACCCGGGTCACCCGGCGGCTCATGGGCCAGGTGTCGGTGCCGCTCGTCACCACCAACCGCATCAACACCCCCGAACTGGCCGAGCGGGTCCTCGCCGAGGGCCACGCGGACATGGTGTCGATGGCCCGGCCCTTCCTCGCCGACCCCGACTTCGTCGCCAAGGCCGCCGCGGACGCCCCCGACACCATCAACACCTGCATCGGCTGCAACCAGGCCTGCCTCGACCACACCTTCAGCGGGAAGATCACCTCCTGCCTGGTCAACCCGCGCGCCTGCCACGAGACCGCGCTGGTGCTCGCCCCCACCCGGCGACGCAGGCGGATCGCCGTGGTCGGCGCCGGACCCGCCGGCCTCGCCTGTGCGGTCTCGGCCGCCGAACGCGGCCACGAGGTCGTGCTGTACGAGGCCGCGGGGGAGATCGGCGGCCAGCTCAACGTCGCCCGCAAGGTGCCCGGCAAGCAGGAGTTCGACGAGACCCTGCGCTACTTCCGCACCCAGCTCCGGCTGCGGGGCGTGGAGGTCCGGCTGAACACGCGCGCCGGGGCCGGGGACCTCGCGGAGTACGACGAGGTCGTCCTCGCCACCGGTGTCCTCCCGCGTGTGCCCGAACTGCCCGGCGTCGACCACCCGAGCGTCCTCGGTTACCTCGACGTCCTGCGCGAGGGCGCCCCGGTCGGCGAGCGGGTCGCGATCCTCGGTGCCGGCGGCATCGGCTTCGACGTCGCCGAGTTCCTCACCGACGGCGGCGAGGGAGCGAGCAGCGACCCGGACACCTACTTCCGCCACTGGGGCGTCGACACGGAGCACCGCACGCCCGGCGGCCTCACCGCGCCGCGGCGGCCCACGCCGCCGCGCACGGTGCACCTGCTCCAGCGCAGGACCACCAAGGTCGGCGCCGGACTGGGAAAGACCACCGGCTGGATCCACCGCACCGAACTCAGGCAGCGCGGCGTCACCATGGTCCCGGGCGTCACCTACCGGCGCATCGACGACGCCGGACTGCACCTGAGCGTCGACGGCGCCGACCGCGTCCTGGAGGTGGACACGATCGTCCTGTGCACCGGCCAGGAGCCGCGCCGGGACCTGTACGAGGCTCTCCTCGCCGCCGGACGCACGGCACACCTCATCGGCGGGGCCGACGTGGCCGCCGAACTGGACGCCAAGCGCGCCATCCGGCAGGGCACCGAGCTGGCGGCGGCCCTGTAGCCGCAGCGGTCCCCGGCCGCGCCCTTCCTAGGATGACGTCATGTCACTCCCGCACGCGATCCTGACCGCCCTGCTCGAAAGGCCCTCCTCCGGGCTGGAGCTGACCCGCCGCTTCGACATGTCGATCGGCTACTTCTGGTCGGCGACCCACCAGCAGATCTACCGCGAGCTGGGCAGGCTGGAGACCCAGGGACACATCAGGGCGCTCCCGGCCGAGCAGCCGGCCCGCGGACAGAAGAAGGCGTACGAGGTGCTGCCCGCCGGCCGGGCTGAACTGGCCCGCTGGACCGCCGAGGCCCAGGACCCCAAGCCGCTGCGCGACACGCTGCTGCTGCGGCTGCGCGCCGCGGCCGTCGTCGGCACCGCCGGCATCGAGGACGATCTGCGCCGCCATCTCACCCTGCACGAACGGCAGTTGGCGGAGTACCGGGAGATCGAGGCGCGGGACTTCGGCCCGGACCGGGACACCGCCCAGGACCGGCTGCGCCATCTGATCCTGCGGGCGGGCATCGACCTGGAGACCTTCTGGACGGGATGGCTCACCCACGCCCTGGAGGAGTTCGGCCGGCTGCCGGACGCGTCCCGCCCGCGGGGCGAGTAGCGCCGGTACGGGCGGGACCCGCCGGCCGGGTCAGAGGTGGCGCGGGCGGCGGGCGCGGCGGCGCAGGTACCACGCGGCGGCGCCCACCCCGGTCGTCACCAGGACCCCGCCGGCCACCAGGGTGAGGGTGCCGTAGTCGTGGACGGAGCCGCCGACCCCGCCCGCGACGCCCAGCGAGGGCGACACGGCGGGGGAGGAGGGCGCCGGGGTGGCCGGGGGTCTGCTGGTGGCCGAGGGCGAGACGAGGATCGGCTGGGTGCCCGCGGTCGAGCCGTTGGCGCACACCACGACCACCGTGAACGTCCCGCGGCCCACGTTCGACCAGGCCGCGGACTGCGTGCCGTTCGCCTGGGACAGCGCCACCTGCCGCCCCTGGGCGAAGCTCGACTGCCCCGGGGAGAGCAGCGAGGCGTTGCCGAAGCTGCCGCCCACCCGCGTGCAGGCGGTGGTGGCCACCGACACCGTGGAGCCCGCCGTGCTCACCGAGATGCCCGCCGCCGCGGCGGGCGAGGCCAGGGCCAGTGGCAGAGCGGCGGCCAGTGGCAGCGCGGCGGCCAGTGCGAGAAGGCCGCCGCGAACCGGTATGGGAGATCTACGCATGGGACTGCCCTCCAGCGGCACGGCCGGCGGCACACCCTTGCGCCGCCGGGATCGGGGAACGTTCGCGCCGCCTCACGAAGCGATCGTGGGACCGCCCGCGGACGGGCCGCATCCGGTGGGCCCCCGGCCAGGTGAACCTTTCCGCCGCCCGGCGCACCCCCGGCCCCCGGCCGGACCCCGGCGGTGCGCGCGGTCGCGTGCGGAGGGCGGGGGAGTGTGCGCCGGACGCGCGGGGCTTCGTATGCTGAACGTCCACGGGGTGTGAACTACGCCGCCCGCGGCGGCAGTTCATGCCCACGGCGCGGACCGCTGTCGTCGCTGAGCCCGCGCCGGCGCGGACGGTCGGGGGCCGCCGCCGGGTCCGGCCCGGCCCCCGGCCGTGACCGGACCCGGCCGGAGCCGCCCCGCCCGCCGCGTCGAGAGGCACCCCCGAGCGCACCGCCGCGCGGTGCGTGATCGGGGCCGCCCGCCGTGAGAGGGTCCGTAGCCGTGCGTTACACCACCTCCTTGTCGCTGGTGGCGGCCAGTGCCGCCCTCCTCGCCCCGGCCGGGCCCGATCCGGCCGGGCCGGTCACGGCCGTCCGTCCCCGGGTGCCCGCGGCACCCGTGGCCTCGGAACACGAGGCCGCCCCGGGCGGCGCCCCCGCACCGCGCGGCGGCGCGCTCCGGCGGCCGTCCGGGCCGGCCTTCCGCGAGCCCGCGCGGAGCCGGGAGAGACCCGCCCTCGGGCGTCGCGGGGAGCGGGTCGCCGCCGCCGAACTGCTCGCCGAGACACGGCACTGCACCCCCCTCTCCCACGGCCGCTACCGCAGCGACGCCGGCGGCCGCGCCGACATCCCCGTCTGCGGCCGGCACGGCGCGGTGTTCTGGAAGGCCGACATGGACATCGACTGCGACGGCCGCCCCGGGTGCCACTGCAACCGGCGGACGGACCCGCACTTCGCCCGGTCCACCGCCTTCCAGGGCGCGGACGGGCACCGTCTGGACGCCGAGAAGGTGCCCTACATCGTGGTGCCCGAGCCGAGCCGCATCTGGAACCACCGGGCGGACGGGATCCGCGGCGGTTCGGTCGCCGCGGTCATCCACGGCGACCGGCTGGAGTACGCGGTCGTCGGCGACACGGGCCCGCGCGACATCATCGGCGAGGCCTCGTACGCCGTCGCCAAGGGCCTCGGTATCCGCCCCGACCCGCGCGGCGGCGGCACGGACGGCGACGTGACGTACGTCGTCTTCCCCGACTCCGAGGTGACCTCCCTCGACGATCACGAGGCGGCGGCGGAACGCGGGGAAGAACTGGCCCGCCGGTTCCTGCGGAAGGCGGGCGCGCGGAGGGCACCCGCGACCGCCCCCTCGGCGATCGCGCCCCACCGGCGCTGAAGGAGCCCCGAGAAGCCCTGAGGAGAGGGCCGCGGAGCCGCCGACGCGGGCCTGCGGCCCCCGCCGGTCACTCCTTGCGGTAGGAGTACGCCTCCTTCGCCGCCGCCTCGACCGCTCCCAGGTCCGCCCCCGTCGACGCCGTCACCACCGCCGCGATGGCGCCCTCCACGAACGGCGCGTCGACCAGACGGGTGTCCTCCGGCAGTTCGTCGCCCTCCGCCAGCAGGGCCTTGACGGTGAGGACCGCGCTGCCCAGGTCCACCAGCACCGCGACGCCCGCGCCCCGGTCCACCGAGGCCGCCGCCGCGGAGATCAGCTCCGCGTGCGTGCCGAGGCCGCCGTCCGGCCCGCCGCCCGCCGCCGCGACCGGCGGCACCGTCCCGCCCCCCGACAGGCCCCTCGCCAGATCCGCCACCGAGGCGGCGACCTCCGCGCTGTGCGAGACGAGCACGACACCGACCAGACGTTCCGAGGTTCCCTCACTCACCGCGGGCCTCCTTCAACGCACCGATCAGCAGGGCGGAGGAGGTCGCGCCCGGGTCCTGGTGGCCGATGCTGCGCTCGCCCAGATAACTCGCCCTGCCCTTGCGGGCCCGCAGCGGCGTCGTGCCGACGGCGCCCTCCTCCGCGGCGGCCCCGGCCGCGTCGAAGGACTCGCCGAGCGCGTCGACGGCGGGCACCAGCGCGTCGATCATGGTCTTGTCGCCCGGCGCCGCCCCGCCGAGCTGGCGCACCGCGTCCACCCCGGTGCGCAACGCCTGCGCGAACTCCTCCTCGGAGACCTCGGCGGCGTCACCGAGCGCCTTGCCGGTGCGGCGCAGCAGCGTGCCGTACAGCGGCCCGGACGCGCCGCCGACGGTGGAGATGAGCTGCCGTCCGGCCAGTGTCAGCACGGCCCCGGGGGTGTCCGGCACCTCCTTGTCGAGGACGGCCGCGACGGCGCGGAACCCGCGCTGCAGATTGCTGCCGTGGTCGGCGTCGCCGATCGGCGAGTCGAGGGCCGTGAGCCGCTCGGCCTCGCGGTCGACGGACGCGGCGGTCACCGCCATCCAGCGGCGGAAGAAGTCGGCGTCGAGCACGTGATCTCCTTGCGTGGTACGGACGTTGCGGTCGGCCGGGGGAGTGGCGGGCGGGGGAGCGGCCCTACCTGCCCCAGCGCAGCCCCGGAGTGCTCACCGGCGCGTCCCACAGCCGCAGCAGCTCCTCGTCGATCTGGCACAGGGTGACCGAGGCGCCGGCCATGTCGAGGGAGGTGACGTAGTTGCCCACCAGCGTGCGGGCCACGGCCACACCGCGCTCGGTGAGCACCCGCTGCACCTCCGCGTTGAAGCCGTACAGCTCCAGCAGGGGAGTCGCGCCCATGCCGTTGACCAGGACGAGGACCGGGTTGCGCGGCCGCAGGTCCTCCAGGACGGCGTCGACCGCGACGTCCGCGATCTCCCGCGAGGTCATCATGCCGCGCCGCTCGCGCCCGGGCTCGCCGTGGATGCCGATGCCCAGTTCCAGCTCGCCGGCGGGCAGGTCGAAGGTGGGGGTGCCCTTGGCGGGCGTGGTGCAGGCGGAGAGGGCCACGCCGAAGCTGCGCGCGCTGTCGTTGACCTGCCGGGCGATCGCCTCCACCCGCTCCAGGGGCTGCCCCTCCTCCGCGGCGGCGCCCGCGATCTTCTCCACGAACAGGGTCGCGCCGGTGCCCCGGCGACCCGCGGTGTAGAGGCTGTCGGTCACGGCGACGTCGTCGTTGACGAGGACCTTCGCCATCGATATGCCCTCGTCCTCGGCGAGCTCGGCCGCCATGTCGAAGTTGAGGACGTCGCCGGTGTAGTTCTTGACGATGAACAGCACCCCGGCGCCGCTGTTCACGGCGGCCGCGGCCCGCACCATCTGGTCCGGGACGGGCGAGGTGAACACCTCGCCGGGGCAGGCGGCCGACAGCATGCCCGGGCCGACGAAGCCGCCGTGCAGCGGTTCGTGCCCCGAGCCGCCGCCGGACACGAGGGCCACCTTCCCCGCCACCGGGGCGTCCCGGCGCACGATCACCCGGTTCTCCACGTCGACGGCCAGTTCGGGGTGGGCGGCCGCCATGCCCCGCAGCGCGTCCGCGACCACCGTCTCCGGGACATTGATCAGCATCTTCATCGCTACCTCCGGTGAGCCGGGCGGGCGGCCCCGCCGCCCGCGTCCTGGTGACCGGCGCCCCCACCGGTCCGCCGGACGGGTCCGGCGGGCCGGCGGGGAGGCCGGGGCTGCTCCTACCGGCAGTATCTGCCCCGGAGCGGCGAAGGTCACCTGTGACGGCGGAGGAGACGGGCGGGCCGGAGGCGAGCGGGCCTGCGGGAACCGCGTCACCGCTCCTGCGACAGCCGCAGCAGATCGGCGAACGTGCCGCCCGCGTGGACGAGCGTGTCGTACGTGCCGGACTCGGTGATGCGGCCGTGCTCCATGAGGACGATGTGGTCGGCGATGCGGGTGTTCTCCAGACGGTGGGTGACGACGATGGTGATGCGGTCGGCCGAGATCGCCTTGATCCGCTCGAAGATGCCGTGCTCGCCCCGCGGGTCCATCTGGGAGGTCGGCTCGTCCAGGATCAGCAGGGCCGGGCGCCGGTACAGCGCCCGTGAGCAGGCCAGCCGCTGCCACTGGCCGCCGGACAGCTCCGCCCCGCCGAAGATCTCCCGGGCGAGGAGGGTGTCGAGACCGGCGGGCAGCTCCTCGACGGCCTCCCGCATCCCGACCGCGTCGACCGCCTCCCACACCTCCCCGTCGTCGTGGCCGCGCGGCTGGCCCAGGGTGACGTTCTCCCGCGCCCGCAGCGGCCACTGCGCGAAGATCTGCGGGACGAGGCCGGTGTTGCTCCAGACGGAGGCCGGGTCGGCCTCGGCGAGATCGGTGCCGTTCCAGGTGACCCGCCCCTTGCCCGCGAGATAGACGCCGGTGATCAACCGGGTCAGGGTGCTCTTGCCCGAGCCGTTCACCCCCACCACGGCGAGGATCTCGCCCCGGCGCAGCGTCAGCGAGACGCCGGCGACCGCGTCCCGGTCCTTGCCCGGGTAGCGGTAGGCGACCTCCTCGAGCCGGATCTCCTCCACCGGCGTCCGCACCTCCCGCGCGCCGCGCTTGGGGGCGCGCGCGGCGGCGTCGTCGAAGAAGGCCTGCATGTCGCCGAGGTACAGGCTCGTGTGGAACACCGCCGCACCGTTCACGACGACCTGCGACAGCGCCGCCAGCGTCGTCTGCACCGCGACGACGGCCGTCGCGGCCAGCGCGGGCGCGATCCGCCCGGTCACGGCCAGCCAGGCGAGCACGCCCCAGGTGAGCGTGAGGAAGGCCCCGCCGGCCAGCGAGGACAGCAGCGCGATCCGCAGGGTGCGCGGGGCGGCCGCGAGCGTACGGCGGTCCTCCCGGTCGGACAGGGCGCGGTACCAGTACAGGAGGTAGTCGGTCATGCCGTTGGCGCGGACCTCGTCGCCGTACTTCGGGGTGGTCGCCCACCAGCGGGTCATGCCGCGCACGTTGCGGTCCGCCACGTTCGCGTAGTGGATCTCGTAGTCGACCCGGGCGGCGAGCACCGCCCCGATCCCGGCCGGCGCCACGGCGAGCAGCAGCAGCGGCAGCATCACCGGATTCAGCACGGACAGCACACCCCCGGCCGTGACCATCCTGATCAGGGCGGACAGGAAGCGCTGGGAGTCCATGACCATGAAGTGGGTGCGCGTCACGCCCATCTCGGCCGCCTCCTGGCGGTCGGAGAACCCGTCCACCGCGTACGCCGCCGCCTCGACCCGGCACACCGCCTCCACCAGCGCGGTGTCGGTCGCGGTGGTCAGCCGCGGGGTGATGCGCCGCTCGGCGTACTCGGCCAGCGCGGCCGAGAGGCGGGTGACGCCACCCGCGGCCGCGACCACGACGAGCGCCGGCAGCGCCTCGCGCAGCCGCTGCCCGACCGGGGCGTCGCCGAGCAGCGGGTGCATGGCCCGGGCCGTCGCCGCCAGCAGCACCGCGGCGGACAGGCCGGTGGCCAACTGGCAGGCGAGGAGCAGCAGGACCGCCCGGCGGTCGGTCCGCCACGCCATGCCGGCGATGCGCCGCAGCACGGCGGGAAGCTGGGTGCACAGGGCCCGGAAGCTCACCTCTCCCAGCGGGTTCACGGCGTACTGCCCGGAGTAGGTCATCTCGGCGGGAGGGGGCGGCGGGACGGCGGCGGAAGAGGCGGGGCCGGCGGGGTCTGCGGGGTCGGCGGAGGACGCGGAATCGGATGCGGCGGCGGACGCGTCGGTCGAGGTCACGGGCGGTCTCCTTGCACGGTCGACGGATGAGGGCCGGAAGAAGGTGCGGGCCGGGGCCCGGAGGGCGGCGGCAAGGAGTCAACGACGGGCGCCCCGTGGTCGAAAACAACGGTTTCGGCCGGACCGCGCCCCGCTCACCGTGCGGCGCTCGCCCCGAGGGCCCCGGTGCACGGCGCCCGCCCCGTGCCCCGGCGTGGCCGAAACGCCGGGGCCGATACGGGAGTGACACACGGGTCCGCCGCACGTAGCGGGGCCGGCCGCCGCCTGCTTGGACGCGGACGCCCGGGGTACCCGGGGTCCATGAGCATGGAATGGACGGTAACCACCGCGGCCAACGACTTCGCCGTCGGCATCGGGCCGCTCGTCGCGGGCGTGGTCGTGGTCGCGCTCCTGATCGGCGCGGTCGTGATGGGCTACCGGTCGCGCCGGCGCGCGCCGGCCCCGCCCCGGCCGGAGGAGCAGCCGAAGATGCCGGAGGGCGGCCCCGTCCGGGAGGAGCAGCAGGTGCGCCGGGCGAGCGAGATGCCCCAGGACGAGGAGCACCGCCTGACCCCGCACGAGATGCCCGGCCACGGCAACGCCTCGACCAGCACGAACCCCGAGCAGAAGCGGCCCCGTTGGAACGAGGGCGGCAGTGGCGGCTTCGGCAGCGGCGGCCCCGGCGGCACCTGAGAGGGGCGGCACCCAGGACGGCGGGAGAGGGCGCCCGGCCGCGTCCGGCAGGACGGGCCGGGCGCCCTCGCGTGCGCGTCCCCCCCCACACACACACGCACGCCCGCGCACCCGCTCCGCCGCCCCGGCGGTGGTTTGGGGCCGGGGGCCCCGGCTACCCGCACAGGGTGACTACGACGACATCTCAGACGACGACTCAGGAGGAGCTCTTCCGGTTCCTGGAGGACCGCTTCGGGTGCGCCCAGACGTGCGCCGAGTGCGCACGCGCCTGCGCCCTGCGCGCGAGTCTGGTGGACCCGGGCGGGCCGGCGGACCAGGAGGCGGTGCGGCGCAAGGGCATCATGTGCGCCGAGGTGTGCGACGCGACCTGCCGCGTCCTGTCCGAACAGGGCAGCCAGGACGAGGCGGCGCTCCGCGTCCAGGTCGAGTGGTGCCGGGCGGTGTGCCTGGAGAGCGCCCACGTCTTCGACGCGCACCCGGGCGCGGAGGACACCGCGAAGGTCTGCCGGGAGTGCGCCCAGGCGTGCACGGACTTCATGACGACGCTGGCGTGACGGCGTGAGCCCCCGGTCCGCCCCCGCGCGCCCGGGGACCGGGCCCGGCATGACCGCACGGCCACCGGGTACGGCACCGGCGTGAGTGTCCGCGACCCAGGCCTGTTCACCCCGGCCTCCGTGACCTGGCAGGCGCACGGCGACCCCATGATGTGGGTGGCCGGCATCCGCGCCCTCTACCTCCAGGCCCTGCATCCCCGCGCCGTCCGTGCCGTCATCGAGAACTCCGACTTCCGCGAGGACGCCTGGGGGCGGCTGCGGCGCACCGCCGACTTCGTGGGCACCACGACCTACGGCACCACCGAGGCGGCCGAACGCGCGGGCGCCCGCGTCCGCCGCATCCACGACATGCTCCGTGCCACCGACCCGGACACCGGGCGGACCTACCGGATCGACGAGCCCGAACTGCTGCTCTGGGTGCACTGCGCCGAGATCGACTCCTACGTGCACGTGCTGTGCCGCTCCGGCTACCCCCTCAGCGACGCCCTCGCCGACCGCTACGTCGCCGAGCACCGCGAGAGCGCCCGGCTCGTCGGCCTCGACCCCGCCGGGGTGCCCGGCAGCCGGGCCGAACTCGCTGCCTACTTCGCCTCGGTACGCCCCGCGCTCGCCGCCGGCGCCGACGCCCGCGAGATCGACGACTTCCTGCGCCGCCCCGGCGTCCACCCCCTCCTCCTCCCGGCCCGCGCCCTGCTCTGGCCGCACGTGGCACGCCTGGCCTACGCCGCCCTGCCGCCCTGGGCCCACGCCCTCTACGGCCGCCCCGCCCCGCCGCCCGCCACCGTCACCCGGCGGCTCCGGCTGACCGGCGCCGCCTTGCGCACGGTGCCCGCCCGGGTGCGCTGGCAGCTCCCGCCGAAGCACATCCTGCGCGCCACGGCCCGCCTCGGCCCCGGCAGCCGCCCCGACCCGCGCCGCCTCGAGCCGTAGCGCGCTCACGCACCCTGGCCCCCTCCCGCCCCGCGTGTTACCAAGGACCATGCCAGCGCCCCAGGGACACACCGCCGAGCACTACGACGCCGTGATCGTGGGCGGCGGCCACAACGGACTGGTAGCCGCCGCCTACCTCGCCCGGGCCGGCCGGTCCGTGCTCCTCCTCGAACGCCTGGACCACACCGGGGGCGCCGCCGTCTCCACCCGCCCCTTCGCCGGGGTCGACGCCCGGCTCTCCCGCTACTCCTACCTCGTCAGCCTGCTGCCCCCGAAGATCGTCCAGGAGCTGGGGCTGCGCTTTCGGACGCGCCCCCGCACGATCTCCTCGTACACCCCCGTCACGCGCGCCGGCCGGCCCACCGGGCTGCTGGTCGGCGGCGGCGAGCGGCGCACCCGCGAGTCCTTCGCCCGCCTCACCGGCTCCGACCGCGAGTACGAGGCCTGGCAGCGCTTCTACGGCATGACCGGCCACGTCGCCCGCCGGGTCTTCCCCACGCTCACCGAACCGCTGCCCGCACGGGCGGAACTGCGCCGCCGCATCGACGACGAGACGGCGTGGCGCGTCCTGTTCGAGGAGCCCCTCGGCACCGCCGTCGAGGAGCGCTTCGCCGACGACACCGTCCGCGGCGTCGTCCTCACCGACGCCCTCATCGGCACCTTCGCCGACGCCCACGACCCCTCGCTCGCCCAGAACCGCTGCTTCCTCTACCACGTGATCGGCGGCGGCACCGGCGCCTGGGACGTGCCCGTGGGCGGCATGGGCGCGCTCACCGACGCCCTCGCGGCCGCGGCCCGGGAGGCGGGCGCCGTCCTGCGCACCGGGCGGGAGGCCGTGCGCATCGAGACCGACGGCCGCTGTGCCGAGGTCACCCACCGGGGCGCCGAGGGCGAGGCCACCGTCAGCGCCCGGCACGTCCTGGTCAACGCCTCGCCCGAGGAACTGGCCCGGCTCACCGGCGACACCCCGCCCGCCCCCGCCGAGGGCGCCCAGCTCAAGGTGAACATGCTGCTCACCCGGCTGCCCCGGCTGCGCGACACCGCCGTCGACCCCCGCGAGGCCTTCGCCGGCACCTTCCACATCGCCGAGGGCTACGAACAGCTCGCCACCGCGCACGCCCAGGCCGCCGCCGGGACGCTGCCCACCGCGCCGCCCTCGGAGATCTACTGCCACTCCCTCACCGACCCGACCATCCTCGGCCCCGCACTCGCCGAGCGGGGCCACCACACGCTGACCCTGTTCGGCCTGCACACCCCGGCCCGGCTGTTCACCGCCGACCACGACGCCCGCCGCGAGGCACTGCTCGAGGCCACCCTCGCCCAGCTGGACGCCCACCTCGCCGAACCGCTGGCCGACTGCCTGGCCACCGACGCCGAAGGGCGCCCCTGCATCGAGGCACGCACCCCGCTCGACCTCGAACGCGACCTGCGGCTGCCCGGCGGCCACATCTTCCACCGCGGGCTGTCCTGGCCCTACGCGGAGGAGGAGGGCCCCGGCCGCTGGGGTGTGGCGACCGCGCACCCGAACGTCCTGCTGTGCGGGGCCGGCGCGGTGCGCGGCGGCGGCGTGAGCGGCGTCCCCGGCCACAACGCGGCCCGCGCCGTCCTGGAGGACCTGCTCTGACCGCCGCCTCGCCGCCTCCACGCAAAGCCGCGTCGCCGACCCGCAGAAGAGGGGCCGGCCCGGCCCGCACCCGCGGACCGGACCCGCCCCTCGCCCCTCAGCCCCTGACCCGCACCACCCTCAGCGCGGGCGAGGAGCGGATGTCCCGCTCGCAGAAGCGGAACGTCACCCACTCGCCCCGGGAGAACAAGCGGGTCTGGTCGGCGTAGTGCGCCGAGTTCGGGTTCGAGGACTGGGAGTACGTCAGCAGCGTCCGGGCGACGGGACAGCGGCCGCCGTCCCAGCCGACCGCCTGCACATGGCTCGACCCGGTGACGACCTCCGTGTAGCCGCCGGCCGGGGCGTCCCACCGGGAATCGACCTTGTTCCACACCCCGAGCGCCTCGGTGCCGCCCGGCACCGGGACGCGCTTGCCGTTGCGCACCACGAACTGGTGGGCGCCCAGCGGCTCGTCGAGGCCGATGCCGGCCCGGCCGAGTTCCCGCACCGCGTCCGCGAGGGCGGTGGCGAAGGCGGGTACGGCGGTGTTCAGCGTGCGCGGCGTGCGCAGGGGGTCGGCCGCCGAGAACGGAACCTTCCACAGCTGGTCCTGCGGTACGGAGCCGCTCAGCTTCCGCCAGAACCGGTCGAACAGCAGCGCGCCCCTGCTGCCGGTGCCGACCGTGCGGTCCCAGGCGGCGAGTACCCGGCACGCCTCGCCCACCTTCACCGCCGTCCCGTCGGAGGCGGTGGCCGTGCCGCCGGGCAGCGCGGCACAGGCCCGGGCGGTGTCGGCGGCGGCCAGGTCGGCGACCGGCACACGGTCGGCGAACTGCTGCCGCTGCAGGTCCCGCACGGTCAGCCCGCCGCGGGCCGCCAGCGCGGACACGTCCTGGACGGCACCCCGGGTGCGCGGGCTGGACGGCATGGCGACCGTGCCGAAGATCCGCTCGTAGCCGGTGAGCGGCCGGTCGGCATTGGTCAGCCACGCGCTGTCGTTGCTGTTCTCGACGTACGGGGCGTCCTCGAGCGTCGGCATCCGGGAGGGCCCGAAGGTCCCCGCCTGAACGGCGTCCTCGTCACGCCCGAGCGCGCACGCGCGCCGGGAGCCGTCGAGGACGGCGAGCCCGGCGGCGGGATAGGTGGCCGCACCCAGCGGCGTGGAGCAGCGTGCCGCGAGGCCGTCGGTGACCCGGGGCAGCAGCTGGGACTGGGTGAACAGGGAGTGCCCCGAGGAGTCGGCGGCGACGGTGTTGACCCACGGCAGGCCCTGGTGCCGCTCCAGGGAGCGCCGGACGTCCGCGGTGCTCCTCGCCTTCGCGAACCCGAGGGAGGTGTCGGCGAAGCGGAGGTTGGCCGCGTTGGGATCGTTCAGCGCGTACGCCGTCGTGGCCGTCCAGGGCAAGGGGATCTGCGGGCCCAGGGAGGTGAGGACGGGGCCGTAGCGCGTCCACCACTGGGTGCGGGTGACGGGCGGGCCGTCCTTGACGGCGACGGTCACGGTCCGCTTCGTCATCCGCTCGCGCCGGCCGTCCACGAGGTAGACCGTGGGATCGGAGGGATCGAGGTCGAGCCGGTACACGTTCTCCGGGACCCCGGTGGCCACGGTGTGGCTCCAGGCGACGCGGGAGTTGAAGCCGATCGAGGTGATGGGCAGGCCGAGCAGCGAGCCGCCCGCCACGTCGAGTTCGCCCGGCACGGTGAGCTGCGCCTGCCAGAAGCGGCGGCCCCCCTGCCACGGGTAGTGCGGGTTGCCGAGCAGCAGACCCCGGCCGTTCGCCGTGGTGGCCCCGCTGAAGGCGACCGCGTTGGACCCCATGTCCGCCCGGTCCTGGGCGAACAGCTCCCGTGCGGCACGGGCGGCCGCGCGCGGATCGGGCGCCGCCTCGGGGGAACTCCGGTCCGCCGTACCGCCGGTGGGCGGCGTCGCGGTCGTCAGCGCGTCGACCGCGCGGCCCTCGCCGGCCAGCACCGCCACCGCGTAGCCGCGCACGGCCACGTCGAGGGAGGTGACCGGCTTCACCCAGCGCGCGCCCCGGCACGCGGGGTCGGTGATCTCGTGCCGCGCCAGCCAGGTGTTGTACCCGGCGGCCCAGCCGCGCATCAGGTCCCGCACCTGCGTGCTCGGGCCCAGCGGCGCGCGCTCGGCGAGCAGTTTCTCCACCGTGTGCGCTTCGCGCACCCCGCGGAAGTAGAGGTCGCTGGTGAGATTGGTCGAGGCCGAGGACAGCGAGCCGTCGGGCTTCGCGTCCGCGCCGAAGTGGCGGGCGCGCTCCCCGCGCAGCGTCACGAAGCCGTCGGCGAGCGTGCAGACCTGGTCGGCGGCCTGGGCGTAGCCCTCGCCGAAGCCGAGGCTCGCGTAGTCCTTGGCGAGGATGTGCGGGATGCCGTACTCGGTGTAGCGGATCTCGGCCGACAGCCGGCCGGCGGAAGGACGCTCCCGCTGGTGTGCGGCCCCCGTGCCGGCGGTCGCGGGCAGTGATCCCGCGGCGGCGAACAGGACGGCGGCCACGACGGCCACCGCTCTGTGACGAATACGCATGGTGCCCCCCAACTACAGTGGCGGAAGGGAGCGTTGAGCGTAACAAGGGTGGTGCCGGACGAAGCGTCCTCGCCGGGAACCGGTCTTCGGTCGCTCGTCTTCCCGCCACGTCCCGCCACGTCGGCCCCCTCCTGCCGGAACCCGCCGCACGCCCCCGCCGGGCCGGACGCTTGACCCCGTCACCGCCGCACATGAGGATCACGGGCAGAGCGGACCGGGTGGAGGGACAGGGCATGCCGGAAGTGACGAAGGCGGCGGAGCGGGGCGGCGGCGGTGCGGGGCCGGGGAGCACGGCCGGCCGGAGTGCCACCGTCGACGGGGTGCTGCGGCGCAGCGCCCGCCGCACCCCCGAACGCGTCGCCCTCCACTACGGGGACCGGCACTGGACCTACGCCGCCCTCGACGACGCGGTCTGCCGGGGCGCCCGCGCGCTGCTCGACACCGGACTCGGGCACGGCGACCGGGTCGGCGCCTACGGACACAACTCCGACGCCTATCTGATCGCCTTCCTCGCCTGCGCCCGCGCCGGACTCGTCCACGTACCGATGAACCATGCCCTCGCCGGCGAGGACCTCGCCTACCTCGTCACCCAGTCCGGCTGCTCCCTCGTCCTCGCCGATCCGGACCTCGCCGGCAGACTGCCCGAGGGCACGCGCGTCCTGCCGCTGCGCGAGAACGCCGAGAACGCCGAGGGCGGCGGGGACGGCGGGGACGGCGACGGCGGTGACTCCCTGCTCGCCCGGCTCGCGGCGGCCGAGCCCTACGACGGTCCCGAGCCGCGCGCCGAGGACCTCGTGCAGCTCCTCTACACCTCCGGCACCACCGCGCTGCCCAAGGGCGCGATGATGACCCACCGCGCGCTGGTGCACGAGTACCTCAGCGCGATCACCGCCCTCGACCTCCAGGCCGGCGACCGCCCCGTGCACGCGCTGCCGCTCTACCACTCGGCCCAGACGCACGTCTTCCTGCTGCCCTACCTGGCCGTCGGCGCCGAGAACATCCTGCTCGACGCCCCCGACGGTGACCTGCTCCTCGACCTGATCGAAGCGGGCCGCGCGGACAGCTTCTTCGCCCCGCCCACCGTGTGGATCGGCCTGGCCGGCCGCCCCGACTTCGCCACCCGCGACCTCGGCGGACTGCGCAAGGCCTACTACGGGGCGTCGATCATGCCGGTGCCCGTCCTCGAACGGCTCAGGGAACGGCTGCCGCACCTCGCCTTCCACAACTGCTTCGGGCAGAGCGAGATCGGCCCGCTGGCGATGGTTCTCGGCCCCGAGGAGCACAAGGGCCGCATGGACTCCTGCGGGCGCCCGGTGCTGTTCGTCGAGGCGAAGGTGGTCGACGAGGAGGGCCGGGACGTGCCCGACGGCGAACGCGGCGAGATCGTCTACCGCTCGCCGCAACTGTGCGAGGGCTACTGGGACAAGCCGGAGGAGACCGCCGAGGCCTTCCGCGACGGCTGGTTCCACTCCGGGGACCTCGCCGTACGCGACGCCCACGGCTATTTCACCGTCGTCGACCGGGTGAAGGACGTCATCAACTCCGGGGGCGTCCTGGTCGCCTCCCGCCAGGTCGAGGACGTCCTCTACACCCACGAGTCGGTGGCCGAGGCCGCCGTGATCGGGCTGCCCGACGCACGCTGGATCGAGGCAGTCACCGCGGTCGTCGTGCCCCGCGGCGAGGTCACCGAGGCCGAACTCCTCGCCCACGCACGGGAGCACCTCGCCTCCTTCAAGGCGCCCAAGCGGGTGCTCTTCGTGGACGGCCTGCCGCGCAACGCCAGCGGAAAGATCCTCAAGCGGGAGCTGCGCGAGCGGTTCACGGGGGAGCCCCGCGAATAATGCGGTGACCGCGCCGCCCCCGCCTCACCACAATGGGCCCACCGGCACAGGGATTCCGCACCCGGGGGACTCCCGCGAAGGGAGGGCCCGCCCATGTCCGTCATCCATGTCCTGCTCTCCGGCATCGTCGGCTCCACCGCCTACGGACTCGCCCACGCGGGCTCCGACGTGGACCGTCTCGGCGTCTTCGCGGCCCCCACCGAGGACCTCCACGGCCTGCACCGGCCGAAGGAGTCCCACGTCACCACCGCCCCGGACCGCACCCTGCACGAGGCGGCCAAGTGGTGCAGGCTCGCCCTCGCCGGCAATCCCACCGTCCTCGAACTGGTCTGGCTCCCGGACGACCTGTACGAGGTGCGCAGCGAGCTGGGCGAGGAACTCATCGGCCTGCGCGCCTGCCTGCTGTCCGCCCCGCGCGTCCGCGCGGCCTACCTGGGTTACGCCACCCAGCAGTTCCGGCGGCTCCGGGCGCGAGGGGAGCGCGCCTCCTCGGCCGAGGAGCGCAGGCGCACCGCGAAGCACGCCCGCCACCTCAAGCGCCTGTGCCATCAGGGCCACGAGCTGTACGCCACCGGCCGGCTGACCCTCCGCGTGGAGGACCCGGAGGAGTACCACCGCTTCGGGGAACGGGTCGCCGCCGACCCCGCCGTCGCCGAGCCCCTGCTGCGCCACTACGAGGACGCCTTCGCCGCGACCCGCACCGTGCTCCCGGCGCAGCCGGACGAGGCTCCCGTCGAGGCATGGCTGCGCCGGGTCCGCGCCCGGCTCCGGACCGGGGCGGACGACAGGACCGGCTGACGGCCGGCGCGGGTGCGGGTGCGGGCTCGGGTCCGGGGTGTGTGGGGGCCCGGGGCGGGCGTGGCTCCGGGAGGGCGCGGCCGTCCTACTCGTGCTCCCCCTCGGGATCGATGTGCGGCAGGACGCGGTCCAGCCACCGCGGGGTGCGCCACGCGTGCCGCCCCAGGAGTGTCATCACCGCCGGGACCAGCAGCAGCCGTACCACGGTCGCGTCGATGAGCACGCTCACCGCGAGGCCCAGGCCCAGCATCTTCACCACGATGTTGTCGCTGATGACGAACGCGGCGAACACGCTGACCATGATCAGCGCGGCGCAGCTGATCACCCGCGCGGTGATCTCCAGGGCGTGGGCCACCGCCCCCTTCGCGTCGCCGGTGCGCCGCCACGCCTCGTGCACGCGGGAGAGCAGGAAGATCTCGTAGTCCATGCTGAGCCCGAAGATGATGGCGAACATCATCATCGGCACGTAGCTCTCGATCGGCACCGTGCCCGACACCCCCAGCGCGGGCCCGCCCCACCCCCACTGGAAGACGGCGACCACCACCCCGTACGAGGCACCGATCGACAGCACGTTCAGCACCGCCGCCTTGAGCGCGACCAGCGGACCGCGGAAGACGATCAGGATGATCAGGAAGGCCAGCGCCACGACGACGGCGATGATCCAGGGCAGCCGCTGGGCGACGAGGTCCCGGAAGTCGACCTGCGCGGCCGTGGTCCCGGTGACGTACCCCTTGGCGCCGGTTCCGGAGGCGGCGTGCGGGAGCGTGGTGTCCACCAGCGTGTTGGCGAGGTCGGTGGTGGTGGAGCTCTGCGGCGAGGCCTTCGAGTAGACGGTGCCCACCAGCACGTCCCCGTCCGAGGTGGCCGTCAGCGGGGTGACGGAGGCGGCGCCCGGGGCATCGGCCAGCTCCTGCCCGGTGCGGGAGGCGAGCGCGGAGCGCTGGTCGGCCGGCACCTTCGTCTGGTCGACGACCACCGTCAGCGGACCGTTGGAGCCGGGCCCGAACGCGTCCGACATCAGGTCGTAGGCCCGCCGGTCGGTGAACGAGGTCGGATCGGCGCCGTCGCCGATGTGCCCGAGCCGCATCGAGAACACCGGGATCGCCAGCACGGCCACCGTGAGCAGCCCCCCGGCCAGGAACCACCAGGGCCGCCGCTCCACCCGCAGCGCGTACCGGTGCCAGGTGCCGTGCGCGGCCTCGCCCGGCCGCGCGTCGGTCTCCGCCACCGGCCGGCGCACCCGCAGCCGGTCGATCCGCGTGCCGAGCAGCCCGAGCAGCGCCGGGACGAGGGTGAGCGCGCCCGCCACCGCCGTGATCACCGTGACGGCGGCGGCCACGCCCAGCAGGGCGATGAACGCCACCCCGGAGACGGACAGCCCGGCCAGCGCGACGATCACCGTGCAGCCGGAGACGAGGACGGCCCGGCCGCTCGTGGCCGCCGCCCGCCCCGCCGCCCGCACGGGGTCCGCACCGTCCATGAGGTGCTGACGGTGGCGGGTGAGCAGGAACAGCGCGTAGTCGATGCCGACTCCGAGACCGATCATCGTGGCCAGGGTGGGGGAGACCGTGGCGAAGGTGAACGCGGCGGCCAGCAGTCCCAGGCACGCCAGCCCGCCCACCACGCTCACCAGGGCACTCAGCAGCGGCAGGCCCGCGGCGAGGACACTGCCGAAGCCGACCAGCAGCACCACGACGGCCACCGCGAAACCGATCAGCTCACTGATCCGGTCGTCCGGCGCCGGCCGCGCCAGTTCGCCGAGCGGCCCGCCGTACTCGACCTCCGCGCCCGCCTGGCGCAGCGGCCCCACCGCCTCGTCCACGCCGTGCAGATACCCGTCGCCGAGCGTCGAGGGCTGCACGTCGAACCGGACGGTGATGTACCCCGTGCGGCCGTCCTTCGACAGCGGGCCCGCGCCGCCCGACTCGGAAGTCCCCGACGGCGAGGTTCCCGACTGCGAGGAAGAGGGCTGCTTCTTCCCTGGCGGGGGCAGCGGGTTCTGCACCGACAGCACGTGCGGCAGCCTCGCCAGGGAGCCGACGGCGTCCGACATCTGCCCGCTCAGCGAGGTGAGCGGCTTCCGCCCGTCGTGCAGCACGATCTGGCTGCTGTAGCCGCCGGCCGCCGGATCGTGCCGCTTCAGCACGTCCAGGCCCTGCTGGGACTGGGTGCCCGGCAGGGCGAAATCGTCCGAGTACTCCCCGCCGAAGGAGTGCTGCAGTGCCTCGAGGGCCGGCAGGGCGAGCAGCCAGGCCACGATGACGAGGACGAAGTGCCGGGCGCACCACTCGCCCAGGCGGTGCAGCGCCCCCGGAGCGGCCCCCGTGCCACGGGGCGGGGGCGACATGGACGACATGTGGCCCTCCAGGGCGACCAGGGCTCGGACCACTTCTCGGACCACTTCATTGAAAGGCCGTGCCCACCGCCTGTCCCGCCGGACGCGTCCACGCGGGCGCCGCCCTCGCGCCGCGGCCCGCCCGGATTACCGCAAGCGTCCCCCTCACGTGCCCTGTCGGTGTCCGGAGCCGGTCGCTAGGCTGACCGCGGACGACGAAACGGGAGGAGCACGGCCGTGGCCGAGAGCACCATCCAGCAGCAGCCCCTCACGGGCTGGGACAAGCCCGACCTCGATCTCACCAACGCCGAGTGGCATTCGAGCAGCAAGGGGCGCGGGGACGTCCAGATCGCCTTCGTCGAGGGCTTCATCGCGATGCGGAACAGCGGCCGCCCCGAGAGCCCGTCCCTGATCTTCACCCCCGCGGAATGGGGCGCCTTCGTCTCCGGCGCGCGGGAGGGCGAGTTCGACCTGACCTGACCTGACCTGACCCGACCCGATCCCCGGCCCCAGGTCGGCCGCGGACGCGGACACGTACCATGGCGGCATGTCCTTCCTCCGCCGCCGCAGCGCCACTCCCGCCGGGCCCGAATTCGACGTACTGGCCATGGATCCGGGCGACTGGCCGGGCAATCTCGGTGCCGGTCTGCTGCCCGCCCCCGACGGGAGCTGCCAGGGCGTGTTCCTGCGCTACGACCTGTTCGGCGGCCGGGGCCCCGCGATGATCATCGGCAACCTCCCGGAGGGTTCCCCGGCGCGCGAGGTCGAGGAGGGGGAGATCCCCTTCGAGGTGGCCCAGCTCCTCCTCGCCCTGGAGAACGACGAGGAGGTCACCGTCGTCGGCACCGAGGACGTGCCGGTGATGCAGGGCGACAACCTGCTGGTGGTGCGTCGCCTCAAGCTGTCCGAAAGCCGCATCTCCTGCGTGCAGTTCGACCGCAGCGACAACGTCCTGGTGACCATCGCCGCCTGGGACCGCCCCATCACCGACGACCTCTACGCCCTGCTCAAGCCGCTCCCCGCGGAGCTGTTCCAGCAGGGCTGACCCGCCGCGGCGGGCACGGGACACGGGCGGGGGCCGGATCCGCGGACGGCGGACCCGGCCCCCGCACTCGCTGAGGGTCCCTCGCTACGAGGCCGAGGGAAGCACCTGGACGTCGGCGGCGCGGACGAAGCCGACCCGGTGGCCGTACTGGATCTCGTAGTACATGTCCTTGCCGGTCACGACCTTGTGCGAGGCCTCGTCGAAGGTCACCGCGTAGTAGTACTGGCCCGGCATCGTGTCACCGGCGACGTACTTCTGACCCGCCGGGATCCGGTAGGGCAGTGGCGAGACCGTCTGCGCGGGCACGCCCGCCGGGTACGCGGAGGCCTCCGGGTAGGCACGGCCGTAGACGGGGATGTCGGCGGCCCCGGCCTTCGGCGTCACCACCAGCCCCTTCGCGTGCACGGCCGTCGGCTGTCCCGCCGGGTTCCTGAACCATGCCTTCTGGCCCAGGTACCAGATCGCCGTCCAGTCCCCGTCCTGCCCGGCCACCGCGTACTGCTGGCCGGTGGACACCCGGGAGCCGAGGTCGTTCACGTCGATCGTGGAGGCGCCCCCGCCGGGCCGCAGCCCGATGTCCTTGACCAGCGGCGCGTTCTCGTCCGGTGCCGTGTACAGCCGCACCTCGCTGGAACCGTGCGCCGCGCACGGCTGGTCGCCGTCGGCGCAGCCCGTGTACGGGGGCCTGTTGGCCGCGTAGTCGGGGAGGATCGTCACCAGACCGCCGTCCGCGTCGGCCGTGCTCTTCAGCGGCGCGCCCAGCAGGTCGAAGTAGTGCCGCCAGTCCCAGTACGGGCCCGGGTCGGTGTGCATGCCGGGCACCGTGGAGGCGGTGGGCCCGGGCACGTTGTCGTGACCCAGCAGGTGTTGGCGGTCCAGCGGGATGTCGTACGTGTCGGCGAGGTACTTCACCAGCCGTGCCGAGGAGCGGTACATGGCCTCCGTGAACCAGGCGTCCGGATCGGCGAGGAAGCCCTCGTGCTCCAGGCCGATCGACCGTGAGTTCACGTCCCAGTTACCGGCGTGCCAGGCCACGTCCTTCGCCTTCACGTGCTGGGCGACGTGCCCGTCGGTGGAGCGCAGGGTGTAGTTCCACGACACGTAGGTCGGGTCCTGCACGGAGTTGATGACCCCGTTCCAGGCGCCCTCGGTGTCGTGGATGACGAGGTACTCGATCCTCTGCCCGGCGGGACGGTTCCCCAGGTCGTGGTTGCCGTAGTCGTCGCTGCCGAACTTCTCGTAGGGAGCCGGGATCCACTCGCAGGCCACCGAGTCCGGGCATTCGGTGCCGGCGGCGTGCCCCTTGTGCAGGCCCGCGCGGCGCAGGGGCGCGGTGTCGGGTTTCAGGCCGGGGCGCGCGGTCAGGGTGACGCGCTCCCCGGTGTCCGTGGTGCGCCGCTCGCCGGTGCGGATCACGTCGTAGACGTCGTCGGCGTACGCCGCGGCGGTCGCCCTGTCGTCCGCGCCGGAGAACGTGGCGACGGCCCCGTACCAGTCGGCCGGGTCCGCGCTGAGCGGCTCGCCCAGCTTCCGCTGCGCGGCGGCCAGCAGGGCGGCGCCTCCCCGGACGTTCGCGGCGGGGTCCTGGCGCAGGGCGGCGGCGGGGAGCCCGGTGAGCGCGGCGGCCCTGCCGAGCGTCCGCAGCCGGGCCGGCAGCGCGGCGGCGGCCGGGACGCCGGTTGCCTTCACGGCCGGGTGGAGTGCGGGGCGCGCGGTGTCGCCGCGGGCGTCGGCCGTCTGCTCCGGGTGCGCGCTCGCGGTCTGCTCCGGATGCGTGTTCGACCGGGCGAGGGCGGTGCGGGCGTCCGTCAGGTGCATCGGACCGTAGCCGCCCGAGACGCTGGGCGCGCCGGCGTGGGTGTCCCAGCGGGACTGCAGGTAGGAGACGCCCAGCAGGACGCTCCCCGGTACGTGGTACTCGGCCGCCGCGGCGGCGAAGGCGCGCTGCAGCCCGGCCGGCGCGCCGGTGCGGGCATCGCTCTGCCCGGCCGCCTGGCCGGCGCCGAGCAGGGGGAGCAGCAGCGCGGCGGACGCGGCGGCGCCGGCCGCCGTCCTGCGGGTGGTTCTGTGCCTGTGTCCGGTGGTGGGGGATCCTCGCAAGGCAGGCCTCCTGGGCGATCGAGCGCGATGGGGCGTGCGGGGCCGAACGTGCGTCAGTGCTATCGGCTCTCCGACGATCCGTCAATCATGTGCCGGGCACCGGGTTTCAGCCGGTCAACGGCACGTGCTCGGGCCTGCGGGGCGTCAGTGGAGTGGACCAATGACCCGGACGGAGGAATCCGGGCGGCCGTGCGAGGGGGACGCCCGCCGGGGCGGGGAGGCCGAAGGGCCGTCCGGCGCGGGTCCCCCTCGCGTCAACGGGTGCCCACCGCCGCGCGGACCGCGCGGCGGGCGAGCTGACAGTCGTCGTGGAGGCGGCGGAGCAGGAGGCGCTGTTCCTCGCCGGACGGGGTGGTGCCCGGCGCCGCCGGGGCGCCCTCGTGCATCGAGCGCTGGACGGCCGTCTCGTAGGTGCGGATCTCCCGGGTCAGCACCAGCATCAGGTTGACCAGGAACGCGTCGCGCGAGGCCGGGCCGGCCGACTGCGCGATGCCGCTGATCTGCCGCCGCGCCATCGGGGCGTCCCCGAGCACGGTCCACAGCGTGGCCAGGTCGTACCCGGGCAGGTACCAGCCCGCGTGCTCCCAGTCCACCAGGACCGGGCCGGCCGGGGAGAGCAGGACGTTCGACAGCAGCGCGTCGCCGTGGCAGAACTGGCCCATGCCCTGGCGGCCCGCCGCGTGCGCGATGCCGTGCAGCAGCTTCTGCAGGTCGCCCATGTCCCGGTCGGTGAGGAGCCCGAGGTCGTGGAAGCGGGAGATGCGCTCCGCGTAGTCCAGCGGGGCGTCGAAGGTGCCCGCCGGCGGCCGCCAGGCGTTCAGCCGGCAGATCGCGCCGAGCGCCGCCCGCACGTCCGCGCGCGGCGGGGCCTGCACCGGATGCCGGTGCAGCGCGGCGACCCGCCCGGGCATCCGCTCGATCACCAGCGTGCAGTTGTCCGGGTCCGCCGCGATCAGCCGAGGCACCCGCACCGGGGGGCGGTGCCGGACGAACGCGCGGTACGCCGCTATTTCGTGCCGGGTCCGTTCGGACCACATCGGCGAATGGTCCAGTAAACACTTGGCCACGGCCGTGGTGCGGCCCGTCGTCCCCACCAGCAGGACCGAGCGGCCGCTGCGGCGCAGCACCTGCACCGGGGTGAACTCCGGGCAGATGCGGTGCACCGAGGCGATCGCCGTGCGCAGCTGCGCACCCTGCGGGCCGGACAGGTCGAGCCTCCCGCTGAGCGGCGCGCCGGCCGCCCCGGGTACGCGCCGGGACCGTCCGGCACCGAGCACCGGGGTCTGGGGACGCGCGGGGTCGAGGTAGGGGCCGCCCGCTCCCGGCCGGCGGGTGCGCAGCGACGGAGACGGGGCGGACACGGAGGACGATGCTGCGTACATGGGTGAACACGGATCCCTTCGTGTGCCGGTGAGTTGCCGCGCCGCTCCGGCCCGGTCGCCCCGGCGCACCCTGGGGAATGCCCCTGGGCGACCGGGTCGGGGTGGCGCTTTCCTACCTGACACCCGATGGCCCCGGGCACACCATCTGGCGCACCCTGGCGAACCCTGGCGAATAGTCCCGCAGCAACTGACAGGCGGTTACTGTCAACTCAGCCGAGTACCTGGGGGCTTGACGTGAGCGGACGACCCAACACCCGTCTGGCGGACCTCTTCGGCCTGACCGGATGGTCCAAGGGAGAACTCGCGAGGCTGGTCAACCGGCAGGCGGCGGCCATGGGCCACCCCCAGCTGGCGACCGACACCTCCCGCGTTCGGCGCTGGATCGACATGGGAGAGATCCCGCGCGATCCCGTGCCACGGGTGATGGCGGCCCTGTTCACCGAGCGTCTCGGCCGTGTCGTGACCATCGAGGATCTCGGTCTGGTCCGGCGCGGGCGTACGGGGAAACGGCAGGGCGGCGGGGACGAGGAACATCCCGACGGAGTGCCGTGGGCGCCCGAGCAGACCGCCGCGGTCCTCACCGAATTCACGGGAATGGACCTCATGCTCAACCGACGCGGCTTGGTGGGCGCGGGCGCCGCGCTCGCCGCGGGCTCCGCACTCAGCAGCGCCATGCACGACTGGCTGCACACCGATCCGGCCCTCTCGGCCGACGCCCCCGATCTCGACCATCCCCTGCACGCCGACCCCGCCGGGTACGACCGCTACGAGGCCGCCCCCGTCGGGACGCAGGAGATCGAGGAACTGGAGCGCTCCGTCGAGGTGTTCCGCGCCTGGGACGCGGCCCGCGGGGGCGGGCTGCAACGCAAGGCGGTGGTGGGCCAGCTCAACGAGGTGGGAGGCATGCTCTCCTACCGGCACCCCGATCCCCTGCAGCGGCGCCTGTGGGGCGTCGCCGCCAATCTGGCCGTCCTGGCCGGCTGGATGTCGCACGACGTCGGGCTGGAACCCACGGCCCAGAAGTACTTCGTCATCGCCGCCCACGCCGCCAGGGAGAGCGGCGACCGGCCCCGCGCCGGGGAGGCGCTGTCCCGCGCCGCCCGCCAGATGGTGCACCTGGGCCGTCCCGACGACGCCCTGGACCTGATGAAGCTCGCCGAGTCCGGCTCCGGGGAGGAGGTGCTGCCGCGCACCCGGGCCATGCTCCACACCATCGAGGCCTGGGCGCAGGCCTCGATGGGCCGGGGACAGGCCATGCGGCGCACCCTCGGGCAGGCCGAGGAACTGTTCGTCTCCGACAAGGGGGACGTGCCGCCGCCGAGCTGGATGCAGCTCTTCGACGAGGCGGACCTGCACGGCATGCAGGCCCTGGCCTACCGCACCCTCGCCGAGCACGAACCGGGCGCGGCGGCCGTCGCCCAGCAGCACGCCAGGAAGGCGCTGCATCTGCGCGAGGGCGGGCGCGAGCGGTCGAAGATCTTCGACCACATCTCGCTCGCCTCGGCCTGCTTCATCGCCGACGACCCGGACCAGGCCGACCGCTACGCCCGGCTGGCCCTGAACTCCATGGGGTCGAACTCCTCGCACCGCACCTGGGACCGGCTGCGCGAGATGTACCGGCTCACCGCCCGGTACTCCGGCTATCCGAAGGTGCGCAGCCTGCGCGAGGAGATCGAGCTGGCCATGCCGCCGGGCTGGAAGCGCAGGGGAGGTGGCAGCACCGCCCGCGCCTGAGGTCCATGCCGTCCCGGGTCTGAGGCGGTCTCCCGCGCACGCGCGGCGGACACGTCAGCCGGTGACCCGGGCCACCAGCACGCAGGCGTCGTCGCGGCGCCCGGCCCCGCCGAACTCCTCGACGACGGCCCGTACGCAACTCTGCGCGTCCCGGGCCGCGCCGAACCGCTCGGCGAGCCCGAGCAGCCGGCGGGTGCCCTCGGGGCCCGGGTGCCGGGGAACCAGCCCGCCGGTGTGCAGGAGCAGCAGGTCACCCGGGCGCAGTGGTTCCTCGGCCGCTCCGTAGGAGGCACCGGAGGTCGCCCCGAGCAGGACGCCGTCCGGTGCCGCGAGCGCGCGCCCCGTCCCGTCGCGGAACAGCAGCGGGGCGGGGTGTCCCGCGCGCGCCCAGCTCAGGGTGCGCGCGGCGGGCCGGTAGCGGCAGCAGAGGGCGCCGCCCAGCGCGGGCGGCACCAGGGCGGCGTCGAGCAACTGGTTGAGCCGGCCGAGCAGTTCGTCCGGCGGGGCGCCGGTCACTGCCATGCCGCGGACGGCGCCGAGCAGCATCGCCACCCCCGTGGTGGCGGCGACGCCGTGCCCGGTCAGTTCCCCGACGCTCAACAGGGTCTGTCCGTCGGGGAGTTCGAGTGCGTCGTACCAGCCGCCGCCGACCGGCGCCCCGGCGCGGGAGGGCAGACAGCGGGCGGCCAGGTCCAGGGCGCCGGGGCCCTGGCGCGGAAGGCGCAGGGGGCCGCGCCAGGGCGGCAGCACGGCCTCCCGCAGTTCGGCCGCGACCCGGTGCTCGCTCCCCGCGAGCCCTCGGCGCCGGTGCAGCGAGTCATGGGTCTCGCGCAGGGTCCGCCGCCGGCGGCGCAGTTCGCCGACGTCCCGGAGCACCGCCCACATCGAGACGGTGGAGCCTTCGGCGTCGAGCACGGGTTCGCCCATCATGTGCACGAGACGCTCCTCGCCGTCCGGGCGCAGGACGCGGAACTCCCCGTCGAGGGGACGGGCGTCGATGAGGCAGCCCGTGACCATCGCGGTCAGCCGGGCGCGGTCGTCCTCGTGCACGAGGGAGGGGAGTTCGTCGAGGGTGAGGGCGGGGGCGGCGGGGTCGCGGCCGAGGATCCGGTACAGCTCGCCGGACCACGCCGCCCGGTCGGTCAGCAGATCCCACTCGGCGGAGCCGACCCTGCCGAGCAGGGGCCCGCCGTCGGGCGGCTGCGCGGGAGCCCGCGGTTCGGGCGCCGGGGGCCCCGTCCCGGGGACGCGTTCGGCCCCCAGGGGCGGAGGGCCGTCCCGGAGCAGCGCCAAGTGGGCGTCCACGTCGGCGAGTTGGTGCAGTGCCAGATCGCACAGGGCGCGCTGCCAGCGGGCCTCGGGGTCCGCGCCGTCGACGGGTGCCTCGCGCCGTACGGCGTCCATGTCGCCGCGCAGCCTCCGGGTCCGCGAGATCAGCGCGTCGACCGCGCCGCGGCGGGGCGGCTGCGCGGGTGAGCGGTCCGCAGGCGGAGGGGACGGCATGGCGTACTCCGGGGGAACAATGCGACCGACTGGTGAAGAAGGACCGTTACGACTGTCGCACAGCGCGTCGCACGCTGTAAGGGATTTGGCAACATGGGGCGTGAGGATGCTTCCGGCATATGACGGCGTCCTCCGTGGCGCGCCGCGCCCGCGCCCTGCCACAGCGTTCCGCGCCATGCCGTGCGGACGCGACCGGCACCCCGTCTCGGCCGCCTCAGGCGTACAGCGCCGGGCGCGGGGCCAGGTCCACCGGGGTGCGGGTGCCGGTGCGCTGCGCGCGGACGCCCGCCTCCGCCGTCGCCGAGGAGGCGTAGCCGTCCCAGGCGCTCGGACCGGTGACCCGGCCCGCCCGGCACGCCTCGACCCAGGCCCGCAGCTCGCGGTCGTAGGCGTCCGCGAACCGTACGAGGTAGTCCTGCGGGACCTCCCGCGACTCCCGTCCCGGAGCCGTCACCGTCATCCCGTGCTCCTCGCCGATGCGGGCGCTGCCGCCCTCGCAGACCGCCTCGCACCGCACCTGGTACCCGAAGCCGGTGTCGACGAAGATCTCCACGTCGACCAGGACGCCGCCGTCGGTCTCCAGCAGCACGAACTGCGGATCGAGGAGCCCTTCGGGCGCCCGTCCCGTACTGCCGGGCCGCAGCACGCTCACCGCGACCGGTTCCTGGCCGAGCAGCCAGCGGGCCGCGTCGATCTCGTGCGAGACCGAGCTGTCGACCAGCATCGCCGAGGTGAAACCGGGCGGCGAGGAGACGTTGCGGTGGACGCAGTGCAGCATCAGCGGGCGGCCCAGCGCGCCCTCGTCCAGCAGGGACTTCAGCCGCAGGTACTCCGCGTCGTAGCGGCGCATGAACCCCACCTGGACCAGCCGCCGGCCGAACCGGACCTCCGCCTCGACCACCCGCAGCGCCCCCTCCGCGTCCGGCACCAGCGGCTTCTCGCACAGCACCGGCAGGCCGCGGGCGAACGCCTCGTGCAGCGCGGCCTCGTGGGCGGGGCCCGGCGAGGCGATCAGCACCGCCTCCACGCCCGGCGCGTCCAGTGCCGCGGCCACCTCGGCGTGCGACGAGGCGCCGTCGATCCCGGCCACGGCCGCCTCCGCCCGCGCGAGATCGGGATCGGCGACGGCCGCCACCCGCGCGCCGCCCGTCACCCGGTCCAGACGGCGGATGTGGTCGGCCCCCATGTGACCCGCCCCCAGTACCGCGACACCCAGCAGTCCGCCCACGTCCGCACGCCCCTTCACGATCACCGGCCTCCGCGTAGCGTAAGCCGCCCGGGCGGCGGAAGGGGAGGTCAGCCGTCCCGCTCCGGTCCGCAGGAACTGCCGTCCGGGGGCAGGGTGCCGTACAGCAGGAAGGTGTCCACCCGGCGGTGGACGCACGGGGAGGAGGCGTAACCGGTGTGCCCCTCGCCCCTGTTGTCCAGCACCACGGCGGAGGGGCCGAGCCGCTCGGCGGTCTCCACCGTCCAGCGGTACGGGGTCGCGGGATCGCCCCGGGTCCCGACCAGCAGCATCCTCGGCGCGGGCACGTCGCGCACCCGCTCCCGCACGAAGTCGGTGCCCCTCGGGCGGCCGTAGCACATCAGCACCTCGGCCAGCCGGTAGCGGCCGAAGACCGGCGAGGCCTCCTCGTACCGGGCGCGCAGCCGGCCGAGGTCGCCGAGGACCTGGGCGGCGGTGCGCCGGTCGGGGTCGTCGGCGCAGTTGACGGCCATGAGGGCGGCCGGGAGGTTGTCGGCGGGCACGTCCTCGGGGTCCACGAGCCCGCCGTCGGCCCGGGCGGACCCGGCGGCGGGGGAGGGCCGGTTGCCGGGGGCGTCCTCCTGCTCCCGGCCGGAGCCGGTCAGGTCCGCGTACCCCGGCACCCGGCCGGGACGGGGCGGTTCCACGGCCGGGGGAGCCGCGGCACGGGGAGCCGCAGCGAGGGTGGCCGGCGTGCCGGGGCGGGCGGTCCGGGGCGGGACGACCGCGCCGCCGCCGGTGAAGCCCGTGAGCCGCCCCGCGTCGCCGCCCTGCGTCAGATCGGCCAGCGCCTGTTCCAGCGCCGGCCAGTACTGCTCGCTGTAGAGCCCCTGCCCGACGGCCGCCACCAGGTCCTGCCCGGTGAACCGGCCGCCGAAGTCGGCCGGCAGCGGGTCCTCGTCCAGCGAGCGCACGAGCCGCACCATCTGCTCCCGGGCCGCGCGGGCGTCCTGCCCGAACGGACAGGCCACGTCCTTCGCGCACCAGGCGAGGAAGTCCTCCAGTGCCCGCTGCTGCCCCGCCGCGCTCACCACCCCCTGCTCGGCCAGCGACTCGGTGAGGGTGTCGACACCGTCGAACACCATCCGACCGACCTTCTTCGGGAACTGGGCCGCGTACACCGCGCCGAGCCGGGTGCCGTAGGAGAAGCCGAGGTAGTTGAGCCGGTCGTCGCCCAGTGCCTGCCGCATGACGTCCAGGTCGCGGGCGGCGTCGACCGTGCCGATGTGGCGCAGCACCGGGCCGGAGCGGGCCACGCACTGGGCCGCCGCCGCCCGCAGTGTCTCCAGCGCGGCCCGGGGGTCCCGTTCGACGGCGCCGTCCTCGGTCGCCGCGAGCATCTGGTCGGTGCCCTCGCCGCAGCTCACGGGGGAGGAGCGGCCGACGCCGCGCGGGTCGAAGGTGACCACGTCGTAGCCGTCGGTCAGTCCCAGGAACTCCTTGCCGCCCAGGGCCAGCTGGGGGACCCCCGGCCCTCCGGGGCCGCCGAAGTTCAGCAGCACCGAGCCCCGGGACCGGCCCGAGGCGCGGTAGCGGGCCATCGCCAGCTCCAGCGTGCCCTCGCCGGGCCGGGCGTAGTCGAGGGGCACGGTGACCTTGCCGCACTGCAGATCGGCGGGCATGCCCTCGCCCTCGCCCGCGCAGGCCGACCAGGTGACGCGCTGCCGGTAGAAGCGCGACAGATCGGGGACGGGGGCGGACGCGTGCGACGCGGAGGGTGCCGGGCCGGCGGCCCGCGCGGGGGGAGCACCGCCCGTGCCCAGCAGCGCGAGGGCCGTCGCCGCCACCGCCGTCGCGGCGGCCGTCCGGCGTCCGTACATCGGCAGCATGCGGCCTCCCGGTACGCCCGGCTGCGCGCCGGGGATCCCCCTGTTCGAGCCGTGCCCGCCCCGGGGCTCACCCTAGGGGGGCCGGGCTCGGGCCGCCTCCGGACGGCCGTGCGGAGGCGGCCCGGTGACGCGGTGGGGCGCGCGGACGGTCGGCGCGTTCAGCGCGTCGGCCGGGACGGTTCGGGGACGGTGGACTTCCTCCGCCGCTCCCGGCCGGTGTCCGCCGGACGGGCGACGAAGGCCCAGTCCATCCGGGGCTCGACGACGTACCGGAAGACCGCCCGCACCGGCGCCGAGCACAGCGCGGTGATCATGCCGACGGCGAGCGCGGTGACCGCCAGCTCACCGGCCGGGGTGTGCAGCCAGGGGTGGTCGTACCAGCCCCAGAAGCGCGAGGACTTGATCAGGAAGCCGTGCAGCAGATAGCCGTACATGGTGCCCGCGCCCAGGGTGGTGAACCACAGCCGGCGGCCCGGCACCCAGGCGAGGAAACACGCCGTCAGCACCAGCGCGAGCAGGAACAGCGCGGGCGTGCTCAGCAGCCCCGCCCACGCGGGGGCGCCCTGGCCGGTGACCGAGCCGCGGTGGTACAGCCAGCCCGAGTCGAAGGTCGGGGCCACCCGGTACGCCACCGCCAGGGCCGCCGCGGCCACGGGGAGCGCGAGGAGCCGCGTCCGGCGGGTGCGCAGCCGGGCGAAGTGCGCCGGGCGCAGGGTGAGGCCGAGGACGAAGTACGGCAGGAAGCCGAGGACGCGCTGTATCGACAGATCGCCCCCGAGGTCGGGGGAGCAGGCGGCGAGGATCGCGAGGCCGAGGGCGACGGGCAGCGGGTGGCGCAGCATCAGCCACAGCGGGGTGGTGAGCCGCCAGATGAACAGCGCGACCAGGAACCACATCACGTACCAGGGGTCCAGCAGGCTCAGCGGGTAACCCGGGTCGTCCCGCGCCCACCGGTAGAAGAGCGTGTACGCCGTCTCGAAGACGAGGTAGGGCACGACCACGCCGGTGACCAGCCGTTTGAGGCGGCCCGGCGCCATGTCGAAGCTCCGCGAGAAGTAGCCGGAGATCAGGGCGAACGCGGGCATGTGGAAGGCGTAGACGGCGAGGTACAGGGCGTGGGCGGTCCGGCTGCCGTAGGTGAGGGGCTCCCAGGCGTGACCGCAGGCGACCAGCACGATGGTGAGGTACTTCGCGTTGTCGAAGAAGGGGTCGCGGCCCCGGGGGCCCGCCGGGCTCCGGGAGGAGGAGGCGTCCGGGCCGGCCTTCGCCGGCGCGGGCGAGGGTTGTGGGGCGGTTCGGGTGGGTACGGGTGGGGATGACTCGGGGGCCTTGGGGGTGTCGGGCACCGCATCTCCCGTGCGCGGGGACGTTGGACGGACCACTCGCGCCTGCCCCGCCGCACGCGCCCCACTCCTGACGCCGCGCGAGCCCGCCCCAATGGCGCAGCACGAGCGCCCGCTCGGCGGCGCCTCCCCTGCGGAACGACCCCGGCCCCGCGCGCGCCGGGCCGCCGTGCGGCGGCGGCCCGGCGCACGGGCGCCGTCAGCGTTCTCCCAGCCGGGCGAGCCCGCGCAGCAACGCGCCACGGCCCTGCCGCGGCACCGTCCACAGCGTCGGCCCGCGCACGCCCCAGCGTTCGAGCAGCGCGCCCGCGGCGAGGAAACCGGTGGTCGCGGCGCGTTCCATCAGGGCGACCGGCAGGCGGGTGCGCACCAGGTCACCGGCGAGCACCACCGTCGGGTCGGGGGTGCGCACGGTGGGCCGGCCCGCGTAACCGCCGACGGGGAACAGCGGGCAGTCGGCGCGCCACTCGTGCCGCGCGTCCACGATCCCGGCCTCCCGCGTCTCCGGATACACCTGGTGCAACTGCTCGACCAGCCGCCGCTGTTCACGCTCCCGCCCGGCCCCGGCGGAGGCTTCGGCGGTCGCCCCGTCCAGCGCGTAGGCGTGCAGTTCGACCACCGAGCCGCCGGTGCGCGCCGACCAGCGGGCCGCCTCGCCCTCCCACCGCTCCAGCACGCTGACGTTGTCCAGCGAACCGAAACCGCTCGTGCCGAGGAACCCCGGCCGCTCCGCCGCCACGGGCCGGTCCAGCCAGAGGCGGCTGACCAGGAACGGCGGCGCGGTCCGCAGCCGGGCGACGCCCGCCCGCCACTCCTCGGTGGCCAGCTTCGGCGAGCCCTCGACCACCGCCTTCAGCCCGCCGGTGTCCAGCGCCAGGACCAGCGCGTCGTACCGCGTCCGCGGAGTGCCGGACACGTGCAGCACGCACCCGCCGTCCGGCTCCGGGTCCACGCCCTCCACCGCCGTCCCCGTACGGATGTCCACACCCAGGTCACCGAGGTGGCGGGCCAGCGGATCCCACAGGGCCGCGGGGAACGGCTCGCGGGGGACGTCGAAGAGGAGGCCCTCGCTGGAGCCGAGGAAGTAGATGTGGAACATCAGCACCATCTCGGCCGCCGACAGCTCGCCCGGGTCCGCGAAGAAGCTGCGTGAGAACACCTCGAACGCCAGGTGATGCGCGGCCGGCGGGAAGCGGACGGAGGCGAGGAAGTCGCGCGCGCTGACCCCGTCCAGCCGCTCGTACACCTCCGGCACCCGCACGTCCAGCAGGGGCAGCGCGGCCCGCGGCCGCATCCGCAGCAGGTCGCGGCCGCGGAAGGAGGGGCTGAGCGCGGCGAAGCCCAGCGCGCTCCACGGCGGGGTGCGCGGCACGTGCCGGAAGCCGTCGCGCAGGCCGTCGGCGTGCACGAGGGGGTAGTCCGGGAGACCGGTGAGCATGCCGAGCCCGGGGTCCGTCCGACGCAACAGGGCACGCAGGTTGTAGTACTGACGGAAGAACGCGTGGAAGCCGCGGCTCATGGTGACCCGGCTGCCGTCCGCCAGCGTCACCGGAGCGCCCGCCAACCGCCCGCCGAGCACCGGCTCGCGCTCGTACAGCGTGACGCGCACGCCCCGCTCGGCCAGCCCGGTCGCCGCCGCGAGGCCCGCGATGCCGCCGCCGACCACCGCGACCGAGGGGGCGTCACCGCTGACGCGGGGGCGGCCAGGCGCCGGGTCGATGCGGACCGCCCGGCGGTCCCGGCCGCGTCCCGGGGAGACGGCGCCCGCCGGGGGCCTCATGCGGGCACCCGGCCGGTGAAGGTGTACGTGATGCCCGTCTGCCAGCCCGGCAGCGGCAGCACCCGCACGTCCCGGAAGCCCGCCCGCGCGAGCCGCTGTCCGAACGCTCCCGCCGTGTCGAAGTCGACGACGCTGCGCCACAGATGGCGGTAGAGGGCCCCGTCGCCGAGGGCGTTGCCGAGCGGGGCGACGAACCCCCGGCACACGGCGTTCCAGACCAGCCGGTCCGCCCGCCGGCCGCTGAGCGCGTACTCGTGCACCACGAGCCGCCCGCCCGGTGCCAGCAGCCCGCGCAGGCCGGCGAGCACGGCGTCCGGGTCGGCCACGTTGCGCAGCAGGTACGCCGCGAACACCGCGTCGAAGGGGCCGCGCACCCCTTCCTCGGCCAGCCGTTCGGCACTGGCGTGCACGAAGGTGACGGGTGCCGCCCACGGCTTGCCGGCCGCGCGGGCCAGCATGCCCGCCGAGGCGTCCGCCGCCGTGACCTCGGCGCGCGGCAGCACGGCTCGCAGCGCCGCCGTCGAGGCGCCCGTGCCGCAGCCGACGTCGAGGACCCGCGCCCCGGCGCCGTCCCCGGGCAGTCCGAGGCGGCGGGCGGAGCGACGCAGGTGGGCGTGGTAGCCCGGATTGAGGGCGACCAGCGTGTCGTACCGGGGCGCGGCCCGGTCGAAGGCGCCGGCCAGCGCCTCGTCGCGCAACAGTGTCATGGGGCAACTCCTGGACAAGGCAGTCGGGGCAGTCGGGGCACTCGGGTCAGTCGGGTTTACGAGGAGAGGTGGCGGCGGGGAACGGGCGGCGGGGCACCCGGGGCAGCTCGGCCGCCGAGCGCAGCATCGGGCGGACGGGGGCGTGAAGGCCGACGGCGAGGTCCTCGTACAGGCCGGTGCCGCCGTCGAGGAAGCGGAGCAGCCGCGCGGCCGGCACCCGCTCGAACAGGCGGCTGAAGAACTCCGCGCCGTCCACCCGCCCGGTGTCCAGCGCCCGCAGCAGCACCGCGTCCATCGCCCGCGACCGGGCCGAGTGCGCGGGCGGCGGCAGCGGGCGGCGGCCCGCGCGCACGGCGGCCGCGATCGCGCGGTTCTGCCGCTGCACGGCCGCGAAGGTGTACCCCGTCGACGGGCGGGTGGCGCCGCCCGCGGCGCCGACGCGGAAGACGGACTGGCCGGTGGCGCGCGCGAAGGGCGCGTCGGTCATCGGGATGACGCCGGACTCCGTCGCCACCACCTCCGACGGCCCCAGCCGCAGGACGTCCTGCGTGTACGCGCGCAACGCCGCCTCGTACTCCTCTCGGGACAGCACCGCGCGGGAGAACTCGGTGTACTCCACCAGGGCCTCGTGCGGCCCGGTCGGCAGCACGTATCCGAAGGCCAGTCCGTGCGCCGGGCGGGGCACGCGGAAGTCCATCAGTTCCACCACCCCCGGGTCGAACGCGGGACGGTCGGTCCGTACGAACCAGCCCCGGAAGTGCTGCAACAGGGTCGTCCGGGCGGCCGGCAGGGCGGCCGGCGGCCGTGAGTCGAACACCCAGCGGGCGCGGACGGAGACGGGGGCGCCCCCGGCGTCCGTGCCGAGGACCTCCGCGCCCCCGGGCACGCTCCGCACCTCCTCCACCGCCACCTCCCGCCGCCGCACCGCGGGCCGTCCGGTGAGCCGCCGGTCCACGAACTCCTCGAACGCGTCCGAGCGCAGCATCTTGTAGCGCAGCGGCGCGATCTCCCCGACCGTCGGCCGCCCCGTGGGGCCGTGCACCCGCAGCCGCTGCCAGGAGGCGGTGACCGCGCTGTCGTACGGGCCCGGGCCGCGCTCCCAGTAGCACCAGGTGCGCGGCGGCGGGCGCAGCGGGCCGGGGGGCGCGTCGAGCAGCAGCACCGAGGGGCGGACCGGCGCGGCGGACGGGGCGGACAGCAGGAGGGCGAGCGAGAGCCCGGCGGCCCCCGCCCCCACGATCACCACGTCCGCCTCGTCCACCGGAGTCCTCCTTCGCCCGCCACTCGCGCCGCCCGCCGTCAGTGATTCCGTCCGGGCAGCGGCTCCGGATGCGCTGCACCCCTCCCGAAGCGCGCACCCCCTCGCACGCCCCTCGCGCACGCCCCCGGGGCCGCCCGGTCACCGTCCTCGGACGCGGGACTCCTCCTCCCGCGGACCGTCCCGCAGACCGCGCCGCAACTGGTGCAGGCCGCGCCGGGCGTGACTCTTGACCGTGCCGAGCGGCCAGCCGGTGCGCTCCGCGATCTGGGTCTGCGTCAGGTCCTCGAAGAACGCCAGCCGCAGCACCCGCTGCTGCGCGGGCGGCAGCCCCGCGAGCGCGTGCCCCACCAGCACCCGGTCCAGGACGGCTTCCGAGGGCTCATCGGCGTGACGGCCCGCGAGGGGCGCGCCGGCGGAGGCGACGGAGGTCAGCAGATCCAGCCGCCGGGTCCGCGCGGACAGGGCGTCGGCGATCTTCCGCCGGGCGATTCCGACGATCCACCCCGCCATCGCCCCGCGCTCGGGACGGTAGCCGTGCCGCCCGCGCCACACGCCGAGGAACACCTGCTGGGTGACGTCCTCCGCCTCCCGCGCATCGCCCAGCGACCGCACCGCGAGGGCGTGCACCAGCGCCGACCAGCGGTGGTACACCGCCGCGAGGCACGCCTCGTCGCCCTCGGCGAGGCCGCGGGCCAGTTCCTCCTCGCCCGGGCTGTCCTGGACGGCGGCCGGGGGTGCGGTCATGGGTGTCGGCTCCTCGTACGGCGGCGGTGCGCGGGCTGGGGTACCCGTCCCCGTGCCCGCCATTCTGGGAGCCAGACATGATCGACTCGCGCCGATTGCTCCGTGTGTGCACCGTGAGTGTCGCGGCACGTGTCGCCGCGGCCGGGCCCCGGACGCCCGGGAGCCCGTCCCGAGCCCGGTGAACTCCCCCCGGCCGCCGGGGTTCGCGCGGCGCATCCGTGGCACCCGGAGCCACGGAGAGTGCGGTGCGCACGGAAGCCGAAGGAGACGCCCATGTCCGCGACCCCCAAGACCACGGACGTCCTGGTGGTGGGAGCCGGTGCGGCCGGGCTGGCCTGCGCCCGGGACCTCGCGGCCGCCGGCCGCTCCGTCCGCGTCCTGGAGGCATCCGACGACGTCGGCGGCCGGATGCGCACCGACCGCGTCGACGGCTTCCTCGTCGACCGCGGCTTCCACGTCTTCAACACCTCCTATCCGCAGGTCAAGCAACGGCTGCGGCTGCGCGACCTGCGGCTGCGGCCCTTCACCCCCGGCGTGCTCGTGCACACCGACCGGGGCAGGCTGCGCCTGACCGACCCGAGCCGGGACCCCCGCTCCGTGGCCGGTCTGCTGCGCGGACGGCTCGCGGGACCCCGCGACCTGCTCGCGCTCGGCACCCTGTCGGCCCGCGACATGCTCGGCCCGCGGTCCCGCATCGAACGCGCCGAGGACCGCACCACCCGCACCGCGCTGGCCTCGGCCGGGTTCTCCGAGGAGTTCGTGGAGCGGTTCTTCAGGCCCTTCCTCTCCGGGATCTTCCTGGAGGACCGGCTGGAGACCTCCTCCCGGTTCTTCCACCTGGTCTGGCGCAGCATGCTGCGCGGCACACTGTGCCTGCCCGCCGAGGGCATCGGCGCCGTACCCGAGGCGCTCGTGAAGGCGCTGCCCGCGGACAGCGTCCTGCTGGACACCGCCGTCGCCCTGCTCACCGACGAGGGAGCGCAGACCAACCACGGCGACGTGCTGCCCGCCCGGGCCGTGGTCGTCGCCACCGGCAAGGGACCGGCCTCGGCCCTGCTCCCGGGCCTCGACGTGCCCGCCGGGCGGATCGTGACGACGTACTACCACGTGGCCCCGCGCCCGCCGCTGGCCGAGCCCACCCTGCTCACCGACACCCGCATGCGCTTCCTCAACACCTGCGTCGTCAGCGAGGTCGCGCCCACCTACGCGCCCCCCGGCCACGCCCTGATCGCCACCTCCGTGCTCGGCGAGGACACGCCCGAGGCGCGCAAGACGGTCACCGCGGCCCTCGAGGAGGTGTACGAGAGCGACACCTCGGGGTGGGACCTGCTCACCGCCCGCACGGTGCGCGACGCGCTCCCCGCGATGCCGCCGCCCCAGCCGCTGAGCCGCACCTCCCGGGTGGCCCCCGGCCGCTACGTGTGCGGCGACCACCGTGCCACCGGCTCCCTGGAGGGCGCACTGGCCTCCGGCGCCCGCGCCGCCCGCGAGGTGCTGGAGGACCTGCGCGCCCGGCGCGTGTGGCACTGAGGCCCGGCACCGGGGCAGGCCCCCGGGCGGCCACGCGCTCCGGATGCGCGCCCCGGTGCCCGGCTCGGCGGGCGGGCACGTGCCCCCGGGCTCAGGACCGCGCCCGGCGGAACCGCTCCAGCCCCTCCGCGAGGTCCACGACCCGTTCGGCGTAACCGCGGGCCGCCTCCCGGGCAGGGCCCCGCAGCTTCCACGGCTCGTGCACCCCGGCCCCCGGCACCTCCGCCAGTTCCGGCACCCAGCGGCGCACGTACGCCCCCTCCGGGTCGAACCGCCTGGCCTGCACCACCGGGTTGAGCACCCGGTTGGGGCGGCTGTCCGTGCCCGTCCCCGCCACCCACTGCCAGTTCATCTGGTTGTTGGCCAGGTCGCCGTCGACCAGCAGGTCCAGGAAGTGCCGGGCGCCGACCCGCCAGTCCACGTACAGCGTCTTGGCGAGGAAGCTCGCGGTCAGCAGCCGGCCCCGGTTGTGCATCCAGCCCTCGTGCCGCAGCTGGCGCATCGCCGCGTCGACGACCGGGTAGCCGGTGCGGCCCTCCCGCCACGCCTGAACCTCCTCGCGCGCGGCCCTCTCGGTGCGCCACCGGTCGTGCCGGGTGCGGTAGTCCTCGTGCGCGGCGGCGGGCCGGGCCGCGAGCACCTGCCGGTGGAAGTCCCGCCAGGCGAGCTGCCGTACGAAGGCCTCGGCACCGGGACCGCCGAGACTGCCCGCCTCACGCACCACCTCGATGGGGGAGAGGGTGCCGAAGTGCAGGTGCGGGGAGAGCCGGGAGGTCGCGTCACCGGCGAGGTCGTCGTGCCGGTCCTCGTACTCCCCGACATCCCCGACGACCCCGGCGCCCTTGCCGTCCCCGACGTCCACGGCGCCCTTGCCGTCCCCGCTGCCGCCGCGCAGCCAGGCCGCGAGCCGCGCCCGTCCCTCCCGCTCGCCCCCGCGCGCGAGCCCCGGCGACAGGCCGGACAGCTCCCGGCGGTCGGGCGGCTCCTCCGAGCCGATGCCCTCCGGCACCGGCACCCTGCGGGGGGCGTCGAGGACGGGCCGGGTGCGCTGCTCCGACCAGCGCCGGAAGTAGGGGGTGAAGACGGCGAAGTGGTCCCGGCCGCCCGGCGTGACGGAGCCCGGTGCCCGCACCGTGGTGACCGTGTCGTGCACCACCAGCCGTCTGCCCGCCGTCTCCAGCGCGGTGCGCAGCCGGTCCTCGCGCCGGTGGGCGTGGGCGCTCACGTCGGAGGCCATGTGGACCTCCCCCGCGTCCGCCTCGGCGGCCACCCGGCACACCTCCTCGACCAGGTCGCCCGAGCGCACCACCAGCCGGCCGCCGCGCTCGCGCAGCCCGGCGTCCAGGTCCCGCAGGCAGTCGGCGAGGAAGGCGAGGCGGTTGGGCACGGCGAACCCGGCGGCGTCCACCGCGCGGTCCCGCACGAACAGCGGCACCACGGTGGAGGCGCGGTCCAGGGCCGCGCGCAGCGGCGGATGGTCGTGCAGCCGCAGGTCGGCGGTGAACAGGACGACGGAGGTGTGCATACGGGACTCCGGAAGGAAGCGTGCGCGCGTCCTCGGTGGGGGACGGGCGCGCGGGGCGGGGGCGGGGGCGGGGGCGGCCGGGGCGGCGGGTGAGGGCCGGGAGCCGGTACCGCCGGCCCCGTCCTGCGGCCGGGCCCGGCCCGTGGCGCCCGTCGGGCGTGGCGCGGGCGGCCGCGCGGGCGATGTTGCGGGCCATGCCGCCGAACACCAGTGCGTGGAAGGGGGAGACGCTCCACCAGTACAGATGGCCCAGCAGGCCGTGGGGATGGAACAGGGCGCGCTGGCGGTAGCGGGTGCGGCCCCTCTCGTCGGCGTCGACGCGCATCTCCAGCCAGGCCAGGCCCGGCAGCCGCATCTCCGCGCGCAGCCGCAGCAGCCGGCCCGGCTCCAGCTCCTCCACCCGCCAGAAGTCCAGCGACTCGCCGACCCGCAGCCGGGCGGCGTCCCGTCGGCCCCGGCGCAGCCCGACCCCGCCGACGAGCCGGTCCAGCAGGCCCCGCACGGTCCAGGCGAGGGGGACGGAGTACCAGCCGTGCACCCCGCCGATGCCCTCCACCACCCGCCACAGCGCCTCGGGGGAGGCGGACACGACGCGTTCCCTGCGGTCGGTGTAGAGGCTGCCGCCCGCCCAGCCGGGGTCCGTGGGCAGCGGATCGCTGGGCGCGCCGGGGACCGAGGCGGAGGACCAGCGGGTGGCGACCTGCGCCTGGTGGATGCGGCGCAGGGCCAGCCGGACCGCCTCGTCGAAGCCGAGGAGCGGGCTCCCCTCCGGCAGATACCGTTCGATGTCGTGCTCCCGGCACACCACCTCGTGCCGCAGCGACTCGGTGAGCGGACGCGCGATGCCCGCGGGCACCGGGGTCACCAGCCCCACCCAGTGGCTGGACAGCCCGGGGGTGAGCACCGGCACCGGCAGGATCAGCCGGCGGGGCAGCCCGGCGATCCGCGCGTACCGCAGCATCATCTCCCGGTACGTCAGCACCTCGGGGCCGCCGAGGTCGAAGGTGCGGCTGACCTCCGCCGGCATCCGCCCGGCGGCGATCAGCGCCCGCAGCACGTCCCGCACCGCCACCGGCTGGACCCGGGTGTGCACCCAGCTCGGCGTGACCATCACCGGGAGCCGCTCGGTCAGATACCGCAGCATCTCGAACGAGGCGGAACCGGAGCCGATGATCACCGCGGCGCGCAGCGCGGCCGTGGGCACTCCGGAGTCGAGCAGGATCCGGCCCACCTCGGCCCGGGACCGCAGATGCGGCGAGAGTTCCCGCTCGGGCACCCCTGCGGGGGCGAGACCACCCAGGTACACCAGCCGCCGCACGTCCGCCGCGCGTGCCCGCTCCCCGAAGACGCGGGCCGCCTCCCGGTCGGTGCGCTCGAAGCCGGGGCCGGTGGTGAGCGCGTGCACGAGGTAGTAGGCGATGTCCACGCCCTCCATCGCCGCGCCGAGGGAGGCCGGGTCGGTGACGTCGCCCTTCACCACCTCCACCTCGCCCGCCCAGGGATGGTCGCGGAGCCGGCCGGGTGACCGCGCCAGGGCCCGCACCCTGAAGCCCGCGGCGAGCAGTTCGGGGACCAGGCGGCCGCCGATGTACCCGGTGGCACCGGTGACCAGGCAGAGGGGGCCGGACCCGCCCGCGTCCGCGCCCTCGCCGTTCGCCGTGCTCATGCCCGTCGGCTCCTTCCGTCGGCGGGGTGCTCGCAGCCCCCGCCGTACCGGCGGGGGAGCCGTCCCACCCCTCGCATCCTTCCGCCGCGCGGCACCGGGCGGATGCGGGGTTGGGCCGATCGCGTGGTGTCGGCGCGGGACTCCGGGACCGGCCCCTCGGCGCCGTTCACCGGTCACCCGGGGGGACCGGCCGCCGACGGGCGCGGATCATCACCCCGCCGCGCGCGCATCCGGGGGCGGCTAGGGGGCAGAAGAGACAACGTCCGGAACCGCCGGATGTGCGCCGTCCGCTCCAGCCGTTCCCGGCAGGCCGTGACAGGCCACGGCTCGTCCCACCGAAATGCCCGGAGAGCGATGTCACCCGCCGCGCGGCGCGCCCGCCGTCTCGTCCCCGTCCTCCTGATCGTCCTGGTCTGGCTCTGTCTCGGTGGGATCCTCGGCCCCTTCGCCGGCCGGCTCGGCGAGGTCGCCACCAACGACCAGGCCGCCTTCCTGCCGCGAAGCGCCGAGTCCACCGAGGTGATCGAGGAGCAGAAGGCGTTCAAGCAGCGGGAGTCGCTGCCCGTGATCGTCGTGTGGACCGCCGAGGACGGCGGCACGGTCGCCTCCCGGCGTGGCGAGGCCACCCGCGCCCTCGCCACGCTCACCGACGCGCCGGGTCTGGCCGGACGCGCCTCGCCCGCCGTCCTCTCCTCCGACAAGGAGGCACTCCGGGGCGTCGTACCGCTGCGGCCCGACCTCGGCGACAGCCTGTCCCCGACGCTGGACCGGGTGCGGGAGGCCGCCGACCGGGTCCCCGGCACCACGGTCCGGCTCGCCGGACCCGCCGCCACCCAGGCCGACCTCTCCGACGCCTTCTCCGGCATCGACGGGCTGCTGCTCGGCGTCGCCCTGATCACCGTCCTCGTCATCCTGCTGCTCGTCTACCGCAGCGTGCTGCTGCCCCTGCTGATCATCCTCGGCGCGGTGTTCGCGCTCGGGGTGGCCTGCGCGATCGTCTACGTGCTCGCCGACCACGGGGTGGTCCGGGTGGACGGCCAGGTGCAGGGCATCCTCTCCATCCTCGTCATCGGCGCCGCCACCGACTACGCGCTGCTGCTCACCGCCCGCTTCCGGGAGGAACTCGGCGCCCGCGAGGACCGGTTCGCCGCCGCGCGGGCCGCCCTGCGGCGCTCCTGGAGCACGATCGCCGCCAGCGCCGCGACCGTCGCCCTCGGACTGCTCGCCCTGCTGCTCAGCGATCTGACGAACAACCGGGCGCTCGGCCCCGTCGGCGCCGTCGGCATCGTCTGCGCCGTGCTCAGCACCCTGACCTTCCTGCCCGCCGTCCTCGCGCTCCTCGGCCGCGCCGCCTTCTGGCCCGCGAAGCCGAAGGCGCACCGCGAGAGGGAAACCGCGAACGGCTCCGGCAAGGACACCGCATCCGACTCCGGGCAGGACTCCGGGCAGGGCTCCGGGCAGGGCTCCGGGCAGGGCTCCGGGCCGGACTCCCGGCAGGACTCCGGGTCGGGCTCCCGGCAGGAGGAGGGCGGTGTCGGCGGCCAAGGGCTGTGGCCGCGGGTCGCCGGTCTGGTGGACCGGGCCCCGCGCCGGGTCTGGGCCTTCACCCTCGTCGCGCTCCTCGCCTGCGCCGCCTTCGCACCGACCCTCTCCTCCAAGGGAGTTCCGCTCGACGAGACCTTCGTCAACGACGCGCCCTCCGTCGCCGCCCAGCAGACACTCGGGCAGCACTTCCCCGGCGGCTCCGGCAACCCCGCCGTGATCATCGCCGAGGCCGACCGGTACGAGGAGGTCCTCGCCGCCGCACGCGACACCCGCGGCGTCGACTCGGCCGCCGGGGTGAGCGACTCGGGCCGGCCCGGCGGGAAACCGCAGGAGGTCGACGGCCGGGTGCGGATCGACGCCACGCTCGCGGGCCCCGCCGACGGCGAGGCCGCCCAGAACACCGTCGCCCGGCTCCGCGAGGCCGTCCACGCCGTGCCGGACGCGGACGCGCTCGTCGGCGGCTACACCGCCCAGCGCTACGACACCCTGCGCACCGCCGAGCACGACCGCACCCTCATCGTGCCGGTGGTCCTCGCCATCATCCTCGTCATCCTCATGGGGCTGCTGCGTTCCCTGGTGATGCCGGTGCTGCTGGTCGCCACCGTCGCGCTCAGCTTCCTCGCCACGCTCGGCGTGTCCTCCCTGGTCTTCACGCACGTCTTCGGCTTCACCGGCACCGACCCGTCCGTACCGCTGTACGGCTTCGTGTTCCTGGTGGCCCTCGGCGTGGACTACAACATCTTCCTGATGTCCCGGGCCCGCGAGGAGACCCTCCGCTTCGGCGTACGGCAGGGCGTGCTGCGCGCCCTCGTCGCGACCGGCGGGGTCATCACCTCCGCCGGTGTGGTGCTGGCCGCGACCTTCGCCGCGCTCGGCGTCATCCCGCTCGCCTTCCTCGTCCAGGTGGCCTTCATCGTGGCCTTCGGCGTGCTCCTGGACACGCTCGCCGTGCGCTCCCTGCTGGTCCCCGCGCTCGTCCGCGACGCGGGACCGCGCGCCTGGTGGCCGGCCCGCTTCGGCGGATCGGCGGAACGTGAGGACCGTACGCATCCATGACCGCCGCCCGCACGGAAACCCCTGCAGACACCAGCCCGCCTCCGCCCCCAGCGGAAGGAACCCAGATGCGCACCCAAGGCCCGGACCGTCCCACGGCACGACCGTGCACCCCACCCCTGGAGGTCCGCCCGCCCCACCCGTCCTCCGCGGGCCCGGCCGCCGGAGCCCTCCGGTGAGCGCCACCGTGCGCACCGTGCGGGGACGGACCGACCACGTGGTCGTCGTCGGCGCCGGACTCGCCGGGCTGTCCGCCGCGCTCCACCTGCTCGGCGCCGGACGCCGGGTGACGCTCGTGGAGCGGGAGGAGGGGCCCGGCGGCCGCGCCGGACGGCTGGAGCGCGGCGGATACCGCTTCGACACCGGGCCCACCGTGCTGACCATGCCCGACCTCGCCGAGGCCGCCTTCGCCGCCGTCGGCGACAGCATGCGCGAGCGGCTCGACCTGATCCCGCTCCACCCCGCGTACCACGCACGCTTCGCCGACGGCAGCGCGCTCGACGTGCACACCGACCCGGAGGCGATGGAGGCCGAGGTCGAACGCTTCGCAGGACCGGGCGAGGCGGCCGGCTACCGGCGGCTGCGCCACTGGCTGGAGCGGCTCTACCACGCCCAGATGGGGCGGTTCATCGACACCAACTTCGACTCCCCGCTGCAACTCGCGCACCCCGACCTCGCCCGGCTCGCCGCCCTCGGCGGCTTCGGCCGGCTCGACGCCCGCATCGGCTCCTTCCTGAGCGACGAACGGCTGCGCCGCGTCTTCTCCTTCCAGGCCCTGTACGCCGGCGTCCCGCCCGCCCGGGCGCTCGCCGCCTACGCCGTCATCGCCTACATGGACACCGTCGCCGGGGTGTACTTCCCGCGCGGCGGCATGCACGCCCTGCCCCGCGCCATGGCGGAGGCCGCCGCCGACGCCGGAGCCGACCTGCGGTACGGACACACCGTCACCGGCCTGGAGCGCAGCGGCGACCGCGTCACCGCCGTCCGCACCGACCGGGACCGCATCGCCTGCGACGCCGTCGTCCTCACCCCCGACCTGCCGGTCACCTACCGTCTCCTCGGCCGCGCTCCCCGGCGGCCCGTACGGCTGCGGCACGCGCCCTCCGCCGTCGTCCTGCACACCGGGACCGACCGCACCTGGCCCCACCTCGGCCACCACACCCTCTCCTTCGGCCACGCCTGGGAGGGCACCTTCCGTCAGATCACCCGCACCGGAGAGCTGATGTCCGACCCCTCCCTGCTGATCACCCGGCCCACCGCCACCGACCCCGCGCTCGCGCCGGCCGGACGGCACGTCCACTACGTGCTCGCCCCCTGCCCCAACACCGACATCGGCCCCTCGGCCGGCGAATGGACCGACCTCGCCCCGCGCTACCGCGACCGGCTCCTGACCACGCTCGAACGCCGGGGTCTGGAGGGGCTCGGCGCCGCCATCGAGGAGGAGTGCCTGGTCACCCCGGCCGAGTGGACGGCGGACGGACACGCGGCCGGCACCCCGTTCTCCGCCGCGCACACCTTCGCCCAGACGGGGCCCTTCCGCCCCCGCAACCTGGTCCGCGGCACCGCCAACGCGGTCCTCGCCGGCTGCGGGACGACCCCCGGCGTCGGCGTCCCGACGGTCCTCGTCTCCGGACGCCTGGCCGCCGAGCGCATCACGGGCCCCGTCCCCGCGCGCGGCGCGGGCCGTCCCGCCGCCCGCCGGCGTCCGCGCCCCGCCGCTCAGGGGACCACCCCGTGACCCGGCAGGAGCTGGACGCGGCCGGCATCACCGACCCCGCGCTGCGCGCCGCGTACACCGCCTGCAGGCAGCTCAACGCCCGGCACGGACGGACGTACTTCCTCGCCACCCGGCTGCTGCCCGCCGCGCGCAGGCCCGCCGTGCACGCGCTGTACGGCTTCGCCCGCTGGGCCGACGACCTCGTCGACCTGCCCGAGGAGACCGCCGGCCCCGAGGGCAGCGCGGTCGCCCTCGACCGGCTCGAACGGCGCCTGGTGGACGGGCTGCGCCACGGCGACAGCGAGGAGCCGGTGGTCCGCGCCCTCGCCGACACCGCCGAGCGCTACGCCATCGACCACCGGCACTTCATCGACTTCATGGCGTCCATGCGCGCCGACCTGACCGTCACCGACTACCCGACCTACGAGGACCTGCGCGGCTACATGCACGGCTCCGCCGCGGTCATCGGACTGCAGATGGTGCCCGTCCTCGGCACCGTCGCCCCGCGCGAGGAGGCCGAACCGTACGCCGCCGCGCTCGGCCTCGCCTTCCAGCTCACCAACTTCCTGCGCGACGTGGGCGAGGACCTCGACCGGGGCCGGATCTACCTCCCCGCCGACCTCCTGGCCGCCCACGGCGTCGACCGCGAACTGCTGCGCTGGAGCAGGGACACCGGCCACCACGACCCCCGCATCACCACCGCGCTGCGCGCCGCCGAGAACCTCACCCGGGGCGTCTACCGGCAGGCCGTGCCAGGACTCGCCCTGCTCGACCCCGTGGCCCGGCCCTGCGTCAGGACCGCCTGCGTGCTCTACGGCGGCATCCTCGACGCCGTCGCCGAGGACGGCCATTCCGTGCTGCACCGGCGCGCGGTCGTGCCCCGGCGCCGCCGGCTCGCGGTGGCCGTCGACGGCCTGGCCCGCGTGACCGGGGCCCGCCTGCACGCCCGCCGCACCGCCCGCCGCACC
>BNBP01000035.1 GCA_014656015.1 Streptomyces griseoaurantiacus | reverse complement strand
GGCCGGGTGGTGGCCGGGGGCCGCTCACCGGCGGCCCGCGCCCGCGCCCGGTTCGCCCGCACCGACGCCGTCCGCGCCCTGGACACCGATGACGTGGCCGTGCTGGCCGAGCGCTTCACCGAGGCCGCCGACGGCCCGGTGGACCTCGTCCTCGACCCGCTGTTCGGCGCCCCCGCCGCGGCCGCGGCCCGGGCCCTGCGCCGGGGCGGCCGGCTGGTCAACCTCGGCGGCGCGGCCGGTGGGACCAGCCCCCTCGACTCCGCGACGCTGCGCAGCAAGTCGCTCCGCGTCCTCGGCTACACCAACAACGAACTGACGGCGCGGCAACGGGCGGAGGCGATCACCGAGATCGCGCGGCGGGCGGCGGAGGGACACCTCTCCGTCACGCACGAGACGGCCCCCCTGAGCGACGCCACCCGGGCGTGGCAACGTCAGGGGGAGGGCGCCGCCTCGGGCCGGATCGTGCTACTGCCCTGAGACCGCCCAGTGGCTCAGTCGCGGTAGCGGGCGCTCAGGACGTTCAGGACGTCCTGGTAGCGGCCCTCGGGCTCGGCGTTGCGCTGCCACTTCACCCGCTCGACGAGGATCTGCTCGGCGTCCGGCCGGGTCCGCAGCAGATCCATCACCTCGGTGAGGAACTCCTCCAGCGGCATGGCGACCTCGCTGTTCTCCTGGTTCATCAGCGAGGTCCGGGTGGCCGGCGGGACGAGTTCGACGACCCGCACGTTGCTCCTGGTCAGCTGCACCCGCAGCGACTCGGTGAAGGAGTGGATCGCGGCCTTGGTCGCGTTGTAGGTGGGGGTGGCGGGCAGCGGCACGTAGGCCAGGCCGGAACTGACGGTCATGACGGTCGCCGAGGGCCGGGCGAGCAGACCGGGCAGGAAGGCGTTGACCAGGCGGATCGGCCCGAGCAGGTTGACCGCGACGGTGCGCTCGGCCACGTCGAGGGAGGCCGGGTCCCGCAGGTCCTCCGGTTCCATGATCCCGGCCATGGTGATGAGCGCGTTCAGGCTCGGATGCCGGCGCGCGAGATCCTCCCGCGCGGCGGCGACGGAGGCCGGGTCGGTGGTGTCGATCTCGACGGTGTCGATGCCGGGGTGTTCGGCGGCGATCCGCCGCAGAAGCTCGGTGCGGCGTCCGCCGATGATGACGGTGCTGCCGGCGGCGTGCAGGCGCAGGGCCAGGCCCAGGCCGATCCCGGAGGTGGCGCCGGGAATGAAGACGGTGCTGCTGGTGACGTTCACGGGTTTCCTTGTCGATGGGGTGTGAGGGCGTGACTGATGGCCGCGGGTCCGGGCGGACCGGCGGAGGGGGAGAAGCGGGAGCGGGCGGGGGGACTCAGTCGAAGGACTGCGACCCCAGCACGGTCAGGAAGTCGACCTTCGCGACGGCGTCGGACCCCGCACGTGGACGGAACAGGACCAGGCGGTGCCCGGTCGCCGGGCTGAGCACCACGTCGCACTGCAGGTCCAGCTCGCCGACCAGCGGGTGCAGGATGCGTTTGGGCGCCGAGGACAGCGCCGCCACCTCGTGCTCCTCCCACATGCGGGCGAACTCCCCGCTGCGGGACAGCAGATCGGCCACCAGTCCGTGGGCGGCGGCATCGCGCGTCGACCGTCCGGCCAGGCCGGCGCGGAGATCGGCGGCGTACGCGCGGCCGATGCGTTCGTGTTCGGCCGGGTCGTTCAGCTCGCGCGAGGAGAGGTCGGCGAACCAGCGCCAGGTCACGTTCGACTCGTGGCCCGGCAGTCCGGTCCATCCCCCGAGCAGGGCCTCCGCGGCCCGGTTCTGCGCCACGACCGTCAGCAGGTCGTCGCAGATCTGCGCCGGGGTGCCGTCCAGTACGTCGAGCAGGTACCGCATCGCCGGATCAACGGGGGCCAGCGGAGAGTGCGGCTCGGGCGGTCGCTGACCGGCGAGGCGGAACAGGTGCCGCTGCTCCTCGCCGCTCAGGCGCATCGCCCGGGCCAGACCCGCGAGGGCCGCCTCCGAGGGCGTCCTCACCCGTCCCTGCTCCAGACGGGAGTAGTAGTCGGACGAGAGGGCCGCCAGCTGCGCGACCTCCTCGCGTCGCAGACCGGGAGTACGGCGCCGGCCGCCGGGGGCCAGGCCCACGTCCCGGGGGCGCAGCCGCTCGCGACGCGAGCGCAGGAACTCACCGAGCGCGTTCCGGTCCTCCATCACCGCCTCCTTCCGTGCCGTGCGGTGAGGAAGAGTCTCGTCCGGCGCCACGGTGACTACCAGGCCGCGTTTTACCGGGGACCGCGGGACCCCCCCTGGCGATCCCCGACGGCGATGCCGACGGTGGGGCGCGGGACGCGCGGGCCCGCGACCACCCGCACCCCGCCGACGTGCTCAGCCGGCGGTGGGAGCGCCGAACCACCGGGGGAGCCGGTCCAGCAGTTCCCCCTGGTCGTCACCGGCCCACGCCACATGGCCGTCCGGGCGCAGCAGCACCGCGGGCACGTCCAGTCGCTCGCCGTCGTCGACGGTGTCGACGACATGGTCGACCCGGTCCTCCCAGCCGGCCACCGAGAGGCCTCCGGTCCCCTCGAGCAGCAGCCCGCGCCCGCCGCGCGTCAGCTCGTAGAGGCGCCCCCGCCCCAGCCGCACGTCCCGCAGTCGCCTGCCGAGCAGTTCATGGCCCTCGCCGAAGTCGTAACGAATGCCGATCGCCGTGATCCGCTCCGTCAGGTACCGGTTCACTTCCTCGAAGTCCATGAGCCGCGAGACCAGCCGCCGCACCGCCTGCGGCCCCGGCTCCACGGACATCAGCTCCATCTGCGCACGGGTGTTGTCCAGCACCTCGGCGGCCACCGGGTGCCGTTCGGCGTGGTAGCTGTCCAGCAGCCCTTCCGGTGCCCAGCCGGCGACCTCCGCGGCCAGCTTCCAGCCCAGGTTGAACGCGTCCTGGAGGCCGAGGTTGAGGCCCTGCCCGCCGGTCGGCGGATGGATGTGCGCGGCGTCGCCGGCCAGCAGCACCCGGCCGCACCGGTAGCGCTCGGCCTGGCGGGTCGCGTCGCCGAAGCGGGAGAGCCAGCGCGGTGAGTGCACGCCCAGGTCGGTGCCGGCGAGCTTGCGCACCTGCCGCCTCAGCTCCTCCAGGGTCGGCGGGACCGTGCGGTCCTCGACGACCCCCTCGGCCGGCGCGACCAGGCGGTACGCCCCGTCGCCGAGGGGCATCGCGCCGAACCGCTTCTCGGTCCTGCGCACCTCGGCCACCACGGCGTTCAGCGTTTCCGGGGGAGCGGTCAACTCCACCTCCCCGAGCAGCGTGTCGACCCTGGAGGGCTCCCCGGGAAAGCCGACGCCGAGCAGCCTGCGCACCGTGCTGCGGCCACCGTCGCAGCCGACGAGGTAGCGCGAGCGCAGCCGTGTGCCGTCGGCGAGTTCGGCGCTCACCCCCTGCTCGTCCTGGCTCAGCCCGACGAGTTCGCGGCCGCGCCGGATCTCGGCGCCCAGCGCGGCGGCGTGCTCGGCCAGCAGACGGTCCGTGGCCGTCTGCGGGATGCCGAGGGTGTACGGATGCGCGGTGTCCAGCCCCTCCGGCGCCGGCTTGACGAGGGCGGCGAAGAACCCGCCGGCCGGGTGCCGCGTGCCGAGCGCGAGGAACCGCTCAAGCAGACCCCGCTGGTCCAGCACCTCGACGCTGCGCGCGTGCAGCCCGAGCGCGCGGACGACCCTGGTCGGCTCCGCGTCCTTCTCCAGCACGAGCGTGCGCACCCCGTGCAACCGCAGTTCGCAGGCCAGCATCAGGCCGGTCGGACCGCCACCGGCGATGATCACGTCGATCATGGACTTTCCCCCTACGTGAAGACGCGCACGCGCCGAGGACCGCACGCGCCGAGGACCGCATACGCCGAGGACCGCATACGCCGAAGGCGCGCATACGTCATGAATCACCGAAAACCCCATGTTCCGGCTTCGGGTCGACGATTGTGCGGCACGACCCCGGCCTTGCCGCAAGGCCCCCCGTGCGCTATACGTTGAGCGTGGCAAGGAGCCGGCAAGCGCTCCTTGCCTTCGTTCTTCCGCCGTTCGTGAGTTTCGCGGATTCCCGGGGGTTTGTGGGTCCGTCCGGCGTCGGCTCACCCAGTGCGGGTACTTCACCGGCGAGGGGCCGCACGGCCCGGTCCGCGTCACCGCGCGCCGGACGCGCCGTGCCGCCTCCGGTCGACCGCAGCCGCCGCCGCGCGGCGCGACCGCCGCAGCGCCGCACCTTGAGGAGCGCCTCATGGACTACGAACGTGAGCTGGCCGAGATCGAGCGGCAACTCCTGACCCAGGATCCCGACCTCGCGGCCGAACTGGACACCTTCGGCGACATCACGAAGGCCCGCCGGGCCCCCTGCCCGCCCACGCCGGCCGCCGCTCCCGAGGCGCCCCCCGCACCGGCCCGCACCCGCACCGCGCGCCGCAGACGACGGCTCGTCATCGCGGCCTGCGTGGCCGTCGCACTGATCGTCATCGCCCTCACGTCCGCCCTCGGCGCCGGTGCCGCGACGCACCGGCCGGACCACCGGGCGCCCCGGCCCGGCCATGCCCTCCAGGACGACCCCGTACCGGGCCTCGCCGACCGGGCCTAGTGCGGGCGCGGGCGCACGAGAGGCGTCCGGCGAAGGACGTCAGGCCGCCGCGAACGCCGCGGCGACGGCGGTGTCCCTGCGCGCGTGCACGACCAGCCGGCAGCCGCCGGTGTCCGCGCCCTCCTCCAGCAGCCGCCGCGCGGGCGCACTGTGGGTGGACACGGACATCAGGACGCCCAGACCGCTGCACAGGCGGTGGGCACGCAGGACCGCACCGACCGTGGCGGGGCCCGCGGCGGGCTCCTCGAGCACGACCACGACGGGCCTCGGACGGTACGCGTGGACCAGGTTGCCGATCTCCGCGGCGAGCGCGGCGCGCCCGGTGGGACCGGGATCGCGGTGCACGGTGAGGACGAGGACACCACGCTCGAGCGCATGAGACAGCATGCCTGCTCCCTTCCACCGGCCAGTGTGCTGCCGCGGAAGTACCCCGGGCGTGCCGTGCGAATCGGGGCGCCGGCCGTTTACGCCCGGACGCTGCGGTGACTTGACCCGGAACCGTGCGTTTCACCGGAAACCATCCCGAAGAGGAGCCGCGCCATGGCGAGCATCAGCCCCATCGACCTGCAGAAGGCCCTCAAGGGCGCCGACTACCCCGCGAGCCGCGACGACCTGGTCGAGCTGGCCAGGAACAACGGCGCCGACGACGCCCTCGTCGACAAGCTGTCGAACTCCGGCGTCTCGGAGTTCGACGGTCCCAACAAGGTCCAGAAGGCCGTGTTCGACAACGGGTGACCGAAGGGCCGGACTGCCCCGGCGCGCTCCTTTCCCCAGCTCCGCGCCCCTGCGAGGCGCGCTCGGAGGGCCGGGGAGGGGGGCACGGTGTCCGAGGGGTGGATTCCCTACGTTCCCCATAGGAGAACTCATTAATGTGCGGCCATGGATTTCTCCGGGCCGCTCATCCTCTCCGGGGCGCTCGTCGGCCTCGCCGTCGGACTGACGGGTATGGGCGGCGGCGCGCTCATGACACCGATCATGGTCATGGCGTTCGGCGTCAACCCCACCGCGGCCATCGGCAGCGACCTCGCCGCCTCGGTGTTCATGAAGCCGTTCGGAGCGGTCGTGCACCAGCGGGCCGGCACCGTGCGCTGGGACCTCGTCCGCTGGCTGCTGCCCACGGCCGTGCCCGCCGCGTTCGGCGGCGTGTTCCTGCTCCGCGCGCTCGGCGAGGGCGGGGCGCTGCAACGGCACGTCAAGTACGTCATCGGCGGGGCGCTGCTGCTGGCCGTCCTCGGCATGCTCGTCCGCATGGCGCTCGACCGCAGGCGCGGTGCCGCCCCGGACGAGTCGGGCGACGTGCCGGTGCGTCCCCTCGCGACCCTGGGGATCGGACTGCTCGGCGGGACCGTCGTCGGGATGACCTCGGTCGGCTCCGGTTCCCTGATCATCGTGATGCTGATGCTGGCACACCCCCGGCTCAGGGCGAACCATCTCGTCGGCACGGATCTCGTGCAGGCGATCCCGGTGGTCGCGGCGGCAGCGCTCGGGCACCTGGTGCGCGGCGACGCGGACCTCGGGCTCGCCGCCACCCTGCTCGTCGGGGCGATACCGGGTGTCCTCCTCGGAGCCCGGCTGTCGACCCGGGTCACCGGACCGGCCCTGCGGTGGGCCCTGGTGGTGCTGCTCACCGGGTCCGGCCTGTCCATGCTGTCGGTGCCGGGCGCCGTCCTCCTGGCCGTGTGCGTGCCGCTCGCCGGGGCGGGCGCCGGGCTCACGCTGCGCGAGCGACGCCGTGCCGCCGCGTCCTCGGCGGCACCCCCGCCCGGCCCGGCCGGCCCGGCCGGCAACGGCGACGGGGACCGGGACCGGGTCGGACCGGAGGGCGTGCGCCTCCCGACCTGAGCGGGCCCTCGCCCCACCGGGCTTCCCGGGTGAACGGGGCCGGAGGGCGGACCTCCGGCCCCGTTTACCCGCCCCCACCTCGGGGGTACCCCGCACCCCCCGAGACGCGGAGCAGACCGCCGTCCGAGGATCGACCGAGGCCGGGCACGGGGGGCGGGAACGAGGACCGAGGAGGAAGCGCATGCCGAGCAGGACGGGGCGAAAGCTCGCGGTGGTGACCGGCGGAACGGCCGGGGTCGGCCGCGCGACCGTGCGCGAGTTCGCGGCACGCGGATACGACGTGGCGGTGCTCGCCCGCGGCCGGGCCGGCCTGGACGGTGCGGTGAAGGACGTCGAGGACGCCGGGGGCAGCGCCCTGGCCCTTCCCGTCGACGTGGCCGACCACGAGGCGGTGCGGCGGGCCGCCGAGCGGGTCGAGCGGGACATGGGCGAGATCGACGTCTGGGTCAACGTGGCCTTCGCCGGCGCGCTCACCTTCTTCTGGGACACCTCGCCGGAGGAGTACGAACGTATGACCGCGGTCACCTACCTGGGCCAGGTCAACGGCACCCGGGCCGCGCTCGCCCACATGCGGCCGCGTGACCGGGGTGTCGTCGTCAACGTCGGCTCGGCGATGGCCTACCGCTCCATCCCGCTGCAGTCCGCGTACTGCGGCGCCAAGCACGCGGTCAAGGGCTTCACCGAGTCGGTCAGGACGGAACTGATCCACGAACGCAGCAAGGTCCGCATCTGCATGATCCAGCTGCCCGGTCTGAACACACCGCAGTTCGACTGGAACCTCAGCCGGATGCCGAAGCACCCCAGGCCCGTGCCGCCCGTGTTCCAGCCGGAACTCCCCGCGAAGGGCATCGTCTTCCTCGCCGAGCACCCCCGGCGCAACCTGTGGGTCGGCCTGTCCACCGCCTACACCATCCTCGGCGAACGCCTCGCCCCCGCGTTCATGGACCTCTACCTCGGACGCAAGGTCGTCGCCGCCCAGCAGACCGAGGAGGACCTGCCGCGCTGGGGGGCCAACGTCGACGAGCCCTCCGACGAGACCGAGGACCGGGGCGCGCACGGCGACTTCGGCGCGCGTGCACACGGCCGCGACCCGGTGCTGTGGCTGTCCCGGCACCGGCGCGCCCTGCTGGGCGGCCTCACGGCCGCGGCGGCGGGCCTCGGCGCGGCCGCCGCGTGGGGCTCCCGCGGGAGGTGACCGCGCGGGGGAGGGGACACGGGGGGAGCGGTCCACCGTCCCCCTCCCTCACCCCGGTCACGTGGGCGGCACCGGTCCGAGTACCGCCTCCACCGCCGCGTACGCCTGCTCCCGCAGCCAGCGGTGGGCCTGGTCCTGGTCGTGGCGCCGGTGCCACATCAGGTGCACCGGGATCGGCTCCATGGGCACCGGCAGCGCCAGCGTCGTCAGCCCCAGGGCCTCCAGCGCGGTACGGATGATGGTGCCGGGGACGGTGACGAGCAGATCCGTCTCCCGGGCCAGCTGCAGGGCCGTGGCCGCGCTCGGCGCCGCCGCGACGACCGTCCGCCGCAGCCCGAGGGCCTCCAGGGCGGCGTCGACCGGATCGTGCAGCCGACCGCGGCGGGAGACGGTGAGGTGGTCGGCCGAGGCGTACCGCTCGACGGTCAGCGGGCGCGCGGTGAGCGGATGCCCGGTGCGCAGCGCGACCACGAGACGGTCCTCACCGAGGAACCGGCTGTTGACGTCGGGCGCCGTCGACGGGGCGGTCCCGGAGGCCAGGTCGACCTCGCCGCGCCGCAGCTCGGGGGTGTCGGAGGCGGACTCCGCGACGAGCCGCAGCCGTACCCCCGGGGCCCGCCGGTGCACCGCGGCCACCAGGGCCGGGCCGCACGCGGCGGTGAGCGCGTCGTGCCAGCGCACGGTGAACACCCGCTCCAGCGTGGCCAGATCGATCTCCCTGCGGGTGGACAGCACGCCGTGGGCGCGGTGCACGAGCTCGTGCACCTCCTCGCGCAGCGCCAGGGCGTGGGCGGTGGGGACCATCGTGTGCCCCGAGCGGACCAGGATCGGATCGCCGGTCGCCTTGCGGATCCGGCCGAGCGTCCGGCTCATCGCCGGAGCGGTCACATGCAGCCGGGCGGCGGCGCCGGCGACGCTCCCCTCCTCCAGGAGCGCGTCGAGGGCGGTGAGGAGATTCAGGTCCAATTGCATGTGAGTAAGTTTATGGATGACGAACGTGCATTTGTAGTTAATCCGCGCCGTCCCTAACGTCATGTGCAGGCCGCTTCGCCCGGGTGAGTGAGGCAGCGGCGGCCGAGGGCCCGACCTCTTTCTCCTTCCCCTGCCTTCCCTTCTGCGTGAGGAGTCCGCCATGTCCGCCGTCCAGTCCCAGAAAAAGTCCCAGAAAAAGTCCCAGAACAAGTCCGAGAGCCAGGCCGCGCTGCAGGCCGAGATGAAGGCCGCCGGTATCGACGAGGTGCTGCTGGGCGAGGCGCGCGCCGCGGTCGAGGCCGCCGGCGCCGTCCTGCGCGAGCGCTACACCACCCACGCCCGTGCCCGGAACATCGCGGAGATCTTCGAGGAGCTCCAGGCCAACGACAACGCGGTCCTGCCCGAGCTGGAGCGACGCCTGCTCGCCGCCCGGCCCGGCTCGCGGTGGGTCGAGGACGAACTGGCCACCGGTGCGATGCCGGAGGGCGAGTGGTGGATCGTCGACCCGGCCGAGGGCAACATCAACCACGTCCACGGCATGCCCGAATGGGCCGTCACCGCCACCCTCATGCGGGACAACCGGCCGGTCCTGACGGCCGTTCACCTCCCGCTGGCCGGCGACACCTACACCGCCGTCGCCGGCCACGGCGCCACGCTCGACGGCGAGCCGCTGCACGTCTCCACCAAGACCGGTCTGGACGCGGCACTCGTCGCCACCGGGCAGGCCCGGCCCGACGAGGACGAGGAGACCTACCGCCGGATCGGCGAGTCGGTCACGGCCCTGCTGACGGCCGGTCTGGTGGTCAGGGTCTCCGTTCCGGCCACCCTCCAGCTCATCAACGTCGCGGCCGGCCGCATGGAGGCCTTCTGGCAGTACTCCGAGGTGCGCTCCGGTCTCGTGTCCGGGGCCCTGCTCGTCACCGAGGCCGGCGGCGTCGTGACCGACATCCACGGCGACCCCTGGACGCCCGCGCGTCGCGACTTCCTGGCCGCCGCCCCCGGCGTCCACCGGGCCGTCTCCGCGGCCCTCGCCCCCGTCAAGTGACCGGCACCACCCGCCCTTCCACGAGTGAGGACGTACTCTTCATGACCACCATCGGCATCCTCGGCGCCGGACGCGTCGGCCTCGGCCTGGCCCGCAAGCTCGCCCTCGCCGGTCACGACGTCGTCGTGGGCCGCCGCGACCCGGCCCGGGAACTCCCCCCGCAGGCGCGTGACCTCGGCCCCCGCGTCCGCTTCACCGACCAGCGCTCCGCGGCCGCCGCCGGGGACCTCGTCATCAACGCCACGCCCGGCGACACCACCCTCGAACGCCTGGGCGCGATGGCGGACGTGCTCGCCGGCAAGATCCTCGTCGACATCGCCAACGCCACCCACCACGGCCCGGACGGCCTCCCCGGCGAGCTGGTGCACCAGGACGGCAGCCTCGGCGAACGGCTCCAGCGGGCACTGCCCGCCACCCGCGTCGTGAAGACCCTCAACACCATGCTGCACGTGGTCATGACGGCGCCCGAGTCCCTGGCCACCCCGCCCACCGCCTACCTCTCCGGCGACGACCAGGACGCCAAGGACACCGTGGCCCGGCTCCTGGGCGACCTGGGCTGGAAGCCGGACTGGATCGAGGACATCGGCGACATCGGCACCGCGCGCGCCACCGAGGTCCTCATCCTCCTGGTGACCCAGGTGCTGCGCCACCAGGGCCTGCGGCCGACGGCCGTCTCCCTGTCCCGCTGACCCACCGCCCGCCACCGGGGACCGCGCCGAAGGGCGCGGTCCGCCGACCCGTGGCCCACGGTCCGCGGCGGCCCCGCGCCTACGTCCGGAGCAGCCCCGCGCTCAGGCCCGGAGCAGCCCCGCGAGCACCCGGGCCGCGCTGATCCCGGGATCCTTGGTCGCCGTCAGCAGGGTCAGGGGCCGGTCCCCGGCCAGTTCGCGCAGGTGCGCCAGCGCGTCGGCCCGCTCGGGCTCCTTCAGTTCCTCCCGGTAGCGCCGGCCGAACTCCTCGAAACGGTCCGGGACATGGCCGTACCACTTGCGCAGTTCCGTGGACGGGGCCACCTGCTTGCACCACTCGTCCAGATGCGCCCGGTCCTTGCTCATGCCGCGCGGCCAGATCCGGTCGACCAGGACGCGGGTGCCGTCGTCCCGCGCGGGCTCCTCGTAGACCCGGCGGACGTGGACCGCCTTCGTGCGTGCCATGGGTACCTCCTCGTGGGAGCCCGGCCTCCGGGCGCCGCCGCTCCGGGCCGGACACCACCCCGTCCTCCACGCTACCCGGCGGCCCGCGCCGTGCGCCGGGGAACGGTGTCCACCCCTCTGTTGACATGCCCATGATCGATCTCTAACGTGGCGGAGCGCTTCCCTCTTCGGCTCCTCCCCGGCATCCGTCGGCCGTCCCGGCCCGCACTCCGTGCGCCCCGGGAGTCCGGCGCCTACCCCCGCACCGCAACCGTGCCCGCCGCCCCGCCGAGCGTCCCGCATCTGCTCGGACAACGTTGTCACCCGGCACTCGCCGCGTTCGGCGCCCTCCGACCCGCACGGCCACCCCCCATTCCTCGCACAGGAGGCGGCTCATGAGATCCCCCTCGACCGGTGCCGTGCGCGCCGCGGCGCGCAGGTGTCCACCCCGATGGCGGCGCCTCGCCGCCCTGACCGGGGCGGGCGCGGGCCTGGCCCTGATCGCCACGTTCGCTATGCCCGTCCAGGCCTCGGCCGGCTCCGCCCGTCCGGCGGAGAGGGCGGCGGCGCCCGTCACGGACCCGGCGGCTCTGGTCAACCCGTTCATCGGGACGTCCAACGACGCCAACGACTTCCCCGGGGCCGACATGCCGTTCGGCATGGTCCAGTGGAGCCCGGACACCCCCTCCCGGCCGCCCGGCGGCGGCTACGAGTACAAGGACTCCTCGATCACCGGCTTCAGCCTCACCCACATCGCCGGGCCCGGCTGCGGCGCCGCGGGCGACATCCCCGTACTGCCCACCGTCGGCGCCGTCGACTACGCGGCCAAGGACTCCTTCTCGCACTCCGCCGAGTCCGCCACGGCCGGCGCGTACAAGGTCGCCCTCGACAACAAGGTGACCACCGAACTCACCGCGACCACCCGCAGTGGCATGGCCCGCTTCACCTTCCCCTCCACCACCCAGGCCAATCTGCTCTTCAAACTGGGCGGCAGCCAGAACGGCGGCTCGAACACGAGGTTCACCGCCGTCTCCGCCACCGAGGTGAGCGGGCAGGTCACCAGCGGCCGGTTCTGCGGCGCGGGCAACACCTACACCGTCTACTTCGACATGGTCTTCGACCGCCCGTACACCGCGCAGAGCACCTCCGGCGCGAACGCCCGCGTCACCTTCGACACCACCGGCGGCCAGGTCGTCCGGGCCAAGGTGGGACTCTCCTACGTCTCCGTCGCGGGCGCGGTCGCCAACCGCACCGCCGAGGCACCCGGCTGGGACTTCGACGCCACCCGCGCGGCCGCCCACCGGGCCTGGAACGACGCACTCGGGAAGATCGGGATCTCCGGCGGCACCACCGACCGGCAGACCCTCTTCTACACCGCGCTCTACCACTCGCTGCTGCACCCGAACGTCATCAGCGACACCACCGGCCAGTACTACGGCTTCGACGGCAGGACGCACACCGTCGACCCCGGCCACGACGCCGCCTACGCCAACTACTCCGGCTGGGACATCTACCGTTCCCAGGCGCAGCTCGAGGCGCTGGTCAGCCCCGAGGTGGCCTCGGACACCGCCCAGTCGATGCTCGACGACTACCGGCAGACGGGCGTCTTCCCCAAGTGGTCGGAGAACAACGGCGAGTCCTACGTCATGGTCGGCGACCCGGCGGCCGCCATCCTCGCCGACTACCACGCCTTCGGCGCCCGGGACTTCGACACCTCGGCCGCCCTCGCCGGCCTGGTGAAACAGGCGAGCACCGCCAACAACGACCGGCCTGGCCTCAACTACCTCGACGCCCCCGGCTACCTGCCGCACAACGGCGGCTACGGCTGCTGCAACTTCTACGGCCCGGTGGCCACCACCCTGGAGTACGCCACCGCCGACTTCGCGCTCTCCACGTTCGCCGGCGCGCTCGGCGACACGGCGAACCAGCGCACCTACGCCGACCGCGCCCAGGACTGGCGCGGCACCCTCGACCCGGCCTCCGGATTCGTCCAGCCGCGCAACGCCGACGGCACCTGGACGGCCGGGTTCGACCCCACCAGCGGCACCGACATGGTCGAGGCGGACTCCTGGATCTACAGCGGCATGGTCCCCTTCGACGTGGCCGGACTGGCCGCCGCCAAGGGCGGCGACGCCGTGATGAGCGACTACCTCGACACCGTGCTGCGCAGCTACACCGGTGCCAACGGCTACGCCTGGGTCGGCAACGAGCCCAGCATCGAACTGCCCTGGGAGTACGACTACCTCGGCGAGCCCTACAAGACCCAGAGCACCGTGCGGGCCATCCAGGACCAGATCTGGGCCAACACCCCCGCCGGTCTCGCCGACGGCAACGACGACCTCGGCGCGATGAGCGCCTGGTACGTGTGGTCGGCCCTCGGCATGTTCCCGATGACCCCCGGCACCGACGACCTGGCCCTCGGCTCCCCGCTGTTCCCCCAGGCCGTGCTCACCCTGCCCTCGGGCCGGACCCTCACGATCAACGGTGAGGGAGCCGCCGACGACGCCCCCTACGTGCAGTCCGCGAGCTTCGACGGCGCCGCCTGGAACAACGCCTACGCGCCCACGAACGCCCTCAGCGACGGGGGCACCCTCACCTACCGCCTGGGCACCACCGCCAACACCTCCTGGGCGAGCGCGGCGAGCGCGGCACCGCCCTCCTACCACGGCTCCGTCCTCGCCCCGCCGGACCCGAGGGCCGGCATCGTCACCTCCGGCGTGAACGCGGGCACGTGCCTCGACGTCGACCACTCGGGCACCGCGGACGGCACCGCCGTGCAGATCCACACCTGCAACAGCACCTACGCACAGGACTGGACGGTCGCCGGCGACGGCACCCTGCGGGCGCTCGGCAAGTGCCTGGACGTCGCCAACAGCGGCACCGCCAACGGCACGGCGGTCCGCCTGTGGACCTGCAACGGGACCGGGGCGCAGGCCTGGTCCCCCGGGTCCGGCGGCACCCTGGTCAACACCAACTCCGGGCGCTGCCTGAACGATCCGAACGCCTCGACCGCCGACGGCACCCGTCTGGAGATCCGCGACTGCGCGGGCGGCACCGCCCAGAAGTGGAACCTGCCCGCCGCCCCGCGCGCCCGCACCGGTCCCGTCACCGCGGGGGCCGGCCAGAACCTGTGCCTGGACGACAGGTCCGGTGCCACGGCCGACGGCACACCGATCCAGATCCGCGGCTGCGACGGCGGCGAGGCCCAGACCGTCACCGTGGCCGCCGACAGCACCCTGCGCCTGCGGGGCGGCTGCGTGGACGCCGCCGACAGCGGCACCACCGAGGGCACCAGGGTGCAGCTCTACACCTGCAACGGGACCAACGCCCAGCAGTGGCGGGCGACGTCCGCGGGACGGCTGGTGAACACCAACTCCGGGCTCTGCCTGGCCGCGCCGTCCACCACCGAGGGGACCCAGCTCCAGCTCCGGGTCTGCGACGGCGGCGCCGCCCAGAGGTGGACGCTGCCCGCCTGACCGGTACGGCCCGCGCACGACGGCCGGCCGGTCCCCCGCCCACCTCAGGTGCGCGGGGGACCGGCCGGCCGCCTTCAGGCCCTCACTTGGTGAACGTGAACCAGTTGACGTTGACGAACTCGGTGCTGCTGTCCGCGAAGGTCAGATAGACGTCGTGCACACCGGTCACGGAGCGGGTGACGTTCGCCGGTATGGTGCGCCAGCTCTGCCAGCCGCCGGTGTCACCGAGGTCGATCTCCGCGATCTGCGGCCCGGTCGCGCTGTCGATCCGTACCCGGATCGCCCCGCTCACCCCGGCCCCGACCCCCGAGGCGACCCGCGCCACGAACTGCGTGGGGGAGGAACTGCCGAAGTCCAGGCCGGAGTACTTCAGCCAGTCACCGGCTCCGATGTAACCCACGTCCTGCCCGCCCCCGCTGTCCGAGCAGGCCTCCGTCTGGGTGCCGCTCTGCGAGCTGTAGCTCTCCGCCTGGACGGTGGCGTACGCGCTGGTGCCGCCGCCTCCGCCACCCCCGCCGCCACCGGAACCGCCGGAGCCGGGACCGAGGGTGAGCGTCCAGGACGTGGGCGCCACGTCCTGCAGATGGCCGTCGACCGGGGCGCTGCCCGTGGGGCCGACGTCGTCGTAGGGGAAGGCGTAGCCGACGGTGGAGAACCGGTGCACCAGCCGGGCGTAGTGGTTGGTGATCGACTCCGTGTAGTACTGGTCGGGCCGCACCCCGCTCGGCTGGTTGGCGCCCCCGGACACCAGGAGGTTGGAGCGGTTGAGGGCGGCGGCCAGCCGGGCCGCGATCGCGCCGCGCGCGTCGGAGCCGGAATTGTAGAGGGGACCGCTCGCACAGCCGAAGATGTCGGCGGCCGAGGGCTTGGTGAACGGCACCCCGTTGGTGTTGAGCCCCGAGAACGTCAGGACGTCGCCGCTGACCCGGCCCGAGTACGCCCCGATCGAGCCCTGGCCGTCGATGGTGAGGGTGTTGCTGCGGAAGTGGTCCCACACCCGGTCCAGATACGGTCTCCAGTACGAGCCGAAGTCGGCCGGCGCGTGCGAGGGGGCCAGTACCCGCAGCACCGCGCCGGAGGAGTCGGTGGCGACGAGCCGGTCCCACGGCGCCCCGTCCGCCGAGTGCTGCGTGCGCAGCCCCGAGGCGATGGAGGCCAGCGCGGTCGAGGGCAGCGCCGGCACCGACTGGTTCCCGGAGGCGCCGGTGGTGGACATCGAGATCGGCAGGGCGACCATGTCCACGTAGCTGATGTTGGCGTACAGGTTGGCCGAGTTGTAGGTGAACTCGGCGAAGCCCCAGTTGGTGGTCCAGTTGGGGTCGTTGCTGGTGAAGCCGGGCTGGACGAGGCCGGGTCTCCCGCCGTTCAGGCTCGCCGGGTTGACGAAGAACTGGATCTTCTTCCCGACGGAGAACCAGACGCGGCCGCCGATGATGTAGTCGCGCAGCGTCAGCCGGACGGGGGAGGAGCCCGAACCACCGAGGGCGATGGAGTAGTCGGGCGTCGGGGTCTGCACGGCGGAGACGTCCGCCAGCCGGTGGAAGACGCCGTCACCGGTGACGAACCCGGGCCAGCCGGAGGTGTCGGCGCCGGTGACGTAGGCGTAGACCTGCGCGGAACTGCCGGAGTTGTTGGCCAGGGTGAGAGGGAGGGAGGCGGCGGCACTGGCGGTGCCGGCGCTCGCGAGCGGGAGCGCGGCGGCCGTGGCCACCGCGGCGGTGAGAAGGGCACGACGGGAGAGCACGACGGGCTCCTGGGGGAGTGTGGGGTGGAGGGTGCCGTGTGAGAGCGCTCTCAAGGGGAGTGAGCGCGAGTTCCACTATTGGACTGAACCAATCCCCGGTCAAGAGGTGTGCACGTCAAGGACGGTGACGGTGGGGCGGACTCCGGTTCCTTTTCCGGACGAAGGTCGTTGATCACCGCATGACGCACACCACACCCCCCTCGCCCGAGGAGATCGCCCGCGAATGGCACGCGCGTGCGCGACGCGCAGGACTCGCCCGCGTGATGCGCGCCCAGCAGCCGCCCGAACTGGGGGAGGCGGTCACCGAGGAGACCCGGCGGACCCTCGCCCGTCTGCTCAAGCGCGCCGGTCAGGAACTGCCCGAAGGCATCGGCACGGTCCTCGAGATCGGCTGCGGCATCGGCCGGCTCACCCCCACGCTCGCGGCCGCGGCCCGGCGGGTCGCGGCGCTCGACATGACCCCCGGCATGCTGGAGTCGGCCCGCACGGCCTGCGCGGACCTCGATCACGTCAGCCTGCACCTGCTCCGCGCCCAGGATCTGACCCTGGAGGACGTCGACCGTCTGGTGGGCCGTCCGGCCGATGTGACCGTCTGCGTGTGGGTGCTCATGCACCTCCTCGACGACGCAGAACTGGCCGCCCTCTTCCGCACCTTGTCGCTCGCCACCCGGCACCTGCTGCTGATCGAGTACGAGCGGGCGGCCGTCCCGGTCGGCCGGTTCTCCCGACTGCGGCCCCTGAGCCACTTCCTCGACCTGCTGCCCGGCTCCCGGGTGCTCGAACGCCACGAACTCGACTACGGCGGCGACCGCTCCTTCGCCGCCCTCGTCGACACCGGTCTCAGCGGAGGAGCACGCTGAGGTCTTCCACCCCCGGCCCGCGCGCCCGGCGGGAGGCGCACTCGAACCGGATCTCCGTCTCCGGCGAGAGCGACAGTTCCAGGCCCGTCACCGGCCGGGGCGCGCGGATGAGGATGTTGTAGTGGTTCGGGAAGTGGCAGGCGTCGAAACCGAGCACCGTGCCGATCGGCAGTCCGCCGGCCAGGACCGTGTCACCGCGGTCCAGCACTCCGGCGCAGGCCAGTTCGACGAAGCCGAGGAACCCCACCCGGTCCACGCGGGCACCGGCGGAGGTGTCCGTGTGGTCGGTGGTGACCAGCTCGTGCACCTCGCCGCGCCGCACGCACCGGCTGGCGTAGGGCTCCAGCGACATGCCGCGCCGGTCCAGGCGGTGGGTGAGGACCTTCACCAGGGGGCCGTGGACGACGCGCTTGGCGCCGTCCTCCGCGGGGTTCACGCGTGGGTCTCCTCTCGTTCGGGGGCGCCGTCCGCCAGGGTGTAGCAGGCGGCCACCAGTTCGGCGACGGCCAGGCCGTCGGGCGCGGGGCCGGGTCCGGAGCCGACCGGGGAAGCGGGGCCCGGGCGGGAACCGGGCCGGGATCGGGTACCGGAGGTCCCGTGCGCCCGCACGACCCGTGCGAAGTCCCGCAGCACACCGGCGTACTCGTGCCACAGGGAGCCCTTGAACTCCGTGTGCCCGGCGAGCATGTCGGCGGCGTCCGCGCGGCCGTCGGCCAGCCGGACCTCCACCGTCTTGCGCTCACCGGGGTAGGACCAGTCGAGCTCGACCCGCGCCCGCGCGCCCGTCGCGGGAGCCCGGAGCAGCATCCGTGCGGCGCGGTCGACACCGAGCCGGTCGCGGTCCAGCGCCACCCGGTCCACGCTCACGTCCCCGCCGAGGAAGAGGCGTACGAGGTCCAGGGCGTTGGGGCCGTTGTCCGCGAGGCAGCCGCCCCCGCAGCGGGCCGGGTCCAGGTACCAGCGGTCGCGGCCCGCGTGCTCCTCGATCGTCTCCTTGTAGCGCACGGTCAGCGTGTCCACAGGAACCCCTTCGGGAAGCCGCCCCAGCAGGGCGCGGACGGGGTCGTTGTAACGCCGGTGGAAGGAGGTGAACAGGGGGAGTCCGCGCTCGCGCGCGTACCGGTCGAGGGCGCGCGCGTCCGCCACCCGGGTCGCCAGGGGTTTCTCCACGCACACCGCGCGCCCGGCCGCCAGCGCGTCCCGGCAGACCGGGAAGTGCGCGTCGTTGGGCACGTTGACGACGACGGCGTCCACCTCCGCCTCCCGCAGCAGCCGCCGGTGGTCGGTGTGACGCTCCAGGTGCGCGGGCAGCCCCGCGAGGGCGGCGGGATCGCGGTCGCACACGGCCACGAGCTCGGCCTCCGGGGAGCGTTCGAGCGCGGCCAGGTAGAAGCGGGAGATCACCCCGAGCCCGATCATCCCGATCCGCAGGGCGGTCCGCTGCGGGGCCGCCATCTGCCCGTGGGCGGTCCACGGCCGCCTCCCGTCCCGCCCTCGCCCGTACGGCGCCGCCGTCATGCCGCGCCCCCCTGCCCCTCGCCCCCACCGGTCACGGACGCGGGGAAGACGATCCCGGACCGCCCCGCCAGCGCGAGGAGTTCACGGTGCGACACGGCGCCGAGCGGCACACCGTGCGCCAGCCGGTCACGGGAGCGCTGCCATTCCCGCCGGCCGGGATAGCCGACCGGCTCGTCCGGCCGCAGCGGAGGGCAGTCGAGGAGCGCGCCGAACAGCCCGCCGGCCGCGTCCAGGAACTCGGCCTCGGGGCGCAGCCGGCCGGGGGCCACGGCCAGCAGCAGATGGCCGACGTCGTCGTCGGGCCGCGGCGAGGTGTCGCGGGCCGGGCCGAGACCGGCGCCGGGCAGCAGCGCGGAGAGCACCTCCACCAGCAGACCGAGCCCGTACCCCTTGTGGGCGCCCGTCTCCGGCGAGCCGCCGAGCCAGCGCAGCCGGGCCTCGCCGCGGTCGTAGGCCGCCGGATCGCCGACCGGGGCGCCCTCGGCGTCCTCCAGCCAGCCCTCCGGGACGCGTTCGCCCGCGCGGGCGGCGGCCCGGATTCGGCCGGTCGGCACCACGGTCGTACTCATGTCCAGGACGAACGGCGGGTGCTCGCCCCCAGGTGCCGCCAGCGCCAGCGGGTTGGTGCCCAGCATCGGGAGGGCGCCGCCGGGCGGCGGGGCGAGACGCTGCCGTCCGCAGTTGGACGCGACCAGGCCGATCATGCCCTGGTCCACGGCCCGCAGCGCGTGGTGCCCCGCGCACCCGAAGTGGGTCCCGCCGCGCACCGACACCAGGCCGACCCCGTGCAGCCGGGCGCGCTCGGCGGCCAGTTCCATCGCCTCGGTCGCCGTCCACAGACCGAGCCCGCGCCGGGCGTCGAGCAGGACCGCGGCGCCGCTGTCGGCGAGGACCTCGGGCTCGGCGCGCGGATCGCAGCGGCCGCTGTCCAGCAGGGGCAGGTAGAGCCGGGTCAGATTGCCGACACCGTGCGTGCTGAAGCCGGTGAGATCGCCGTGGCACAGAGCCTCGGCGGCCCCCAGTGCACGGCCCGGGGGCAGCCCCCGGGAACGGAACACCCCCGTGACGAAGTCCCGCAGCCCCTCGTAGGGCACCCGGACCTCGCCGCCGCGCGAGGAGCGCGGCCCGGGCGGCGCCCGGTGCGGGCGCGGCCCGGGGGTGACGGTGGTGCTCGTGGGACGGTGTGCGCTCACGTGTCCTGCCTTTCGGGGGCGTGCGGAGAGGGGTCGTCGGTGGAGGATTCCGGGGGACGGGTGCGGGGCACGCCGGACGGGTGCGGCGGTCGCGGCGCACGGCCGCCGCGGGCGAAGGCGACCAGGAGCCGGGCCACCTCGCCGGCGTACCGGTCCAGTTCGGCGAGGTCGGCGTACTCGCCCTCCGCATGGGCCCGGTTGGTGTCCAGGCCGCCGGGGCCGAGCACGGCGGTGTACGTGCCGGGAACGCCGCTCATCCACACGGCGTCGCACGTGAACGCGGGCTCCTCGGCGGGCCACCGCGACAGCCCGCACGACTCCAGCAGCCGCTCGGCCCAGGCGGGGTCGCCGGCCGGGCCGCCCAGCGCGGGCAGCCCGCGCTTGAGCCAGTGCAGCGAGGTGATGGCCTCGGCGTCACCGGCCGTCCTGGCCAGGCCGGGGTGCCCGCGCGCGCCGGCGCGGAAGGCGGCCAGCCCCTCGCGGAGCGTCTCGCGCAGCGCGGCCTCGGCCGCGCGCCCGCACTCCGGGTCGGTGTAGGCGAGATTGAGCAGCAACTGCCCGCTGCCGTACACCTTGTTGTGCCGCTCCCCGGTGTGCAGCCCGGCCACGCAGACGCGCGTGCCGGGCACCCGCCCCGGCAGCACCGTCGCCAGGTGGTGGCCGAGGAACCCGAGGAGCACGGTGGCGTTGTGGCCCGCCTCAGGGCGGTCGTCGACCGCGTCCTCGCCGCGCACCCGCACGCGGGCCGTCATGGCGGCCGTCGCCCGCGGCAGGTACCGGTGCCCCGTGGGCTCGCAGAACACGTTGAGCCGTCCGACGAGGCCCTGCTCGACGAGCGGCCGGGTGCCGAAGGTGCCCATCGCGCCGCCCTCCTCGCCCGCCACCGCCTGGACGAGCACACCGACCCGGCCGCCCACCGCCGGTTCCGCCGCGCGGGCCGCCCGGATGCCGGCCAGCAGGGCGACCGCCGGGCCCTTGGCGTCGATCGCCCCCCGCCCGCGGAACCGGGCGCCGTCGAAGGAGGGCGGCCACCAGCCGGCCACCGTGTCGAGATGGACGTTGAACATGACGGTCGCCTCGCGCGGCAGCCCGGGCGGCCCGAGGCGCAGCACGAGACTCGGCTGGCAGACCAGGAAGGCGGGATCCTCGGCGGCCTCCCGGACGGGCAGGGGGACGTCGTCCCGCAGCAGCACGGTCCCGGACGGCGCGGCGTGCCGCACCACCGACATCCCGAACCGCCGCGCCGCCGCCGCGTAGGCGCGCCCGGCCTCCCACAGCCGTACGGTGCCGGTGTCGCCGGTCTCCAGCGGTCCCGCGGTGGGAATGCCGAGGAGGCGCAGCAGCAGGGCGTGATCCTCGCCGGTGAGCCGGGCCCTCGGGGAGCGGGACGGGTCAGCCACGCCCGCCCCCGTGCGGAAGGGCCGCCACGGCGGGCAGGACCTCCCGGGCCACCAGGCGCTCCAGCTCCCGCCCGTGGGCGACGAAGGCCGCCACGCCGTCGCCCTCGCGCGTGTCGGTGCCGTCGTGCGGGCGCAGTCTGGTGTGGGGCTCGATGGACCAGGTGCCGCGCCGTCCGCGCCGCAGCAGTGTGGTGAGGCATTCGCGCACCTCGGCGTGGCCCTGGCCGGGCAGCACGTAGGCCACCTCGCCGGCGCGGGTGCGTACGGCGTCCTTGACGTGGACGTGCGCCACGAACTCCGCCACCGCCTCCAGCAGCGCGGCCGAGCCGTAGCCGTACGGCACGCCGTTGCCGGTGTCGAAGAGCAGCCGCAGCGCCGGGCTGTCGACGTGGTGCAGCAGGTCCAGCATCCGCTCGGCGCGCGTGCCCGCCCAGCCGGCGCAGTTCTCGTGCAGCAGGACGAGCCCGGTGTCCTCGGCCTGCCGGGTCAGTGCGGTCATCCGGTGCCTCACCCGCCGGGCCCATTCCGCCTCGCCCAGACCGTCGTTGGGGTACGACATGACCCGCACGTACCGGGTGCCGAGGACCGCGCAGCGCCGGGCCAGCACGCGGAGTTCGCCGGTGTCGCGCGCGAAGGGGCCGGTGACCGGCCGGTTGTAGTCGGCGATCCGCGAGTCGACGCAGACCACCTCCGTGCCGGCCTCGGCGATCCGCTCGGCGAGCCGCCCGAAGGCGTGCTCGTCGAGGTCGGCGAGGGCCCGCCCGTCGACGGTGCGCAACTCCAGAGCCGTCCAGCCCAGTTCGCGCAGGGCGGCGAGCTGCCCGGTCAGGCCGGGGGCGGCCTCGTCGCCGATGCCGGCGTAGCGGATACCGGGCGGCGGGGCGGTCGGGGTGTCGCCGGCGGGGACGCCGGCCGGGCGGCGGGGGACGCCGACGGGCCCCTTCGTCCGGTGGTGTTCATCCCGCACGGCGGGCCTCCAGGGGGCCGGGAGCGGCCGGGCCGCCGGGGCGGGGCAGGCGGGGAATCGTGCCGCCCGCCGCCAGGTGCCGGGCGTCCTCGAGGAGTTCGACGGTGCGCGCGTGCACCCCGAGGCACCCGGCGGCGCCGGGCGGATCGTCTCCCGCGAAGCGACGGTAGGCGGCGACCAGGCACCGCCGCAGCGCGTCGTCCTCGAACAGCTCCCGTGTCCGGCGCCCCTCGCGCCACATGTCGAGCCGGGCCACGTCGTCGTCCTGCGCGACGGGATAGTGGCCGATCAGACGCACGCCGTCCGCCGTGTCGACGGTGATGCGGCGCCGGCGCACCGGCGAGGTGAGATCGCAGTCGACCAGCCCGCGCGCACCCCCGCGGTGGCGCAGGGCCAGCCGCGCTCCGCCCATGTGCGGCACGACCCGCTCGCCGAGCCGCAGATCGCTCCAGGAGGCCGCGCACACCTCGCCGTCGCCCAGGAGCCGCAGCAGGACCCCCAGCGCGTGCGGGACCTCCACCTCGAAGGCGTGGCGGTGGGTTCCGCCGGTGAGGGAGCGGCGGAAGCGGGCCTTGTCCTGCGTCACGGACACCGAGCGGACCTGCCCGGCGGTGGCCAGGAGAGCGGAGATCCGGTCGGTGAGCGCGCTGTGCAGCCAGGGGGAGACCACCTCGACCCGCAGGCCGTGGCGGTCCACGGCCTCCCGGACCCGGCGCAGCGCGGCGCGGTCGGCGGCCAGGGGCTTCTCCACCACGAACCGTCGGTAGCCGAGCTGCGCGGCCTCCTCCAGCAGGGCGGCCCGCACGTCCGGCGGGGTGCACAGATGGACGACGGTGACGTCCGGGTCGAGGCAGCGGCGGGCCCGCTGCAGCGAGTCCGCGATGACCAGGGGGTCCCCGCCGGTGCCGGGCGGGCCGCCGGGCAGCGGGCGGGGGCCCGGGTCGACGCCCACCACGGGGCGCCCGGCGAAGAGCTCCGGGTGCGTGGCCCGCGCGCGGGCGAGCACCGGCAGATGAAGTCCCGCCCCGGCGCGTCCGAGCCCGAGGAGCAATGTGCGCAGCATGACGGTGCCACCCCTTTCGGCCGGCCCGAAGCCGGAGTTTCGGCAGGCTTTCCCGCCGGTTCCTCGAACACACCGGAAAACGTCTCGCGCGCGTTCCGTCGACTTGATCGCGGTACGCGGCGCGGTGTTTTTCCGACGTCGTTCCCTCTTCTTCACGGGCGCGCGAAGAAGACAATATGACCTCACTCCGTACTCTTTTCACTATTCCGGGTGACATGCTTTCCTGCCCGGTGCTGTGTGCCCCTGACCTGCCTACGGTGGTCGCGGAGACCTTTCGGTCCGGAACGGAACAAGGGGAGTTGCGGTGGATACTGTCGCGGTCATCGGCTTGGGGTACACGGGACTTCCACTGGCGCGTGAGGCGTGCGCGGTGGGAATGCGCGTCCTCGGTCTCGACGAGAATTCCGCCGTCACCACCGCACTCCAATCCGGCCGTTCCCACGTGCCGGACGTGCCGGACACCGATCTCGCCCGCATGCGCGCCGCCGGATTCACCGCCACGACGGACGCGGGCTTACTGGCCGAGGCCGGCGTGGTCGTCGTCTGCGTCCCCACACCGCTGGACGAGGCGGGCGAGCCGGACCTGTCCCCGGTGCGCCGGGCCGCCACCGCCGTCGGCGCCCATCTGAAACCGGGCAGCCTGGTGGTCCTGGAGTCCACCTCCTATCCCGGTACGACCGACACACTCGTGCGCACCCTCCTGGAGGAGGCCTCCGGCCTCACCGCCGGGACGGACTTCTCGCTGGCCTTCTCCCCGGAGCGCATCGACCCGGGCAACGGCCGCTACGGCATCCGCAACACCCCCCGCGTCGTCGGCGGCTGCACCCCGCGCTGCACGGCGGCCGCGGCCGCCTTCTTCGGGCGCCTGTGCGACCGGGTCGTCGAGGCCGGCTCCGCACGCGAGGCGGAACTCGCCAAACTGCTGGAGAACGTCTACCGGAGCGTCAACATCGCCCTCGTCAACGAACTCGCGGTCGCCGGGCGCGCGTTGGGCGTCGACGTGTGGGACGCCCTCGACTGCGCCGCCAGCAAGCCCTTCGGCTACCAGCCCTTCCGCCCCGGCCCCGGTGTCGGCGGCCACTGCATCCCCGTCGACCCTGCCTACCTCGCCCACTGGGCCCGCGCCGCGGGCAGCCCGCTGCACCTGGTCGAACTGGCCCAGGAGGTCAACGCCGCGATGCCCGCGCACGTCGTACGCCGGGCCGGTGAACTGCTCTCCGGCGCCGGCGGACAACTGGACGGCGCGCGCCTGCTGCTGGTGGGCGTCACCTACAAGCGGGACAGCCGCGATCTGCGCTGCACCCCGGCCACCCCCCTGACCCGGCTGCTGCGCCGGGCCGGCGCCCATGTGTGCTACCACGACCCGCTCGCCGACACCTGGGCCGTCGACGGGGAGGCGGTGCCCCGCGCCGCACGGCTGCGGGAGGCGGCGGCCGGGGCGGACCTGACCATCCTGCTCCAGGACCACGGCGTGCTGCCCGTGGAACGGCTCCCCGACTGGGCGCCCCTGCTGCTCGACACCCGCGGCCGGCTCCGGGACAGCACCGCCCATGTGCTCTGAACGCCCGCCCGGCGGGCCCCCTCGATCGTTCACACCGCCCGCCCTCCCGCCGCGAAGGCGCACACCGTGTCGGCGACGTACTCGACCTCCGCGTCCGTGAGGTGCGGGTTGACGGGCAGGGCGAGCTGGCGGCGGCTCGCCGCCCACGCGTGCGGCCACTCCCGGCCGGGCGGCGCGAAACGGGCGAAGGCCGGCTGGTGGGGGAGGGGCAGCGGATAATAGACGTGACTCGCCACGCCGTGCGCCGCCAGATGCCTCTCCAGGGCGTCCCGTTCCTCGGCGAGCACCGAGTAGACGTAGTAGCAGCGGCCGTCCCGCCCCGGCGGCGGGGGCACGATCCCCCGCTCGGCCAGCGGGGCGAAGCGCTCCGTGTAGTGGGCGGCGATGCGGGCGCGGCGCTCCAGGCGCGCGGCCAGGCCGGGCAGCCGATGGAGCTGGAACGCCGCCTGCAGCTCGTCGAACCGGCTGTTGAGCCCCACCCGCTGGTGCACGAAGCGCGGACCCTCCTGCCCGTGGTTGCGCAAGGCGCGCACCACGCGCGCCAGTTCGGCGTCATGAGTGACCACCACGCCGCCTTCGCCCGCCGTGCCGAAGGTCTTCACCTGGACGAAGGAGAACACCCCGGCCTCGCCCCAGGTCCCCGCGGGCCGCCCGTGGAGCACCCCGCCCTGCGCGACCGCCGAGTCCTCCACCAGCCGTACGCCGTGCCGCCGCGCGATCTCCCGCATCGCGGGCATGTCCGCCATCACCGAGAACATGTGCGCCGGCATCACCGCCCTGGTGCGCGGGGTGATCGCCCGTTCCACCTCCGCCGGGTCCACGACCATCGTCACCGGGTCGATGTCCGCGAAGACGGGCGTGGCCCCCAGGTTGGCGACCGTGTTGCCGAGCGGGGCGCAGCCGTAGGCGGGCACGACGACCTCGTCCCCGGGCCCCACCCCCATCGCCGTCAGGATCAGGGTGAGCCCGGAGGTGCCGCTGGAGCAGGCCACCACCTCGGCCCCGTCCACCGTGGCGCGCAGCGCCTCCTCCAGGGCGGCGGTCCGCTCGCCCAGGATGAACCGCTGCCCGGCGACCGTGCCGGTGCGGCGCACGAGGTCGAGCAGCACCTCGCGGTCCTCCTCGAACAGGTCGGGCGCGAAGAAGGGGATCGTCCTCCCGCGGGTCACGGCTCGGGTCATGCGGCAGCCCTCCCGGTGAAGAAGCGGCGGACCAGCCCGCACACCGTGTCGAGGTCGGCGTCCGTCAGGTCCGGATGGAACGGCAGCGCGAGGGTCCGCCCGCAGGCGGCCTCGGCGTGCGGGAACTGTCCGCGCCGGTAGCCGAGTTCGGCGAAGCACGGCTGGAGGTGGAGCGGCACCGGGTAGTACGTCTCGGTGCCCACGCCGTGGTCGGCGAGGAAGGAGACGAGCGCGTCCCGCCGCTCGGCCTCCACCAGATAGACGTAGAACACCGCCTCTGTGGCGGCCGCGCGGGCGGCGAGGGTCGGCAGGCGCAGCAGACCGGGCACGTCACGCAGCCGCTCGGTGTACGCCGCCGCCAGCGCGGCCCGGCGACGCACGGCCCCCTCGAGCCGGGGCAGCTTCCCGAGCAGCACGGCGGCCTGGAGGTCGTCCATCTTGCTGTTGACGCCGTTGAGTTCGGTGGCGCTGGAGATGCCGGGGAAGTGGGCGAGGGTACGGGCGGTGCGCCCGTGGTGGCGCAGGGCCGCCACCCGCTCCGCGATCCGCGGGTCGTCGGTGAGGACGGCGCCCGCGTCACCGAGGGCGCCGAGCGTCTTGGTGGGGAAGAAGGACAGCACGCCGCCCGCCCCCAGCAGCCCCGCGTGCACACCGTTCCAGCGCATGCCGATCGCCTCGGCGCTGTCCTCGACGAGCGTCAGCCCGTGCCGCTCGGCCACCCGTGTCAGGGCGCTCATGTCGGCCAGTTGGCAGAAAAGGTGCACCGGCATGAGCATCGTGGTGCGCGCGGTGACCGCGTCCGCCGCCGAGCCGGGATCGAGCGTGTACGTCACCGGATCGATGTCGGCGAAGACCGGCCGGCCCCCCGCGAGGACGACGGAGGAGGCGGTGGCGAAGAAGCTGAACGCGGGCACGACGACCTCGTCGCCCGGGCCGAGCCCGCAGGCCCGCAGCAGCAGGACGAGCGCGTCGGTACCGCTGTTGACGGCCACGCAGTGGCGGGCCCCGGTCCACTCGGCCAGCGCCTCCTCCCATCTGCCGACCTGCCGCCCGTGCGAGTACTTCCCGTCGTCGATCACCTCGGTGACACGGGCGCGGATGTCGGGCCAGGCCTCCTCGAACGAGGCGGCCTGGCTGAAGAACGGCACCGGACGGGAGAGGTCCGGCGCCGGACCGGTGACGGGGCCGGCTGCGGTGGGGTTCATGGGTCCTCGGGGTCGGCGGCGGGTGTCGTCCGTACGGGGCCGGCCCGCGGCAGGGGGCGGCCCCTTCCCCGGCGGGTGAGCGGCCGCCGGGGAAGGGACCGGGCCTGCGGGGCCGGTGGGGCCGTCAGAGCAGGGCGACGTCGAGCTCGCCCGTGTGGTACTTGTGCACGGCCTGGACCAGCTCCTCGACGCTGAGCTGCCCGTCGTTGTCGGCGTCGATGGCGCGGAACGCCGTGTCGGCGGTGGACTCGTCGGCGCCGGTGGCCTTGATCCAGAGCTTGAACTCCTTGGGACTGACCTGTCCGTCACCGTCCTTGTCGCACAGGTCGAGGATGGAGGCGATGGTCGGCCGCACGACCTCGTCGAAGCCCGTCCGTCCCCGCGCGAGGATCTGGCGGTCGGCGAGGTCCTGGAACTTCTGCCGGTCCAGGGAGCCGTTCGGGCCCAGCTGGGCCTGCCCGGCGAGGTAGTTCCACATGCCGAGGTAGGCCTCGAGGAGTGCCTGGCCCTTGTCCGACGTCGGCGACTCGTCGAACGAGGCGAGGATGCGGCGGGCCTCGTGCTCCCAGTCGCCGCGGTCGATCCTGCCGTCTCCGTCGCGGTCCCACAGCTCGAAGCGCCGCTGGAGTCGCTCTTCCTGGACGGTGGGGGACATGGTGAACTCTCTTTCTGTCGGGTTCTGCCGGATCTCTGGGGTTCTCGGGGTCCGCGGGGTCTCCGGCCGGCTGTCCTGCCGCTGCCGGGGGGTGTGGATGACCGTGTGCAGATCCGTACGGAGGGCCGTCGTGCGCCCGTCCGCGGGGGGAGGCGTGCGGCCGCCCCGGGTGACCGTCGCCGCCAGCGCGATCCCCGCGAGAACGCAGGGCAGCACGAGGGAGACGGCCTGGGCGAACACCTCGGCCCCGGACGAGCGGCCGAAGTGCGCGCTGTGGAAGAGGAGATGGGGAGCGGAGAAGGCGAGCAGTCCGGCGGCGGCGGCCCGCACGAGCCACGGCCGCGGCACACAGGCGGCCCAGCCGAGCACCACCCCGAGGCCGAGCACCGCGGCGCCGAAATCGCGCAGCAGGTGCTCGTTGTAGGGCGGGAACAGCGCCACCCACGGGTGGCCCGGCAGCGGGAAGGCCGCGTAGAAGCCGCGAGGCAGCAGCAGCGCCCACGCGCCCGGCACTCCTTCACCGAGCGCCAGCACCACCAGGCAGCCCCGCGCCCACGACAGACGACGGCCTTCCAGGCGGGGAGCGTCGAGGGGGTGCGGCCGGCCCGTCCGCTGCGCGGCGCCGGTCAGACGCCGAGGAGGGGAGCGTCCTGCTTGCCCTCGTGGTAGAGGCCGACCGCCGTCACCAGCTCGTCGACACTGAGCTGTCCGTCACCGTTGGCGTCGATCGCCTCGAAGGCCCGGGCGGCGTCGATGTCGCCGCTGATGGCCTCCAGCCACCTGCGGAACTCCGCGGGGTTGACCTGGCCGTCGCCGTCGATGTCGCACAGGTCGACCATGGCCCGGATGCTCGGCCGCAGCACCTTCCCGAAGCCGGCCGCCCCGTGCCGGAGCATCTCCCGTTCGGCCACGCCGACGAACTGCTCCTTCGTCATGGACGAGCCCGCGGCGAGGTCCGCCCGTGCGACGAGGTAGTCGAACATCTGCGGGTACGCGTGCAGCAGGGCCTGGGCCCGGGGCGAACTCTCGTGCTCCCCGAAGGCGCGCACGATGCGCTGGGCCTCCCGTTCGAGGTCCGTGCGGTCGATGCGCCCGTCCTCATTGATGTCGTAGAGGTCGAAGCGCTGTTCCAGCCGCTTCCTCTGGGTGCCGGTGAGGGACATCTCTCTCCTTCTGGACGGACGGCGGGGCGGGAATTCTGGGGCGTTCCCCTGGTTTTCCTTCGCGTTCTCCGCGTGTTCCTCGGTGGCGTGCCCATTTCTCCGCCGCTGCCGTCCGGCATGGGGGGTGAATCGTACGAACGCAGAATTACCCAGGTATTCCCGCGCCGAACTCACCCGGCGGCGGATAGCCCGTACGAGTGAGCGGAGGGGGGTGCGGGATAGCTCGGCAGTGCGAGAGGGGAATGTGTGACCGTCGGCCATCGTCCCTCGTCAACTCAGGTGTATTGGTGGATCGTCCAAGGCTCGGACAGGCCCCCGGCGGTGCCGGCGGGCGCTTCGGGGGGGAGAGGTCTTCACTCGTTGGGGCGAACAGTCGCCGCCCCGGTGCGAAGCCGTCCCGGCCCGGTCATAAAGTCCTTGACGGTATTCCGGCAGGAATGCCGGAATGCCGGTGCGTCGAATGACGTGCCTGTCGATTCCCGCGCCTCCGCCGGGACCCGCCCGCGACCGCATGCACCCGGAGTGAATTCTGTGACCAGTGATTTCCGTATCAGTGATTCCCCGGCCAACGATTCAGAAATCGGTGATTCCTCGGCCAACGATTCAGTAATCGGTGATTCCCGGGCCAGGGATTCGCGGCGTGGTGGTTCTCCGGCCGGCGGTTCGGCGGGCCAGGGGCCCCCGCCCGGCGGCCCGCCCGCCGAGAGCCGGCTGCGCGCCTACGCCCGCCTGGGCAAGCTCGACGTCTACGACTACTACCCGGCCGTCGCCGTGGCGCTCTCGGCACTCGTCCTGCCCGGCGGCCGGCTCACCTCCGAGGCGCTCACGGCCTCGGCGCTCTTCCTGTGCGGCTCGGTCTTCGTGATCGTCGCGATGGTCGCCCTCGACGACGTCACCGGCTACCGCGACGGCAGCGACATCACCAACTACGGGCCGGACGACCCCCTGCGCAACAAACGCCGCAAGCCGCTGGTGTCCGGAGCGCTGACGGTCCGTCAGGCACTCGTCTTCGCCCGCGTCACCGCCGTCATGGGCGCCCTCCTGTGGGCCGGCGCCGCCCTGACCGCCCCCCACCGGCCCACCTGGACACTGATGCTGCTCGCCGTCCTCTTCGTGGTGTCGCTGCAGTACTCCTACGGCCTGAAGATCAGCTACCACGGCTTCCAGGAGGCTTTCATCTGCGGACTGGGTGTCGGCATGGTGATGGCCACCTACGGACTGGCCGCCGGACACTTCTCCGGGTTCGTGCTCGTGCAGGGCGTGCTCTTCGGCCTCGGGCCGCTGATGTTCGGGGTGTACTCCAACACCAACGACATCCCCGGGGACCGCGCCGTGGGCCGCCCCACCGTGGCCGCCCTGACCACCCCCCGCGGCAACGCCGTCTTCGTCGGGGCGCTGTCCGCCGCCGAGTTCCTGCTCGGCCTCGCCGCCTCCGCCACCGGCCTCGCCCCGTGGTGGTTCGCGCCGCTGATGCTTCCCGTGACCGCCCTGCGCACCCGCCAGTACCTCCTCGGCTTCCGCACCGGGGACATCATGCGGGCCCGCCGGATCGGCTTCCGCGCGCACCGCCTCGGCTTCGTCCTGCTGATCGCCGCCAACCTCCTGGCCGGGGCGGAGGCCGCCGCATGAGCCCCGACCTCGACGTGGCCGTGATCGGCGCGGGCATCGCCGGCCTGACCACCGCGCACGAACTGCGGCGCGCCGGACTGGAGGTGCGCGTCTTCGAGGAACGGCCGTACGTGGGCGGCCGCATGCACTCCTTCCGGCACGACGGCTACACCATCGACGAGGGCGCCGAACAGATCTCCGCCCGCGGCTACCGCGCCACCTGGGAACTGCTCGCCCGCCTCGGCGTCACCGCCGCCGAGGTGCCCCGCATCGGCAGGGCCATCGGCGTGTGGCGGGACGGGCGCGCCCACCCGGGTGTCGCCGACCCCTCCGCGGTCCTGACCGGCGCCGGGCTCTCCCCACGCGCCCGCGCCGACCTCGCCCGCCTCCTGGCCTGGACGGCACGGCACCGCCGGCCCCTCGGCAGCGAACACCCCGAGCACAGCCCCGCGGGCGACCGCACCCTCGCCCGGTTCGCCCGCCGCTACCACCGGGACCTCCACGACTACCTCCTCCAGCCCGTCGCCTCCTGCTTCTTCGGCTGGGACACCACCCGCTCCGCCGCCGCGCCCCTGCTCGGCCTCCTGCACTCCGTGGGCCCCGTCTCCACCTGGCGGACCTACCACGACGGCATGGACCTCCTCGCCCGGCGGCTGGCCGGCGACCTCGACGTCGCCACCGCCCGCCCCGTGCGCGAGGTCGTCACCGAGGGGGACCGGGTCCGGCTGCGGACGGCCGGGGGCACCGTCACCGCCCGCGCGGCCGTCCTGTGCGTCCCCGCGCCCGTGGCCGCCCGGCTGCACGTCACCGCCCCCGAGGACGAACGCGCGCACCTCACCGCGTGCACCTTCACCCCCACCCTCAAGGTGAGCTGCCTGCTCGACCGGCCGCTCGCCCCGGCCTCCTCCACGGCCCTGTACGCGCTCCTCACCCCCGACGCCGAGGACGACACGCTCTCCGGCATCCTCTTCGACCACGCCAAACACCCCGGCCGCGCACCCGCCGGCAAGGGCCTGCTGACGCTCATGGCCGACCCGCGCCGCATCCCCGGACTGCGCGGTGCCTCCGAACGGGAGACCACCGACCTGCTCGTGGGCGCGGCCACCCGCTACGTCCCCGGCCTGCGGGAGGCCGCCCGCCGCCACTTCGTGCACCGCTTCACCCACGGCCTGCCCGAGGTCACCCCCGAGGCACTGCGCGGCCGGGCCGCCTTCCAGGCCCGGCCCGCCCGCCCCGTCGAGTACGCCGGCGACTGGGTCCTGCTGCGCCCCGCCAGTGAGGCCGCCGTCCGCTCCGGGGCCCTGGCCGCCTCCCGGGTCCTCAGCCGGCTGCGCCCCGCCCCCACCACCGTCCGCACGGCCCGGCCGGCCGTCCCCGCACCGAGGAGCGAGGTCCGTGAAACCGCGTGACATGGGTGTCCTGTTCGACGAGTGCGCCGCACGCGGCAGTCGCACCACCGTCCACCTCGACCGCCCCTTCGACCTCGCCCCCGAACGCGGCACCCGCTGGACCGTGCCCGGCCTCGCCGCCCTCGTCCGGGAGACGGCCGGCATGCTGGCCGCCGCCGGGGTCCGACCCGGCGACCGGGTGGCCCTCGTCAAGCAGAACCACTGGGACTACGACCTGCTGGCCTGCGCCGCCGTCCGGATCGGCGCCGTGCCCGCACAGCTGTCCGCCCGGCTGTCCGGAGAGGCACTGGTGACGCTCCTCGCCCGGCTCTCCCCGGCCCTCCTCGTCACCTCCGCCCAGGTCCTCGCACGCGCCCGGCGCGAGGGAACCGACCCGGCCGCCGCGGCCGGCACCACCCTCGTCCTGGACGCCGAGGCGGACGTACCCGGCACCCTCGGCCCCGACGACGTCCGCGGCCACCCCGCGCCCCCGCCCGTCCGCAGGGGCGAGGACCGGCCACTGATCATCAACCACACCTCGGGCACCACCGGCGTGCCCAAACTCGTCACCCACTCCACCCGCACCATCATCGGCGAACTCGCCCGCTTCGAGAGCGTCCGCTACCCCCGCATCGGCGTACGGCGCGAGGACACCCTGCTCAACGCCAGCTCCTTCGCCCACGGGCGCACGTTCTGCTGGACCGCGAGCACGCTGTGCCTGGCCCCCGCCGAGATCGTCCTCGTCACCGGCCCGGACCCCGACCTCGCGGACCCGCTGCTGCGCACCCACCCGCCCACCCTCGTCGAGGCGACCCCCGCCACCTACGTCCGCCTCCGGCCGCTGACCGAGCGGCTGGACAACCCCTTCCGCGACGTCCGCCTCTTCGTCAGCACCTACGACGCCGTCCACCCGCCCACCGTCCGCGCCTACCTGACCGCCAGCCGGCACCGGGCCCCGCTGTGGATGCAGGGCTGGGGCCAGACCGAGACCGGTCCGCTCACCTTCCGCTTCCACACCCGGGCGAGCACAGAGGAGGGCCGCGGCCCCGGCAGCCGCAACCTCGGCCGGCCGGTACCCGTGAAGACCCGGCTGCGGGTGGTCGACCCCGACACCCTCCGGCCCGTGCCCCGGGGCCGGCCCGGAGTGGTGCTCGCCCGCACCAGGGCCCGCGCCCTCGGCTACGTCGGCGAGGAGGACCGCTGGGCCGCGAAACTGCTCGGCGACTGGTGGAACACCGGCGACATCGGCCGCCTGCGGCGGGACGGCAGCGTGGAACTGCTCGACCGCGAGGTCGACCACGGGCCCGGCCTGAGCTGCCTGCGGGCCGAGGACGTGCTGGAGGAACGGCTGCCCTCGGCACTGGAATGCCTCGTGCTGAGCGGCGCCGAGGGCCCGCCCCTGCCCGTGGTCGTCACCGCCGACGGGCACCTGGACGCGGACGCCTGGCGCACCGCGACGCACGGCCTGCCGCCCCTGGCCGCACCCGTCGCCCTCACCTGGGATCAGGTCCCGCGCACCGACACCGGCAAGGTCCGCCGCACGGTGCTGCTGCGGCAGCTCACCGGCACGGCCGGCACCGGCGGCTCCGGCCGCTGGACCTGAACGAGGACCACCGCGGGGCCCACGACAGGGGCCCGCGACACGGAAGGGAGCAAGACACCGCATGCCCGCACACCTGGTCGAGGACCCCGGTTACGTCTTCGACAACGACAGCGCGCACAGTGGGGAACAGCACCGCTGCCTCGCCGAGGCCTACGACGCCGCCACCTTCGCGCGGCTCGCGGAGACCGGGGTCACGCGCGGCTGGCGCTGCCTGGAGATCGGCTCGGGCGGCGGCAGCGTCGCCGCCTGGCTCGCCGAGCGCGTCGCCCCGGACGGCGAGGTCCTCGCCACCGACCTCGCGCCGCACCGCATCCCGCACCGGCCCGGGCTGACCGCGCTGCGGCACGACGTGGCCACCGACCCGCTCCCCGAGGCCGCCTTCGACCTCGTCTTCGCCCGCCTCGTCCTCCAGCACGTGCCCGAACGGCTCGCCGTCCTCGGCAAGCTGGCGCGGGCACTGAAACCGGGCGGCCGGCTGCAGATCGAGGAGTTCGACACCTCCTACGAGCCGCCCCTGCTCACCCCCGACGAGGAATCGGCACGCCTGTACGAGAGATTCCTCGCCACCAAGTGCGCCGTCATGCGGGCCGCCGGCGGCGATCCCGAGTGGGGGCGGCGCGCCCCGGCCGCGATGCGGGCCGCCGGACTCGTCGACGTCGACCCCAGGCCCCGCGTCGAACTGCGCACCGCCGACTCGCCCGGACTGCGGCTGCAGCTCCACCACACCCACCACCTGCGGGACAAACTCCTCGCGGCCGGAATGACGGACGAACAGCTCGACCGCGTACGGGCGTTGATGCGGGACCCCGGCTTCCGGGCCGCCTCCAGCGTCCTCTACTCGGTACAGGCCCGCCGCCCCCTCGACGGGCCCCTCCCGGGAGCCAGCCGATGACCCTCGCCGTGCCGCCCGCCCGCACCGGCCCGGACGTCGCCAGGCGCGTGGCCGGACGGCTGCTCGCCCTGACCGGCGCACCGGACACCGCCGCAGTCACCTGCGCCGTCGACTGGTCGGGCCCACTGGACCTCGCCCTGTCCGGGGAACGGGACGTCCAGGCGGCCTGCGGCCTCATGCACGTCCACGGCCGCGCCGCCGGCCGGCCCACCCCGCTCGCCGTGGACTACGCCTCCACCGTCGCCGGCGTCCTCGCCGCCCAGGGCGTGACCGCCGCCCTGATCGCCCGCACCAGGGGCGCCCGCCCCGCCGCCGTGCGCACCTCGGTCGCCCAGGCGGCGCTGCTCGCCCTCACCCAGTACCTGGCGGCGGCGACCGCCGAGGAGGACGGCATCCCCGAGCCCTCCGGGGCGGACGGCCCCGGAGCCCCCGGATTCGTCTCCCGCGACGGCGTCCGCCTCGAACTCGAAGCCCTTGACGCCGAACCGTGGATCGCCTTCTGGCGGCGGCTCGGCGCACCGCCGGACGCCGTCCGCCGAGGCTGGCGCGCCTTCCAGGGACGGTTCGCGACCGCCGTCAGCCCCCTGCCGCCCGCGCTGGCCGCCACCGTCCGCGGCCTGCCGTTCACCGTGCTGCGGGCGGCGGCGGACGCGGCCGGGGCGAGCCTGCTGGCCGTGCGGGAGGACCCGGCACCTCCGGCCGGCGTCCCCCCGTGGACGCTCACCCCGCTCCCGGGCGGCGGCGCCCCCCGCCCGGCCGGACCGGACACCGCGCCGCCCCTGGACGGACTGTGTGTCGTGGAGTCGACACGACGCGTCCAGGGACCGCTGGCCGGCCACCTCCTGCGCCTGCTGGGCGCGGAGGTCGTCCGCGTCGAACCCCCCGGCGCCGACCCGATGCGCGGCATCCCGCCCCTGACGGGCGACTGCTCGGCCCGGTTCGCCGCCCTCAACGCGGGCAAGACCGTCGTCGAGGCCGACCTCACCACCGGGTCCGGACGCGCGCGGGTGCGCGAACTGGTCCGCGGGGCCGACGTCTTCCTGCACAACTGGGCGCCCGGCAAGGCGGCCGCCCTCCGCCTGGACGCCGGGGACCTCGGCCGGGTGCGGCCCTCCCTCGTGTACGCCTGGGCGTCCGGCTGGGGCGAGGCACTCGGCCCCCGGCCACCGCTGGGCACCGACTACCTCGTCCAGGCCCACAGCGGCCTCGCCGCCGCCCTCCGCCCGGCCGGCGAAGCGCCCACGCCCTCCCTGATGACCCTCACCGACGTCCTCGGCGGACTCCTCAGCGCCCAGGCCGTCCTCGCGGCACTGCTCGAACGGCTGCGCAGCGGACAGGGCCGGCGGGCGGACTCCTCGCTGTACTCCGCCGCCGCGCTCGTCCCACGCCCGCGACACCGTGTCCACTGGGGCCCGTACGACCGTCCGCTGGCCACGGGCGAGGGCCACCTGTGGCTGGGGCCCGAGGCCCGGGCCCACCCCGAGCGCGTGGCCCGCGCGCTGGGCGCCCCGGCCACGGGGGGCCCCGAGGCACTCGCCGCCCGCGCCCTGACCGCCGGCGCGCTGCTGCCCCGGCTGGCGGCGGCCGGAGTCTCCGCGCTCCCCGTGTGCACCGACCTCACCGCCCTGGCCCGCGACCCCCGCCTCGCCCCCGCGCTCCACACCGGCGCCTACGCCGCCCCCCGCACCCCCTGGGAGTTCGCATGACGCGCGTATGGACCTCCTCGGCCGGCGTGGAGATCCGCGACCTGGTGCCCGCCGCGCTGCGCCGCTCCTGGGTCGCCCGCGGCCACTGCCCCGACCGCGACCTCTACTCGCTCTTCGCCGCCCATGTGCGCGCCCACCCCACCCGCACGGCCGTCGTCGACGCGGCGGGCGCCCTCGACTACGCCGGCCTCGACGCGGAGGTGCGCCACCTCGCCGCCCGCCTGGCCGAACGAGGCCTGGACGCACGGGACATCATCGCCGTCCGGGTGCCCGACGGGCGCCGCGCGGTGGCCGCGGAACTCGCCGTCGCGGCACTGGGCGCCCTCGTCCTGCCCTACCCGCCCGGGCACGGCAGCCGGGGCCCCGCGAGCCTCCTCGCCCGCTCCCGGGCCCGTGCGGTGATCGTCGAGCACGCCCGCGACGCACTGCCGGACACCCCGCTCCCGCACCTGGAAGCCGTGTTCTCCTGGGGGGAATCGGCACACCCGAAGGGAGTCCGGCTCACCGCCCCCGCACGGGAGCCGTTCCGGCCGCGTCCCGTCGACCCGGAGGCGCCCGCACGCATCCTCGTCTCCTCCGGGTCCGAGGCCGAACCGAAGATGGTCGCCTACTCCCACAACGCGATGGCGGGCGGCCGCGCCAACTACCTGCGCGCCCTGGCCTGCGGCGACCCGGAGGGCATGCGCAACCTCGTCCTCGTGCCGCTCGCCTCCTCCTTCGGCTCCCTCGGCACCTCCGTCACCGTGGCCGCCCTGGGCGCCACGCTGCTGGTCCAGCGGGCCTTCGACCCGGGGGAGGCGCTGCGGACGCTCACCGCGCACCGCCCGACGCACGTCTTCGGCGTCCCCACGATGCTGCGCCGGCTCGCCGAGGCGCCCCCGCCGCCCGGCGAGGACCTGAGCGGGCTGCGCGCCCTCGTCTCCAGCGGCGCGGCACTCCCCGAGGCCACGGCGGCACTCTGCGTCCGCCGCTTCGGACGCCCGGTCGTCACCGTCTACGGCTCCTCCGACGGCGTCAACTGCCACACCGCCGCCACCGGACTGTCCCCGGAGACCGGCACCGGCCTGCCCGATCCGGCCGTCACCGAACTACGGGTGGCCCCCGGCACCGGCGAGATCCTCGCCCGGGGCCCCATGACGCCGCTGTGCCACGTGGCGGCGCCCGAGCTCGACCTGCGGCACCGCACCCCGGACGGCTGGGTCCGCACCGGCGACCGGGGCCGCCTGGACGCCCACGGCAGGCTCCACGTCCTCGGCCGCCTCCGGGGGACCGTCCTGCGCGGCGGCTACACCATCAGCCCCGCCGAGGTCGAGGAGGCACTCGCCGCCCACCCCGCCGTCGCCGAGGCCGCCTGTGTCGGCGTGCCCGACGAGGAACTGGGTGAGCGCCTGTGCGCCTGCGTGCGCCAGCCGCCCGGCACCCCCGCGCTCACCCTGCGGGACCTCACCGGCTACCTGGAGACCGCCCGCGGACTGGAACGCCGCAAACTCCCCGAACTCCTGCTCCGGGTGACCGAGATGCCACTCGGCCCGACCGGCAAGATCTGCCGCAGGACGCTCACCCGGCTGGCGGTGGCCGGAGCGACCCGCCCCGGCGCACCGCGCGACCGGGCGCACCCGTCCGCCTGACCGTCGGGCGGACGGGGCTTCGGGCCGGACGGTCCGTCAGCAGTACAGGTTCCCGCCCGCCGACGTGCCGAGGAGGCCCACGAACCGCTGGTAGGCGTCCACCCGGCTCTGGACCTGTGCGGGGTTGCGGCCGTCGCACTCCAGGGAGCCGTTGATGCTGCGGATGGTCTGGCCGAAGCCCGCGCCGTTGACCATCGCGTTGTGCGGGGTCATGCTGCCCGGGCCCGACTGGGTGTTCCAGTACCACAGGCCCGTCTTCCAGGCGACGGAGGCGTCGGACTGCACCAGGCCCGGGTTGTTGAGCAGGTCGATGCCGAGGGCGTCGCCGGCCGCCTTGTAGTTGAAGTTCCAGCTGAGCTGGATGGGGCCGCGGCCGTAGTACGCCGACTGGCCCGCGGGGCAGCCGTAGGGCTGGTTCCAGTCGCAGTAGTGCGGGTAGTTGGCGGTGTTCTGCTCCACGACGTACACCAGCCCGCCGGTCTCGTGGCTGACGTTGGCGAGGAACGCCGCCGCCTCCTGCTTCCTGACGGTGTCGCTGCCGGTGTTGGCGAAGCCGGGGTAGGCGCTCAGTGCGGCCCGCAGACCGCTGTACGTGTAGAACGAGTTCCGGTTCGGGAACATCTGGTTGAACTGCGCCTCGCTCACCACGAAGCCGGAGGGGTTGGTGGAGCCGCCGTCGTCGCAGGCGTAGGGCTCCCAGTACCAGGTGCTGATGGTGGGGTCGTAGCCCGGGTTGTCGTGCTCGGCGATGTACGCCCTGCCGTCGGTGTAGCGGACGATGTCGCCGGTGGCGTAGGACCGTCCTGCCGCCCAGCTCGGGTAGCTGGAACAGGACGCGGCGGCCGTCGCGGAGGCGGGGGTGGACGACAGCAGCGGCGCGGCGGTGCCGAGCACGAGCGTGGCCAGGAGGGCGGAAAGGCGAGCGGAGAGTCGGCGCTTGGGCACGGGACCACTTCCTCGGGGTACGGGCCGCACCGAGGGCAGGGCGAAGCCTGCCGCGTACACGCCGGCGGGGACCGGCGGTCGTCACGGTGCGGCCGCGGTGGGGGGTGACACCCACTCAAGCGCATTGGTATGTACCAGTCAAGGTATAGACCAATAGGATCTCCGCTCCGCCCCGCCTCCCCGCTCAGTCGGTCCCGGGCGCCCAGCCGCTCACCGCGAAGCGGCTGCCGTCCCGCCGGACCTCGACCGCGCCCGGGCCCGCGAAGTGCGCCGGAACCACCAGTTCCCGCCGGTCCGCGGCCTGTTCGAGCACCGCCCGGCGGGTCGCGGCGGCCGCGCGCGGATCCTCGCAGAAGCAGCTGTTGAACCGGGGGTCGAGGATCTGCACGGGGCTGTGCAGCATGTCCCCGACGAAGACGGCGCGGTCCCCGCCGGAGGACAGCCGGACGACCGAGGAGCCCGGGGTGTGCCCCGGCGCGGGCTCCAGGGTCAGGTGCGCGTCGACACGGTGGCCGCCCTCCCACAGCACGGCACGGTCGAGCACCGGCGTGACGCTGTCCTCGTACACCAAGTGGCTCCCCTCGCGCCGCCGTTGCTCGTACTCGTCCCGGGGGACGGGCCGGCGGTGGGCGTTGCGGGGGTCGAAGTACTCCTTGTCGGCCTTCGGGATCAGATAGGTGGCGTTCGGGAAGGTCGGGACCCAGGAGTCGCCGTCCAGGCGGGTGTTCCAGCCGACGTGGTCGTAGTGGACATGCGTGTTGATCACGACGTCCACGTCCTCGGGCCGGACGCCGGCCCGCGCCAGACGGTCCAGGAAGTCCGTGCGCAGATGGTCGAAGAGGGGCACCTGCGGCCGGGTCCGGTCGTTGCCCGCCCCCGTGTCCACCAGGACCACCCTGCCCTCGCTGCGCAGCACCCAGGTCTGGACGGCGCCGTGGTACGCGTCGGTCTCCGGACGCCAGTGGTCCGGGGCCAGCCAGGACTCGTTCTCGCGCCAGATCTCCGGCGGACTGTCCGGGATCATGAACCGGGCGGGGGCGATCTCGCCCTGCCACTCGACCACCTTCGTGACCTCGACCTCGCCGAGCCGGAAACGCTGCATAGTGTGCATACGGCCACGCTAGGACGGACCGGTGAGCGAATCCATGCGCAAACGACTCATTCACCTGCGCGATCGTCTCAACGGCGGCACTTCCGGTGCGCCGGCCGCTCCGGGTACGGTGAAGGCGTGGACGTACTCAGCGACGTGATCACCACGATGCGCACCGGCCGTCCGGCCTCCCGCCGGCTCCGGGTGGACGCGCCCTGGTGCTACCGGTTCGACCCCTACGAGGGCGCCGGCTTCCACATCCTGCTGCGCGGCACCGGCTGGCTGCTCGCCGAGGGCGCCGAACCCGTGCCGCTGGCCACCGGCGACGTCGTCCTGGTGCCGCGGGGCAGCGCCCACGTCCTCTCCCACGTGCCCCGGCCCGAGGGGGCGGTCCCGCTCGACGACGCGGAGGCGGAACCGGAGGGACGCGTCGAGTTCCTGTGCGGCAAGTACCGCCTCGACCACACGCGCGGGCACCCCCTGCTCGGCTCGCTGCCCGACGTCGTCCACCTTCCCGCCGGACCCGGCCGCCACGCGGAGCTGCGCGCGGCCGTCGACCTCCTGGCGGCCGAGGTGACCGGCGGCCGCTCGGGCCGGGACGCCGTCGTCTCCGGGCTGCTGGACCTCCTGCTCGTCTACATGGCGCGCGCCTGGTTCGAGGAGCACCCCGAGGACGGCTGGCCGCGCGCCCTGCGCGACCGCGAGGTCGCCGCCGTGCTGGAGGCGCTGCACACCGAGCCCGCCGCGCCCTGGCGGCTGGAGGAGCTCGCCGCCCGCGTCGGCCTGTCCCGCGCGACCCTGGCCCGGCGTTTCACCGCGCTCACCGGGCAGCCGCCGATGACCTACCTGACCTGGTGGCGGATGACCAGCGCGGCCCATCTGCTGCGGACCGGCGAGCAGCCGCTCACCGCCGTGGCGCGGCAGGTCGGCTACGGCTCGCCGTTCGCGTTCTCACACGCCTTCAAACGCCACTTCGGCCGGACACCCGCCCAGTTCCGTGCGGACGCCTCCCCGCCGGAACCACGCTGACGGCGGCACGCGGGGGCCGGTCCCCGTTCCCGGCCGCCGCCGGGGCGGGCGCCACCGCGTCGCCCGACTCCAGGCGCAGCATCGCCTCCTCGTCCGGGGTGCCCGGCGCCGCCTGGTAGACCACCATCCGCTGGCCACCCGTCCGGGCCAGCCGCATGACCTCGTAGGTGAGGGTCATCACGCCCGCCGCCGGATGCCGGAAGCGCTTCTGTCCGCCGCCGCGCTCGCAGACGTCGTACCGTTCCCAGAGACGTGCGAACTCCGGTGACTTCAGAGTCAGTTCGCCGACCAGTGCGGTCAGTTCGGGGTCGTCGGGATCCGCTCCGGCGACCGCCCTGAGGTGGGCGAGCGAGGAGGTGACCGTGTCCTCCCAGGGCTCGTACAGCGTGCGGCCGACCGGATGGAGGAAGAGGTAGCGGGTCAGGTTGCGCCGCTCCTCCGGCCAGTCCCACAGACCGGGCAGCAGCCGCCGGCCGGGTGGATTGGCGGCCAGCACCCGGTTGTAGCGACTCACCACGTACCCGGGCAGCGGACGGACCGATTCCAGCATCCGCAGCACCGAGTCGCGCACGGTGTGGTCCGCGGAGGCGGGCAGCTCGCCGACCCTCCCCGAGGCCAACTCGGCCAGCTCGTGCAGCCGTTCGTAGCCGTCCCCGCGCAGCCGCAGGGCGCGCCCGAGGGCGTCGAGGACGGCGGGGGAGGGGTTGGTCTCGCGGCCCCGCTCCAGCCGGATGTAGTAGTCGACGCTGACCCCGGCCAGCGCGGCAAGCTCCTCCCGGCGCAGCCCCGGAGTGCGGCGCAGTCCCGCGCCCGCCGGAAGCCCCACCTCCTCGGGCCGCACCTGCGCCCTGCGGGCCTTCAGGTATCTGCCGAGTTCGGTGCCCCGCGCTTCCGTCGCTGCCATCCGGCCATTCTCGCAGGAGGTGACGGCGCGTGGGGGGCCGTGTCAGGGCCAGGAACCCCGCACCCCGGGAACGAGGCGGTCTGCCGCGCGGGGGCGCGGCGGAGGAGAGTCGATGCCGGAGCGGGCGGCCCGGCCGCCGGGGACCAGGGGGTGCGAGACACCGGTCCGCGTCCCCGACGGTCCGTGGCCGCCCGCCCGTCGCATCCGCAGGCCGGTGGTGGCGCGTGAGCCCACCCCCACGCCCTCACCGGCCGCCATCCGTACACCGGCCATCCGTACACCGGCCATCCGTACACCGGTCATCCGCACACCGGTCCCCGCGCCCCGGGAACCGCCCCGGGTCCCCGACCGCCCAAGGAGTCACCATGCCGCCCACACCGTCCCCCTCCTCCACGCCGACCACACGGACCACACCGACCGCACGGACGACGCCGACCAAGCCCACCGTGCCGGCCGCCCCCCGGTCCCGGCCGGGTCCCCCGGGCGGCAGCGGCGGGGGAGCGGGCCTGCTCGCCTCACTGCTCGGCTTCACGGTCATCACCATCGACGTCTCCGCCGTCAACATCGCCCTCCCCGCCATCGGGAACTCCCTGCACGGCGGCATGACCGGGCTGCAGTGGGTCGTGGACGCGTACACCCTGATGTGCGCGGCCCTCATGCTCTCCGCCGGTGCCCTCGCCGACCGTGCCGGTGCCCGCCGCGCCTACGCCTGGGGCGTCGCCCTGTTCACCCTCGCCTCCCTCGGCTGCGCGCTGGCGCCCGGCATCGGGGCGCTCGTCGCCGCGCGCGCGGCGCAGGGCGCCGCGGCCGCCGTCGTCATGCCGGCCTCCCTCGCACTGATCCGCCAGGTCTACGAGGACCCGCGGGCCCGGGCCCGTGCCCTCGCCCTGTGGGCGGTCGGCGGCTCGGTGGCGATGGCCGCCGGCCCGGTGCTGGGCGGTCTGCTCACCGACGCGGCCGGCTGGCGGGCGGTGTTCCTGCTCAACCTGCCGGTGGGCGTGGTGATCCTGGGCCTGCTGGTGAGGGTGCCCCGCTCCCCGTCCCGGCCCGCCGCCCTGGACCTCGGCGGCCAGGCGACCGCCGTACTCGCCCTCGCGGGGCTGGCCTTCGCGGTGATCGAGGGCGGCCACCGGGGCTGGAGCAGCGCGCCCGTGCTCGCCGCCGCCGTGCTCGCCCTCGTCTGCGCCGTGGCCTTCCGGGTGGTGGAGGCCCGGCATCCGCGGCCGATGGTGCCGCTCGGCATGCTGGCGGAGCGCCGGGTGTCCGTGCCGCTCGCGGTCGGGTTCGCGGTCAACGCCGCCTTCTACGGAGGCATCTTCGTCCTCGGGCTGTACTACCAGCAGATGCGGGGGATGTCGGGGACCGAGGCCGGGCTGATGTTCGTGCCCCTGTCGGCGGTGGTGACCGTGACGAACCTGCTCTCGCCCAGGCTCGCCGAGCGGTACGGGCGGCGGCCGGTGCTCGTGGCCGGGCAACTGGTGTTCGCCGGTGCGATGGTGGCGATGCTGCCGCTGGCGGCGCACACCCCGCTGTGGCTCGTCCTGGTCCTGCTGCTGCCGCTGAGCATCGGCGGGGCGGTGGTGGTCCCCGCGCTCACCGCGCTCCTGATGGACGCCGTCCCCGGGGAGCGCGCGGGCACCGCCTCGGGGCTGCTCAACTCCCTGCGCCAGACCGGCGGCGCCCTCGCCGTCGCCCTCTTCGGCAGCCTGCTGGCAGGCCCCGGCGGCGCGTTCTCGCTGCCGGGCATGCGCGCCGGCCTCCTCGCCGTCGCCGTACTGCTGCTCGCCACCGCCGCGCTCTCCCGCGTGCTGCTGCCGCGCGAGTGAGGTATTGCCGCGAGGGGCCGGCGGTGCCTCGCCTACGCTCGGGGCATGACGATCCGGTACACATGGCGGGGCGGCTTCGACAACGCCGCCCTCGAGACGCTGCACGCCGAGGGATTCGGGCACCCGGCCGGGAACACCGACTGGCGTGCCCGGCTGGAACGCCACAGCCTCGGCTGGGTGTGCGCCCTGCGCGAGGACGCCCTGGTCGGCTTCGTCAACGTGGTCGGGGACGGCGGCGCGCACGCCTTCCTGCTGGACACGGTCGTCGCCCGCGGCGAGCGGGGGAGCGGGATCGGCACCGCGCTCGTCGCCCGCGCGGCGCAGGAGGCCCGCGCCGCCGGGTGCGAGTGGCTGCACGTCGACTTCGAGGAGCACCTGCGGCACTTCTACCTCGAGGGGTGCGGCTTCCGGGAGACGGCGGCGGGACTCCTCGCCCTGTGACACGCGGGGCGCGGCCCGCGCTCACCGCGCGGGCGGGCGCGGCGTTCCGGCCGTGAACTCCTCGCTGCCGAGGACCCGCAGCAGCTCCAGCCGTTCACGGGTCTCCGTGTCCGCCGGGGTGAGCACCAGCAGTTGCTGGTTCCGGTCGGGGGTCACCAGCGTCTCGCAGTCCATCACCAGCTGCCCCACCCGCGGATGCAGGAAGGTCTTGCGGTCGGCGCGCCGCACCGCCACCTCGTGCTCCTGCCACAGCCGGTCGAACTCGGAGCTCGCCGCCCGCAGCCGCGAGACGAGCCCGGCGACCTCCGGGTCGCCGGCCCGGCGTCCTGCGGCCGCGCGCAGATCGGCCACGAGCCCGCGTGAGTGGTGCTCCCACTCCCGCGGCGGGCGGACCGCCCGGACCTCGGGCTCGGTGAACCAGCGGTGGGCCAGATAGCGCCGGTCACCGGTGAGGCCCGTGTCCGCGCCTGCGACGAGCGTCGACATCCGGTTCCGGGCGAGGACCTCGCCGAGGTCGGAGAGGACCACGGCCGGGGTGTCGCCGAGCAGGTCGAGCATGCGGATCAGCCCGGCGCGGGCCATCCGGGCCACCCCTTCGGCGGGCGGCGGCCGGTGCCCCGCCAGGTGGAACAGGTGGGCGCGCTCGTCCTCGGACAGCCGCAGCGCCCGGGACAGCGCCCCGAGCAGCTGCGGCGAGGGCTGACTGCTGCGGCCCTGCTCCAGCCGAACGACGTAGTCCACGGACATGCCCGCCAGCATGGCCACCTCCTCCCTGCGCAGACCGGCGGTACGGCGGCGGGGGCCGTCGGGGATCCCCACCTCGGCCGGACGGATCGCCTCACGGCGGCGGCGCAGGAAATCGGCGAGCTGCTCACGTTCCATACGCCCATGGTCCTCCCGGGCCGGCGGCGCATCCAGGGAGCGCCGCTCCCATGAGACACGCTCCGCTTTCGCGCCCCGCGGCGGCCGACCACAGTGGTGGTGCACCGACGAACCGAGGAGCGAACGATGCAAGAGCGAACCCTGGGCAGCACCGGACCGGCCGTCTCCGCGCTGGGGCTGGGCGCGATGAGCATGTCCGGCGTCTACGGCGAGACCGACCGCGCCGAGAGCATCGCCACCGTGCACGCGGCCCTGGACGCCGGCGTCACGCTGATCGACACCGGCGACTTCTACGGCATGGGCCACAACGAGATGCTGCTCGCCGAGGCGCTGCGCGGCCGGGACCGGGACAGCTACCAGCTGAGCGTCAAGTTCGGCGAGCTGCGGGGCCCGCTGCCCGGGCCCGGCACGCGGGACTGCCGCCCCGAGGCGGTACGGAACTTCCTCGCCTACTCCCTGGCCCGGCTGGGCACCGACCACATCGACATCTACCGTCCCGCCAGGCTCGACCCGGCGGTGCCGATCGAGGAGACGGTGGGCGCGATCAAGGAGCTGATCGAGGCCGGGTACGTACGCCATCTGGGCCTGTCCGAGGTCGACGCGGCCACGATCCGCCGGGCGCACGCCGTGCATCCGGTCGCCGACCTGCAGATCGAGTACTCGGTGCTCTCCCGCGCGGTGGAGCCCGAGATCCTGCCCACCCTGCGGGAACTCGGCATCGGCATGACGGCGTACGGCGTCCTCGGCCGCGGCCTGCTCTCCGGCCACTGGCAGGCCGGCCAGGAGGCCGCCCCGGGCGACTTCCGCGCGCACAGCCCGCGGTTCGCGAAGGAGAACGTCGCGCACAACCTGGCCCTCGTGGAGGCCCTGCGGACGGTCGCCGAGGCGAAGGGGTGCACGGTCGCCCAGCTCGTCATCGCCTGGGTGGCCGCGCGGGGCGAGGACATCGTGCCGCTGGTCGGCGCGCGGACCCGGGAACGACTGGCGGAGGCGCTGCCCGCGCTGGAGGTGCGGCTCACCGAGGACGACCTCGCCGCGATCGAGAAGGCGGTTCCGAGGGGCGCCGCGCGCGGCGACCGCTACCCGGCGGGGGCCATGTCCGCCCTGGGCGTGGGGAACTGAGCGCCGGACCCGCGGGGACGGCCCCGCGGGTCCCGGGAGGGCGGCGGGTCAGCGCACGGGGAAGCCGAAGGTGTAGCCCTGCTCCTTGAGCCAGGGCAGGATCTGGCGCAGCGCCTCGACGGTCTCGGCGCGGTCGCCACCCGCGTCGTGGAAGAGCACGGTGGGGCCGTTCGAGATCTCCTGCTTGACCGTGGCGACGATGGCGGCCGTTCCGGGGTGCTCGAAGTCCTTGGTGTCGACGTTCCAGCCCAGCGGCCGCATCCCCCGGGAGGCGGCCAGAGTGCGGCTGTAGGGGGTGAACGCGCCGCCCGGCGCGCGGTAGTACTGCGGGCGGACGCCGCCGGAGGCCTCGGTGATCATGCGTTCGGCGTCCAGGATCTGCTGCGACTGGTAGGCCTCGGGCTTCTTGTCCATGGCGACGTCGTGGGCCACCGTGTGGTCGCACAGCCGGTGCCCGTCCGCCACCACGGCCTTCACCAGGTCCGGGTGGGCCTCGGCCTGGGAGCCGACCATGCAGAAGGTCGCCTTCACCCCGTTCTCCTCGAGCACCTTCAGCACCTGCGGCGTCCACGTCGGGTCGGGGCCGTCGTCGATGGTGATGTTGACACCGCGGTCACCGCGGTCCGAGGCGTGGGCGATGTCCACCGACACCTTCGCCGGGGCACGGTCGGACGGGGCGGTGGAGTGCGCCGCGGTGTCCCGCGCCTTCTGCCCTTCGGCCGCGCCGGCTCCCGCGGTCCACAGCGCGGTGGCCGTGACCGCCGCCGTCACACCGACCGCCGCCACGAACACCCGGCCGTGCCAACCCCGCCCGCCATGCCTGCTCATGCTCCGCCGCTCCGTCCGTGCTGTTCCGCGTCGTCCCGTTGCACCCCATCAGACAGCAGAAACGGGCCCGGGGATCCCGCTGTTACCGATCAAGGACAATCTCGCGGGGAACCGGGGACAACGCGGACGCCGCCGCTGCGGACGGGGCGTCACCACCGGCGGCGGGAACACCGACCGGCGCTCCCGCCGCCGACGGCGCATCCCCAACAGCCGCACCACGCAGGGGGGTTGCCTCTACACTCGGTCCTCTTCCGACGCTGGAGGACACATGACCACCGCACCGTTGAGCGGGACCGACTTCTCCCCGCTGCTGCGCACCGACTTCACCGACGACGCGGCCTGGCGGACGCTGCTGGACGACATCGACAAGAGCTGGCTGACCGTCATGGACGATCCGGCCCACGAGGGGTTCTCCCCGGACCGGTTGCTCGCGCTGGTACCGGACGGCTCCCGGTACCCGGTGCTCGTGGTGGCCGACCGGGACACGTTCCGCGGGGAGGAACGCACCCTGCTCCTGGTCGACGTCCGCGAGGAGCCGGGCCGCACGTTCCGCGCGGCCGTCCCCGACGCGTTCGACTCCGCCCTCGGCAATCTGGCCATCGACAACCAGACCTTCGACGACTACCTCGCCTCCGGTTCGCTCGGCGAGGACGGCGTGTACCGCCTCCACGAGCGCCACCGCCAGGCACTCGCCGCGCTGCGGGGCGCGGCGGACCCGCAGGGCGCCCCCGCGTTCGCGTCGGTGCGGGGACGGGTGCCGGGGCCGGGGAATCAGCCCCGCTGACCGCCGCCGGCCGCGAGGGTGTCCCGGACCAGGCGGGGGGCCTTCTCACCCAGCACGATGTGCACGTCCAGGCCCGGCAGGGCGGGCAGCGCCGCCCAGTGGGTGACGGGCTCCTCGCAGGGCGGGCCGCCGTAGGGGTGGCGGACGACGCGGTCGGAGTCGACGAAGCAGTCGAGGTGCTCGGTGCCGTCCTCGGCGAAGTGGCGCCGGGTGAAGTACATCGGCAGCACGATCCAGAAGGCCTCTCCCGAGGCGGGATCGTCCCCCTCCCTGTCCGGCGGGTAGCGCCCGGTCACCGCCGCCGCCACCGGCAGCCCGTCCCGGGGGAGCCGCTCGCGGGCGTCCACCCACTCCACCGTCGCTTCCACAGGCGCTCCGCTCCTCGCTCGGGGTTCGGGACGCCCCATTGTGCGCGGTGCGTGCCCGTGGGGCCAGTGGCGCACGGGGGCGCCGCCCCCCACCGTGGCGGTGACGGCCGGGCGGTGACGGCCCCTCGGTTCTCAGGCGGTGCCCATGATCTCCCCCGCACGGACCTCGTGCAGGTAGGCCTCGGCCCGCTCCCGCGCCACGAGCCGGCCGGGGTCGCGGCCGCTGAGGACCCAGAAGAACGTCGGCCCGATGAGCAGGGCCGTGGCCTGGTCGAGCGGGAGTTTTCCGCGTCCCTCTCCCACCGCTCGGCGCACCACGGCGCGGGCGCTGTCCCCGAGGACGTCCTTGGTCGCCAGGAGTGCCGCGACGGCCGGGTCGCCCTGCGCCTCCCCGATGAGCGCGCGGTAGGCCGCTCCGGCCGGTGAGTGGGCGAGGAAGCGGACCAGCGCCTCCAGGTACGCCGTCAGATCCGCGAGGGGGTCGTCCGTGGGCTCGACGGCCAGTTCGGCGGCGGCGTCGTTGACGCTGGCCTCGAAGAGGACCTCCGCCTTGGTGGACCACCAGCGGTACACCGTCTGGCGGGAGACGCGCGCCCGTTCGGCGATGCCCTTCATCGTCACGCCCGCGTAGCCGACCTCCAGCAGCAGATCGTCGACGGCGTGCAGCACGGCCGCGCGGGCCTCCTCGCTGCGCGGTCGGCCACCGGCCCCGGGTTCCTTCCTCGCTGCTTCCGTCACCCCGGAATTCTATACATGGACACGGTGTCTCGTATCTGTTAGGTTTCTGGACACGGTGCTCCGTAATTCGGGTGCCGCCATGGTGAACGCCCTCGATGAGGGCGAGAAGGAGGCCATACCCATGCGTGTATTCGTGACGGGAGCGAGCGGATGGATCGGATCCGCCGTCGTGGACGAACTGATCACCAAGGGCCACGAGGTCGTCGGCCTCGCCCGCTCGGAGAAGTCCGCGCGCTCGCTGGAGCGCAAGGGGGTCCGGGTCCTGCGCGGGGACATGGAGGACCTCGACGTGCTGCGCCGCGGGGCGGCCGAGTCGGACGGCGTCATCCACCTGGCCAACAAGCACGACTGGAGCGACCCCGTCGGGTCGGACCGCGCCGAACGGGCCTCGGTGGACGCCCTCGGCGGCGAACTCGCGGGCAGCGACCGCCCCTTGGTGGTCGCCTCGGTACTGTCCGGCTTCCCCGGCGACCGGCCCGTCCTCGAGACGGACCCCTCGCCCGCCGTGGGCCCGGACTCCAACCGGGGCGGCAGCGAGAACCTCGCCCTGGACTACGTGCGGCAGGGCGTGCGCACCGTCGTCAGCCGCTTCGCGCCCAGCGTGCACGGCCAGGGCGACTGGGGTTTCGTCAAGTTCCTGGTGGACGCCGCCCGCAAGCAGGGCTGCTCCGGATACCTCGGTGAGGGCACCACGACCTGGTCGGCGGTGCACCGCCCGGACGCCGCCCGGCTCCTCCGGCTCGGCCTGGAGAGGGCCCCCGCCGGGACCCGGATGCACGTGACCGCCGAGGAGGCCGTCACCACCAGGGAGATCGCCGAGGCCATCGGCCGTCACCTCGGGATACCGGTCGTCCGGGTCGCGCCCGAGGACGCCGGGGCGCACTTCGGCTTCGTCGGCGGCTTCTTCGCCAGGACCATGACCGCCTCCAGCGAACTGACCCGCGCGGCGCTGAACTGGCACCCGACCGGGCCGACCCTGGTCGAGGACATCGAGGCCGGTGCGTATGACCTCGTCTGAGCCGCCGGGGCTCACGTACCGGCCGGCGCCCTCCCGTGGGGCGGCACCACGCGGTGCCGCCCCACGGGGCGGGGCGGGGAACGTGCTGGCCTGCGTGTCCCTCTGCACGGTCCTCGTCGTCGGTTTCGTCGCGGCCGTCAACCTCGCGATCCCCCCGCTCGCCGCCGGGAGCCTGCACCCCTCCCCGACGCAGCTCCTGTGGATCGTCGACAGCTACGTGGTGCTCTTCGCCTGCCTCGTCATCCCCGCCGGCGCCCTCGGTGACCGGGCCGGACGCAAGGGCGTGCTCCAGGCCGGGCTGCTCCTCCTCGCCGTCGGCGCCCTCGTCTCGGCGGCGGCCGGGAACGTGGCGGTGATGCTCGCCGGCCGCGCCCTCGCGGGAACCGGAGCCGCCTGCGTGCTGCCCAACGCGCTCGCCGCGCTCCTGCACGCCACCGAACCGGCCCGCCGCTCCCGGGCCATCGCGGTCTGGGCCGCGATGACGGGACTGGGAGGACTGCTCGGCAACGTGGGCGGCGGCGCCCTCCTCACCGCCGGGTCCTGGCGGCTGCTCTTCGCGGCCGTCGCCCCCCTCGGCGTGCTGTGCGCGCTGTGGGTGGCGGTGGCGGCGCCCCGCGGGCCGCGCGGCCACCGGGACCTGGCCCCACGGGCCGCCGCCCTGCTGACCCTGGCCACGCTCGCCCTGCTGCTCGGCGTCATCCAGGGTCCGGAGCAGGGCTGGGAGAGTGCCGTGGTGCTCGGCGCCTTCGGCTGCTCAGCGGTGCTGTTCGGACTGTGGGCCGTCGGGGAACTGCGCGCGCCGCACCCCCTGCTGGATCCGCGGCTGTTCGCCGTGCCGGCGCTGCGGGCCGCCTGCCTGGGGATGCTGGTCGTCTTCTTCGGGATGTTCGGCTTCTTCTACCTCAACGCCTCCCTGATGCAGTACGGGCGCGGCTTCTCCGTCCTGCGGACCGGCCTCGCCGTCATGCCGATGAGCGCCCCACTGCTGCTCGGCAGCCGCCATGTGCCGGCCCTGGTCGCCCGGTGGGGCGACCGCGTGGTCCTGACGGCCTCGTTCGCCGTCTCGGGCCTGGGACTCCTGGGGCTCGCCGCCGCACTCGACGAGGGCTATCCGCTCTACGCGCTGTGGCTGTTCGTCCTCGGGTGCGGCATCGCCCTGGCGCTGCCGACGCTCACCGCGGCGATCGCGAACGCGCTGCCCCGTGAGCAGGCCGGTGTCGCGGGCGGACTCCAGGCGACCACACGGGAGTTGGGCAGTGCCCTCGGTGTCGCTGTGATCGGCACCGTCCTCACCGCGCGCTTCGTCCACACCCTGCCGGAGCGGGCGCCCGGTGCCGTCCGGCCCGGACATGTGCCCGGTGGCGTCGCCGAGGCCCTTGCGGCCGCGCCGGGGGAGCACGGGGCGGTCGTCGGCGCCTACACGGCGAGCGCGGACACCGCGCTGAAGGTGGCCGCCCTCGTTGTGCTGGGCGCGGGCACGCTGGTGGTCACCGAGATGAGCTGGGCGGCCCGGCGGGCCCGTCGCGCCGCCGGGTGAGGCGCCCGGCCCCGGCGCGGCCGGCGTCCCTCAGGCGCTCACGGTCTCCCGGACCGCCGCCGCGAACTCCTCCGTGAGCGGATGCGTGGGGTGCGCCGGGTGGGCCAGGTAGACGGTGGTGGCGGGGGCGTCGCGCACCGGGACGAAACGGACTCCCGGGTGGCTGAAGCTCTGCGCGGTGCCGGCCGCGCCGAGACCGAACGCGCCACCGGTGGCGATGAGGTTGAGCCACTGGTCCACATTGCCGACCTCGACCGTCCGGCCCGGGCGGTGCCCCGGGGGCCACAGCTCCGGCGAGGCGGTACCGGTGTCCGGCCACAGGGCGAGGGGCAGCTCGTCCGGCAGCCCCGGGGCGGCGGACGGGGCGGTGAGATCGGTCATGAGCACCGTCTCCCGCTGGGCGAGCGGGTGGTCGTCGGGGAGGGCGGCGACACGGTCCTCCCGGTAGAGGGCCTCGGTGCGCAGCAGCGGGCCGGGCGGGCGGGTGCGCAGCACGGCCACGTCGGTCGCGCCGGTGGCCAGCCCCGCCGTGCTGTCGTCCTGCCGGACCACGTCGAGCGGGATGTGCGGATGCGTACGGCGCCAGGTGCGCAGCAGGGGCACGGTCCGCCGTCCCAGCACCGCGCAGGTGTAGCCGAGCCGCAGCGGGCGCACGACCGTGCGGGTGTCGGCGAGGGCCGCGTCGAGCCGGGCGAGGATCGCCCGTCCGTGCCCGAGCAGGGTGCTCCCGGCGGGCGTGAGGGCGAGGTGCCGGCTGGAGCGGTCGACGAGCCGGACGCCGACCCGCGACTCCAGCTGGGCCAGCGTGCGGGACAGGGCGGGCTGCGTCATGTGCAGCAGCGTCGCCGCGGCGGTCACGGTGCCCGCCCGGGCCACGGCGTCCAGCGCGCGCAGATGGCGGAGCTCCACATCATCCATGCGCGCCAAGCATAGACCCTGCCCAGACGGCATTTCCCGGACCCGTGCGGGCCTCCGTAGCGTCGCCGATGCCCGGGAGTTGTCCCCGGGAGCGGCCCTTCGGCCGCGGTTCGCGGACCACGCGGTTTTCGGGCCGCGGGTTCTCGAGCGCGAGATTTTCGACCATGAGGAACGGTGGAGCGTGAGGATTCTCCTGATCGGCGCGGGCGGCACACTGGGCGGTGCCGTGCGCCGGACACTGGTGGAGCGCGGGCACGAGGTGATCGGCGTCGGCCGCTCGGGCGGCGACCTGGTCGCCGACGTGACCGACCCCGAGGCGGTCACCCGGCTGTACGCACAGGCGGGCCCACTGGACGCGGTGGCGGTCGCGGCGGGCGAGGCGGTGTTCCGTCCCCTCGGCGAACTGACACCCGAGGACGCGCTGCGGACCTTCCGCGGCAAGGTGCTCGCCCAGATGGACCTGGTCCGCCAGGGCATCCGGCACGTGGCGCCGAACGGCTCCTTCACCCTGGTGAGCGGCATCCTGGCCGAGGAGCCCATACCGGCGAGCGCGGCCGCGGCGGCGGCCAACGGCGCGGTGGAGGCCTATGTCCGCGCCGCGGCGATCGAACTTCCGCCACGGCGGATCAACGTGGTCAGCCCCACGGTCGTCGAGGAGTCCCTGGCGGCCTACGGCCCCCTCTTCCCCGGCGTCGAACCGGCCCCCGTCTCCCGCGTGGCGACGGCCTACGTCCGCTCCGTCGAGGGCGCCGGGACGGGCCGGACGTACCGCGTCCGATGATCCGGCGGGCCCGGTCCGGGCCCGCCTACGGTGTGCCCGGACCGGGCCCGGGCGCCGGGCGGGTCACCCGCACGAGCCCCGTCTGGTAGGCGATGACGACGAGCTGGGCACGGTCCCGGGCGCCCAGCTTCGCCATCGCCCGGTAGATGTGGGTGCGGACGGTCAGCGGGCTGAGGACGAGCGCCTCGGCGATCTCGCTGTTGGACATCCCCTCGGCGGCCATCGCCATGGTCTCGCGTTCACGGGCGGTGAGTTCCGACAGCCGCTTCGGCGAGGCGAGTTGCGCGCCGGGGGAGGGGCTCATCAGGAAGTTCGCGATGAGGGTGCGCGTGGCGGCGGGGGACAGCAGCGCCTCCCCGGAGGCGACGGTGCGCAGGCCGGCGAGCAGGGTGTCGGTCGTGACGTCCTTGCCGAGGAAACCGCTGGCACCGGCGTGCAGGGCCCGGGCCACGTACTCCTCGGTCTCGAAGGTGGTCAGGATGAGGACGCGGGTGGCCGACAGGTCCGGGTCGGCGCACAGGACCGACGTGGCGGCGAGCCCGTCCGTGCCCGGCATGCGGATGTCCATCAGGACGATGTCGGGGCGGGTGGCCCGTGCCAGGTCCACCGCCTCCGCGCCGTCGGAGGCCTCACCGACCACGGTCATGTCCTCGCAGGAGTCGATCAGCATCCGGAACGTGGCCCGGAGCAGGGCCTGATCGTCGGCGAGCAGCACTCTGACGGTCATGCGTCCTCCCCTGTCGCGTCGCCCGCGCCGTGCGGGGCCGCTTCGGGCGCGGCAGGCGGCAGCGGCAGACTCGTCGCCACCTCGAAGCCGCCGCCCGGACGGGGGCCCGCGTGGAACTCGCCGCCCACGGTGCGGGCCCGTTCGCGCATGCCCATGATGCCGAAGCCCCGGCCCGGCGCGCCGGGCGGGACCTTCGCGGCCCCGGGCGGCTCGCCGTTGGTGACGGTGATCAGCAGGCGGGACTCCTCGTAGGCGAGACGCACGTGCGCCGAGTCGGTGGCGGCGTGCTTGGTGGCGTTGGTGAGCGCCTCCTGGACGATGCGGAACGCGGTCAGGTCGACCCCGGAGGTGAGCGGACGCGGCTCGCCCGTCGTGGTGACCGAGACGGTGAGCCCGGCCACCGCGCACGTCGCGACCAGTTCGTCCAGGCGGGCGAGGCCCGGGGAGGGGGCGAGCGTCCCGGCCTCGGGGCCACCGTCGTGACGCAACAGCCCCAGCATGGACTTCAGTTCGCGCAGCGCGGAGGACGTGGTGTCGCTCAGCCCGGTCAGGATCTCCTTGGTACGGGGCGGATCGGTGAGCGCGAAGTGGGCGGCCGTACCGGCCTGGGCGTTGGCCAGGGCCAGGTGGTGGGCGACGACGTCGTGCAGTTCGCGGGCGATGCGCAGGCGCTCCTCGGCGACCCGCAGCCGTGCCTCCTCCTCGCGGGTCCGCTCGGCGTACTCGGCACGGGCCTGCACCGAGGCCAGATAGGCGCGTCGCAGCCGGGTCATGCTGCCGGCGGCGAGCGGCAGCAGCAGCCAGAAGCAGTAGCCGACGGTACGGGGGACGGGAGAGGAGGCGAAGGCGGGGTCGAACACCGCCGAGGTGACCGTCAGCGCCGCCGCCGTGACGAGGCTGTGCAGGCGCGCGGTCCGTGGGCCGGCGTGCGTGCTCAGCCAGTACGTCGCGGCCATGGCGGGGGCCAGCAGCAGTGGGGTCAGCACATACCCCAGCGCGGTGACGACCACGACGCACACCGCGTTCACCGCGGAGACGGTGCGCGGGAGGATCCGGTGCCCGAACAGACTGAGACCCGCGACCCCCATGACGGACAGCACGGTGGCGTTCTGCCCGGGGGAGGTGACGCCGGGCCTGGTGAGACCGCTGCCCGCGACCGCGCAGCCCACGAGCGCCAGTACCAGGAAGGTGTCGACGACGCGCGGATGACGGTCGGCGTACTGCCCGAAGCGGTCGTGGCCGAGCCGGTCGTGGCCGAAACGGTCAGGGCCGAAACGGCCGGTGGCGTGCGCGGGGCTGTCGCTCATGGTTCTCCGGTCGGTGCTGCGTGCTGCGTGCTGCGTGCTGCGTGCTGCGTGCTGTGTGGTGTGTGCCGCGTGTGTGTGGTGTGTGTGGTGAGAATCGCGGCGCGCCGTCCGCCGGGGGTGGGCGCCCCCGGCGGACGGCTGGTGAGGGGGTCAGGTGCGGGACACCTCCCGTGGGTCCACCGTCCCCGACGGCGGGGTGTCCGTCCCGGCCGGCCGCCGGTGCAGTGCCTCGCCCTCCACGTCGACGCGGGGCAGCAGCCGGTCCAGCCGGGCCGGCAGCCACCAGGCACGGTGGCCGAGGAGTGCGAGGACGGCGGGCACGAGCGCCATCCGTACCACGAAGGCGTCGAGCAGGACGGCCGAGGCGAGCCCGAACCCGATCATCTTGATCATGGAGTCGTCCTCGCTGACGAACCCGGCGAAGACCGCGACCATGATCAGCGCGGCGGCGGCCACGACCCGCGCACTGTGCCGGAACCCCTCGGTGACCGACTCGCCGGGTGTCCGGCCGCGGACGTATGCCTCGCGCATCCGGGAGACGAGGAAGACCTCGTAGTCCATGGCCAGGCCGAAGACGATCCCCACCAGGAAGATCGGCATCAGGCTCATGATCGGGCCGGTGTGCTCCGCGCCCAGCAGCCCGGCGCCGTGCCCCTGCTGGAAGACGAGGACGACCACGCCGAGCGAGGCCAGCACCGACAGCAGGTAACCGGCGGCCGCCTTCAGCGGGACCAGGAGGGACCGGAACACCAGCAGCAGGAGGACGACCGCGAGGCCCACGACAACGGTCAGATAGGGAACCAGGGCGGACTGCACCTTCCCGGCGATGTCGATGTCGAGGGCGGTGGTGCCGGTGACGGCGAACGTCACCCCGGTCCCCGACACGATCTCCGGCCGTTCCTCGCGGATGGACGTGACCAGGTCCTTGGTCCTTTCGTCGGTCGGCGCCGTGGACGGCACCGCCTGGAAGACGGCCGTGTCGCCCGCCTCGTTGAAGCGCGCGGGGGAGACGGAGACGATTCCCCCGGTGTCGCCGATCCGCCGTGCGACGGTCCTGACGGCATCCCTGGCGTCCTTTGTGCCACGGGCGTCCACGACGATGGTCAGGGGCCCGTTGAAGCCGGGGCCGAACGCCTCGGCGAGGGCATCGTAAGCCCGGCGCTCGGTGGTGGAGACCGGCTTGGCCTCGTCCCCGGGGTTGCCGAGCCGCAGGTCCGTCATCGGCAGCGCGAGGGCGCCGAGGCCCACCACGCCCAGGAGGAGCACGGGCAGCGGACGCCGCAGCACGAACCGCGCCCAGCGGGTGCCCCAGCCCTCCGTGGCGTCCTTCGGCGCGTCGTCCCTGGCGCTCCGTCCGCCGCCCGTGCCGCCCGTGCCGCCCGCCCGGCCCGCGCGGGCCCGCCGGGTGAGGACGGCGTTCGGCCAGAACCCGAGGAGCGCCGGGACCAGGGTGAGGGCGATCAGCACGGCGACGGTGACCGCGCCGGACGCGGCCAGGCCCATCTTGGTGAGCATCGGGATGCCCACCACCGACAGCCCGGCCAGCGCGATGACCACCGTCAGCCCGGCGAACACCACCGCCGAGCCGGCCGTGCCGGCCGCGACAGCGGCCGCCTCCCGGGGCTCGTGGCCCCGGGAGCGCTCCTCGCGGTAGCGGGAGACGACGAACAGGGCGTAGTCGATGCCGACGGCGAGGCCCAGCATCATCGCCAGGATGCTCGTCGTCGCGGCCAGGTGCAGGGCGTGGGCCAGCGTCAGGATGGACGCCAGGCTGACCCCGACGCCGATCAGGGCGGTCAGCAGCGGCAGCCCGGCCGCGGCGAGCGAGCCGAAGGTGACGAGCAGGACCAGGGCGGCCACCGCGACACCGGTCGCCTCGGCCGTCCCGCCCGGCCCGCCGCCCTCGTCCAGGGCCTTCCCGCCCACCTCGACGGTCAGCCCCGCCCCCCGGGCGTCCTCGACGGCGCCCTTCAGCCGGTCCCGGGCGGCCTCCGTGAGGTCCTTGGGGCCGGCCTCGTACGTGACCGTCGCATACGCCGTCCGGCCGTCCTCGCTCAGCGCCTTCGCGCGGAACGGGTCGGAGGCGCTCACGGCCTGGGGGCCCTCGGCCAGCGAGGCGACGGCCGCCTCGACCGCCCTCCTGTTCCCGCCGGCGTCGATGCGCTCCCCGTCCGGCGCGACGAACACGACGCGGGCGCTCGCCCCGTCGGCCGCGGTCCCGGGGAACCGCTGTTCCATCAGGTCGAAGGCCTTCTGCGACTCGATGCCGGGCATGGAGAAGCCCTCGTCGGACGCCTTGGGCGCGCTGAGCGCCCCGAATCCGGCGAGGGCGAGCACGGCCGCCCAGACCAGGACGACGTACCAGCGGTGCCGGAAGGCGATCCGGCCCACTCGGTGAAGGAATATGGCCACGGCAGGAGCTCTCCCCATCTGGTGCGGGTGGTCGGCCCAGCCTCCCGGGGCGCACCCCGCCGTGTCGTCGTACGCCTGTCGGCAGTCGCCGCTACTGAATCCGTAGTACGACGGGCCCGGCGCACCCCCTGTACGCCTCGGCCGTTCTGGTATACGTTCGCGTCGCCCGCGTCGTATGAAACGTTTCAAACGCCGTACGTTTCCACCCTGTCCGCTCCGTGAGGTGAGCCGCGATGCCCGAGAACCGCACGCACGACCGAGGACCCCGACGGCGCACGGTCGTCACCGCCGGTGCCCTCACCCTGACCGCCCTCGCCGCGGCCCGCCCCGCACAGGCCGCCACCGCCGCCGGCCCGGAATCCGGGGCCGCCGGCGCCCGTCCCCCCGCCCGCGCGGCCGGCCCCCGCCGCGGCGACTGGCACCGCTACGTCCAGGCCCCCGCCTCCACCACCGTGCGCCCCGTGCGCATCACGGAGTCCACCGGCGACGTGAGCGACCCCGAGGCCCTGCTGCGCCCAGGTGGCGGCAGAACCGTGCTGCGCCGGCCGCAGCCGAAGGCCGCGCCCCGCTGGCCCGAGGGCACCACCGCCGAGGCATCCTCCGCGCACGCCCCGAACAACGGCAACGACGGCAACCACCGCACCTACGACGCGGCCAACGCGATCGACGGCGACCCGGAAACCTTCTGGAACGACGACACCGAGCGGGGCTTCCCCGACGTCCTCACCCTCACCGTGCCGGCCCCGATCGAACTGTCCGGCATCACGGTCGTCTCCAACGCCGACGGCGTGCCCACCGCGTTCACCGTCGAGGCGGGCCGCCAGGGCGGCGGCTGGGAGACCGTCGCCACCGTCGCCGACAACGATGTCGTCCAGTGTGCGGTCCCCTTCTCCCGCACGGTCACCACCGACCGGCTGCGCCTGACCGTCACGGCCGCGCAGGACACCGGCAAGGGCGTCTTCACCCGCGTCAACGAGGTGTGGCCCGAGGCGGTCGAGCCCGCCGCGCCGCCGAGTGTGACCGTCGACTTCGGCAAGGTGGTCGTCGGCCACCCCGACATCCGCTTCACCGGCGCCTCCGCCAACTCCCCGGGTGTGCGGCTCGCGTTCTCCGAGACGCGGGAGTTCCTCACCGACCGCTCCGACTTCACCCGGTCCGACCAGGCCGGCGGCACCGGCCGGGGCACCGACCAGTTCGCCGTCCCCGCCGCCGGCGCCCACTGGAAGGACACCAAGGGATTCCAGCGCGACGGCAAGGTCTTCGCCGACGGGCTGCACGGCTTCCGGTACCTCCGCATCACCCTGGACGCCCTGGCCTCCGACGCCCCCGTGGCCCAGCCGTGGGGCAGGGTCGACATCGACTCCGTCAGCCTCGACTTCACCGCCTACCTCGGCACCCCGAGCACCTACCGCGGCTGGTTCCTGTGCTCCGAGGACGACTTGAATCGTTTCTGGTACGGGGCCTCGTACACCAACGAACTCGTCACCGACACCTTCCGCCGCGACGACGTCGACCCCAGGAACGCCTGGAGCGACACCCTGGAGGGCAAGCTCGTCCTGCACGACGGGGCCAAGCGCGACCGCGACCCGTACGTGGGCGACCTCGCCGTCTCCGCGCGGACCCTGTACCTGACGCACGACGACACCGCGGCGGCGGCCCGCAACGTCCTGGTCGACCTCGCCGACCACCAGCGGTCCGACGGCTGGATCCCCCCGGCCTCCATCAGCGGCTACACCCTCCCGCTCTTCGACTATCCGCTGTGGTGGGTCACCTGCGGCTGGGACTACGTCCTCTACACCGGGGACCGCGCCTACGCCTCCCGCACCTACCCGAACCTGGTGAAGGTGCTGGACACCTGGTACCCGAGCGTCACCGACTCCGCCGGACTGCTCAGCAAGGGACTCAACGACACCGGCGGCTACGGCGACTACGCCTTCCTCGGCCGCACCGGACGGGTCACCTACTACAACGTCCTCTACGTGCAGGCCCTGAACGACGCCGCCAGGCTGGCCGACTGGCTCGGCCACGGCGCCGATGCCGACCGCTGGCGCGAGCGGGCGGACACCGTCGCCGAGGCGGTCAACGCGCACCTGTGGGACGCCTCCGCCGGCGCCTATCTCGACTCCGGGACCGGTGCCGTGCGCCACGCCCAGGACGGCAACGCCCTGGCCGTGGTCGCCGGGGTGGCCGGGGCCGACCGGGCCGCCTCCGCGCTCGCCCACCTCGACGCCACGACACGGCGGCCCTACGGCAACGCGTTCATGGACAACGACACCCTGTTCGCCGACGCCTCCCAGCGGGTGTACGCCTTCACGTCCTACCCGGAGATCGTCGCCCGCTTCCTGAGCGGCCGGGCCGACTCGGCACTGGACCAGATCCGGCGCACCTACGACTGGATGGACCGCCACGACCCCGGCATCACGAACTGGGAGGGCATCGGGCCGGGCGGCTCCCTGTACGAGGGGGCGTACACGAGCATGGCCCACGGCTGGTCCACCGGGGTACTGCCCGCGCTCACCCACCAGTTGCTCGGCGCGTCTCCGCTGTCACCGGGCTACGCGACCTGGGAGGTGCGGCCGCACCCGGGCGACGTGGCGTGGGCACAGGGCGAACTGCCCACGCCTCACGGAGGACTGGGAGTGGAGTGGACGCAGACGGGCGGGGAGTTCTCGCTGACGGTGCGCGTGCCCGCGAGGACCCGGGGGAGCGTGGCGCTTCCGACCGGCGGACGGGACGTGGTCGTGCGCGCCGGAGGGCGCCTCCTGTGGGACGGGAAGCGCGGACACGTCAAGGGGGTCTCCGGCGGGGACGGACGGGTGACCGTGTCGGACGTGGGGCCCGGGAAGCACACGTTCGCGGTGTCGCTCCGGCAGAAGTGACAACGGGGGGCAGGGGACGCGCCCCTGCCCCCCTCGGGTGCCTCTGCGCTCAGCGGCCCGCGGGCAGCACCGCGAGCAGGGTGCCGACCGTCTTCGCCACGGCCTCACGGGCCGGCGTCAGGTACTTCCTCGGGTCGGTGAGCGAGGACTCGGCGTTCAGGACCCCGCGCACCGCGCCCGTGAACGCCACGTTGAGAGCCGTACCGATGTTGACCTTCGCCATGCCGGACTCCACCGCCCGGCGCAGGTCCTCGTCGGGGACCCCCGAGGAGCCGTGGAGCACCAGCGGGACCGGGACGCGTCCGCGCAGCCGGGAGATGAGCGCGTGGTCGAGCGAGGCCGTGCGCTCCGTCATCGCGTGGCTGCTGCCGACGGCGACGGCGAGTGCGTCCACGCCCGTGCGGGCGACGTAGTCGGCCGCCTCGGCGGGGTCGGTCCGCACCCCGGCGGCGTGGGCGCTCGCCGGAGCGTCCGGCTTGCCGCCGACGTAGCCGAGTTCGGCCTCCAGCCACAGGCCGGCCTCGTGCGCCCATCGGGCGGCCTCGGCGGTGGCGGCGACATTGCGGTCGTGGGGGAGCGCGCCCGCGTCGAACATCACCGAGGAGAAGCCGTTGTCCGCGGCCTGCCGCACCAGTTCCATGTCGGTGGCGTGGTCCAGGTGCAGGGCGAGTTCCACCTCGCTCGCCTCGGCCACGGCGGCGGTGGCACGGGCCAGCGGGGCGAGCCGGCCGCCGTGGTAGCGCACGGCGTTCTCGCTGATCTGGAGGATCACCGGCCGTCCGGCCGCCTGCGCGCCGTCCGCGATCGCCTCCGCGTGCTCCAGCGTGATGACGTTGAAGGCGGGGACGCAGCCGTGGGCGGCGGCGGCCCGGGAGACCAGTTCTCCGGTGGGGACCAGGGGCATGTTCGAATCCTCTTGGGCGCGAAGGCGGGGGGCCGGGACGGCCGATGCGGGCGGGGGAGGGGTGGAGGGCGGGGCGACCGTGCGGCCGAGGGGCCCGCCGGGAGCGGGACGCCTCGGCCGCACGGGACGGGGGTGGGGTGGACGGGGGAGCGGCGGGGACGGGACGGGACCGGCTAGCCGACCTTCTCCGCCGTGGCCCCCGGGGCGAGGGTGTCCTCCCCGCGCTTCTCGTCGGTGTAGACCATGAGCGTCGAACCGGCGAGGGCGAGGACGATGCCGATGGTGCCCCAGACGGTGGGCAGCGTCTGGTAGATGATCAGGGACAGCACGATCGTCAGGACCGGCGCCAGCGCGTTGGTGATGGGTGCCACCACGCTCGCCTTGCCGCGGCTGAGCGCCATGACGAGGAACAGCGCGCCCACCGCGTTGAGGACCTGGGTCCCCGCCGTGATCGCCGGGGCCTGCCAGGGAGCCGAGGGCAGGCTGCCCATCATCAGGTAGGCCACCGGGACGAGCGCGAGACCGCTGATCGTCATCCAGCCGAACGTCGTGGCGTCGTTGACGCCCGCCAGCGCCGCCTTGCGCATGAAGAACGCCTGGGCGCCCCAGGCCACGCAGATGATGACGGCGAGCACCATCCACGAGCCGGTGTCGACGTCACCGCCGGCCCCGGAGGGAATGCTGAGCAGCACGATCGCGACCGCCGCGGCGATCACACCGACCACGGCCAGCCGGGCTATGCGCTCGCGCAGCAGCGCCACGGCCATCAGGACGGTGATGACGGGGGAGAGCGAAACCACCGGGAAGATCAGGTAGGCCGGTCCGTCGGCGAGCGCCTGGAAGAGCAGCAACTGGCCACCGGCACCGGTGAGTCCGGCCAGCAGACCGTACAACGCGGCCACCGGGCGGCGGTCGAAGCGCTCGCGCCGCAGGGCGGCGGCCGCGGGGACCAGCATGGTGAACGCCCAGATGATGTAGATCATCTCGTCCGGGTAGTCGTACCGTTCGACGGGCTGGCTGGAGGTCGCGCCCCAGACGCCCCAGAACAGCACCAGCAGTCCGGCGTAGACGATCCAGCTCCGGCTGCTCCCGCCGGGCGCGCCGGGGGTGCCGGACGCGCCGGCCAGGTCAGAAGACGTCATCTCTGTCCTCCAGGGGGTGAGGGTCCGCGCTGTCGCGGAGAGCGGTGAGTGCCGCGGCGTCCAGCGGGGTGCCGGCCCGCTTCGCCGCGTAGAGCGCGGCCCCGATGACAGGGGGGAACAAGGGGGTGCGCAGGTCGTACGTCCCGTCGCCCTCGCGCAGCCGCGCGGTGAAGGCCTCCCGCACGGCGGCGGAGCCGAAGACCCCGCCCGAGTAGGAGACGGGTACCGCCTCGTCGGCGGCGAAGCCCAGCCGGCGTCGCGCGGTGTCGACGAGCACGGCCAATTCCCGGCCCGCCTCGGCCAGGATGCCGGCGGCCGCCTCGTCGCCGAGCTCGGCGGCCCGGGAGACGCTGCGGCTCAGGCCGGCGATGTCGCTGCGCCGTCCGTGCCAGCGGTTGAGGACCACGTCGATGACCTCGAGGTCGTCGATGAGTTCCAGGTGCCGGCGCAGCACCTCGGCGAGGGGACCCTCCGGGAGCCGTCCGTCGCTCATCCTGGTGAAGGCGTTGAGCGCCTGGACGGCGATCCAGTAGGCGGAGCCCTCGTCGCTGAACATCTCGCTCCAGCCGCCGACGCGGACGCCGGAGCCGTTCCGCTCGCCGTACACCATGGAGCCGGTGCCGCTGATGACGTTGATGCCGTCGACGGCGCCCAGGGAACCCGCCCACCCGCAGATCATGTCGTTGTCGCAGGCGTAGCGGTCGTTGCCGAGGACCTTGGCGGGGGCCGCGTCGAGCGCGGGGAGGTCACGGGGGGCCTCGCCGTAGCCGGGCAGGCCGAGGAAGGCGTGGTCGATGCCGTCCGTCGTGATGCCGGCCTTGGCGCAGACCTCGGCGATGCCCTTCTCCAGCACCCGGACGACGTGCTCGACGCCGCCCGAGCCGTTCTCGGCGAAGTAGTAGGCGCCGTCGCCGAGGGCCTCGGCCCGTACGGTGCCGGTGCTGTCGACGAGGCAGAAGGCCGTTTTCGTGCCTCCGCCGTCCACACCCAGAAACATCCTCGCTCCTCCTGTCGCTTCGGTGCGCGTGTCGTGGTCAGGCACGGTCGGTGCCGCGTTCCGGGAGCGGGTGCAGAGTCACGCCCTGCACCACCCGGTTCACCTCGCCGGAGGGGAACGGGTTGTCGGACGGGATGCCGCGGGCCAGGGAGGAACGCAGGGCGAGGAGCTGCGCGCAGACGACCGCGGGCAGGGCCAGCGCGGCGTCCTCGGCGTCTCCGGCGCCGGGAACGATCCAGGTGCCGTCCTCGGGCAGCCCGTCCGGACGGCCGGCGACCGCGATCACCGCGCCCTGCGGAAGGCCCGCGCGCAGCTCGGCCAGGATGTCCAGGTCGTAGGCACGGGTGTACGGGTCGTTCGAGACGTAGACGAGTACCGCCGTGCGGTCGTCGAGCACCGCCTTGGGTCCGTGCCGGAAGCCCAGCGAGGACTCGGCCAGGGCGACGACCGCGCCGCCGGTCAGCTCGAGCAGCTTCAGCGCGGACTCCTCCGCCAGCCCCTTCAACGCCCCGCTGCCGAGGTACACCAGCCGCTCCGGACGGCGGGCGACCAGGGCCTCGATGCCCTCGTCCAGGCCGCCGGTGGTGAGGTGCTCCGCGGCCTTGGCGAGCGTCTCGACCTCCGCCTCACCGTCCACGGCGCCGAAGGCGAGCAGGGAGGCCAGCACCATGGAGGTGAAGCTCGACGTCATGGCGAAGCCGCGGTCGTTGGAGGCGGCCGGCATCCGCAGGACGTGCGCGCCGGGATCGGCGGCGTGCTCGCGGGCGAGCCGGCCCTCGCTGTTGCAGGTGATGATCAGGTGTCCGACCCGGCTGAGGCAGCGGCCGGCGAGCTCGGCGGCCGCGACGCTCTCGGGGCTGTCCCCGGAGCGGGCGAAGGACACCAGCAGGGTCGGCACGTCCTCGCTGAAGGAGCCGTAGGGGTCCGAGACGATGTCGGTCGTCGCCACGGCGTCCACACGGCGCCCGGTGCGGCGGGCCAGTACGCCGCGGACGATCCGCCCCGCGTAGGCCGACGTACCGGCGCCCGTCAGCACGATCCGCAGGTCTTCCCGCGCGAGGAAGGGCGCCAGGAAGTCGTCCAGTTCCTTGCGGCCGTCCGCCAGGATCCGGCCGACCTCGCGCCACATCCGCGGCTGCTGCCCGATCTCGGCGACCGTGTGCTCGGCGCCCTCGTGGCGGGAGGTGGGGGTGTCGGTCGTGGTGGTCACGCGTACTCCTTGTCATGGCGTGCGGTGGTGCGGCGTGCGGTGGTGCGGCAGGCGCGGTCGTAGTCGCGCAGGACGTCGCGGACCCGGTCGACGGCCAGGGCCCGCGGGCTCGGCTCGAGGCGGCCGGCACGCACGCGCCGGTACTGCTCGGGAAGCCGGGCGCTCAGCAGCGGCAGGGGGATGCCGGTGGCGGAGAGGTTCTCGAAGAGCGCGGTCACGGCCGCCTCTATCTCGGGGTCCGGCCAGTAGTAGCGGACCCGGTCGCTGTAGCTGTAGCGGCGGGCGAGCCGCCGCTCCTGCTCCTCGCCCTCGTAGTAGCCCTCCCACCAGGACGGTTCGGCGCGCATCCGGCGCTCGACGACCTCGGGGAGGCGGGAGCGCCGCTCGGGGGCGAGGAGTTCCTCCTCGATGCCGGCCAGCGCGTACAGCGCCTCGCGCAGGGCGAAGGTCAGGCCGGGGCCGACCTTGAGCACCGCCCAGTGGTCCTCGACCAGCGCGGACAGCGCCTCGGGGGTCTGGTAGTCGGTGGAGTGCGCCTCGAAGACCATGCCGGGCTCGGTGTCCAGCACCGTGCGCAGTTCCCCGGTGCGCTCCCGGTCGTAGTCGACGACCTTGAGGTGGTCGAACTCGACGCCCGGCTGCACGACCAGCGCCATGACCCGGGGCCACACCTCGCTCACCCCGTGCTCCGCGAAGGCCTCGTGATGGCGCTTGAGCGTGAGCCGGGCCCCGTCCGCGGTGGTGGGGCGGACGCCGTCCAGCGTCTCGTGCGCACCGCCCGGCACCGGCACCTCGGTGCCGATCACGTAGCGGAGCGCGGCGCCGCCGTCCTCGGAGATCTCGCGTGCGGTCTCCTCCGCGACAGCCACCAGACGTGCCGCCCGGTCGGCGACCACCTCGTCGCTCAGCGGCGCGGGGTCGCCGGCGCAGGAGAAGCTGCAGTCCAGGTGGATCTTGGTGAAGCCCGCCCGGACGTATGCCGCCACGAGCCGCTCCGCCTCCCGCATGGCCTCCTCCGGGGGCAGCGCGCGCCACCGGTTGGGGCCGAGGTGGTCGCCGCCGAGGACGACACGGTCGGCGGGCAGGCCCAGACGACCGGCGATGCCCCGCACCAGGGAACGGAAGTCGTCCGGCCGCATGCCGGTGTAGCCGCCGTACTGGTCCACCTGGTTCGACGTCGCCTCCACCAGGACCGTGCCCCCGGACTCCAGGGCCTGGAGGACCGCCGCCTCGATCACCAGCGGATGGGCGGAACAGACCGACGTGATCCCCCGGGCGTCACCACCTTTCTGGTGCCGCACCAGTTCGTCCAAGGCACTGCTCATGATTCACCCCACGGTCGCACAAGTCGGGTGTCACAGGCGAAGGCGCCTGAATCACCCCGGAAAACCAACTGGAACGATACTGGCCTGAAAACTGGTCGTCAATGGTCTGAGTCTGGTATGTATCTGGTATGGCAACTCACTGGTACGGTACTGGTATGGCCGCCTCGGACTCCGCTCTCCCGCAGGGACTCCTCTCCAACGACGCCCTCCCGCTCTACGCCCAGGTCGCCGCGCGCCTGCTCGACGACATCTCCGGCGACGGAGCGCGCCCCGGCGACCGCCTCCCCTCCGAACGCGCGCTGGCCGGCCGCTACGGCGTCTCCCGCGTCACGATGCGGGCGGCGCTCAACGAACTCGCGGCGCGCGACGTCATCGAGTCCTCACCGGCCCGCGGCTGGTTCCTCGCCGAGGGCATCACCCGTGTCCTCTCGGCCCCGCGCCGGCCCACGGGCACGCCCGGCCCCGCCGGCGGCCGCACCGTGCAGGGCTTCGCCGACTACGCCGAACAGCACGGCTTCCGCATCCGCGCCGAGGTACTGGAGTCGGAGGTCAGGCCCGCCACCGTCCGTGAGGCCGAACGACTGCGCATCGGCCCCGGCGCCGACCTCTTCGAGATGCGCCGCGTCCGCTACCTCGACGACCGCGTCGTCGTCCTGGAGCACAACCGGCTGCCCCTCGAACTGTGCCCGCTGCTCGCCGAGACCGACTTCTCCAAGGACTCGCTCTTCGCCACCCTGCGCCGCGCGGACCCGCCCCAACTGCCGCGCGTCGCCGACTACTCGGTGGAGGCCAGGCAGCCCACGGACGTGGAGCGCGAACTGCTGGAGATAACGGACACCACGCCCGTCCTGGTGGCCACCCAGCTCGCCTTCAACCAGTACTCCCAGCCCCTGGAACTGACCGCGGCCATCTACCGCGGCGACCGCTACCACTTCCGGGCGTCCATCACCGGCTGAGACCCGCCCCGGCCGCCGTCCCCGCGGGGGAGGCGCTCAGGCGCGGCGCAGGGCCCGGGGGTGCGGTCGAAGCGGGTGCGGCAGGTCCTGATGGAGTGGCCGCCGTCGGAGAAGGGCCCACGCGCCGCCGGCCCCGACACGCCGAGCGACGTGGACAGCGGCTCCTCGCCGCGGCCGCTGTCGGCGTCGGGGGGGCGAGGCCGACGGCGAAGCCGCCCGGGCGGTCCCTGCTCGTCCACGGTGCCGGCTGTCCTCCTCCCGCATTGCCGATGCGTCGCCGGGCGGCATATGTTGACCGGATGAGCGAGCGCGTGCTGCAAGAACCCACCCTGCTGATCCTCACGGCACTGGCGGACCGGCCCCGGCACGGCTACGCCGTCACCCAGGAGGTCACCGCCCTGTCCGCGGGCCGGGTGGTCCTGCGCACCGGCACCCTCTACGGCGCCCTCGACCGGCTCCTGAAGGAGGGGCTGATCGAGGTGCACCGCGAGGAGGTCGTCGACGGGCGGGCCCGCAAGGTCTACACGCTGGCCCCCTCCGGCCGGGAACGCCTGGTCGCCGAGGCCGAGCGGATGGCGGCCACGGCCCGTGAGGCCACCCGCCGACTGCGCCTCGCCGGACCGACGGCCACGGCGGCGAACCCGGCGGCCCGGTGATGATCGCCCTCCTGCTGCGCCTGTACCCGCGGCGCTACCGCCGCGAGAACGGTGCGGAGATCCTCGCCGTCCACCAGGAGGCGGCGGCGCACCTCACCCGCCTCGGCAGGGTGCGGGACACCGCGGACATCGCCGCGCACGCGCTGCGGATGCGCCTCGGACTGACCTCCGCGACGGCCGCCGGACGGCTGCTGGCCGAGGCGGGGCCCCTGGCGGCGGGCGCGGCGGCGGCCTACTGCGGCCTCCACCTCAGCCGCTGGTACGTCTCGACGGTCGTGTCACCCGGCCCCGTGCATCTCGAGGCCGACAGCGCGAGCGTCCTGCTGTTCGCCGCCGCCCTCGCCTTCGTCGGCGCCGTCACGGCACTGACCGGACACCGGCGCGCGGGCACCCTCGCCCTCGTCACCGGGTTGGTGGCGCTGGCGGTCGCGGCCGTCGTCGACGGGCCCGCCTTCGGCGATCCCGTGGTCACCCCCGCCATGGCCCTGCTCACCGCCTTCGTCCTCGTCGCCGGCCCGCCCGACCTGCCGCCGGACCCCGGGGCGTGCGCGGCGGCCGGTGCCATGGCGGCCGCCGCGTGGCTGCCCCTCACCGCCCTCTACGCCGGGGCGCTGCCGGTCAGCACCGACTACGGCATGTGGCCCCTTCTCGTCCTCGCGGCCGCCGCGCTCCTGCGGACGCTCCGCACGGCGTCCTCCGTCCTCACCGGCACCGCCGCGGCCGCCACCGCCTCCCCCCTCCTCCTCGCCCACGCCCGCACCAGCGGCGCCTGGGAGTACCCCCTCCCGCTCTGGGCGGGCATCGCCGCGATCCCCCTGGCGGGAGCCCTGGCCGTAGCGCTGCGCACGCTCCGCCGCCGGGTGCCCGGAACGCGCGACTGAGGCCTGCCGGCCGACGCTGGGCGCCCGGCCGGTTCATCATAGTCAGTTCAACGACATATACTTCCGTGCGTCATATGTAGTCGATCGGCCCCGCCGCCCCTTCCTGTCCGGGCCGGCCGCCCGTCCTCCGACGACATGGGAGCGAACCCTCGATGCCGTTCACGCTGGCCCATCCCGCGGCCGTGCTGCCCCTGCTGCGTTCACCGTTCTCCCCGGCCGCTCTCGTCTGCGGGGCGATGGCGCCCGACATGCCCTACTTCCTGGCCGCCGCGCGGATCCCGGTGAGCGCCCGGTCCTGGTACGAGCCCTTCCTCAACGCGACCGTGTCGCACGGCCTGTCCGGGATCGCCGTGTCCGTGTCCTTCGCGCTCGCACTCCTGCTGCTGTACGCGGGGGTGCGCCGGCCGGTCGCGGCATTGCTCCCGGGCGGGCGCGCGCCGCACGGAAGAGGCGGGCGCAGTGCCCGGCGGGTGGGAGGGGTGCTGCTGTCCGTGCTGATCGGGGTGGCGACGCACCTGCTGTGGGACTCCTTCACCCACGCCGACGGATGGGCTGTCGTCCATGTGAGCCCGCTGCGGGCCCGTCTCGCGGGGGACCTCACGGTGGCGCGGGCGGTCCAGCACCTCAGCACCGCCGGAGGGCTGGCCGCCGTGGCCGCGCACCTGTGGCCGCGCGGGCGCCGCGCGCCGGGCGGCGGCGCCGGGCCGAC
>BNBP01000034.1 GCA_014656015.1 Streptomyces griseoaurantiacus | reverse complement strand
CGGATACACACCCCGCGTGTACGGATACGCCCCCGGCTCCCCCAGCCGCTCCGCCGGATCCCAGCCCGCCAGATCCCCCGGCCCGTAGACCGGCTCGATCGGCAGACCGCTCTCCGTGGACCGAGCACTGCCCGACTCCCGCGCCATGGTGTGTGCCTCCGCGTTGCTTGGTGATCCCGCCGGTCCCCGCCGTCTGCGCGACTGCCTGGTTACCCGCCGGTACGAACGACCCTCGCGACGGACTGTAGCGGCGGGCGTGCGCGTGGTGGAGTGCGCCGAGTTGGGACCTTGCTCACAACTGTGCCCCTTCCCGCACGGGAGAGCACGCGTGAGCGCCCGCACGGCGGGCAGAACACGGGGTGCGCGGGTGGCATCGACGGCGAGCGGTGAGACGGCTGGGGGCGGCGTGCGTAAGAGGGGTATGCGAACGAGGGCGGCGCGGGCTCTGCCCCTGCGGAGGCGGCACGGCCCGCGGGCGGGACGCGGACGGCACGGGGGCGGCGGCGCGGTGCTCGCCGCGGGCGGGGCGCTGGTGATGGTCGTGGCCGTGGCCGGCTGCACGGTGCAGCCCGGTGACGACGGGCGGGGAGGCGGCACGTCCCCCGTGCACATCGACGTCCCCGCCGACCGCGGCACGGGCGCACCGGCCACGCACGGCTCCGGCACCCCGGCCACCCGTTCCCCCGGCACCCCTGCCGCACCTCCCGCACCGCGCCGGGCCCCGCGTGCCACGCCGGCGCCCCGTACCGTCGCGCCGGCCCGGGTGCTGTGGTCCGAGGGGGACCACGGCAGGGACGTGCGGGAACTGCAGGCACGCCTGAAGCAGGTCGCCTGGCTGTTCGACGGGCCGACGGGCAGTTACGACGACCTCACGGCGAAGGCGGTGGGCGGCTTCCAGGGCAAGCGCGGGCTGCCGCGGACCGGCCGCGCGGACACCGTCACCTGGCAGCGGCTGCTGGCGATGACGCACGAGCCGACGAAATGGGAGCTGTACGCCTTCGGCGGGCAGCCGGCGGCTCCCCCGGACCCGCGCTGCACCACCGGCCGGGTGCTGTGCATCAGCAAGACCAGCCGAACCCTGCGCTGGATGATCGACGGCCGCACGGTGTCGGTGATGCCCGTACGGTTCGGCACCGAACTGACCCCGACCCGGGAGGGCGTCTTCCACGTCTACTGGAAGTCCCGGCACCACGTCTCCACGCTGTACGACTCGCCGATGCCCTACGCGATGTTCTTCAGCGGCGGCCAGGCCGTGCACTACTCCGCCGACTTCGCGGCGCGCGGCTACGCCGGGGGTTCGCACGGGTGCGTCAACGTGCGGGACGAGCAGAAGATCGCGGCCCTGTTCGCGCAGGTCCGGGACGGGGACAAGGTCGTCGTTCATTGGTGAGGCGCGGGGCGGCGGCGTGTCCGAGGGGCGGCGGCGCGGGTGCGCGGGAGGGCGGGCTCGCTCCGGCGTGAGCCGGTGTGCGCCCCGGGTGTGACACTTTCCGGCCGCCCGGCGCAGTACCTAATGGCCGACTGGTCATCGGCCGGCGCAACACGAGCCGGGGTTCCCCCCGTACCCGTGGCTCGGCGCCATCGGCGCGGGCGGGACACGTTCCCCCGGTCCCGCCCGCGCCCCCTACGGCCGCTTCGGGCCGTGGGCGTGCCCGCCGCCGCCCGGGTGACCGGGGCCCTTGTCGCCGCCCACGTCGTTTCCCTTGCCGTTGCCGTGCCCCTTGCCGGGACCTCCGCCGCCGGCGCCTCCGTTGCCGTTCCCGCCTCCGTTGCCGTTGCCCTGGTTGCCGTTGCCCTGGCCCTGGTTCCCGCCCGCGCCGCCGCCGTTCGCGTTGCCGTTCCCCTTGCCCTGGCCGTCCTGCCCCTTCGCCTTGCCGTGGCCCTTGTCCTTGCCGCCGTTCCCGTTCGTGGCGGCGGGGCCGTTCGCGCCGGGGGACGCCAGCGCGGTACGGCAGTACGACTTCACCCGGCCGGGGTCGTGACCGCCCGCCGCGTCCTCCAGCGTCCGCTGCCGCGCGGCGTCGAGGGATTTGCCCTCGCGAACGTCACGGCAGGAGTCGAGCACCCCGTTCCACCACGCCCCCGACCCGCGCAGCGCGGCCTCACCCTTGCCCGCGCCGGACCGCGCGCCGCCCCCGCCCGCGCCCTCGCGCGCGGAGCCTCCCCCGGCCGTCCCGCCCTCGCCCTCGGGCGCGCCCGTGCCGCCGCCGTCCGCCGCTCCGGTGCCGGAGGGACGGGGCGTGACGCGGGCCGTCACCGAACTGCCGGGTTCCGGTTCGTCCTTGCCGAAGGGGGCGGGCAGCACTCCGGAGCCGGCCGCCACCGCGACCCCGCCGAGCGTCACCGCGGCCAGTCCGGCCGCGAGCCCCAGCCGCACGGGCCGCCGCGACGACCGCCGGCGCGGGACGTCCACGGGACGGCCGAGGCGCACGAGACCCGCGTCGGCGCTCTGGAAAGCGGTGACCTGCCCGGATTCCGCTTCGGTGCCCTCGGGCGCCCGCGCCGCCCGGAACGCGGCCAGCGCCGCCGCCTCCCCGGGGAGTTCGCGGTCCTCGCGCGCGGGCGGCGGAGTGAGGGCGCCGAGGGTCTCGGACAGCCGGCCGGCCCGGGCCCGGACGTTCTCGTCGACGGCCGGGAGCGGCTCTCCGCGCAGCAGACGCTCCGCCATGTCGCGGTCCAGCCACCCGTACTGCTCGTCGGCCATCACACATCCTTCTGCGTCCGCGAACGCGAGCGCGTCACACTTGCGGACGTCACCGCGCGTACTCGCGGTTGCCTCTGAGGGGGGAGCGCGTCGAGGGCGCCCGTTGACTCCGCATCCGCTCCCAGCAACTCGGCGAGCCGTTTCAGGCCCCGGTGCGCGGCGGTGCGTACGGCACCCGGACGCTTGCCGAGCGTCTCGGCGGCGGTGCGGGCGTCCAGTCCGACGACCACGCGCAGCACCACCGCCTCCGCCTGGTCCTGCGGCAGCCTGGCGATCAGCGACAGGGCGCGGTCGGTGGCGAGCGCCTCCAGGGCCTCGCACGCGGTGTCGGAATCGGCGGCCCGGCCGGTCAGCTCGTTCTCGTCGCCGCCGATCACCGGGCGGCGCCCGCGCATCCGTATGTGGTCCAGCGCGCGGTTGCGGGCGATGCGGGCGGCCCAGCCCCGGAACCGGTCGGCGTCCCCGCTGAACCGCCCCAGGTCACGGGCGATCTGCAACCATGCCTCGGAGGCGACGTCCTCGGCGTCCGCGTCGCCGACGAGCGTCCGGACGTACCCCAGCAACCGGGGGTGCACCGCGCGGTACACCTTCCGGAACGCGGCCTCGTCACCACCCTGGGCCGCGAGCACCGCGGCGGTCAGCTCCGCGTCGTCCCCCACCGCTACTCCCTTTGCGCACGCACTGGCGCCGCTCCCACCGTCCGTTCGTCGGTCCTCGTCCGTACGGTGGGCTTCGCAGTCCGGCGCGAATGGCACGTTACGGCCTCAATCCGGGTCCCGTCCACGTTGGTACGGGCCGCAACCGACTCGTGACGGGCGGGGGTGTGACACAAAACGCACCCCCGGCGCTGTACGGAGTGCGGGCCGCCGCGCGACCCGTGCCACGCGACGACCGGGGCCTCTCCTGTGGGGGGTGGCGGCCCCGGTCGTCGCCGCATCCGCGTCGACTCCCGTACGACGCGGCCACATCCACAAGGAGTACGTCCTCTCGGCGGTCGGCCGGTTCGACGAGGTCCGGGGGACCCCGCGCGCGGGGGACCGGAGGTCCGGCCCCGGTGGTCGAAGGCTCCCAGGCGCGAGGCGACCACGGCACGGCCCCGCAGGGGCTCGGTTCCCGACCGCGGTTCGCGCATGACGCTCATCGCGCAACCGCGGAGGATCAACCCGCTCCCGGTCCCGGTCGACCACGTCGTCCGGCTTGACGGGCAGGTTCGACGTCATACGCGCTCCTCGGCTTCGACGCGATGTGTCGAGGTCCACTTCGACACATCGCGTCGCACCCGTTGTGCACGCGAACGCACCGGGGACGTGCCCGCCCGGCCCGCCGCCCCGCACGAGCGCCGGACCGGAGCCCGCCGCCCCGGGGGGCCCGGTCGCCGCCGCCGCTTGTGGCTACCGCCGCCCGCGGGCCCTTCGGGACACCACCGCGCGCAGGACGCGGCGGCCCTCCGTGCAGATCTCCAGGGCCGGGCGCAGACCGGCCGGGCCGTGGTCGGCGAGGAGTTCCAGCACGGCCGTCTGGCGGCGGAGTTCCGCCGCGACGAGTGGGGCGGCGCCCTCCGTGCGGCCCTCGCGGTAGCCGGGCACCGGGTCGGGGCCCCCGCCCGGGGCGGAGGGGTCGAGCAGGGCGTGCACCCGCAGTGCGGCGAGGGAGCAGGCCTCGGCCCACGCCCTCAGTGCCTGTTCGTCCCAGGTCTCGGGCATGCCCTCGAGCATCCCCCGTGCCGCCGCGGCCGCGGGGTCCGCGCCGGACGGGGACGCCTCGTCCTCGCCCGGCAGTTCGCCGCGCACCTTGGTAATGCGTACCGCCCATTCCTCCGCCCCGCCCTCGTCCTCGGCCAGGCAGGCCCACAGGGGGCGCAGGACCTCGTCCCCTCCTCCGAGCAGGGGCACGCACCGGTCCAAACAAGCCAACCCGCTCGCGGCCAGCCCCCGTGCCTCGGCCTCGCCGATCAAGTCCACCAGACTCATCGCCCCTCCCCGGAACGCCTTGCGAGGCGCCACTTTCTCACGGGAAACGCGGTTTGCCACTACTAAGCGCGACAGATGATGGACGGCACAGCGGCCTCTCCCGCCCCACGCGTCCCACAGGCGGCGGAAAAAAATCCAGCCACCCACGGGGAGTTGACGCAGAGTCAACCGAGGTCGGAAGGGGTCAGCCGATCCGGTTCGCGAGGGCCTGGAACTCCTTCCAGGACAGCTCCGGCTTCCCCGGGTCCCACAGCTTCTGCACCATCGCCCGCAGCGGCATCCGGATCCCGGCCGCGACCTGGTTCTGGGTCTGGGCGCCCGAGAGGTCGCACCACACGGCGAACACGCCACCGCGTATGCGGTCCTCGTAGGAGGCCGGCACGGCGGTCGTACCGCGCAGCACCCGCGGCGTCCACTGCTGGTAGATGCGCTCCCCGGTCGGGTAGACGAAGGTCTGCGGCTGGCCGAGCACGTAGTAGAGGAACTCGTCGTTGTAGTTGACGACCTCGCGGCCGGCCGCGAGGTACTCCGTCGGCTGCCGGGCCCCGTACTCCTTCCCCGTCCAGTAGGCGACCCGTACGTCCTTGGACACTCCCGCCTTCTTCACCGAGCGGTAGAAGCCGTCGTTCCAGGCGCGGGGCGTCCGCCCGTGCCGGGCCACCACCGCGGCGCGGTCGTTGAGCCAGCCCGTCGTCAGATCGGCGATGGTCGCCCCGGCCCCGTACCGCTTCACGGCGGCGGAGGCGAGCTGCGGATAGGAGGCGGCCGGGTTCGACGCGGTCAGCGCCTGGTACTCGTCGCCGCCCAGGTGCCAGCCGGAGCCGGGGAAGAGGCCGGCGTACTCGTCCAGCAGGTCGTCGACGATCTTCGCGGCCGCCGGCTTGGAGATGTCGAGCGTGCCCCGGCTCGCCGAGGCTCCTCCGGCGTTGCGCAGTTGCAGGTCGGGGTGGGCGTCGATGACCGCGCCGAGGTGTCCCGGGGAGTCGATCTCGGGGACCACCGCGATGTGCCGTTCGGCCGCGAGGGAGACGATCCGCTTCACCTGCGCCTTGGTCAGGTGCTCCTCGGAGACCACCTCGGGGTGCGTGTCCGACTCGATGCGGAAGCCCTGGTCGTCGGAGAAGTGCAGGCCGAGCTCGTTGTACTTCAGGTCGCCCAGCTCGCGTACGCGGTCCTCTATCCAGCCCGCGGTGAAGTGCTTGCGGGCGATGTCGAGCATGAAGCCGCGCACCGGCTTGGCGGGCCGGTCGCGCACGACGCCCTCGGGTGCCGTGCCGCCCCCGTGCACCTCCTGCTTGAGCGTGCGGGTGCCGTAGAAGACGCCGGACTGTCCGGGGCCGGCGATCCGCACCCGGCCCTCCCCCACGGTCAGGGTGTACGACTCGGCGTCCCCCTTGCCGTCCAGCGCGAGTTCCACGTCCCCGGCCCGGGCGCCGGCGCGCCCGCCGTACGTCATCTTCAGCTCCCCGGCGAGCAGCTTCCCCTCGTCGGCGAGGCCGTCGTCGTTCACGACGACACGGGCGCCGGACGCGGGCCGCCAGCCCGGGCCGCGGGCGGCGGTGTGCGCGCGCACGGCGGGGATGGTGCGCGGGGCCTTCGACAGCGGGTAGTTCCGGCTCGGCGAGGGCGAGGCGCCGCCGGACGTGCCCGCCGAGGCGCCGGCCGAGGCGCTCTCGGAGGCGCGCGTCCCCTCGCCCCCGCCGTCACCGGTGGGCCACAGCGTCACGGCCGCCGCCACCGCGCCGCCCGCCACGACGACTCCGGCACCCAGCAGCAACCCCCGGCGCCCCACGGACGTCCTTCGGTTCGGGGCCCTTCTCCTCCGGCCGCTCACCGTACGAGCCTCCTGCCCACGCCGATCGTCACCTCAGCAGTCACCCGCACTCACCGCACATCCCGTTCACCGCACGCGTTCGCGCACTCGTACCCGCACACATCCGCCCCCGTTCACTCCTCCGAACCTACGGCCCGCCGCCGACACCCACGACCTCGTCCGACCTCCTACGTCCATCTCCGGTTCCGAAACTTCCCCGTCCGGGTGAAATCCCGGACTTCCGCGGACAGCCTTCGACCGACCTCGATAACGTGATGTCACTTCTGTCACCTCATCCCCAGCCGATCCACACGCCGCGTGCACACGACACCGCGGCCCCGCCTCGCCGAGGACCCACGCTGCCCGCGCATCGCCCGCACCTCACGCCCGACCCCCACGCCTTCAACACGGCTCCCGCAGACGAGGCCGAGCGTGCCCTGCTGTCCTGCTGCCGCAGCCCGCGCTGGGCCCGCCGGGTCGCCGCCCACCGCCCCTACCCCGATCTGCCCGCGCTGCTCGCGGCGGCCGACGAGGCGGCGTACGACCTGGCTCCGGCCGATCTCGCCGAGGCCCTCGCGGGCGAGTCGCTGACCCTGCTCCCCGACGGCGCCTACTCGGCGGCGCAGACCGCGCTGAGCGCCGCGCACGCCGCGTACGAGAGCCGCTTCGGGCACGTGTTCGTCATCTGTCTGGACGATGTGGCCCCGGACGAGGCGGCCGACCGGGTGCTGGCCGGAATCCGGTCACGATGGAACAACGATCCCGAGGACGAGCGGGTCGCCGCGGCCGAGGAGCTGCGCCGGCTGGCCCGCGGCCGCCTCACCCGGCTCCTCGGCGGCTACGCCGCCGGTACGGACGGGATCGCCCCGCAATCCCCTGGTTCGGAACGTCCCAGTAGGCCGTACGTGCCTCATTGATTGCCAGTTTGATCACATCGGCAGGGGCCGAGTGAGCGTTCCGACAACACGTCGCTACGATGGCCGGGGCCGGTGGACCGTACCCGGCCGGGCCCGTCCGACACAACGAAGCCGGCCGGCCCCAGTCCCCGCTTTGGAGAGGGTTCTTCCGTGCCGGCTGGAACGCTGTACCGCGGCCGGGAAGGAATGTGGTCCTGGGTGGCTCATCGAGTCACCGGCGTCCTCATCTTCTTCTTCCTGTTCGTTCACGTGCTGGACACCGCACTCGTCCGTGTCTCGCCCGAGGCCTACGACAAGGTCGTATCGACGTACAAGACGCCCGTGGTCGCGGTGCTCGAGTACGGCCTCGTGGCGGCCATCCTCTTCCACGCGCTGAACGGCCTGCGGGTCATCGCCGTCGACTTCTGGTCGAAGGGTCCGCGCTACCAGAAGCAGATGCTGTGGACCGTCGTGGGCGTGTGGCTCGTGCTGATGCTCGGCGCGATCTACCCCGTCCTCGGTCACGCCGCTCGAGTCGTGTTCGGGAGCTGACGCGCAATGTCCACTGAGACCACCGCAACCGGAATCGGCCCCGTCGAGGGCTCCGGTGCCCACGAGGGGTCCTACGGCGTCGACAACCCGGCGCCCTTCATCGAGCCCCCGCGCAAGCGCACCAAGAAGACGCCGCGCTCGACCCGCGGCAACTTCGAGATGTACGGCTGGCTGTTCATGCGCCTGTCCGGCATCGTCCTGGTCGTCCTGGTCCTCGGCCACCTGCTGATCCAGCTCGTGCTGGACGGCGGCGTGTCCAAGGTCGGCTTCGCCTTCGTGGCGGGCCGCTGGGCCTCGCCGTGGTGGCAGGTCTGGGACCTGGCCATGCTGTGGCTGGCGATGCTGCACGGCGCCAACGGCCTGCGCACCATCATCAACGACTACGCGGAGAGCGTGAAGAGCCGTCTGTGGCTCAAGGGTCTGCTCTACACCGCGACGGTGTGGACGATCGTCCTGGGCACGCTGGTGATCTTCACCTTCGACCCGAACATCCGCTAGGCACGGGGCTGCGAGAATCATGAAGATCCACAAGTACGACACTGTCATCGTCGGCGCCGGCGGCGCGGGCATGCGCGCGGCCATCGAGTCGACCAAGCGCAGCCGCACGGCCGTGCTGACCAAGCTCTACCCCACCCGCTCCCACACGGGCGCCGCGCAGGGCGGCATGGCCGCCGCGCTCGCCAACGTGGAGGAGGACAACTGGGAGTGGCACACCTTCGACACGGTCAAGGGCGGTGACTACCTGGTCGACCAGGACGCCGCCGAGATCCTGGCGAAGGAGGCCATCGACTCCGTCCTCGACCTGGAGAAGATGGGCCTGCCGTTCAACCGCACGCCGGACGGCACCATCGACCAGCGCCGCTTCGGCGGTCACTCCCGCAACCACGGCGAGGCCCCGGTCCGCCGGTCCTGCTACGCCGCGGACCGCACCGGCCACATGATCCTCCAGACGCTGTACCAGAACTGCGTCAAGGAGGGCGTGGAGTTCTTCAACGAGTTCTACGTCCTGGACCAGCTCATCACCGAGGTCGACGGCATCAAGAAGTCGGCCGGCGTGGTCGCCTACGAGCTGGCCACCGGCGAGATCCACGTCTTCCGCGCGAAGTCCGTGATCTACGCCTCCGGCGGCACCGGCAAGTTCTTCAAGGTGACCTCGAACGCGCACACCCTGACCGGTGACGGCCAGGCCGCCGTGTACCGGCGCGGGCTGCCGCTGGAGGACATGGAGTTCTTCCAGTTCCACCCGACCGGCATCTGGCGCATGGGCATCCTGCTCACGGAGGGCGCCCGCGGTGAGGGCGGCATCCTGCGCAACAAGGACGGCGAGCGCTTCATGGAGAAGTACGCGCCGGTCATGAAGGACCTCGCCTCCCGCGACGTCGTCTCGCGCTCCATCTACACGGAGATCCGCGAGGGCCGCGGCTGCGGTCCCGAGGGCGACCACGTCTACCTCGACCTGACCCACCTGCCGCCGGAGCAGCTCGACGCCAAGCTGCCCGACATCACCGAGTTCGCGCGGACCTACCTCGGCATCGAGCCCTACACGGACCCGATCCCGATCCAGCCCACCGCGCACTACGCGATGGGCGGCATCCCGACGAACGTCGAGGGTGAGGTCCTGCTGGACAACACGACGGTCGTCCCGGGCCTGTACGCGGCCGGCGAGGTCGCCTGCGTGTCCGTGCACGGCGCCAACCGGCTGGGCACCAACTCGCTGCTCGACATCAACGTCTTCGGCCGCCGCGCGGGCATCGCCGCCGCGGAGTACGCGCAGAAGGCCGACTTCGTCGAGCTGCCGGAGGACCCGGAGAGCCTGGTCGTCGCGCAGATCGAGCGGCTGCGCTCCTCCACCGGCACCGAGCGGGTGGCCGAGCTGCGGCGCGAGCTGCAGGAGTGCATGGACGCCAACGTCATGGTGTTCCGCACCGAGCAGACGATCAAGACGGCGGTCGAGAAGATCGGCGAGCTCCGCGCCCGCTACAAGAACGTGGCGATCCAGGACAAGGGCAAGCGGTTCAACACGGACCTGCTGGAGGCCGTCGAGCTGGGCAACCTGCTCGACCTGGCCGAGGTCATGGCCGTCTCCGCACTCGCCCGCAAGGAGTCCCGCGGCGGTCACTACCGCGAGGACTACCCGAACCGCGACGACGTCAACTTCATGCGCCACACCATGGCGTACCGCGAGGTGGGCGACGACGGCAGCGAGTCCATTCGTCTCGACTACAAGCCGGTCGTCCAGACCCGCTACCAGCCGATGGAGCGTAAGTACTGATGGCAACCCCGACCCTGGACAAGGCGGACGCGGCCGGCACGCCCGAGCCCGGCTTCGCCGACTCCCCCTACATCACGGTCACCCTGCGCGTGCGCCGCTTCAACCCCGAGGTGGCGGCCGAGGCGACCTGGCAGGACTTCCAGCTCGAGATGGACCCCAAGGAGCGCGTCCTGGACGCCCTCCACAAGATCAAGTGGGACGTGGACGGCTCCCTGACGTTCCGCCGCTCCTGCGCGCACGGCATCTGCGGCTCGGACGCCATGCGGATCAACGGCAAGAACCGGCTGGCCTGCAAGACGCTGATCAAGGACATCAACCCCGAGAAGCCGATCACGGTCGAGCCCATCAAGGGCCTGACGGTCCTGAAGGACCTGGTCGTCGACATGGAGCCGTTCTTCCAGGCGTACCGGGACGTGATGCCCTTCCTGATCACGAAGGACACCAACGAGCCCACGCGGGAGCGCCTGCAGTCGGCGGAGGACCGGGAGCGGTTCGACGACACGACCAAGTGCATCCTGTGCGCGGCGTGCACGTCCTCGTGCCCGGTGTTCTGGAACGACGGCCAGTACTTCGGGCCGGCCGCGATCGTGAACGCGCACCGCTTCATCTTCGACTCGCGTGACGAGGCCGGGGAGCAGCGGCTGGAGATCCTGAACGACAAGGACGGTGTCTGGCGCTGCCGGACGACGTTCAACTGCACGGACGCCTGCCCCCGTGGCATCGAGGTCACGAAGGCCATCCAGGAGGTCAAGCGGGCGCTGATCACGCGCCGCCTCTGATCCCGTGCCTGCCGGGGCCGTCGGCCCCGTACACGCGCCGAGGGCCCGCTTCCCCCCTGGGGGAGGCGGGCCCTCGGCGTACGCGGCGAGGCGCGGCCCCGGACGCGTCCGGGCCCTCCCGGGGCTGGAGCGGCAGCCCCGGGGGCACTCGCCAGGGGTCAGCCGCGGAGCACGCGGCCCTGGCTGTCGGTGCGGTCGTTGCTGGTGAGGAAGATGATGCCGTCGATCAGGGCCCAGAAGCCCAGGCCGCCGCAGGTCAGGAGCTGGGCGACGCCGACGCCCACGGAGCCGACGTAGAAGCGGCCGATGCCGAGCGTGCCCAGGAAGAGCTGGAGGATGCCGGCGACGATCTTCGACTTGTCGGAGTAGGGGCGGCCCTGCGGGTCGAAGCCGTAGGGGGCGTCAGGGGTGGGGACGGTCATGGTGCAGCTCCTGAATGACTGAAATGTGCCCGGAGCACTCCGCTCTGGGCGCTTCAGGAGGGACCCGTGGCAGCGTTCGCCACAGGCCGTACAGCACAGCTCATCCCCCCTGTGAGCAGGGAGCCTAGAGAGTCCCGGTCAGCTCAGGGAGCATCAACGGCCTTTTGTGCTCATCCCGTGATCAAATTATGACCAAGTCACGGTCAAGTATGAAATACGACAGGTTTCGCAACAGGCCCGCGCTCAGCGGAGGTTGCGTGCCACGGTCCAGGCCACCGCGAGCAGCAGGATCAACGCCTGCGTGCGCGGCCGCAGTCGGGGGCGCCAGCGCCTGCCCCGCAGCCCCTCCAGCGCCCAGCGGCCGAGCAGCGCGAGGGCGAAGGGGGCGGCGAGCAGCAGCATCCTGTTGTCCAGCCAGGCCTGCCCGAAGTGGCCGTGCATCAGGTCGTACACCATGCGGGTGCCGCCGCAGGCGGGGCAGAGCAGCCCGGTGACGAACCGGAAGGGGCAGCCCGGCAGCAGGTGCCCCGGCTCGTGCGGGTCGGTCACGTAGAGGTAGCCGGCGCCCGCGAGTCCCGCGACGCACACCGCGAGCGGCGCCGCCTCGGGACGGCGCAGCGCGGGGGGCAGCCACCGGAGGACCGGCCGGGGTGCGGCCGGCATCCTCCCGGTGCGCGGGCCCGCGTCAGCCACGCAGGATCCGCCCGTTGCTGTCCGTGGTGTTGTTGCTGGTCAGCAGCACGATTCCGTCGATCAGCGACCAGATGCCCAGGCCGCCGCAGGTGAGGAGCTGGGCGATGCCCAGACCCACGTGCCCGAGGTAGAACCGGCCGATGCCCAGGTAGCCGAGGAAGATGCTGAGGACACCCGCGACGATCTTCGACTTGTCGGAGTACGGCCGCCCGTAGGGGTCGTAGCCGTAGGGGGCGTTGGGGTCGGCGCCGTACGCGCCGGGGGGCGGCACCGCGCCGCCGGGCGGCGGGTAGCCGCCGGCCTGCTGGTAGCCGCCGGCCTGCGGGTAGCCGTACTGCGGCTGCTGGTAGGGGCCGGCGCCCGGCGCCGCCCCGTAGGGGTTCTGCTCACCCGAGTTGGGGTAGCCGTAGCCCGGCGGCTGGTTCGGGGGCTGCGGCGGCTGGTTCGGCGGCTGGGTCACGGCGACCACTCCTGGTGAAGTCTGATGCGCATAAGTATGAGTGCAGGTCATCTTGCAGGAGAACCCCTCCCGGGAGGAAGTCGGGACCTCGCCTCCTCCGCGCGGGTGACCCCGCCGCCGCTGTTGCCGGGCCCCCGGGGAACCGGCCACCTAATCTGATGGCATGTCAGACGACGAGTCGTACGAGCTGCTCGGCTTCGACAACGTGCTGCTGTCCGTCGGCGACCTCGACGAGGCCGTGGCCTTCTACGAGGCGGCCGGCTTCCCGCTGCGCTTCCGGCTCGACGAGGCCGGGATCGCCCTGCTGGGCGTGGGCGGCGAGACGCCCGGTCTGCTCCTGCGGCACGAGGAGGGCCTCGGCCACCGGCCGCCGCCGTGGGCCGCGCCCCGGGTGTGGCTGGAGGTGCGCGACGCGCGCGTGACGGCGCGCACGCTGGCCGCCGCCGGAGTACCCCCGCTGGACGAGCCGTTCGCCGTCGCCACGGGCTGGACCGTCGAGCTCGCCGACCCCTGGGGCAACGTCCTGGGCTTCACCGACTACACCAAGCGCCCCGAACTGGGGCGGGCGGTGCGGCGCGGGGCCGTCGCACGCTGACGATACGTCGCCCCTCCCTTCGTGGACGCCCGTTGGGCGGTCCGCTCGGCCGGACCCGAGCTTGAACGTGTTCAAAAACAGGTCTACAGTCACCCGTGACAACGTTTTGAACGTGTTCAAGAAAGGTGGGGCAATGGACCTCACGGTCGTCGCGTACGTCATCTACCTGGTGATCAGCATCGCCCTGACCATCTGGGTCGCCCGGACGCTGAGCCGCAACGGGCGGATCTTCCTCGCCGACGTGCTGCACGGGAACGAGAAGCTCGCCGATGCCGTCAACCACCTCCTGGTGGTCGGCTTCTACCTCGTCAACCTCGGCTTCGTCGCGCTCTACCTCAACGGCGACGGCACCGTCGCCGACGCCCGGGGCGTCTTCGAGGCCCTGTCGACCAAGCTCGGCGTGGTGCTGCTGGTCCTCGGTGTGATGCACCTGGCCAACGTGTACGTGCTCAACCGGATACGCCGGCGCGGGGCGATGGAGCGCGAGCAGTTCCCGCCGGTCCCGCCGCAGGGCTACGTCGCCCCGCCCGCCGGGGCGTGAGGAGATGCGCACGCCGGACACGGCGGCCGCCGCGCCCCACGCCGCCCCGCCGCCCCCGGTCCGAGGGCTCACCGTCCTCTACGACGACCGGTGCCCCCTGTGCCGCTTCGTCAGCGGCTGGCTCGGCCGGCAGCGCCGGCTCGTCCCGCTGGAGTTCGTCCCGGTCGGCTCGCCCGGGGCCCGGCGGCTCCTGCCGGACCTCGACCACCGGGCGGCCCAGGAGGAGATCACCGTCGTCGGTGACGGCGGCCAGGTCTACCGGGGAGCCGCCGCCTGGGTCGTCTGCCTGTGGGCGCTGCGCGAGCACCGCGCCCTCGCCCACCGGCTGTCCACCCCCGCCGGGCTGCGGGTGGCCCGCGGCGCGGTGCTCGCCGCCGCCAAGTGGCGAGAGGCCCACCGGGTACGGACGGCGGCCCCGCGCGCCCCGCACTGGGGAGGCACCGCCTACGTGCGCCGGGACGGATGGGTCTACACCCCCCAGTCCGGCTGGGCCTACCGAGGCCCCGCCCGCCCCGCGGAAGACTGTTCCGACGGTGCCTGCGCGACCGGCTGAGGCCCGTCCGACGATCTCCGCCTGCCGGCCCTCCGGGCTGACGACGGTGATTGTCGGACAGGCCCTAGGCTCGACCCCGTGCCTGCGAAGAACGACCCCCCGGTGACCAAGAGCGAGCAGACCCGTGCCCTGATCCTGGAGACCGCGATGCGGCTCTTCCAGGAGCGGGGGTACGACAGGACCACCATGCGGGCCATCGCCCAGGAGGCGGGCGTCTCCGTCGGGAACGCCTACTACTACTTCGCGGGCAAGGAGCACCTGATCCAGGGCTTCTACGACCGGATCGCCGCGGAGCACCGGGCGGCGGTCCGGGAGGTCCTGGCCCGGGAGACGGAGCTGCACGCCCGGTTCGCCGGCGTCCTCAAGGCCTGGCTGGACGTGGCGGCGCCGTACCACGAGTTCGCGGTGCAGTTCTTCAAGAACGCGGCCGACCCCGACAGTCCGCTCAGCCCCTTCTCCAAGGAGTCGGAGCCCGCGCGGACGGAGGTCCTCTCCCTGCACCGCGAGGTGCTGGCCGGCTCCCGCACCAAGGTGCCCGCCGACCTCAAGGACGTGCTCCCGGACCTGATGTGGCTGGCCCAGATGGGTCTGGTGATGTACTGGATCTTCGACCGCACGGAGGGCCGCGAGCGCAGCTACCGGCTCGCCGAGCGCGGCGCCCGGCTCACCGCGCGCGGCGTGGTCCTCGCCCGCTTCCGGGTGCTGCGGCCCCTCGTCCACGAGGTGCACGAGCTGTTCACGGACTTCCTGCCCGGCATGACCCGGGCACTGCCGGACCCCGCCGCCAAGGGGCGACGGGGCCGGGGGCGGCCGGAGGGGGACCGGACCGCCGGGCGGGGGCCCGGAGAGGGGCCCGTGGACCATTCCGGGAGGGAGCCGGGGAAGAGGTCCGGGAAGGACTAGCCGACCACGTCCACCTCGCCGGAGCGCAGTTCCACGTCGTAGACGAGCGGTTCCTCGCCCACCTCCACCCGCTGCGCCCGCGCGCCGTACGGCGCCGCCGTGACCGTCAGCAGATAGGTGCCCGGGGCGGGCGCGGAGACGATGTACGAGCCGTCGGCCAGGGAGGCCACGCTGTCCAGCCGGCGTCCGCCGCCCTTGGACAGCAGCGTCACCGAGGCGTGTTCGACGGGACCGCCGTCCGCGTCCCGCACGAAGCCGTGCACCGCCGAGCCCCCCGTACCGGCCGCACCGGCACCGGCCCTGTCCTCGCTCGCCCCGTCCGCCGGGGCGGGCCTCTCGGACTCCTCCGCGGGTTCCACCGCGAGGTGCGGCAGCCGCTTGTCCAGCCAGGCCGGGAGCCACCAGTTGGAGCGGCCCAGCAGATGCATCGCGGCGGGCACCAGCGCGGTGCGCAGGATGAACGCGTCGAGCGCGACCGCCGCCGCCAGCCCGACACCCGCCATCGCCGCACCCGAGTTGCCGCTGAGCACGAAGGCCACGAAGACGGCGACCATGATGAGGGCGGCACTGTTGATGACGCGGCTGGTCTCGGCGAGGCCGACCCGGACCGCGCGGGCGTTGTCCCGGGTGTGCACCCACTCCTCGTGCATCCGGCTGACCAGGAACACCTGGTAGTCCATGGAGAGCCCGAAGAGCAGCGAGAGCATGATCACCGGCAGGAAGGCGTTGATCGGCCCCTCCTTGCCGAGGCCCAGCAGGTCGAGCCCCCAGCCCCACTGGAAGATCGCGACCAGGACGCCGAAGGACGCGGCGGCGGCGACGAGGTTCATCACCGCGGCCGTCAGCGGGACGACGAGCGAGCGGAAGGCCAGCAGGAGCAGCAGGAACCCGAGGGCGATGATGGTGCCGACGAACAGCGGCAACCGGTCGCCGGTGACGGTGGCGAAGTCCTTGGAGACCGCCGTGACCCCGCCGACGTGGGCCGTGACCCCGGCCTCCGGGATGGCGTCCTCGCGCAGCCGGTCGATGAGCTCGGAGGTCTCCTTCGACTGCGGTGACGTGGTCGGCACCACCTGGATGAGGCTCACCCCGTGGGCGGGCGGCAGCGCGGAGGCCTGCGCGACACCCTCGGTGGCCTCGATGCCCTTGACGAGCGCGGCGCTGTCGCCGCCCTCCACCACCACCTGCAGGGGTCCGTTGAAGCCGGGCCCGAAGCCCTCGGCGAGCATGTCGTAGGCCTGGCGGGTGGTCGTCGTGGTGTCGTCGTTGCCCTGGTCGACGGTGCCGAGCCGCAGCGACAGCACCGGCAGCGCGAGGACGGCCATGACGACGAGGGCGAGCGCGGCGGTGCGCCGCGGCCGCTTCTGCACCTGCGCCGACCAGCGGGCGGCGAGCCCGCTCGTCTTCTCCGACGTGGTCTCGGCCCCCTCGGCGGCCAGCTTGCGGCGCTGCCGGCGGCTGAGCACCCGGGTGCCGAACAGGCCGAGCAGCGCCGGGAGCAGCGTGATCGCGGCGAGGACGCTCAGCACGACGGTGAGGGTGGTGCCGATGACGACACCGTCGAGGAACCGCAGATTGGTCACGAGCATGCCGGCGAGCGCGATGCACACCGTGCCGCCCGCGAAGAGCACGGCGCGGCCGGAGGTGTTGAGCGCCGTCATCGCGGCCTCCTCCGGGTCGAGCCCGCGCAGGATGCCGCGCCGGTGCCGGGTGACGATGAACAGCGCGTAGTCGATGCCGACGCCGAGGCCGATCAGCGAGGCCAGCAGCGGCGCGAGGTCGGGCATGTTGGTGCCGTGGCTGAGCAGCTGGATGCCGAAGTCGCCGATGCCGACGCCGAAGACGGCCACGCACAGCGGCAGCAGCATCGCGAGCAGCGAGCCGAAGGCGAGGAACAGGATGACGGCGGCGGCCCCGAGGCCGACCATCTCCGCGAGCCCGGTCGGCGGCTCCTCCACGCGCTGGATCGCCTGGCCGCCCAGCTCCACCTGCAGCCCCTGCCGCTCGGCGTCCTGGGCGGTGTCGACGACGTCCTGCACCAGCTCCTTGGGCAGGGCGTCGGCCTGCTTGTTGAAGGTGACCTGGGCGTAGGCGATCCGCCCGTCCTCACTGATCTGCGCGGCCCCCCGCTCGCCGGAGTACGGGCCGACGACCTCGCCGACGCCGTCCATGCCCGCGATCTTCTTCAGGGCCGGCTCCATCCGGCTCCGCACCGCGCCGTCGGTGACCTTGCCGTCCTCGACCTTCCACACCACCGTGTCGGTGTCCCCCGAGGTCTGCGGGAAGGCCTTCTCCAGCAGGTCGTAGGCCCGCTTGGAGTCGGTGTCCGGCAGCGAGAACGTGTTCGCGTAGTCGCTCCCGGCGGAGGTCGCCGCCGCCCCCGCCCCTATGAGTGCCGCCAGCCACAGCAGCACCACCAGCAGCCGGTGCCTGTAGCACCAGCGCGCCAAAGTCGTCACGTCTTCCTGCTCCTTCGTCAGGGTCCCCCGGGCCTGGACCCCCAGCATCCCGGCGGGGGGCGGGGCGGGAACACGGAGCGCGGCGCACTCTCAGGGAACTCCAAAGCACGGACCCCCGCCGACCCGGCGCCCGTTGCGGATACTTGGGGCCATGACGAGCGATGCCGACGAGAGCGTCCGCCCGGAGGACGGGGCCGGAGCGCGGCCGGGGGACGGCGCGACCGTGCTCCTCGTGGAGGACGAGGAGTCGATCGCCGACGTCCTCGCGATCGCCCTGCGCTACCACCGCTTCCAGGTGATGACGGCGGGCACGGTCCGCGAGGCCCTCGCGCTCACCGAGCGCGTCCGGCCCGACGCCGCGCTGCTCGACGTCATGCTCCCGGACGGCGACGGCCGCGCGCTCGGCAAGGAACTGCGCGCCCGGATGCCCGGCCTCGCGGTGGTGTTCGTCACCGCGCGGGACGCGCCCGGCGAGATCGTGGGGGCGCTCGGCTTCGGCGACGACTACATCACCAAGCCCTTCCACATCGACGAGGTCGTCGCCCGGGTCACGGCGGTACTGCGCCGCACCCGCTCCGCCGACGTCCTCCCCCATCCCCCGCCGCTGCGCTACGGCGACCTGGAACTGGACGAGACGACGTACTGCGCGCACCGCGCGGGCCGCGTGGTGGAGCTCACGCCCACCGAGTACGCGCTGCTGCGCTTCCTGGTGCGCAACGGCGGGCGCATCGTGACCAAGGAGCAACTGCTGCGCCACGTCTGGGCCTACGAGCACGCGCCGGCGGAATCGACGGTGGTGGAGACGTACATCAGCTATCTGCGCCGCAAGCTGGCCCCCCTGGGCCCGCCGCTGATCACCACCCGGCGCGGCGTGGGATACGGGCTGGCATGAGGCTTCCCTTCCGCCCGCGGTTCCCCTCCCTGCGGTCGTGCCCGATGGCACTGCCCCGCGGGCTGCACTCCCTGCGTGCCCAGCTCACCCTGGCGAACGTGGCCCTGCTCGCGGTCGGCGTGATCGCGGCGACGGCGGTCAGCCTGATGGGCACCGGGCACTACCTGCTCGGCCAGATCGACACGCACCTGATGCGCAGCCGCGATTCGCTGGGGGAGTCCCACCTCACGCTGCACCAGCTCGACAACCTGGGTGCCACGGCCGTCCTGCGGGAGGGACTGGTGCCGCAGCTCGACGGGTCGGCGACGCCGGACGACACGTTCGCGATGGTCGACGGGCACGGCACCGTCCTGGAGGTGGCCGGGCTGCGGCCGACCCGGGCGCAGCGGGCGCTCGCGGCGGCGGTCGGGGACCCGGCACCGTTCGCCGCCGCCCCCGAGCCCCGGGACCTCACCCTGAACGGCGCCTCCTACCGGGCCACCGCGAGCAGACTGGACGACGGCACGTACGTGCTGTTCGCCAGCTCCACGGACGCGCTGGACAACGGCATCCACAAGGCGCTCAAGCTCGATCTGACCGTCGGGGGGCTGCTGCTGGCGCTGCTGGCCTTCCTCACCATGTTCCAGGTGCGGCGTCGGATGCGGCCGCTGGAGGACATGGTGGAGACCTCCTCGGCGATCGCCGAGGGCGACCTGACCCGGCGGGTGCCCTCGCGGCGGGAGACCAGCCTGGAGGTGGAGCAGTTGCGGCTCGCCCTCAACTCGATGCTGCACCAGGTCGAGTCGGCGTACCGCACGCGCGAGCGCAGCGCCGCCCAGCTCCGCCGGTTCGTCGCCGACGCCTCGCACGAGCTGCGCACCCCGCTGTCCGCGATCCGTGGCTACCTCCAGCTCTACGACCGGGGCATCCTGACCGACCCGGACGAGCGGAAGCGTGCCTGGGAGCGGATGAACGGCGAGGTGGACCGGATGGGCCGGCTGGTCGACGAGCTGCTGACCCTGGCCCGCCTCGACCAGCGCCCGGAACTGCGGCTGCGGAACGTGGACGTGAGCCGGCTGGTGCGGGACGCGGCGGAGGACCTGCGCGCGCAGCAGCCGGACCGCCCGGTGACGGTGTCGGCCTCCGGTGCCCTGCTGGTGCGCGCCGACGAGTCCGGGCTGCGCCAGGTCCTCGGCAACCTGGTGGCCAACGTCCGCGCCCACACCCCGCCCGACGTCCCCGTCCGGCTCGACGCGCGGCGCTCCGACGGCACGGTCCGCCTGACCGTCGCCGACGAGGGCCCGGGACTGCCCGAGGAGGACGCGGCCCGCATGTTCGACCGCTTCTTCCGCACGGGCTCCTCCGCGGGCAGCGGCCTGGGCCTGGCGATAGTGCAGGGCGTGATCGAGGCCCACTGCGGCGACGTCACCGCCACGACGGCCCCGGACGAGGGCCTGACGGTGACGGTGGTGCTGCCGGCGGGGGTGCCGGGGGACTGAGCGGGTCCGCCGCGACCGGCGGGTCCTCGTCCGGCGAAATCGGGCCGAAGCGGCCTACCGCGGGTCGGCCGAACCAGTTGACCCGCACCCGCTGGGCGGCGGGGCCCCGAGGCGGAGGAGCCGACCGGACGCGGCCACCCGTCGCGAGTGGATCACCGGGGCGGGTCATGCCTGCTTCGACGCCAGTTCCACCACCGTGATGTCCGACGGGGCGCCGACCCTTGTCGGTGGGCCCCAGGCGCCGGCGCCACGGGTGACGTAGAGCCGGGTGTCTCCGTAGGTGTCGAGGCCCGCGACCGTGGGGTTGGCGGCCTCGGCGACGAAGTTGCCGGGGAAGAGCTGCCCGCCGTGGGTGTGACCGGAGAGCTGCAGGTCGACGCCGTGTCGCACGGCCTCGTGGATCTGGGCGGGCTGGTGGGCCATCAGCACCACCGCGCGGGAGGTGTCGCGGTCGCCCAGGGCGCGGGCGAAGTCCGGGCCCTGCCCCTCGCTCTCGCCCTGGAGGTCGTTCACCCCCGCCAGGTCGAAGGCGGGGAGTTCCGTGCGGGCGTTCTCCAGGGGGTGCAGGCCCAGTTCGCGGACCTGCTCGACCCACTGGGCGGCGCCCGAGAAGTACTCGTGGTTGCCGGTGACGAAGTAGCTTCCGTGGCGGGCCCTCAGCCCGGCCAGCGGGGCCGCCGCAGGCCCCAGGTCCTCGACGCTGCCGTCGACCAGGTCGCCGACCACCGCGATCAGGTCCGGCTGGGTCGCGTTGACCGTGTCCACGACGCGCTGGGCGAAGCCCCGGCCGAGCACCGGGCCCAGGTGGATGTCGCTCACCACCGCGATCCGGAAGCCGTGTGCCGCGCGCGGGAGCTTCGCCAGGGGGACGGTGATCCGCTTGACCTGGGGGCCCTTCAGGACGCCGTAGGTGCCGAGGCCGACCGTGCCGACGGCCGCCGTGGCGACCGCGCCGCCCACCACCCGGGAGACGAACAGCCGGCGCGAGGGAGCGGCGGGTTTCTCGGACTCCGCCTCGGACTCCGCCTCGGGTTCCCGGGCCGGCGGGACCGCTCCCGGGGCCGGCGGGACCGTTTCCCGGGCCGCCTCCCGGGGCTCCACGCGCGCCCGTCGCGCCACCAGCCGCCGGACCAGCGGACGCACCGCCTCCCCCGCCGCCAGCGCCAGCAGCAGATAGAGGCACAGTGCCATCCACAGGAAGCCCGGCCAGCCCAGCGTCCGCTGGAGCCAGAACGGGGCGTGCGCCTGCTCCGCGACCAGCGCGCCGAACATCAGCACCGGCCCGGCCACGAGCACCGCCGTGCCGGTGCGGCGGGCGGGGCCGGGGCCGGACGTGGTGTCGCGCACCAGGCGGCGCCAGGCCCACCAGTGCAGCGCCACGAACGCGGCCAGCACCAGCAGCGCGGCCAGGACGAAGACGACGATCACGGTTGCGGGGCTCCCTCGGCCGTAGCGGCGCACCGCCCTGCGCGGTACGGCGGGCCACCGGTGCCCGATGCTAGGGCACCGAGCTGCGAGGAGGACACTTGCGGTGCACGGCCCCGCCCTCGCGGCCGTCGCACCCGTCATGTCTGTCGCACCGGAGGACTCCTCTCATGAAACTCGGCCGTCGTGCCTCCTGGTTCCTGCTCGCCTTCGGCGTGTGGTCGTGGGTGATCTGGGTCACCTTCGTGAAGAACCTGATCGCGGACGCGAGCGGGCTCGCCTTCGAGGACGGCAGTCCCACGGCCTACTTCTGGGTGCACCTCACCCTGGCCGTCACCTCGTTCGTCCTGGGTACGGCCGTCGGTGCGATCGGGCTCCGCGGTCTGCGCGGCCTGCGCGCGGACACGCGGGAGCCCGTCGCCTGATCAGCCCGCACTCCTCCTCAGCCCGTCCTCCTGATCAGTCCGTCCTGTCCAGGGCGTTCTTGAGGCGCCGCGCCTGCTTCACCGTCTGCGAGGAGCCCGGGCGTGCCGCCAGTGCGTCGAGCCCGGGTACGGACCCGCGGGCGCCGCAGCCCTCCGCGCTGTCGGCGGCGAGCGTGAGCACGGCGGGGAGGCCGTGCGGCGCCTCGTCCGCGAGGAGCGGGGGAAGCACGGCCGAGAGCACCGCCCATGCCGTGGCGTACGCGCCGGTGCGCACGAGTTCCCGCAGCGCCTCCACGACCCGCTGGAGGGTGAGCCGGCGCAGCTGGGTCAGCTCGGCCACGTCCCGGCCGAGCCGCTCCGTGTCGAGCTGTCCGCGCGCGGCCAGGACGAGCATCGCGTCCACGGCGGACAGCCGCTCCTCCGGGCGCCGCGCCCCGAGACCGTACGCCAGGAGGAGATGGGTCGCGGGCCCGGCCGGCCCCCCGGACTCGGCGAGTACGGGCAGCACGTCGGCGGCCTCTCCGATGCTCTCGTCGTAGGCCAGCCAGGCGAACCGGACCAGCATCCGGGCCGCCACGATCTCCCGGTGCTGGGGCAGGAGTGCGAGCAGTTGCGTGCTGAGCTCGCCGCCTTCGTCGCCGCACCGGCACCTGCCGGTGAGGGGGTCGTACACGCCCAGCAGGGAGCGGAACGGCTCGGAGAAGTCCTCGTGTCCTGCGACGGCCTCGGTGCGGACCAGAACGCCGGGGCGCGGGGTCCTCAGCCCCAGGCGCTGCCGCTCGCGGAAGACGGCGGGATCGGGCAGGGGGCCCTCGGCGAGCCGGGCGGCGAGCCGGCGGCCCGCCGGTGAGGTCAGCTCCGCGGCGGCCGCCACGACACCGGGCGGCACCTCCCGGTCCAGCCGCAGCAGCGCCAGGTCGAGGTCGGCCGGGCCGGGGGCGGTGCCGGCGCGTTCGTAGGCGGCGAGTCGCTCCACCAGCACCGCCGGGTCGATGGTGCCCGTGGACCAGGTGGGCGTGGCCAGCAGGAACGGCAGCGGGTCGGTGTGCAGCCGTGCCGCGATCTCGGCCACCCGGAGGAGGGCGACGAGTCCGAGGGCCCTGTGCGGGCACGAGGTTTCGAGGACCCGGCGGCGGGCGGCGGCCAGTTCCTCCTCCGGCGCGGCGCCCATGGCGGAGGCGAGGAGGGACGGGAGCCAGTGCCAGCCGAGGTAGTAGTAGTGGCCGTCCGCGTACCACCTCTCCTTCCAGCGCCCCACGACCGGTTCCAGGGCGGCCCGCAGCCCGGGCAGGTCGGCGTGCGCGTGGCGCACGAGAGCGCCCAGGACCCTTTCCTGCCGTACCGGTGCGCCGGAGCCCTCGGGGACGGCGGCGATCTCCTCCACGAGTTCGGCGAGGCTCAGCGGCTCCGGTTCGAGGGGCTCGGGGAGCGGGGCGGGCGGCAGCCCCTCGTCCTCGTCGTCGCCCTCGGGTATGCCGGCGGTCTCCTCGGCGAGGACGTCCCCGAACGCCTCGGCCGCGCGGGCGCGCAGGTCGGGGCGGAGTTGCCCGGCGGACGCCGCGATCGCGGCGAGGACGGCCCCGCCCGCACGCTTGCGGTGGCGGATCAGCAGGGCGAGGCCGCGCTCCTGGAGGCTGTGTTCCTCGTGGGCGAAGACGTCGGTCACGGCGAGGAGCAGCTCCTCCGTGCCGGGTCCGCCGCGCTTCACGGCCTTGTCCAGCAGGGTGAGCTGGGCCCGCACGATCTTCTTCTCGGGCCGGGTCAGGGCGGCCCGGGATGCCTCGACCAGGTGCTCGGTCTCCAGACGGTCCGCCGCGTCGAGCCGGGCCAGCACCTCCTGGGCCCGTGCCGCCGCGAGCGACTGGGCGTCGGGCACCATCCGCACCCAGGTCAGGGTGCGCGCCGCGTACTCGTCCTCAGTCGGGTCCAGGGCCGTCAGCAGGGTGAGGTAACCCCGCACGAGGCCGAGCCGGGTCTCGCGCGACAGCCGGGACACACAGCCGTCGAGGAGCATCCCCCGGCTGAGCCGGCCCTCCTCGGCGAGTCCGGCCAGGGCCGCGGCCCACCCGGGGTCGTGGTCCCAGACGTACTGGAGGTTCGAGCCGGCCTCCGGCACCTCGAAGAGCCGCGGCACCATGACCGTCAGGAAGGGGTGCTCGCCGAGGGACTTCCTCACCGGGGAGCCGCCGACGCGCAGCTCCCAGCCGAGGACGAAGCCGTCCGTCGTGGGCGGCTCGCAGCCCGCGGCCTGCACCAGTGCGGCGATCAGCGGGTACTGATCCCGCGCGACGGTACGGCGCTCGGCCATCCGGTGCGCGACCTGGCCCAGCCAGGCGGGTTCGCGGTCACCCAGCGCGTCGAGGACCGGCGTGAGGTCCCTGCTGCTCCACCACAGCTCGCCCGCCGCGAGCCACTGGGCGGCGGCCGCCACGCCGGAGGAGCAGGCCGCCCCGGCCGCCCACAGGGCCTCGCGGATCCCGAGGTGCCCCTCGGTCCGGTCGTCGCGCACCTCCTTGCGCCACGCCTTCAGCACCGGCAGGCAGGCGCGCCGCTCGGCGGCGGTGAGGGGCGAGGCCAGCTTGGCGACGTCCTCGGCGCGGCCCTCGCGCACGGCGTGCAGCAGGGCGTGGGCGCCGGGGGCGGCCCCGGCGGGGATGTCGTAGTCGGGCATCAGACGGCTCCGGTCGAGGAGGAGGAAGAAGAGGAAGGAGAGGAAGGAGAGGAGGGAGAAGTGGAAGCAGCGGGAGAAGAAGAGGTCGTGGTGCCCGCCGTGCCCCGGGTCGCCGCGCGGCGGACGATCCGGACGGCCAGGGCGTGCTTGCACGGTCCCCGGCCGCCGCGATACGTGGCCCACCACAGGCAGGTGCAGCTCAGGCGCCCCTCGGCGGACCTGACCCGGTGGACGTGGTCGTCGACGGTGACCGTGGCAAGCTCCTCCTCCAGGGAGACCGCGCCCGCCTCGACCAGGGCCTGGGCGGCCCGCAGCCGGGGGTTCTGGCGCTCGGCCCGCCCGGTGTCGTACGGCAGTTCGCGGTGGAAGTACGCCGCCTCCGCCACGTCGTAGCCGATGCGCCCGGCGGTGCCGAGCCGGGTGAGCGCCGCCCGTACGCGCGCGGGGGTGAGCCCGCTCTGCTCGGCGAGCCGGTCGAGGTCGACGACGGGGTCCCAGGCGAGCAGCACCGACACCAGCTCGGCGTCCTCGGCGGACTCCTCCGAGGCCAGGGCCTCCAGGACGCCGCCCTCGCCGGAGAAGCCCCGGGCCGGGTCCGGGGAGAGGGTGAGGGTGAGGCGCATGCCGGGGAGTTCCAGTTCCCACGCGCTCGCCACGGGCCCGCTGCCCGAGGTGACGGCCGGTCCGTGCAGGCGCAGGCCCGTCGCGTGGCGCAGTACCCGGCCGAGCGCGGCGAGCCGCTCGGGACCCGGCAGGCACACCGCGCCGGGGACCGGCCGGGTGGTGGCGCGCAGCGAGCGGCCGGCCGGGACGACCCAGCGCACCGCCCGGGAGGCACCGGAACGGGGCAGCGAGCGCAGGAAGCGCACGGCCTCGGCGGCGGACAGCTCGGCACGGAGGTCGAAGCCGGAGGCGATCACCTGGGTCTCGGCGAACCCGCGCAGCCAGCGGCCGGGCAGGGGCACCTTCCTCTCCACCACGGGCCCGTCGAAGGTGGTGAGGGTCAGCTCGTCGGGGCCGACCTCAAGGAGCATCGGGTCGGCCGGGCCGACGTGGGTGAGGGCCTCGCGGAGGGGGAGGTTCACGTCGACGTTGGTCGTGCCGTGCCCGACCTCGTCCCCGTCGAGCGCCTCGCCCAGCACATCGAGCCGGGCGTAGACGCCGCCGCAGCCGGAGAAGGACTCGAAGCGCAGCCGGTCCCCGTTGCCGGTGACCACCGGATCGCAGCAGCCGTAGCGCTGTGGCTGGTAGTAGCGGGCGGCGGCGACGTCCGCGACGGACAGCAGCCCGGCGGCGACGACCTGGGGGTTCGCCAGAAAGCCGTGGAAGAAGCTCGGGTGGGCTTCCCGGCCCGCCGGTGTCGTCCCGCCGGAGGTCTGCAGGCTGAGGATGCCGCCCTCCGCGGTGCGGTGCACGGCGGAGGGCCGTAGGTAGGCGTACGTCTGCGCGTCCTGGGTCATGGACCACAAGGTAGGGGCCGCCACTGACAACGCCCTTGCCGCGCGCCCGACTTGCCCGGCCCGCCCGGCCCCGGATCCGTCGACGCGCCGCAACCCTCGGGGGGTCCCGGCGCTCTTCTTCAGGGAGGGCGGTGAAGGCCCCTGTGCCGTGGCGGCCCCGCGACGGACGAACGCGTGTGAAAGGTGATCCGGATGAGCCAGCTCCCCACCCCGCGGCCCCTGCCGCACGCCCGGCGGGCGGCTGGAACGGCGGGCTCCGGCCGCGCGGAGGCGATACGGCCGAAGGGGGGTGCGACACCGGAAGCGGCGCCCGGTACGTTGCACTGCGTGCCCGCTTCCCACACGAAGACCGGCAGGCGCCGCGCGCCGGTCGCCGCCGTCGTCCTGCTGTCCCTGCCCGCGCTGCCGTTCGCGGTGCCCGGCACCGCCTTCGCGGCACCGCTGCCGCCGAGTCCGGGGGCGAGCGGCAGCACCGCGCCCGGCACGACACCGGGGGCGGGCGCGGGCGCGAGCCCGGGATCGAGCACGAGTCCGGGGGCGAGCGCGAGCAGTGGCACCGCTGCCGGTGCGACACCCGGCGCCGGTGCCTCCGCCACTCCCCCGGCAACGATGTCGACGGTCGGCGGGGCGCGGCTCGGGCTGCCCGGGACGCAGGCCGAACTCGGCTCCGGTGCGCCCGTGCTGCCCAAGGACCTCACCGCCCGCTCGTGGATCGTCGCCGACGCCGAGAACGGCGACGTCCTCGCCGCGCACAACGCGCACTGGAGACTCCCCCCGGCCAGCACCCTGAAGATGCTGTTCGCGGACACGCTGCTGCCCAAGTTCCCCCGCACCACCGAGCACGAGGTGGCCGCCTCCGATCTGGCCGGGATGGGCGCCGGGTCCAGCGTGGTCCCGCTGCACAAGGGCGAGACGTACTCCGTGCGCGACCTGTGGCTCGGCGTCTTCCTGAAGTCCGGCAACGACGCCGTGCACGTGCTCTCCGCGATGAACGGGGGCGTCGCGGCGACCGTTCAGGACATGCGGGCGCACGCCGAGGAGCTGCGCGCCCTGGACACGACGGTGGTCAGTCCGGACGGCTACGACGCCCCGAAGCAGGTCTCCTCCGCGTACGACCTGACGCTGATCGCCCGCTCCGGGCTGCAGAAGAAGGACTTCCGGGAGTACTGCGCCACCGTGAAGACCTCCTTCCCCGGGGAGACCACGAAGAGCGGCGGCAAGAAGTCCCGCAAGACCTTCGAGATACGCAACACCAACCGGCTGCTGGCCGGCGACACCGACGTCCCCGCCTATCCGGGCCTCGCGGGCGTGAAGAACGGCAACACCACCGAGGCCGGCGCCACCTTCACCGGTGTCGCCGAACGCGGGGGCCGGGTACTGCTCGTCACGGTGATGAACCCGGAGGACCACGGGCACAACGAGGTCTACAAGGAGGCCGCCAGGCTGCTCGACTGGGGCTTCTCGGCGGCGGGCAAGGCCACGCCGGTCGGCGAACTGGTCGCCCCCGAGGGCGCGGCGGGCGACTCCTCCGCCGCCGGGGACGCCGGCACTCCGACGGCCACGCCCGCGCCGTCCACCGAGCCGGTGGCCGCCGCGGCCGCGCGGGGCGGGTCCGGCGGGATGGGTGTGGCCCTCGGTGTGGCCGGGGGGCTGCTGGTGCTGCTCGCCGCCGGGGTCTGGCTGGTCAACCGCCGCTGGCCGCTGCCGGGTTCGGCACGCCGCGGGAAGGACGGGTGACGCCCTCCTCGGCCTTGCTGCCGGTGGCCGTCCAGGAGGCGCAGTACAGCACCAGTTTGGCCGTGAAGTTGATCCACAGCAGCAGCGCGACCGGCACGCCGAAGGCGCCGTACATGCTCTTCGAGGCGACCCCCTGGATGTAGCCGCTGAGCGCCAGCTTGAGGATCTCGAAGCCGAGGGCGCCGAGCAGGGCGGCGACGAACAGCCTGTGCCGGGAGGGCTCGACGCCGGGCAGCAGGGTCAGGACGTACAGCAGGAGGGCGAAGTCGGCGAGGACGGCGACGGTGAACGCGGCGAGCTGCAGCAGCACGCGGCCCCAGCCCGCCCCGTCCAGGCCGAGGCGGTCGGCGCTCCATCCCACCAGCGCGGTGGCGGTCGCGGACGCGGCCAGGGTGAGGAGGACGGCACCGCCGAAGCCGACGAGGACGCCCGCGTCCTTGACCCGGCGCAGCAGGGGGTTCTCCTCGCCCTCGGGCAGTTCCCACACCGTGCGCAGGCAGTCCCGCATGGCGTCGACCCAGCCGATGCCGGTGACCAGCAGCACGACGGCCGCGATGACGCCGACGGTGCCCGCGTTCTCGACCAGGCCGTGGATGTCGAGCTCCTCGGCGATGCCGGGGACCTGTTCGGCGAGGCGGTCCTGGAGGGTGCGCCGCTGGGCCTCGCTGAGGGCGGCGGTGCCGAGGGTCGCGGCGAGGGTGAGGACGGGGAAGAGGGCGACGAAGCTGGTGAAGGTCATCGCCGCGGCGAGGCGGGTCCACTTGACCCGGTCCAGGCGCTGGTAGGAGCGCCAGGCGTGGGTGGTCTCCAGGTGGGCCAGCGCGGGGCCGACGCCGGGGAGTCTTCTCAGCCAGTCCATGATCCAGACGGTCCCACTCTTTCCGGCGGCTCGGCCCCTTCCTGCTCGGTTACCCGCTGACGGCGGCGGTAGCGGCACGAGGAACGGCGTGTTTTGGAAGGGTACATACCCATGTGACCGATACCGTCGGGCGCATGATGGACGGCTATCGACCTCCCACCTCCCTGCTCGTGCTCGGGGGCACGTCCGAGATCGCGCTCGCCACCGCCCGGCGCCTGATCGCGCGCCGGACCCGGCTCGTGTGGCTGGCCGGACGGCCCTCGCCGGCGCTGGAGAAGGCCGCCGAGCAGATCCGCCGGGCGGGCGCGGACGTCCGTACCGTCGCCTTCGACGCGCTGGACCCCGAGGCCCACGAGGCGGTGCTCGGCAAGGTGTTCGCCGAGGGCGCCGTCGACATGGTGCTGCTGGCCTTCGGCGTGAGCGGCAACCAGGCCACCGACGAACGCGACCCGGTGGCCGCCGCCCGGGTCGCGCAGACCAACTACACCGGCGCCGTCTCGGCCGGGCTGGTGTGCGGGAAGGCCCTGCAGACGCAGGGCCACGGCTCGCTGGTCGTGCTGTCGTCCGTCGCCGGTGAGCGGGCCCGCCGCTCGGACTTCATCTACGGCTCCAGCAAGGCGGGCCTGGACGCCTTCGCGCAGGGCCTCGGGGACGCGCTGTACGGCACCGGGGTGCATGTGATGGTCGTCCGCCCCGGGTACGTCCGCACGGCGGGCAGCACCGAGCGGCCGGACGTGCCGTTCACGACCACGCCGGAGGCGGTGGCGCGGGCCGTGGAGCTGGGGCTGCGGCGCCGTTCGGAGACGGTGTGGGTGCCGGGGCGGCTGCGGGTGGTGATGTCGGCGCTGCGGCACGTGCCGCGGCCGCTGTTCCGGCTGCTGCCGATGTGAGCCGAGCGGTACCGCCGCCCCCGGGGGTCAGCGGGCGGGCAGCGAGCTGCCCTCGGGGGCGCTCGCCTGCGGCGGGACGACCGTGGAGCCGAAGGGGAAGTCGCGCAGCTTGCGCCACACCCCGTCGCTCCCCTGCTCGTGCAGGCCGAAGCCGGTGCAGGGCCACTGGGCGGTGTAGCCGGCGAGTTCCTCGTAGGCGCGGTCCAGTGCCGCCTCGTCGATACCGTGGGCCACGGTGACGTGCGGGTGGTAGGGGAACTGCAGTTCGCGGGCGACGGGCCCGGAGGCGTTCCGCACCTGCTGCTGCAGCCGGGCGCACGCCTCGGCGCCCTCCACCACCTGGACGAAGACCACCGGTGACAGCGGGCGGAAGGTGCCCGTGCCGCACAGCCGCATCGGGAACGGCCGGCCGGCCGCGGCGACCCGGGCCAGGTGCGCCTCCAGGGCGGGCAGGTCCGCCCGCCCGATCTCGGTCGGCGGCAGCAGGGTGACGTGGGTGGGGATGCCGTGCGCCGCGACGTCGCCGAAGCCGACGCGCCGCTGCTGGAGCAGGGTGCCGTGCGGCTCCGGGACCGCGATCGACACACCGATCGTTACGGTCCCCACGTCGTCTCCTTCGTCGTCGGGTCGGGCGTCTGACTTCGGGGCGGGCTCGCCGGCCGGCTGTGTGCCGCCCGGCTATCGACTGTACGGCCACGGCTCGGCCCCGGGCAGGCGCAGCGGGAGTGATGTGCAGCGCTCTGCCCGGTGGTACACGGTGCCGTGCGGTGGCCCTCCGGTCGCCGTGCGGGACGGGACCGGAGGGTGGGGGGTGGGGTTCAGCGGCGGCCGGGCAGGAAACCGACCCGGTCGTAGGTCTGCGCGAGCGTCTCGGCGGCGACGAGGCGGGCCTTCTCGGCACCCTTGGCGAGGATCTTGTCCAGCGTCTCGGGGTCGGCCAGGTAGGCCTGGGTGCGCTCCCGGAACGGCGTCACGAAGTCGACCATGACCTCGGCGAGGTCGGTCTTGAGCGCGCCGTAGCCCTTGCCCTCGTAGCGCTGCTCCAGCGCGAGGATGCCCTCGCCGGTGAGCGTGGAGTAGATGGTCAGCAGGTTGCTGACGCCCGGCTTGGCCTCGGCGTCGTACCGGATGACGGTGTCGGTGTCGGTGACCGCGCTCTTGACCTTCTTCGCGGTGGCCTTCGGCTCGTCGAGCAGGTTGATGAGGCCCTTCGGCGTGGAGGCCGACTTGCTCATCTTGATCGCCGGGTCCTGCAGGTCGAAGATCTTCGCCGTCTCCTTGAGGATGTACGCCTTCGGGACGGTGAAGGTCTCGCCGAAGCGGCCGTTGAAGCGCTCGGCGAGGTCGCGGGTCAGCTCGATGTGCTGGCGCTGGTCCTCGCCGACCGGCACCTCGTGCGCCTGGTACAGCAGGATGTCGGCGACCTGGAGGATCGGGTACGTGAACAGGCCGACGGTGGTGCGGTCGGCGCCCTGCTTGGCGGACTTGTCCTTGAACTGGGTCATGCGCTGGGCCTCGCCGTAGCCGGTGAGGCAGTTCATGACCCAGGCGAGCTGGGCGTGCTCGGGCACGTGGCTCTGCACGAACAGCGTGCAGCGCTCCGGGTCGAGACCGGCGGCGAGGAGCTGGGCGGCGGCCAGCCGGGTGTTGGCGCGCAGTTCGGCCGGATCCTGCTGCACGGTGATCGCGTGCAGGTCGACGACCATGTAGAACGCGTCGTGCGTCTCCTGGAGAGCCACCCATTGGCGGACGGCGCCGAGGTAGTTTCCGAGGTGGAACGAGCCTGCGGTGGGCTGGATTCCGGAGAGCACGCGGGGTCGGTCGATCGCCATGCCCACCATTCTCTCAGGTCCGCGGACCCGCTCCGGTACGCGACGGGAAGAGGAGCTGCCCGAACGGGTCTTCGGGGTGTAACAAGGGACGATGCCCTGGTGGCAGGGTGCGGGACCGGGTCCGGCGCGGATGCGGGCGAGGGCAGGACGGATCGTGTGGGAAGGGGCTGCGGCGTGATACGTCGTACGGCCGTGGTGACGGCGGGTCTCGTGATGACAGGGGCGTTCCTCGGGGTGGGCGCGCCCGGGGCGGGGGCGGTGGCCAAGGACGTGCCGGACCTGGCCATCGTCATCCCGGGCGACAGCGCGCGGACGAGGACGGTGCGCTCGGGGGACACCGGGTTCGCCCGGCTGTGGGACCTGTTCCGGCCGGACGAGACGGAGAGCGAGGCGGTGCCTCCCGAGTGGCGGGAGGGGCGGTACCCGCGGGCGCGGGCGACCGTGGTGTGGGGGCTGACCGGGATCGGGGGGTGGCCGTACACGGAGCGGGCGCCGGGGGGCGACGTCGCCATCGAGCGGCAGGACCAGGTGTTCCTCGCGGAGGACGGCACGCCGTGGATCCGCAGCGATCCCGCGCCGGACGTCGCGGACGACGACGTGCGGTGGCACCGCGGGGCCCGGAAGGTCTACGACCGGCTGGAGAAGGCGGGCATGTTCGGTCCCGCCGAGCGGCCCGGGGAGTCCGGCGCGGGACTGCGGGCACGCTGGGCGCTCTGGGGGGCGCTGGCCGGCGTGGCACTCGGGGGCGGGGGCGCCTGGGGGCTGCGGCGGTGGTCCGCGCGGCGGGACGCGGAGCCGGTCGCGCGGGAGCCGCGGCAGGAGCTGATCGACCTCTAGGGCCTCTCGTCCGGATCGTCCCGGCGAACGAAAGGCCCTGGGCCCGGCCGGGGGTGGGACGGGACGGCCCTCAGCCCTGCGTCACGAAGCCCTTCTCCTTCATCCAGTCCAGGGCCACCTGGTGCGGGTCCTCGCCGTCCACGTCGACCTTGGCGTTGAGGGCCCGGGCCACGTCGTTGGTCAGCGCCCTGGTGACCGGGTCGAGGACCGACGCGATCGCCGGCCACTTCTTCAGGGTGGCCGTGCGGACCATGGGCGCCGCGTTGTAGTTCGGGAAGAACTTCTTGTCGTCCTCCATCACCACGAGGTGCATGGACGTGATCCGGCCGTCGGTGGTGTACACCTCGCCGTAGGTGCAGGCGCCCTTCGCGGTCTGGGTGTAGATGATGCCGGTGTCCATCTGGGTGATGTTCCCGGCGGGCAGCGACATGCCGTACGCCTTCTCCAGGCCCGGCAGGCCGTCCGCGCGGTTGGCGAACTCGCCCTCCACGCAGAGTGTCACCGCGCCGGGGTCCGACTTCGACAGGGCGGCGACCTGCGAGAGGGTTCTCGTGCGGTACTTCTCGTAGTTCGAGCGGTTCATCGCCAGGGCGTACGTGTTGTTCAGGCGGGCCGGCGGCAGCCACGTCAGGCCCTTCTTCGCGTCGGCCTTCCTCACCGCCTCCCACTGCTGCTCCGGGTCCGGGATCGGTTTGCTGTTGCCGAGGTAGGTGATCCAGGCGGTGCCCGTGTACTCGTACGTGGCGTCGGCGTCACCGTTCTCCACCGCCGCGCGGGTGCCCACGGAGCCCTGGATGCCCGTGCGGTCGAGCACCTCCGCGCCGGCCGCCTGGAAGGCGATGCCCATGATCGCGCCGAGGACCAGCTGCTCGGTGAACTCCTTGGAGGTGACCGTCAGAGCGGCCCCGTCCAGGGGTCTCCCCCTGCCGATCGTGCCGGGTCCGACGTCGTCGACCATCGGGGAGCCGCTGGTCAGGCCGCACCCGGCACAGGCCGTCAGGAGCGACACGGCCAGCAGCACGCGCATACGTCCGCTCGGCCTCGGTCGTCTCATGTGTCCACCTCGAGGCCCTTCGGGCGCAGCAGCAGTTCCGCCAGCGACGCCAGCCAGTCCACCAGCAGCGCGAGCGCCACGGTGAGGACCGAGCCCAGCACCAGGACGGGCATCCGCTGGCTGGTGATGCCCGTGGTGATCAGGACGCCCAGACCGCCGCCCCCGCCGAAGGTCGCCAGCGTCGCCGTACCGACGTTCAGGACGAGCGCCGTGCGCACGCCGGCCAGGATGAGGGGGACGGCCAGGGGGAGTTCCACCCGGGTGAGGACGCCGAGCGGGGACATGCCGATGCCGCGGGCCGCCTCCAGAAGCGTCGGGTCGTTCGCCTTCAGACCCGCGATGGTGTTGGACAGCACGGGCAGGACGGCGTACGCGATGATGCCGATCAGGGCGGCCCGGCGGCCGATGCCCAGCCAGATGACCAGCAGCGCCAGCAGGCCGATCGCCGGCGTCGCCTGACCCATGTTGGCGAAGGCCATCGCGAACGGGGTGGCCTTCCGGAACGCCCGTCGCGTGAGCAGGATGCCGAGCGGGATCGCGATGATCAGCACGAAGAAGGTGGAGATCACCGTCAGCTGGATGTGCTGCCACAGGGCCTTGGAGACCTGACCGTTGCCGAGGGCGTTGCGCGTGAGCGCGTCCAGGTCGGCCTGTCGGTACCACAGCCACGTGGCGAGCAGGACGGCGATCAGTACCGCGGGCAGGAAGGTCAGCTTCCGCCAGCCGATCCGGGGCCCGGCCGCCGCCCGGGGAGGCGGGGGCGCCTCCCCGGCACCGTCGTCCTCGTCCCGGAAGGCGAGCCCCTCGGCCTCGTGCTCCCCCTCGGGCCGGCGGCCGGGAGAGGGCCGGGCGGTGCCGCTCACGCGCGGCCTCCGACCTCGCCGAAGCCCTCCTGCTCGGTGTGCGTCAGCGGGGCCCGGGACTCCTCCAGGTCGTGCCGGTGCTCCAGCGCGTCGAGGCGGTCGGCCTCCAGCAGCTCCTGCACGGAGTTCATCAGCGTCTCCATGTCGACCACGCCCTCGTACCCGCCGCGCCGCCCGGTGACCGCGACCCGCCCCGCGTTGTCGGTCAGCACCGCCTCCAGCGCGTCCCGCAGCGTCGCGTCCCGGGTCACCGTGTCGTGGACGAGCGTGCCCGCCCGTGCCAGCGAGCCCTTGGCCCGCATCAGGTCGCCGCGCCGCAGCCACTTGTAGGGCCGGCCGCGCCGGTCGAGGAGCAGGATCTCGTTGGTGCCCGACTCCCGCAGCCGGTCGAAGATGTGCTGGAGCGGGTCCTCCACGGTCACCGTCGGGTAGTCGGTGATCGCCACGTCCCGGACCCGTGTCAGGTTGAGCCGCTTCAGCGCCGCCCCCGCGCCCACGAAGCCGGAGACGAAGTCGTCCGCCGGGTTGGTGAGGATGGCCTCGGGGGTGTCGAACTGCGCGATGTGGGAGCGTTCGCGCAGGACGGCGATCCGGTCGCCCAGTTTGATGGCCTCGTCGAAGTCGTGGGTGACGAAGACGATCGTCTTGTGCAGCTCGCGCTGGAGGCGGATCAGTTCGTCCTGGAGGTGGTCGCGCGTGATCGGGTCGACCGCGCCGAACGGTTCGTCCATCAGCAGCACGGGCGGATCGGCCGCCAGGGCGCGTGCCACGCCCACCCGCTGCTGCTGGCCGCCGGAGAGCTGGCGCGGATAGCGGCCGTGGAACTCCCCGGCGTCGAGACCGACGAGGTCCAGCATCTCCTCCACCCGCGCGCGGATGCGGGCCTTCGACCAGCCGATCATCTTCGGTACGAGGGCGATGTTCTGTGCGACGGTCATGTGCGGGAAGAGGCCCGAGGACTGGATCGCGTAGCCGACCTTGCGGCGCAGCCTCACCGGGTCGATGTCGGTGACGTCCTCGCCGTTGATGCGGATGCGGCCGCCGCTCGGCTCGATCAGCCGATTGATCATCTTGAGGGTGGTGGACTTCCCGCAGCCCGAGGGGCCCACGAAGACGACCGTCTCGCCCGCCTTGATCTCCATCGACACGTTCTCGACGGCGGGCTGCGGGTTGCCCGGGTAGAGCTTGGTGAGGGACTCCAGCTCGATCGTGGCACCGGTGGTCCCGCCGGTTCCGGTGCTCCCGGTCGCGCCACCGGCCCCGCTCGGCCCGGTGACCGCCCTCTCCTCGCCACCGCTCTCAGGCACGGATCCCCCTGGAGATGGTCAGCCGCCCCAGCAGCACGTACGCCGCGTCGAACAACAGGGCCAGGACGATGATGCCGAGCGTGCCCGCGAGCACCTGGTTGAGCGCGTTCTTGCTGCCCAGCGAGGCGATCCCGCGGAAGATCTCGTTGCCGAGGCCCGGCCCGGAGGCGAAGGCGGCGATGGCCGCGATGCCCATCAGCATCTGCGTCGAGACCCGGATGCCGGTCAGGATCGGCGGCCAGGCCAGCGGCAGTTCCACCCGCAGCAGCCGCGCCGGACGTGACATCCCGATGCCCTTGGCGGCGTCCACCAGCGCCGGATCCACCCCCCGCAGGCCGACGATGGAGTTGCGCACGATCGGCAGCAGTCCGTACAGGGTCAGCGCGGTCACCGTCGGCGGCACGCCCAGGCCCAGGACGGGGATGAGCAGACCGATCATCGCCAGCGACGGGATGGTGAGGATGGTCGAGGTGGACAGCGTCGCCAGGTTCCCCGCCCACTCGCTGCGGTAGGTGACGACCCCGATCAGCACCCCGATCAGCGTCGCGGCGACCATGCACTGGAACACGGCGCTGGCGTGCTGGAGGGCGTCGGCGAGCAGCTGCTCGTGGCGGCTGCCCAGGAAGTCCCAGAAGTCCACGTCCGCTCACCTCCGGGATCGTTCCGGTCTCCGCCGTGTCCGGTGCTGTCGCCGGCCTCCTGCTCCGCCGGCGGAACGATCCGCGGCGCAACGGGCTCCTCCCTCACGATCGCCGTGGCGGCCCGGACGATGCCATGAAAGCCGACAACCCGGTCGCTCACCCGTCGGAAAGCGGCGTTCGAGGGGACCACGAGCCGGCACAGCGGGTCCCGGTGCCGGGCGGGGGGTCGCGGTTCCGGGACCTCCGGCACGGTCGTCAAGTGCGCCCGCACATCGGCCTCTTGACGCTGCCGGGTCTTCGGCGCGGCGCGCGGCGACCGGGTGGCCCCAGGGCTGCCGGACCCGCCTCCGGGCCGAAGCGCGAATGACCCGTTCGGCTGAGGCCGGTCGAGCCGTGCCCGCACGGTGCCGCGCGCCACCCCCGGCCGACGGGGTCCGAACATGCGACCGGGCCGGCCGGGGAGACGCACCGCGCCACCCCGGCCGGCCCGAGCCGAGCGAAGAACCCTAGCCCAGGTCGATCTCCGGGTAGAGCGGGAAGCCCGCCACCAGGTCCGTGGCGCGCTGGGCGATCTCCTCTGAGACCTTCGCGTCCAGGACGTGCTGGGCCTTGGAGGGGGCGCCCTTGGACGTGGTGCCCGGCTCGGTGGCCGTCAGGACGCGGTCGATGAGCGCGGCGATCTCGTCCATCTCGGCGGTGCCGAGGCCGCGCGTGGTCAGCGCGGGCGTGCCGATGCGGATGCCGGAGGTGTACCAGGCGCCGTTCGGGTCGGCGGGGATCGCGTTGCGGTTGGTGACGATGCCCGAGTCGAGCAGCGCCTGCTCCGCCTGGCGGCCGGTGAGGCCGTAGGAGGAGGCGACGTCGATGAGGTTGAGGTGGTTGTCGGTGCCGCCGGTGACCAGCGTGGCGCCGCGCCGGGTCAGGCCCTCGGCGAGGGCGCGGGCGTTGTCGACGATCCGGCGCGCGTAGTCCTGGAAGGAGGGCTGCCGGGCCTCGGCGAGGGCGACCGCCTTGGCGGCCATGACGTGCGGGAGCGGGCCGCCGAGCACCATCGGGCAGCCGCGGTCGACCTGGTCCTTGAGGGAGTCGTCGCACAGGACCATGCCGCCGCGCGGGCCGCGCAGCGACTTGTGGGTGGTCGTGGTGACGATCTGGGCGTGCGGCACCGGGTCGAAGTCGCCGGTGAGGACCTTGCCCGCGACCAGGCCGGCGAAGTGCGCCATGTCGACCATGAGCGTGGCGCCGACCTCGTCGGCGATCTCCCGCATGATCCGGAAGTTCACCAGGCGCGGGTACGCCGAGTAGCCCGCGACGATGATCAGCGGCTTGAACTCGCGGGCCTGGGCGCGCAGGGCCTCGTAGTCGATGAGGCCGGTGGCCGGGTCGGTGCCGTAGGAGCGCTGGTCGAACATCTTGCCGGAGATGTTCGGGCGGAAGCCGTGGGTGAGGTGACCGCCGGCGTCCAGGGACATGCCGAGCATGCGCTGGTTGCCGAAGGCCTGGCGCAGCTCGGCCCAGTCGGCCTCGGAGAGGTCGTTGATCTGGCGGACGCCGGTCTTCCGCAGGAACGGGGCCTCGACGCGGTCGGCGAGGACCGCCCAGAAGGCGACGAGGTTGGCGTCGATGCCGGAGTGCGGCTGGACGTAGGCGTGCCGGGCGCCGAACAGCTCGCGGGCGTGCTCGGCGGCGAGCGACTCGACGGTGTCGACGTTGCGGCAGCCGGCGTAGAAGCGGCGGCCGACCGTGCCCTCGGCGTACTTGTCGCTGAACCAGTTGCCCATGGCGAGCAGGGTGGCCGGGGAGGCGTAGTTCTCGGAGGCGATCAGCTTGAGCATCTCGCGCTGGTCGGCGACCTCCTGGCCGATGGCGTCGGCGATGCGGGGCTCCACGGCGCGGATCACGTCGAGGGCGCCGCGGAAGGCGGTGGACTCGGTGGACAGGTGCGGCTGCTCTGACATCTCGGCCTCCGGGGCTGCGTGGCGTTCAGCGGTCACGGTTCGGCCCAGGCGCACGGCACACACGCTTCCGAGCCCGTCGAGGCGGACTCGGGGCCGCTTCCCGATGGTCGGTCCCATCCCAGCGCGCCAGTCACGGCCCGCGGCCAGCCTACCGGGAGCGACGCGGCGGACGGGGCGCGCGTCCACCATGCGAGCGAGAATGGAGGGCGGAGGGCGGCTCTCCCGCGGGGGCGGAAACGGGACGGGCGGCAGGGCGCTCGACGGAAAGGGGACGCCCCCGTGAGCACCGCCGACGACCTGATCGCCGAGACCGAGGCGCACTGCGCGCACACCTACCACCCGCTCCCGGTCGTCGTGGCGCGCGCCGAGGGCGCCTGGGTGACGGACGTGGAGGGGCGCCGCTTCCTGGACTTCCTCGCCGGTTACTCGGCACTCAATTTCGGCCACGGCCATCCGCGGCTGCTGGACGCGGCCCGGGCCCAGCTCGACCGGGTGACGCTGACCTCCCGGGCCTTCCACCACGACCGGTTCGCCCCCTTCTGTGTCGGCCTCGCGGCACTGTGCGGCAAGGAGATGGTGCTGCCGATGAACACCGGCGCGGAGGCCGTCGAGACGGCGGTGAAGACGGCCCGCAAGTGGGGCTACCGGGTGAGGGGCGTGCCCACCGGGAGGGCCCGGATCGTCGTCGCGGAGGGCAATTTCCACGGCCGTACGACGACGGTGATCAGCTTCTCCACCGACCCGGAGGCCCGCGCGGACTTCGGCCCCTACACGCCGGGCTTCGACGTCGTCCCCTACGGCGACCTCGCCGCGCTGCGCGGCGCCCTCACCGAGGACACCGTGGCCGTCCTGCTGGAGCCGATCCAGGGCGAGGCGGGGGTGCGGCTGCCGCCGCCGGGCTATCTGGCCGGGGTGCGGGAGCTGACCCGGGAGCGGGGGGTGCTGTTCGTGGCGGACGAGATCCAGTCGGGACTCGGCCGCACCGGACGGACCTTCGCCTGTGAGCACGAGGGCGTGGTGCCGGACGTCTATGTGCTGGGCAAGGCGCTCGGCGGCGGGATCGTGCCGGTCTCGGCGGTGGTGGCCGACGAGGAGGTGCTCGGGGTGTTCCGGCCCGGCGAGCACGGCTCGACCTTCGGCGGCAATCCGCTGGCCTGCGCGGTGGCCCTGGAGGTGGTGGCGATGCTGCGCACGGGCGAGTACCAGGAGCGGGCGGCCCGGCTCGGCGAGGTGCTGCACCGGCGGCTGTCGGCGTCGGCGGCCGGTCCGGGCCCGGTCACGGAGGTGCGCGGACGGGGGCTGTGGGCGGGCGTGGACGTGGACCCGGCGTACGGCACCGGGCGGGAGCTCTCGGAGCGGCTGCTCCGGCGGGGCGTCCTGGTCAAGGAAACCCACGGCTCCACGCTCCGCCTCGCCCCGCCGCTGGTGATCTCCGAGGAGGACCTGGAGTGGGGCGTGGACCGACTCGCGGCGGTGCTCGGCGGGGCGTGACGGCCCGGCTCAGAGGATGACGTGCGGGAGGAAGCGGGCGTACTCGTCGGTGATCAGCCCGGCGGACTCGCGGATGCCGAGGCCCGCCGGTTCGTCCCCGACGACCCACGCCCCGAGCACGACCCGGTTGCCGTCGAAGTCGGGCAGCGGGGCGAGCTGCTGGTAGCAGCAGGGCTCGTCCCGCAGGGCCGCGCCGGCGCCCGGCTCGTGCACGGTGATGCCGGCGCCCTCCCGGCCGAGCAGCGGCTTGGCGACGTAGCCGGTGGTGGCGGCCAGTTCGCGGGGGCCGTCCAGGTGGGCGGGCAGCAGATTGGGGTGGCCGGGGAAGAGTTCCCACAGGACGGCGAGCAGCGCCTTGTTGCTGAGCAGCATCTTCCAGGCGGGTTCGATCCACAGGGTGCTGCCGGTGCCGCCGCCGTTGTCGAGGGTGTCGAGGACGTGCTCGGCGAAGGCGTCGGTGGTGAGCCACTCCCACGGGTAGAGCTTGAAGCAGGAGCGGATGAAGCGGAGCCGCTTGTCGACGAAGCGCTCGGAGAGCGGGTCCCAGCCGATCTCCTCCATGGAGATCCAGTCGGTGTCGAGGCCCGCCTGTTCGGCCGTCTCCTTGAGGTAGGCGACCGTCATCAGGTCCTCGCCGAGCTCGTCCACGGAGGAGTGCGCGAAGTACAGGGGGCTGCCGGGCGGAAGCAGCGCGGACTGCCGCTTCCAGGCGTCGACCAGGCGTTCGTGCAGGGAGTTCCACTGGTCGGCGCCGGGGAACCGCTCCTCCATCCAGAACCACTGCGGGGAGGCGGCCTCGACCAGCGAGGTCGGGGTGTCGGCGTTGTACTCCAGCAGCTTGGCCGGGCCGGTCCCGTCGTAGCGCAGGTCGAAGCGGCCGTAGAGGGAGGGGAGTTCGGCCCGCCGCCGCCAGGCCTCGGCGACGGCGGCGGCGACCCTCGGGTCGGTGATGCCGAGGTCGGCGAAACGGTTCTCCGCGACGATGTGACCGGCCGCGGCCAGGCACATGCGGTGCAGTTCCGCGACCGTCTCCTCCAGCGCCTCGACCTCCGGCAGCGAGAAGACGTAGGCGGCGCTCTCGTCCCAGTACGGCACCCAGGCGTCCTCGGGGACGGGGTCGCCCGCCGCGCGGGCGGACTCCCAGGCCGGGGGCAGGGTGAGCGGGTAGATGAGTCCCTGCGCCTCGACGGTCCGCTGCCAGCCGGGGCGGGGGGTCAGGGTGCGGCGTTCCATGCGGGCTCCCCCTCAGCTTCCGGAGCCGCCGCCCTTGCCGCCGAACCCGCCCCGTTTGACGCCGCCCCCGCCCGAGGAACCGGAGCCGGAGCGTGGCTTGGTGAGGGAACCGCCCTTGACGCGCTGCCCCTTCTTGCTGCCGCCGTAGTACCAGACTCCGTTGATGCCGGAGCTGCCGGAGCTGCCGGAGCCGTCGGACTTGCCGGTGCCGCCGGAGGAGCCGCAGTACTTGCCGTCGACGGTGCGGTAGCCCTTGCCGGCCTCGTAACTGTCCTTGTCCACACACCGCTTGTCGGGGTCGGAGGAGCAGGCCGTGAGCGCGGCGGCGAGCAGCCCCACGCTTCCGAGGACGACCGTTCCCGACCGTAGTTGCCGACGTATGTCCGCCATGTTCCCGCTCCCCCGTGACCGCTGTGGACCGTATGTGCGCGCGGTACCTTACGGCACCGCCCGGCACAGCGCGTCGAGGGCCCCGGACCAGGCGTGGTCGGGGGGCGTGCCGTAGCCGACGACGAGGGCGTCGGCCGCGGGGCCCGGCGCGGCCTCCGGATGGCGGTGCGCCGCCAGGCCGTGCAGGGCGAGGCCCTGCCAGACGGCCGCCCGGACCACGCTCTGCTCGGTGCCCGGGGGCAGCCGGAGCACCGCGTGCAGTCCGGCCGCGATGCCGGTGGGGCGCGCCTCGGGGGCGCGGGCGGCGAGGGCGGCGACGAGCTGGTCGCGGCGGCGCCGGTAGCGCAGCCGGGAGGCGCGCACATGGCGGTCGTAGGCGCCGGAGGCGAGGAACTCCGCCAGGGTGAGCTGGTCCAGGACGCCGCAGGGGTTGTGCCCGCCGGTCGCCTCCAGCACCTGCCCGGCGAGCGCGGGCGGCAGCACCATCCAGGCGAGGCGCAGCCCGGGGGCGAGGGCCTTGCTGGCGGTGCCCAGGTGGACGACGCGCTCGGGGTCGAGGTCCTGCAGGGCGCCGACCGGCTGGCGGTCGTAGCGGAACTCGCCGTCGTAGTCGTCCTCCAGGACCCAGCCGCCGGTGCGTCGGGCCCAGTCGACGACGGCCGCGCGCCGCTCGGGATGCAGGGACACGCCGAGCGGGAACTGGTGCGCGGGCGTGAGGAGCACGGCCCCCGGGCCGCCGCGGGCGGTGCTCAGGTCGGTCGTGCGGGTGCCGTGCGCGTCGACCGGGAGCGGCGTGGTGCGCAGGCCGGCCCGGGTCAGGACGTCCCAGTGGACGTCGAGGCCGTACTCGTCCACCGCGACCGTGCGCACACCGCGCTCCCGCAGCGCGATGCCGAGCAGTGACAGGCCGTGGGTGAACCCGGCGCAGACCAGGATGCGTTCGGGGTCGGCGCGCACGCCCCGGGAGCGGGCCAGGTAGCCGGCGAGCGCGGCACGCAGTTCGGGGCGGCCGCGCGGATCGCCGTAGCCGAGGGCCTCGTGGGGTGCGCGGGCCAGGGCCCGGCGGGCGGCGCGGAGCCATTCGGCGCGGGGGAAGGAGGCGAGGTCGGGGGTGCCGGGGGTGAGGTCGTAGGCGGGGCGGGAGGTCGCGCCGCTGCGGGCGCGGGACGGGGTCCCGGTACCGCGCGGCGCCGCGACCGGGCGGTCGGCGACCCGGGTGCCCGAGCCCTGGCGGGCGGTGAGCCACCCCTCGGCGACGAGGTCCGCGTAGGCCTCGGCGACCGTGTTGCGGGCGAGGCCCAGGTCGGCGGCGAGGGCCCGGGAGGAGGGCAGCCGGGTGCCGGGGGTGAGGCGGCCGGTGCGGACGGCCTCGCGCAGGGCGGTGGTGAGACCGCGGCGCAGGCCGGTACCGGCGTTCCGGTCCAGGTGCAGATGGAGGTCGAGCGCGGAAGTGGCCCGCTGATTCGGCATGGAAGTGGACCATACCGCCGGGCTGCCCGCCTCCTAGGGTCGGTGGCATGACGACGAACGAGACGGTGACCGCGTACGCGCCCGAGCACACCCCCCGACTGGACATGGCCACGCTCGCGCCCGAGGTCTACAAGGCGATGATCAGGCTCGACGCGGCGGCGGGGCAGGGTGTCGAGCCGAAGCTGCGGGAGCTGGTGAAGATCCGGGCCTCGCAGCTCAACCACTGCGCCTTCTGCCTGGACATGCACACGAAGGACGCGCTCGCGGCGGGCGAGAGCGTGGAGCGGATCGTGCAGCTCTCGGCGTGGGAGGAGTCGCGGCACTTCTACACGGAGCGGGAGGCCGCGGCGCTGGAACTGACGGAGGCGGTGACGGTCCTCACCGACGGGTTCGTGCCGGACGAGGTGTGGGCGCGGGCCGCGGCGCACTTCGAGGAGAAGGAGCTGGCGGCGCTGGTCGCGGCCATCACCGTGATCAACTCGTGGAACCGCTTCGCCGTGACGACCCGGATGGTGCCGGGGCACTACCGGCCGGGGCAGCACGGCTGAGAGGGCCGGACAGAACGGCTGAGAGGGCCGGGCAGGTGGCGGCGGGGCGCGAAGGGGGCCCCGCCGCCACCTGTCCCTCGGTTCCGGTCGCCCCCCCTCAGTCCAGGGAGGCCCCTGTCGCCCAGTGGGCCAGGGCCGTCTCCGCGCTCTCGCGGGTCATGGCCCAGTCGTCCAGCGGGCCCGCCGCGACCAGCGCGTACTTCTTGCCGTCCGCCGCGGTGAAGGCGTACTCCACGCCCTGCTTGCGCGTCCCGAGCTTCTCGCTGTCGTAGGCGTAGACCAGGCGCGCCGTGTCCTCGCCCACGGCGGGGGACGCGCCCTCGGGGGCGGCCCCGCGGTCCAGCGAGACCTCCTCGTACCCGGGCTGCTGGCTGCCCAGGTTCTTCGAGGACTGCCGCACCGCCTCGTAGGGCGTGAGATCCCCTTCCGTGATCACGAAGATCTGCAGCAGGTTGCGGTCGCCCTTCGTGGCGTAGAAGACGCCGGTGTCGCGCTCGCTGCGCTCCCACCCGTCGGGCACGGCCAGCGCGTACCCGGCGGGGTCCTCGACCTGGTGGTAGCCGGCGGGCAGCGTGCCGGCCGACTCGGAGGGCGAGGGGGAGGCGGACTCGGAGGACGGGGCGCCCGCGCCGGTGTCCCCGTCCATGGGGACGCCGTCCTCGCTCGGCGGCGCCGTGGCGGCCGTGGGGGCGCGGTCGTGGCCGTCCCCGTCGTCCTCACCCGTCAGCTTCAGCACGCCGTAGCCGGCGCCGAGGCCGAGCACGACGGCCGCGGCCACGACCTTCCACCACAGCGCCCGCCCGCCCCCGGCCGCCGGCCCGGGCGGTGCGGGGACCGTGGGCACGGTCGGCGTCTCGGGCACGTACGGCAGGTGTCCGGGGAGCGGCGGGAGCGGGGGCGGCGGCGGTGCCGCGTCGCCGGAGGCGCCGGTGTCCTCCCAGCGCTGGGTCTCCTCGTTCCAGACCCGCCGTCTCTCGCCGGTCACGACCCGATCCCGAGCAGCCCGGCCACCGCTCCCGCCGAGGAGAGCACGCTCAGCAGGGACTCGGAGTCGGCGAGCAGTTCCCGCAGCCGCTCACGGCGGGTGGGCGTGGCCCGCCCGGTGCCGGTGATCTCCTCCTCCGTCTCGGCGAGGGCGGCGTCGAGCTCGGCCGTGCGGTCGGTGCCGCGCACCCGGGTCAGATCGGCGCGCAGCTCACGCACCGCCGCCAGCAGCTCCTCCGTCGCGGCGTCGCGGTCCGGTGCGGTGCCGTGGTGGCTCACCGCCCTGGCGTGGCTGCCGATGGCGAACGTGCTGCCCGAGACGTTTCCCACGGAGACGCCGGGCTCGTTGGTGCCAGGGGTGCCGGCCATCGCTATTCCGTTCCCTTCTGCGGCGCGGCGGCGGGCGCGCCGCCGCTCTGCGCGGTGGCGTGCTCGCCGACGGCGAAGGTGGAGCCCTCCACCGATTCGATGTTCACGCCGCCGTTGCTGATGTTGATGATCTTCTGGACGAATTCGCCGGTCTGGTAGCCCGCGTCGGCCAGGGCGGTGCGCACCCCGTGCGCGATCCGGTCCTGCACGGCCCGCAGATAGCGGTCGACGTCCATCTCCTGGAAGAGCGAGCCGTCCGGCGCCGCCCCCAGTTCGCGCACCGAGGCCGCCGGCCCCTCGGGCAGCGCCCCCGCGTTCCCCGAGGTCACCAGGCGCCAGCCGAACACGACCTGCCGGCCGAGCTGGTACACCGCCACGGCGGCCGCGGCCGGCACCCGCGGCACGGCCCAGGCGGCCTTGCCGAGCAGGTTGTTGTGGTTGTAGCGGTGGGCGGTGCGGTCGGCGTCCTTGAAGTCCTCGCGCACCGGGGTCAGGACGTGCGGGGCGATCTCCAGCATGAGCATCCGGCCCTGGGTGTGGACGCGGACGAAGACGCTGACGACCAGCTCCTCCTCCCAGCCCCCGACCCGCACCCGCAGGAAGTGCCGCCGCTTCTCCGCGCCCTCCTCGACCGCGCGGGCCAGGTGGCTCTCGAAGTCGCCGGGGGCGTAGGGGGCGTCCTCGCGCCGCAGCAGTCCCTCGACCGGCAGGAAGACGCACTCGTCGATCTCCAGCCGGCGCAGCCGGTCGCGCACCGGGTGCTCGGCCGTCGCCGCGGACTCCCGCAGCTGTTCGAGCAGCGGGCGCACGGTCTCCAGGACGGTCCGGTTGCTCAGCGGGCGCTGCGCGCGGGCGCTGTCGGGGCGCAGTTCGACGGCGAGCACCCAGGTGTCGTGCGCGGCGCCGGCCCCGCAGAACGGGCGGGCCTCGTGGTACATGACGAGCGGCTGCCACTGCTCGGCCCTGATGCGCTGTGCCAGCCGCCGGAACCGCCGCCCCTCCGCCTGCTCGGCGGGGTCGCCGGCGACGTCGGGGAAGCGCTCCATGGACAGTTCGGCGGACAGCGAGCGGGTGACCTGGCTTCGCTGGGCGGCGAGGAACAGGCCGGTGAGCGCGAGGATCGCGAGGGTCAGCCAGGCGCCCAGGACCCCGACCCACTCGTGCAGGGTGTCGAAGAGGTCGGTGCTTCCCGAGGAGCCGTACGCACCGCCGTAGTAGGAGGGCGACGAGACGGACCGGTCGGCGTCCTCCCCGCCGCCGCAGGCGACGTAGACGGTCGTCACCAGGAGCGCGGTGATGCCGATGCGGCCGTACCAGCGCAGCAGGAAGGCGAACACCCGCCGGTACATCGGCGGCTCGTCGGCCTTGCCGCGGGCCCAGGGGGCCAGGGCGGAGTAGGTGCCGAAGACGAGGAAGAGGAACAGCCAGCCCCGGGTGAGCGGCAGGCCCACCACCCACAGGCCCAGGATGGCCGCGGACCAGCCCAGTTCGAGTCGGCGTGCGCGCAGGGCGTGCGCCAGGACCCGGGCGGCGTCGAAGCCGAGCGAGGGCGCGGCCAGGCGCTGTTCGCCGAGGTACAGCTCGTCGATGACCCGGTCGCGGTACGCGGAGTCCAGGTAGGTCCCCGCGCACAGCAGCCGGGTGGCCTCGCTGGCGTACGGCGGTGTCGCCGGGAGTTCCGGGTTCGGTGCGGCGGCCGGGGCGGCACCCGGGCCCGCGCCGGGATCCGGTCGCGGCTGTGGTTGTTGCGGTACGTAGGCGGTACTCACGCCCATCCCCCGATGGTCCGAACACGCGTACATGACACGCGTGGTGATGGAGGATCAGCATAGTGGCGCACGCGGACAGCGGAAAGCGAGTTGTCACCGACCGTGAGCCCTCCGTGATCTCCGCCCCGCCCGTGACGCGGCCGGGTGGCTCAGGCCGCCGGGCAGTCCGCCCCGGTCGGGCAGAAGGAGGCGGTGGCCGCGTCGAAGGGCGTGCGGACGTCGGAGCCCTCCGGGCCGCTGGAGCGGATCGCGTACAGGGTGCCGTCGGCGGCGGTGAAACGGCGGTCGACGACCCGGGTGGCGCCGGAGGAGCGGTCGTCGTAGCGGTAGTCCAGCTCCGCCCGGTCCGCCCCGGAGGAGCGGTGCAGGACGCGGTAGCCGGAGAGCTTCTCGGCGAAGCCGCCGGGACCGTTCTCCGCCAGGTCGAGGGAGGCGGCGGGCGTCTCCTCGACCACCTCGAAGATCAGCAGGCTTCGCCCGTCGGCGGGCGAGCGGTAGGTGACGACCTCGGCGCTGACCCCGTGCTCCTGCGAGCGCACCCATCCCTCGGGCACGTCCAGTCGGTAGCCGACGGGGTCCTCGGCCCGGCGGTACCCGGGCGAGGGGCCCGCGGAGCGGGAGAGGGACCGCTCGGTGTCCGAGGGCGAGGGCCGGCCGCCGGTCTCCGCGGGCGGCACCACCTGCCGGCTCCCCGTGGCGGGGGCGGACACGGAGGGGCCCGCGGGGCTCGCCTGCGATCCCGTGCCGTCCTCGCGGGTCAGCCACCACACTCCCGCGCCGGCGCCGCCCCCGGCGAGCACGGCCAGCACCGCGATCAGCACGAGAACGGTGCGCGGGCCCCGGGCGTCCGGCCCCGCGGCCGGTTCCGGCACGGTCACGGGAAGCGTTCCCGGTCCGGGGGCCGGCCGGTACGGCGGAGCGGGAGCGGGAGCGGGAGTGACGTACGAGGGGGGCGGCGGTGGAGGGGCCGCGTACGCCGGGGCGGACGGGGCGGAGGGGGCGGAGGGGGCGGACGGGAACGAGGGCGGCCGGACGGTGCCGATCTGCGTCTCGGCCCCGGCCCACCAGGGCCGCTCCGCGTCCTGCGCGGGCCCGCCCACCTGTTCCGGCTGCCCGACCTGCCCCGCCTGACCCGGCTGTACCGCCTGACCCGGCTGCTCCGGCCGGTCCGCCCGGCCCGTCGGCGGCTGCGCGCCGACCGTGCCCGCGTCGTCGTCGATCCAGCGCTGCTGCTCCGCGTCCCACCGTTGGCGCATGTCGTACCGTCCCCCCGATCCCGCCCGGAACTCGACGATAGCGGCGTACACGCCGACAGGCCCCGTCCCGTACGAAAACGGGACGGAGCCTGCGCGAAAGGTGGTAGGCGCCCGGGCCGGCCGTCCGAGGGCGGCGGGGCCGACGGGTCAGATCAGGCCGAGGCCGCGGACCGCGTCGCGCTCCTCCGTGAGCTCCTTGACGGAGGCGTCGATGCGGGCGCGCGAGAAGTCGTTGACGTCCAGGCCCTGGACGATCTCGTACCGGCCGTCCTTGGTGGTGACCGGGAAGGAGGAGATGATCCCCTCGGGCACGCCGTAGGAACCGTCGGACGGCACGGCCATCGAGGTCCAGTCGCCCTCGGCGGTGCCGTTGACCCAGGTGTGGACGTGGTCGATCGCGGCGTTGGCGGCCGACGCGGCGGAGGAGGCGCCGCGCGCCTCGATGATGGCGGCACCGCGCTTGGCGACGGTCGGGATGAACTCCTCGGCCAGCCACTTCTCGTCGTCGACGACCTCGGCCGCCGACTTGCCGCCGATCCGGGCGTTGAAGATGTCCGGGTACTGGGTGGCGGAGTGGTTGCCCCAGATCGTCAGGCGCTGGATGTCGGAGACGGTGACGCCGGCCTTCTTCGCGAGCTGGGTCAGCGCGCGGTTGTGGTCCAGACGGGTCATCGCGGTGAAGCGCTCGGCCGGTACGTCCGGGGCGGCGGCCTGGGCGATGAGCGCGTTGGTGTTCGCCGGGTTGCCGACCACCAGGACCTTGACGTCGTCCGCGGCGTGGTCGTTGATCGCCTTGCCCTGCGGCTTGAAGATGCCGCCGTTGGCCTCGAGCAGGTCGCCGCGCTCCATGCCCTTGGTGCGGGGGCGGGCGCCGACGAGGAGGGCGACGTTGGTGCCGTCGAACGCGACGTTCGGGTCGTCGCTGATGTCGATGCCCCGCAGCAGCGGGAACGCGCAGTCGTCCAGCTCCATGGCGGTCCCCTCGGCGGCCTTCAGCGCCGGGGTGATCTCCAGCAGGCGCAGCTTGACCGGCACGTCCGCGCCGAGCAGCTGGCCGGAGGCGATGCGGAAGAGCAGGGCGTAACCGATCTGGCCGGCCGCGCCGGTGACGGTGACGTTCACGGGAGTGCGGGTCATGGCGTTCTCCGTAGGACAGCTGGCTTTGGGGCGGATGATCGATCTCTTGGCGTCAAGAGATCGACGTCAGGCTATCGCGCATCCGGCATCCCGCACGGTCGGGGTTGCTGTGGCCCGGCCCACAGGGGGTGACGGTGGCGTCACAAGGACCGGCGGCCGCCGGTCCGGAAGAGGAGGGACCGCAGACGGCCGCCGGCCGGGGACCGGAGAGCCCGGATCCCGTGGGGGTACTGGTGCGCCTGCCCGTACGGCAGGCGGCCAACCGCCTGGCGGAGTGATGGTTTTGTGTACGGACCGGGCACGCGCCGGCGACCACGGGAGACACGTGCGCGCGTCGCGGCCCTCGTGCCGCGGCGGCGGGCGGCCGGTGCCCGGTGCTTGACGCCCGGTGCCTGACTCCCGGCGTTTGACCCCCGGTGCCTGACGCCTGATGTTCCGGCGGCCCGGTGCCCGGCAGCCTGGTGCCCGGCGGTCCGATGCCCCGGTGCCCGGCGGTCGGCGGTCGGCGGTCGGTGCCCGGCGGTCGGCGGCCCGATACCCCGGCAGCCGACGCCCGCTGCCCGGTGTCCGACGCCTGGCGCGCGCCTGGCACCGGATGTTCCGGCAGCCGACGCCCCGGCGACCCGGCGACCCGGCGATCGTCGGCCCGCCGGTGGGCTACTCCGCGCAGCCGTCGAGGCCGGAGGCCAGGACCGCGCAGACCTCGGCGCCGCCGGCGCCGCCCACCCGCACCATCGGGGTGTACGCGTCCGTGTCCGCGGCGTCCCGCACAAAGCCGTGCTGCACCCGCCCCTGCGCCGTGGCGCCGGCGGGGGCCACGACCCGGACGGTCACGCGGTCCCCCCGCGCCGCCCGGACGATCCTGCCCCAGGCGGCCGAGCAGACCTCGCTGTAGCGCACCTCCACCAGAGTCGTCCCCACCGTGACGCTCGTCGTCGTCCGGGCCCGCGCCCCGCCGCAGCCCATCCGCTCGGGGTCCTTGCCGACGCAGTCGTCCCCGGCGCACCGCACCCCGGCGGGCAGCGAGGGCGCGGTGCTCGCCGCGGCGGCCGGGGTCTTCGCGCGCGGCCGCGCCTCCGGCCGGCGTTCGCCGTCCGAGGTGAGCCACACCGCGCCCAGCACCACGGCGAGCGTCCCGGCGAGCGCCGTGAGGAGCACGGCCGGACGGCGCCACCGGTCCCCGGGTGCGCGGTCCCGCGCGCCCGGTGGCACCGCGTCCCCCGGGAGCCGCCCCCCGGCCCGGGCGCCGGTGCCCGGGGCCCGGGCCGGGGCCGGGGCGGGTGCCGTGGACGCCCGGCGGGCCTGCGCGATCCGCAGCGCCTCCCCCGTCGTGTCCTGCCGCGTCTCCGAGCGACGCCAGGCCCGTTCCGCCAGCTCCCACCCCGCGGTGAGCCGGTCGGGGTCGGTCCCCGTGACCTCGGCCAGCGCGAGGACCGCACCCTTGGGCGCGAGCAGCCGCCCGCCCAGGTACCGCTCCCAGGACGCCCTGCCGTAGCCGGTGCGGTCGGCCACCGCGGCGACGCTCAGCCCGCTGCGGTCCACGAGCCGCCGGAGTTCCTCCACGAACTCCGCGAGCCCTGGGTCGAGTTCCTCCGGCAGGGCCTTCCACCGAGGCATGACGTTCCCTTCCCCCTCACTTCCCGCGTCCTCCGCGCTCCGTGCCCACGCGCCCGGCTCCCCCCACCGTGGCGTGCGCGGGACCAGGATCCCAGGTCCGGCGGCGGGGCGCGGTCAGCCGCCGGGCGTGACCAGTCCCGTCTCGTACGCCACGACCACCGCCTGGGCCCGGCTGTCCAGGTCCAGCTTCGTCATCGTGCGGTTGAGGTGGGTCTTGACGGTGGCCTCGCTGATGTAGAGCCGGTCGGCGATCTCCAGGTTGGACAGGCCCCGGCCGATCAGCCCGAGGACCTCCACCTCTCGGGTGGTCAACGCCCCGAGTTCCGGCGGCGGTTCCGCATCTCGCGGGCGGTGTCCGGCCCGGCCGGCGTACGCCTCCACGAGCCGCCGGGTGACGCTGGGCGCGAAGAGGGCGTCGCCGCCCCGTACGGCGGTCACGGCGGCCAGCAGGCGCTCGGGGCCCGAGTCCTTCAGCAGGAACCCGGAGGCTCCCGCACGCAGCGCCCCGTAGACGTACTCGTCGAGGTCGAAGGTGGTGAGCACCAGGACGCGCGGCACGGGGTCGGTGGCCTGGGCGAGGATCAGTTCGGTGGCCCGGACGCCGTCGGTGCCGGGCATGCGGATGTCCATCAGGACGACGTCGGGCGAGGTCTCGGCGGCGACCCGGACCGCCGCGTCGCCGTCCTCCGCCTCGCCGACGACCTCGATGCCGGGGGCCGCGTTCAGCAGCCCGACGAGGCCGGCCCGGATCAGGTACTGGTCGTCGACGACGAGCACCCGGATCACGCGGACCACCCGCCCGGCCGTCCGGGGCGGCCGCGCCCGTCCCGCCGCCCGGTCGTGCCGGGGCCGGTCGTGCGGAAACCGGGGGTGCGGAGGCCGGTCGTGCGGAGGCCGGGGACGGCGCGTCCGAGCGTGCGGAGGCCCGTCATGGCGCGTCCGGCCGCCCGGTGACCGGCCGCGTCGTCTCCGGTCCCGTCGTGTCCGGTCCCGGCACGCCCGGCCCCGGCGTCTCCGGTCCCGTCGTCTCCGGTCATCGCGTCCGGTCGTCCCCCTGCCGTGCGGCCGCGGCCGAGGTCGGCAGGGTCAGCCGTACGGCGAACCCGCCCTCGTTCCGCGGGCCGATGCTGATCGTCCCGCCGTAGAGCTTGGCCCGCTCGCGCATGCCGAGCAAGCCGTGTCCGCCGCCCCCGGCGACTCTGTCCGGAATCACCCCCTCACCGTCGTCGGTGACGGAAACCGTCACGTGCTGCGGGAGGTAGCGGACCTCCACGACGGCCTCGGCGTGCCGGGCGTGCTTGAGGACGTTCGTCAGCGCCTCCTGCACGACCCGGTACGCGCACAGGTCCACCCCGGGCGCGAGCGGGCGGGGCTCGCCCTCGACCCGCAGTTCGACCGGGACGCCGCCGGCCCGTACGCGCCGCACCAGGTCCTCCACCCGGTCGAGTCCCGGCATGGGCGCGGCCGGTGTCCCGTCCCGGCCGCCCCCGGCGTCGGCCAGGTCCTCCTCCCGCAGCACCTGGAGCATGCGGCGCAGTTCGTCGAGCGCCTCCGCGCTGGTGCCGGCGATCGTGTCCAGGGCCGTGCGGGAGGTCGTGCGGTCGGAGTCGAAGACGAACCGCGCGAGGCCGGCCTGCACGGATATCACCGACATGTGGTGGGCCACCACGTCGTGCAACTCCCGTGCGATGCGCCCGCGTTCCTCGGCGACCTCGCGGCGGGCCCGCTCGGCCTGCTCGGCGCGCAGCCGACGGGCGAGGGCGGCGGAGCGGCGGGCGAGGGCGCCGAAGCGGACCAGCACCGCGGAGAACAGCAGCCCCTGGCCGAGGACGGAGGGCATGGAGGAGCCGTCCGTGACGAGCCCCGCGCAGATCCACAGGCCGGTGAGGACGGCGGCACAGCACAGGGCGTCCCGCAGCGGGCGCAGGGCTGCCACGGTGTACAGGGCGAGCATCGGGCCGAAGGTGCACACCACGGGCCAGTAGCCGAGCCCGACATGGACCGCGTCGGCGGCGCACACCACGGCGAACACGGTGAGCGGGGCGCGTGCGCGCAGGGCCACCGGGAGCTGCGACAACGCGATCCAGGGCAGGGCCCGGGCATCGAGTGCCGGCCACCCCTGCGCGGCGGACTCCCGGCCGAGCAGCAGCGCGACGGCGGCCATGGCGAGGGCGGTCAGCGAGTCGAGGACGTACGGGGCGTGCAGCACCCGGCGTGCCCGGCGCCACACACGGGCGGCGCCCGGACGGGCGGGACGGGGACGGGGCGACCGCGGACGCATCGCCGCAGCGTAGCGCCGGTGCACCGGGCGTGGAGTCAACCTTTCGCGGTACCGCGGGAGTTGCAGCCGCCGCCGGGCTGCCGCGGCCGGTGTGCGGGGGATTCCACCCGCGGCGGGACGCGGGGGCGCACCGGCGGTCCCTACCTTCGTTCACCGGCGGCACCGCTCGACCGGCGGTGCCGCGCACGGCGGGCCGTACGGGGGACCCGACGGGGGGACCCGGCCCGCACACGGAAGGAGCGGCACATGAGCACGCACAGGCGCCTCGCCCTCGCGGCGGTCTCGTTCGTCCTCGGCGGCGGGCTCGCCCTGCTGCCCGTCACGGCGGCCTCGGCGGCACCGGCCTCGGCGACGGCGTACAGCTGCCACTACAAGAAGAGCGACGGCTACGAGTACGCCGGGCACTACAGCGGTCTGACGGTCGTGCCCTCGTCGAGCACGGTCACCAGTGCGGGCATCGAGGCGCAGTGCCTCCTGAAGCGGATGCACGCCATCCTCCCGGACGCGGTGTCCAGCCCCGGCACCGTCGACGGGATCTTCGGCACCAGGTCGAAGGCGTCGATGCGGAGCTTCCAGCGGCTCGCCGACCGGGACTGGGGCGCCGGTCTCACCGTGGACGGACTGCCCGGCCGGAACTCCTGGCCGTGGCTGCGGAGCCTCACGGTCTGACCCGGCCCGCGTCCGGGGCCCGCATGACGACCCCGGACGGCAGGTGGCCCGTACCCCCGGGGGAGGTACGGGCCACCGTCAGGTCCGCGGGGAGGACGTCCCCGGCCCCGTGCTCACGTGCTCACGTGCTCACGTGCTCACGTGCTGATGGTGAAGTGCAGCGTGTCGTCCAGGAAGGGGATGACCAGCCAGGGGCTCGGCTGCGCCATCAGCGCCAGCAGGACGATGACGACCCCGAGCGTGCCGTAGGTGAGCAGGTCCGTGAAGCGGGAGCGGACGGCGAGCATGCCCACGTCGGGCAGCGCCCAGCGCAGCGCGGCCCCGCCGAGCAGGGCGACGCCGACGAGGATCGTGCCCACCCGGAACGCGTCGAACGCGGTGAGCAGCAGGCCGAGCCCCACGGTCAGCAGCACGACGAGGATCGGCCACTGCCGGGCGGGCGCGGGCGCGTCCCCGGGTGCGGCACGGCCGCCGCCCTCGGGGCGCGCGGTGTCCCGCGTGAACAGCGGGAAGCGGCGCACCCCGCGCCGGGCCCGCTCGAAGCGGCCGCCCACGGCGATGGGATCGCGCACGGTCGGCTCCTCCTTCTCGGGGTCGACGGACTTCCCGGGTTCGCCGTGCCCGGCGGGCCTGGACTTCTCGTGCGCGGCGGGCTTCTCGTGCCCGGCGGGCTCGGCGGGCTCGGCGGGCTTCTCGTGCCCGGTGGGCTCGGTGGGTTCGGCGTGCGCGGCGGACTTCTCCCGCTCGCCGGACTTCTCCCGCACGGCCCCGCCGCCCTCCCCCGGCTCAGCCGACACTGCGCTCCGCCGCCTCGACCACGTTGACGAGCAGCTGGGCACGGGTCATGGGGCCGACGCCACCCGGGTTGGGGGAGATCCAGCCGGCGACCTCGTTGACGTCGGGGTGGACGTCGCCGACGATCTTGCCCTCGGCGTTGCGGGAGACGCCCACGTCCAGGACGGCCGCGCCCGGCTTGACGTCCTCGGCGCGCACCAGGTGCGGCGCACCCGCCGCGGCGACGATGATGTCCGCCCGCTTGAGGTGGGCGGAGAGGTCACGGGTGCCGGTGTGGCACTGCGTGACCGTCGCGTTCTCGCTGCGCCGGGTCAGCAGCAGCGGCATCGGGCGCCCGATGGTCACCCCGCGGCCGACGACCACGACCTCCGCGCCCTTGATCTCCACGCCGTGCGCGCGCAGCAGCGTGAGGATGCCGTTGGGGGTGCAGGGCAGCGGCGCGGGCTCGTTGAGCACCAGCCGGCCGAGGTTCATCGGGTGCAGACCGTCGGCGTCCTTGGCGGGGTCCATCAGTTCGAGGATGCGGTTCTCGTCGATGCCCCTGGGCAGCGGGAGCTGCACGATGTACCCCGTGCAGGCCGGGTCCTCGTTCAGCTCGCGGACGACGGCCTCGATCTCCTCCTGCGTGGCCGTCGCGGGCAGCTCGCGCTGGATGGAGGCGATGCCGACCTGCGCGCAGTCGCGGTGCTTGCCGGCGACGTACTTGTGGCTCCCGGGGTCGTCGCCGACCAGGACGGTGCCGAGGCCGGGCGTGACGCCCTTCTCCTTCAGGGCCGCCACGCGGGCGGTCAGATCGGACTTGATCGCGGCTGCGGTGGCCTTGCCATCGAGAATCTGGGCGGTCATGGCCCCATCCTCCCGGATGACCGCCCGGCGGTTCCAATCCGGGTCGCGATACGAGACCGGGAAACGGTGCCGCGCCGGGCGCCGCGGCCGACCGCCCCCGAGCCCGTACGCGGCATTACGGCCCTGATCAACGCATGATCGGAAGGTTGCGCTTGCACAACACATATGGCGTGGCTCTGGACATACGCCCACGCCCGCCAGAACGATGACCGGGCAGTGCCGCGGACAGTACCGGGGGGACGGACCGCTCATCTTCACTCATTCCTCCGCTGCGGGCCGCGTTTCCCCGCACTAGAACGGCAGACGGAGGGATGAACAGCGCCATGAGTCACGGCGACCCGAACAACCCCTACGGCGCCCCGCAACAGGGTCAGCAGCCCGGTTACGGCGCCCCTCAGCAGCCCGGCTACGGCTACCCGCAGGGTCCGCAGCAGCCCGGGTACGGCTATCCGCAGGCTCCCCCCGTCCCGCAGTACGGCGGCGGACCGGCCATGACGTCGATGCCGGGCACGGTGAGCGCGGCGCGCGCCCTGATGTGGGTCATCGTCGCCCTCCAGGTGATCGGCGTGGCGCTGTTCGCCATCGCCGCGGCCACCGTCAGCGCGCACAAGGACGACAACGACCTCCAGGACAACGCCGACTTCCAGCGGTTCGCCGACCAGTCGACGGGCGTCCTGTGGGCCTTCGTCGTGTTCGGCGTCGCGTGGATGATCTTCGCGATCGTGCTGGCGACCAAGTTCACGTCGGGCGGCAACGGCGCCCGGATCACGATGCTGGTCTTCGCCGTCATCACCGCGATCGCGGGCATCTACCCGTTCATCATCGTCGGTCTCGTGCACACCGTGCTGGGCATCCTGATAGCCGTCTTCGTCGGCAACTCGACGGGTTCGGCCTGGTTCAACCGCCCGAGGTACTGAGCGGCCGATCCGGGCCCCACGTCACGACGGCCCCGGGCGGGCGGCTCGAAGCCGCCGGCCCGGGGCCGTCGTCGCTCGTCCGGCGGCTCAGTGGAAGAAGTGCCGCGTCCCGGTGAAGTACATGGTCACGCCGGCCTTCTTCGCGGCCTCGACGACCAGCTCGTCGCGGACCGAACCGCCGGGCTGCACCACGGCCTTCACGCCGGCCCCGGTGAGGATCTCCAGGCCGTCGGGGAAGGGGAAGAACGCGTCGGAGGCGGCGTACGCCCCCTGCGCGCGCTCGGCGCCGGCCCGCTCCACCGCGAGCTTCGCGGAGTCGACCCGGTTGACCTGGCCCATGCCGACGCCGACCGAGGCGCCGTCCTTGGCGAGCAGGATGGCGTTGGACTTGACCGCCCGGCACGCCTTCCAGGCGAAGGCCAGCTCGGCCAGCTCGGCCTCGGAGAGGGCCTCGCCGGTCGCGAGGGTCCAGGTGGCGGGGTCGTCGCCCTCGGCCTGGAGGCGGTCGGTGACCTGCAGCAGCGCGCCGCCGTCGATGGGCTTGACCTCGACCGGGGCGGCGGGCGCCTCGGGGGCGCGCAGGACCCGGATGTTCTTCTTCCGGGTGAGCGCCTCCAGGGCGCCCTCCTCGTAGTCCGGCGCGACGATGACCTCGGTGAAGATCTCCGCGACCTGCTCGGCCATCTCCTTGCTGACCGGCCGGTTCACGGCGATCACGCCGCCGAAGGCGGACAGCGGGTCGCAGGCGTGCGCCCTGCGGTGCGCCTCGGCGACGTCCGCGCCGACCGCGATGCCGCACGGGTTGGCGTGCTTGATGATCGCGACGCAGGGCTCGTCGTGGTCGTACGCGGCACGGCGGGCGGCGTCCGTGTCCGTGTAGTTGTTGTACGACATCTCCTTGCCGTGGAGCTGCTCGGCCCGCGCGAGGCCGCCGCCCTCGGGGGAGGTGTACAGCGCGGCCGGCTGGTGCGGGTTCTCGCCGTAGCGCAGGGTGTGCGAGCGGTCCCAGGTGGCACCGAGGAAGTCCGGGAATCGCGACTCGTCGACCGGGGCGTACTCGGAGGCGAACCAGGAGGCGACGGCCACGTCGTAGGAGGCGGTGTGCTGGAAGGCCTCGGCGGCCAGCCGCTTGCGGGCGGCGAGGTCGAAGCCGCCGTCCTTGACCGCGGAGAGCACGTCGCCGTACCGGGCGGGGCTGGTGACGACGGCCACCGAGGGGTGGTTCTTGGCGGCGGCGCGCACCATGGACGGCCCGCCGATGTCGATCTGCTCGACGCACTCGTCGGGCGCGGCACCCGAGGCGACGGTCTCGCGGAACGGGTAGAGGTTGACCACGACGAGGTCGAAGGGCGCCACGCCCAGCTCGTCGAGCTGCCGGCGGTGGTCGTCCAGCCGCAGGTCGGCGAGGATGCCGGCGTGCACCTTGGGGTGGAGGGTCTTGACCCGGCCGTCGAGGCACTCCGGGAACCCGGTGAGCTCCTCGACTCGGGTCACGGGAACACCGGCGGCGGCGATCCGCCCGGCGGTGGAGCCGGTGGAGACCAGCTCGACGCCGGCCTCGTGCAGCCCGCGGGCGAGCTCCTCGAGTCCGGTCTTGTCGTAGACGCTGACGAGCGCGCGACGGATGGCCCGCTTCTCGGTTCCGGCGGTGGCGGTCACTGGATAACTACCTTTCGTCCCTCGATGCGATAGCCGTTGCGGGCGAGCCGCCCCACGACATCGACGAGCAGCCTTCGCTCGACTTCCTTGATGCGCTCGTGCAGAGCGGCACCGCCGTCCTCGTGGTCCTCGTCCCGGACCTCCACCACGCCCTGCGCGATGATCGGCCCCGTGTCGACGCCGTCGTCGACGAAGTGGACGGTGCAGCCGGTGACCCGGACGCCGTACGCCAGCGCGTCCCGCACCCCGTGGGCTCCGGGGAAGCTGGGGAGCAGGGCGGGGTGGGTGTTGACGAACCGGCCGCCGAACCGCGCGAGGAACTCCTTGCCCACGATCTTCATGAACCCGGCCGAGACGACCAGGTCGGGCTCGTGGGCGGCGACGGCCTCGGTGAGCGCCGCGTCCCACTCCTCGCGGGTCGCGTGGTCCCGGACCCGGCAGACGAAGGTGGGCACCCCGGCGCGCTCGGCGCGGGCCAGGCCCTCGATGCCCTCGCGGTCGGCCCCGACGGCGACGACCTCCGCACCGTAGGCATCGGCCCCGGCCTCCGCGATGGTGTCGAGGAGCGCCTGGAGGTTGGTGCCGGATCCGGAGACCAGGACGACCAGTCGTCCCGCCCCGGGACGGCGTCCGGGCACGGGAGCCACGGGCTTGGCGGCCACGGCGGGCCCTTTCTTCGGGAGGCATGCGGTGAGCGGGCGGCGCGCACGACGTTCTTCTTTGTACGTTCGTACGAATGCTTCGGGCCCCCGCGTACGGGGAAGCCTACGAAGCGGCCGACCGTCCGCAACGATACCGGCACCTCGGACAACCCCCACGGGACGGGGGCGGGGCCGGGCGGTAGCGTGCGGGGAGCACCCACCCGCGACGAGCGGCCCACGCGGGGAACGACCCGTTCGCGCGGAACGTTCACGGGTGGGGTACGCGACACCCGGGCACGGACGCGAGGACGGACGCCACGGGTACCGGGGTACGGGTCCTCGCGACCGGTACGCACACCCGGGTCCGCGGACCCGAGTACGCAGACCCGGGGCGCACCGCTGACGCGCCGCACGGACCGCACCGCACGCCGCCCGCCGGAACCACCAAGGGGAAGACGCACACCTGATGCCGGACAGCCGTTTCCGACACCCGCACCTCCTGCCGCGCGAGCGGCACCAGCCCCCGTACCCGCCGCAGGGGGGCACGTCCGCGCCGGGCGGGGAGGGTCCGGGTGCGACGGGCGGGTCCCGTTCCGGGTCCGGGTCGTCCGGCTCCGGGTCGTCCGGGTCCGGGTCGTCCGGGTCCGGCCGCGAGGGCGGAGCGCCCTCGGGCGAGGACAACCCGTTCGCGCCGCCGCCCGAGGGCACCCCGGACCGCCCCTGGCAGCCCCGGCGCCCCGAGGGCGGGCAGGAGGGCCAGGACGAGGGAAGCCGGGATCAGGGGGGTCGGGGCGGCCCCGCGTGGGGAAGCCAGTGGAGCGACCGGCAGCCGGGCCCCTCGTCGGACGGCAGCTTCGGCACCCGACCGCGCCGGCCCGGCGGCCCCGAGGGCCCGGACAACGGCGGACCCGGGAACCAGGGCGGTCCCGGGGGCCAGGGCGGTCCCGGCGGGACGCGCTGGGACCCGACCGACCCCGCCCAGCGCAGGGCGCGCTTCGCGCTCCTGTCCGGCATGTGGGCCTTCTTCTTCTCCCTGTTCGGCTGGCCGTCGGTGGCGCTGCTGCTGGGCGCGCTCGGGCTGTACTGGGGAGTGAGCGCGCTGCGCGCCAAGGCCCCGCGCCCGCAGAACGGCACGCCGGGCGCCGCGCCCGCCCCGGCGCCCGCGCCCCAGCCGCCGGGCCGCCGGCCGCAGACGACGGCGGCGATCAGCGGCCTGGTGACGGCCTCCCTGGCCCTGCTCATGGTGGCCACGACCTTCACGGCGCACCTGGTCTACCGGGACTACTACACCTGCACCAAGGACGCCCTGACGACCTCCGCGAAGAAGGACTGCGACTCGTTGCTGCCGCACCAGCTCCGCGACCTGATGGGCACGCCGTAGCACCGCGGGCCCGCTCGGCACGCATAGCCCTGGCGAGTGCGTCCGTAGTCCTGCCCGGCGTGCCGTAGTCCTGCCGAGCGCACGCCGTAGGTGCGGCACGGGGCGCGTTCCTCCGTGGCGCGCGCCCCGCCCCCGGGCGCTCACTCGGCCGGCGCGTCCCCGGGCCTCGGCGGCCGGGCCGGTACGGCCGGCTCCACGTCGACCGGGCCTACCGGATTTACCGGGCCCACCGGGCCCACCGGGCCCACCGGACCCACCGGGCCCACCGGACCGACCGGGCCGTTCTGATCGACCGGATCGACCGGATCGACCGGCAGGAAGTCATAGGCGTCCTCCGGCTCCACCGCTCCCTTCGGGGCGGGGACGGCCGAGGGGGCGCCCGTCCCCGCCGCACGCGCGCGGGAGGCTTCGCCGACGCCCGCACCGGGCGCACCGGCACCCGCGCCCGCGCTCCGGAGCACTCGCACCCCCCACCACAGCAACCCCACCGGCACCCCCACACCCACGGCCCACGCGGCGCCGGCGAGGGCGACCTGCCACCACACCGGCCCGAAGCGCGCCAGTCCCCGCACGCCCATCGCCCCGCCGGCCACCCACGCGAGCCCTCCGGCGGCCGCGCCGCACCCGGCTCCCGCCGCCGTCACGACCCCGACCACCCGCGGCCACGACCAGCGCACCCGCTCCCGCGCCGCGGCCCCGGCCACCCCGCAGCCCACGACCACCCCCGCGGCCACCGGTACCACCGCCACGGCCCAGCCGAGCCACGCCGTGCCCTCCCCCGGCACCGCCGCGAGCAGCGGGAACCTCGGCAGCGCCCCCGGCGCCGCGCTCCCCGGGGCCCCCCAGGGCCCGGCCACCTGCCCGGCCCCCAGCACGAAGCCCGGCCCCAGCCCGTAGGCGGCGCCCCACACCGCCGCGTTGGGCAGCAGGGCCACCGCGAGCAGGGCCACCGTGAGGCGGCCCCACCATCCGGGCGTGAGCCCCAGCAGGGAGTCCCGTACGGCCTCGCCGTGCCAGGCCAGCGAGGCCAGGACGAGCAGCGCGCCGCCCCCCACCAGCACCGTGAGCCCTCGCAGCGCGGCCCGCGCGGCCACCCGCGCCCACCGCGGCAGCGCGCCCCGCGGCGCCCCGTACGCCGTCCACACGCCCCCTCCCGCGGCGAGCCCGGCGAGCAGCGGCGGAGCGCCGGCGGTCCAGATCCAGGAGGGCCGCAGCTCACCGCCGGACGCGTAGGCCGCCGCGAGGGAGCCGATCGCGAGGTAGCCGGTCATGACCCCGCACCAGGCCGTGCGCGGGCTGACCGGCGGCGCGTCCCCGGGGCCCTCCCGGGGGACGTCGACGGCGTCCCGCCCGGCCCGGTACAGCAGCCACACCGGCAGCGCGGGCAGCAGCAGCGGGGTGAGGCCGACGGGGGCGGGCGTCCCGGTGAGCGTGTCGGTGCGGAGCAGTTCGACGCCGTGGCCCAGGAGCCAGAGGGAGGCGGCCAGGTGCAGGGCGCCGTCCGGACCGCCGTCCGGGTACGGGGAGGTGACCCACAGCGCCAGCACCAGGACGGCGAGGGCGCCGAGCCCGAGCCCGGCCGCGATCGCGCCGCCCAGCAGACCGGCGCCGAGGCCGGGAGCGCGGTCCCGCACGCGGCGGCGCAGCCGCCCGCGGAGCCGGAGCAGCAGCCGGGTGAGCAGCCAGGCGAGCAACCGGGTGAGCGATCGCGTGGTGAGCGAGGGGGCCCCGGTGCCCGGCGAGGGCGCGGGTGGGGCCGGGGGTGTCGGCGAGGCGCGACGTTCGATCCATGGGAGCACGACGGCCATGCTCCCAACGACACCCACTTTTCCCTCGTAACGGGCGGGACTCGGCAGTGTCGCCCAAAATACGTTTATGTTCTTTTTCGTACGAAAGGGTGTCATTCGGTGACTGAGAGTCAGCTCCGGCGCGGTCGGCTCATGCCGGGTCAGCTCACCCGAGGTCAGCTCACGCCCGCTCAGGCATTCGACACGCTCTACGGCTTCTGCGCCCCCGTCCTCGTGCGGCAGGCGTACCTGCTCACCGGGCGGCGGGGACTGGCCCGGGAGTCCGTGGAGCGGGCGTTCGAACTGGCCTGGCGGCGCTGGCCCGAGGTGGCACGCGACCGCGACCCCGGCGGATGGGTGCGCGCGGCCGCCCACGACCACGCGCTCTCCCCCTGGCACCGGTTCCGCCGGCGCCACCGGCAACCGGAGCCACCGCCCGGGGACCCGGCCGGGCGCGCGCTCCTCGACGTCCTGCTCCAACTGCCGCCGCCGTACCGGCGCACGCTGCTGCTGGCCGACGGGGTCGGGCTGACCGTACGGCAGATCGCCCAGGAGACCGAGGCGACCACCTCGGCCGCGGCCAGGCGGCTGCGGCACGCCCGCGAGGCGGTGAGCGACCTGCTGCCGGGCGCGAGTGCCCCGCCGGACCTGCGCCGGCGCCTGAGCGAACTGGCGGCCACCGAGATCCCGGCCGCCGCGCCCCCGCCCACGGTGCGCACGACGGGTGAGCGACGCGACCGCCAGTGGGTGCGCACGGCGGCGGTGCTGGTCACCACCCTGACCGGCACGACGGCGCTCGCCCTGCAGTACGCCCCCGACCACTACGCACGCCCGGTGCCCCAGGGGGCGGCGATCCACGGCCTGCCTCCGCACGCGGTCCAGGGCCCGCTGTCGGAGCGGTCCCGGGCACTGCACCGGGCCCTGCGGTCCGAGTTCCCCGGCGGCCCCCACCGCCTCGTGCCCTCGGCCCGCTGACACGAAGGGGCCCGCCCTCCCGGGTGGGGAGGGCGGGCCCGACGTGCCGGGGGGCGGTGCGGCACCGCCCCCGAGACGTGAACGTCTCAGCCGGCGAGGATCTCGCGCGCCAGCTTCGCGGTCTCGGTCGGCGTCTTGCCGACCTTGACACCGGCGGCCTCGAGGGCCTCCTTCTTCGCCTGGGCGGTGCCGGAGGAACCGGAGACGATGGCGCCGGCGTGGCCCATGGTCTTGCCCTCGGGCGCGGTGAAGCCCGCGACGTAGCCGACGACCGGCTTCGTCACGTTCTCCTTGATGAAGTCGGCCGCCCGCTCCTCGGCGTCGCCGCCGATCTCACCGATCATCACGATCAGGTCGGTCTCGGGGTCGGCCTCGAACGCGGCGAGCGCGTCGATGTGCGTGGTGCCGATGATCGGGTCGCCACCGATGCCGACGGCGGTCGAGAAGCCGAGGTCCCGCAGCTCGTACATCATCTGGTACGTCAGCGTGCCGGACTTCGACACCAGGCCGATGCGGCCCGGCTTGGTGATGTCGCCCGGGATGATGCCGACGTTCGACTGGCCCGGGGTGATGATGCCGGGGCAGTTCGGGCCGATGATCCGGGTCTTGTTGCCCTTCTTGCCGGCGTACGCCCAGAACGACGCCGAGTCGTGCACGGCGATGCCCTCGGTGATCACGACGGCCAGCGGGATCTCGGCGTCGATGGCCTCGACGACGGCGTCCTTGGTGAACTTCTCCGGCACGAAGATGACGGAGACGTTGGCGCCGGTCTTCTCGATGGCCTCCTTGACGGTGCCGAAGACCGGTACCTCGGTGCCGTCGAAGTCCACGGTCTGCCCCGCCTTGCGCGGGTTCACGCCGCCCACGACCTCGGTGCCGTCACCGAGCATGAGCTTGGTGTGCTTCATGCCCGTGGCGCCGGTCATGCCCTGGACGATGACCTTGCTGTCCTTGTTGAGCCAGATAGCCATGGTGTGTTGATGTCCTCGTCCTGAGTGATTACTTGGCGGCGTGGGCCAGCTCGGCGGCCTTGTCGGCCGCGCCGTCCATGGTGTCGACGCGCTGGACCAGCGGGTGGCCCGCGTCGGTGAGGATCTTCCGGCCGAGCTCGGCGTTGTTGCCGTCGAGACGGACGACGAGCGGCTTGCTGACGTTCTCGCCGCGGTCCTCCAGGAGCTTCAGCGCCTGGACGATGCCGTTGGCGACCTCGTCACAGGCGGTGATGCCGCCGAAGACGTTGACGAAGACGGACTTGACGTCCGGGTCGCCGAGAATGATCTCCAGGCCGTTCGCCATGACCTGGGCGGAGGCGCCGCCGCCGATGTCCAGGAAGTTGGCGGGCTTGACGTTGCCGTGCTTCTCACCGGCGTACGCGACGACGTCCAGGGTGCTCATGACGAGACCCGCGCCGTTGCCGATGATGCCGACCTCGCCGTCGAGCTTGACGTAGTTGAGGTTCTTCTCCTTGGCGGCGGCCTCGAGCGGGTTGGCCGCGGCCTTGTCGTGGAGCTCCTCGAAGTCCGGGTGACGGAACTCGGCGTTGTCGTCCAGGGAGACCTTGCCGTCGAGGGCGATGACCTCACCGGAGGCCACCTTGGCCAGCGGGTTGACCTCGACCAGGAGGGCGTCCTCCTTGATGAAGGTGTCCCACAGCTTGACCAGGACGTTCGCGACCTGGTCGGCGACCTCGGCCGGGAACTTCGCGGCCTCGACGATCTCGCGCGCCTTCTCCGGCGTCACGCCGTCGATCGCGTCGATCGGGGTCTTGGCGACGGCCTCCGGACGGGTGGCGGCCACCTCCTCGATCTCCACGCCGCCCTCGACCGAGGCGATGGAGAGGAAGGTGCGGTTGGCACGGTCGAGGAGGAAGGAGACGTAGTACTCCTCGACGATCTCCGGGGCGGTCTCGGCGATCATCACCTTGTTGACCGTGTGGCCCTTGATGTCCATCCCGAGGATGTCCGTCGCACGCGCGACGGCCTCGTCCGCGGACGCGGCCAGCTTGACGCCACCGGCCTTGCCACGACCACCGACCTTCACCTGCGCCTTGACGACGGACTTGCCGCCCAGACGCTCGGTGATCTCGCGCGCCGCCTCAGGCGTGTCGATGACTTCACCGGCCAGCACCGGTACATCGTGCTTGGCGAAGAGGTCCCTCGCCTGGTACTCGAACAGGTCCACGCGCTTCCGTCCCTATCAGTGATCTCGCGGTTCGTTGGATGCGTGGGCGTGCCGCGAGGGCAACGTGACGTCCGCAGTGTCACAAGGGGAGCGCACACGGTGACCGAGCGCGCGGCATGTCCGTCTCGCAGGTTATCGCCGCCGGGGGTGGGGCTCTAAATCGCAGGTCACACCTGAGCGGTGATACCTGTCACATGATGCCTGACCTACTGGCACGGCGTGCCGCGGGAGAAAGGCCTCACCGGGCTGGGGTTGGCCCGGTGAGGCCCTGTTCAGCGCCCCGCGGGAGGTGACGACCCGTCGAGGGCGCGGGGCGGGGCCCCCTTCCCCAAGGGGGCCCCGCCCCGTCCGCAGGGATCCGGCCCGGACGGTTCCGACGGCTTTCGGCCGTCCGGGCCGGATTCCTGTGGAGCTTCGGGGCGGCGCGAGGGCGCCGCGGTTCTTCTCTCGTGTCCGGCCCGGGTCGGTCGACACGCGGCCGCCGGACGAGAGACGGCCGGTTCGCTTGCGGCCGGTGCACACGTGCCCGGTGCGCACGCGTCCGGTCCGCACGTGTCCGATCAGGCGGTCGGCCGGGACGGCGGTCGAGCGGCCGGTCGGCCGGTCGGCCGGTCGGCCGGTCGCCGGGATGGGAAGGGGCGGTCGGGGGCGGGTGCCGGCGTGGGCGGGCCGAAGCCGTGTTCGCTCGGGGACGCCACGTCCCCCGCCGCCGGTTGCACCCCGGCAGAGGCGCCGGATCGCCGGACGTCAGGAGGAAGAGGGAGCGGACCCGCGCACGGCCCCGCAGGGCGGCCGGACGCGCACGGGGCCGGGAACCGGAGGCCGGGGCCTCTGCCGGGCGGCCTCCCGCAGGTCCCGGCCCGGAGGGCTCGGCACCTCCCCGCTCCTGTGCCGGACGTCCTCGGCGGGATGTTTCGCGAGGGCCCCGGGCGCGAGGCGCGGCAGCACCCGCTGCCGGACGGCCACCGCGTGCGGATCGGCGTGCCGGGGGCCGCCGTTGTCGACGAGGGACCGCTCCCCCAGCAGCCCGGACGGGTCCCCGCCGGGCGGCCGGGGCAGGGGGAGCGGCACGGTGCGCCGCTGCCCGGCGAGGTCGCCCGAGGCCGCCGTACGGTCCTCGCCGCCCGTGGCCGCCGGATCGGCCGGCCCACCAGCCCACCGGGGCCACGGTTCCTTCGCGGTGTGCGCCAGGGCCCGCCCGCCGGGCGCGGACGAGGGGGACTGCTTCTGTACGGCCCCCGGGGGCGCCCCGGACCGGCCGGGCAGTACGTGCGGGTCGGGCACCGGGCGCGGGTCGGCCGGGGAGGAGGGGCCCGGCGGGACGAGGGAAAGGGACGGCAACGTCACCCGGGGCAGGGGCAGTGCGGAGGCCGGCGGCCACTGCCCCGCCGTGCCCCCCGGCGCTCCGGCGGCCGCCTCGACGACTCCGCCGACCCGGCCCACGGCCTGCTCCGCCACCGGGCGCACGGGCCCGTCGGCGACGGTCCGGATCACGCGCCGCACAGCGCCGTCCGTGTCACCGCCGCCACCGCCGTCACCCCTCACCGACCGCACCGCGCGCGGTGCGGGTGCCGGGTGGGCCGGGGGGACCACCTCTGCCGCGTGGGCCGTCCGTACGGCGTGGGCCGTCCGTACGGCGTGGGCCGTGTGCCCCGCGTGGGCCGTGTTGCCCGCGCGGCCGGGCCCGCGGAGGCCGTCGGGTCGGCGAGGTTCGCGGGGTGCGGAGGACGCGTCCGGATCACGCGGCACCTCGGACGCGTGCCTCGCGCCCGGTGCCCCGCCGGGGCCGTCCCCGCCGGCCACCGCCGGGTGCGCGTCCGTGAGCGCGGCGGCCCTCGCGACCGTCCGCTCCACGGTCGAGGTGACGCCCGCCGCCGTCGCCGGGGTGCTCCCACCGCCGTCCGCCGCCTGGGCCCGCCCTCCGCCCAGAAGTCCCAGCACCGCCAACCCGCCCACCAGCAGCGCCAGTTGGAGCACGCGCCGACCCGCCGCCGTGCGCACGAGGCGCAGGACGGCACCGGCGGAATGCGGCGCGGCGGGCGGAACCACGGCGGGACGGCCTCCGTGAGGCGGACGGGACAGGAGGGACAGGGACGAAGGGGCAACGATCCTCGCACGAGGCTCCGCAGCCCGCGCAAGCCCCCGTCACCACCCGGAACGGGCCCTGCCGTTCTCCTCGCCGCCCTCCTCCCAGCCCACGTCCGGGACCGGCAGCGGGCGTTTCTCGATGGCCGCCGCCATCACCTCGGGGAAGAGTTCGGGCGTGCACGCGAAGGCCGGGGCGCCCAGCGCCGCCAGGGCCGCCGCGTGCTCACGGTCGTAGGCGGGCGCCCCCTCGTCGGACAGCGCGAGCAACGCCACGAACCGCACCCCCGAGGCCCGCATCGCCGCCACCCGCTTCAGCATCTCGTTGCGTATCCCTCCCTCGTAGAGGTCGCTGATGAGGACCACGACGGTGTCGGCGGGGCGGGTGATGCGCGACTGGCAGTACGCCAGGGCCCTGTTGATGTCCGTGCCGCCGCCGAGCCGCGTACCGAAGAGGACGTCGACCGGATCGTCGAGCCGGTCGGTCAGATCGGCCACCGCCGTGTCGAAGACGACGAGCCGCGTGGCGATCGACCGCATGGACGCCAGCACGGCCCCGAAGACGGAGGCGTACACGAGGGACGGGGCCATCGAGCCCGACTGGTCGATGCACAGGACGACCTCCCTCTGCACCGACCTCGCCGCCCGCCCGTGCCCGAGGAGCCGTTCCGGCACGACCGTGCCGTGCTCGGGCAGGTAGTGCTTGAGGTTGGCCGCGATCGTCCGGTTCCAGTCGATGTCCTGGTGGCGGGGCCGGGCGACCCGGGCACTGCGGTCGAGCGCACCGGTGAGCGCGGCCCGGGTCCGGGTGGCCAGCCGCTCCTCCAGGTCCGCCACGACCTTGCGCACCACCGCCCGTGCCGTCTCCCTCGTCGTCTCCGGCATCGCCTTGTTGAGGGAGAGCAGGGTGCCGACGAGATGGACGTCCGCCTCCGCGGCCTCCAGCATCTCCGGCTCCAGCAGCAGTGCGGCCAGGCCGAGCCGGTCGATGGCGTCGCGCTGCATCACCCGCACCACGGAGGCCGGGAAGTACGTCCGTATGTCCCCGAGCCACCGGGCGACCGAGGGCGCGGACGCCCCCAGCCCCGCCGAACGGTCCCGGCCCGCCGCCGGTTTCTCCGCCGTCCCGTAGAGCGAGGTCAGGGCGCCGTCCATCGCGGCGTCCCGTCCGCCGAGGCCGTGCCCGGTGCCGTCCGCCGCGCCCCCGCCCAGCACGAGCCGCCACCGCCGCAGCCGTTCCTCCGCCGCGTCCCGGGCCGGCGTCCCCTCCTGGTCCGGTGTCACGTCAGCGCCTCCCCCATGTCTTCCGGTGATCTCTCGTCGGCCTTCCGTCCGTCGTGGGGCGAGGGTCCGTGTCCCTCACCGTCTCCCGCCCCGGCCTCGTCCGCCTCCGCCGTGCCGAGGAGGAGGCCCAGCACCGGCAGTACGGCGTCCGCGCGCCCGCTGTCGAAGCCGTCCCCGAACCCCGGGGCGCCCGCACCCGGGTGGACGGCGCTCCCCCGCGCCCCTGGACCGCGCCGCACCAGCTCGCCGAGCGTTCTGCGCACTCCCGCCTCGTAGGCCGCGAACGTGCGCCGCAGCAGGGGCAGTACGTCCTCGAAGGCGCTGTCCGGGACCGCCGTCAGCCAGGCGTCGACCAGGCCCCGCAGCCGCTCGTCGTGCACGAGGAGCAGTCCGCCGCCGGAGCCCCCGCCGAGGAATCCCTCGATCCACGCGGCGGCGTCGGCGGGCGGGGTGCCGGGGGACAGGACGAGCCCCATCAGCCGGGCGGCCTCGCCCTCGTCCAGTTCCCCCTCGTCGAGGAGCAGCCGCACCGCGCGGCCGCGCACGATCCCCGCGCACGTGTCCCGCGCCGACAGCACGCGCAGTACCCCGTACCAACGCCGGCGCAGACCACCGCGGCCGGAGGGTGGCGGTCCGGTTCCCTCACCGAGCAGGGCCACCGCCCCGTGCACGGCGTCGACATGCCGCCGCATCTCCGCCGCGGCCTCGGCGTCGAGCGCGGCGCAGGCGGGCGGGAGGCCGATGAAGACCCGCTCGGCGAGGCCACCGGCGACCTCGGCCAGGGCCGCCGTGTCCGTGCCGCGCACATCGCCGTACCGCAGGGAGCGGACGAGGGCGGGCAGCGCCTGGGCGAGGTGGCCGACGTCGGTGTCGAGCGCCGCGCGGTCGACGAGCATCCTCGTCACCACCGGCAGCGCCTCCGGGAGCCCGGCGAGCAGGCACCGTTCGGCGAGGGCGGTGACCTCGGCGAGTCCCGGCGCGGACAGCGCGTCCGACTCGGCCCTGGCGGTCGCGGCCGCGAGCACCGTGGTGCCCCAGATCCCCGCCTCGGCGACCCGCACCTCCAGTTCGGGCTCCCAGCGCAGCCGCCAGGTCTCCCGGAAGGTGCCCGTGCTCCCGCGCCCGTCCACGGGCCGGCCCCAGTCGACGCCCAGCAGCCGCAGCCGGTGCAGCAGCCGGCCGCGCCCGGCGTCGGTCTCCTTGCGCAGGTCCAGTTCCACCTCGCGCGCCGACGGTTCGGGCTTCAGGCGCAGCCGCCGCTGCTCCCGGTCGAGGTCGCGCCGCAGCGGCACGGCGGGCGCCGACGCGGGCACCCGGCCCAGTACGTCCCCCACCACGAGCCGGTCCCGCACCAGCGCCAGTGGCACGTCCGAGCCCTCGCACAGCACCGCCCGTGCCGCGTCGAGCGTCTCGGTGAGCCCGGGCAGGGGGCGGCCGCGCAGCACGGCGAGCGTCTCGGCGAGCCGTACGGCCTCGATGACGTCCGCGGACGAGACGAGCCGGTCCTCGGCCCGCAGGAGCCCGGCGACCTCGGTCAGCCACCGCTCGACGGGCCGGTCCGGGGCCGCGAACAGGTGCCCGTACCAGCCGGGCGACTCGATGCCCGCGCCGTAGCCGCCCGCCCGGGAGAGCCGGCGGTGGGTCCACGGCACCCACGTCATGTCGGTCCTCACCCGGGGCAGGCCCCTCACCAGGGCCCGGTCGGCGGCGAGGGTGGTGCGCTCCCGCAGCGCCGGAACGTGCCAGGCCCCGCAGACCACGGCCACGGAGTCCCCGAACTCCCTGACCGCCGCCCGCACCTGGATCCGCATGTGGGCCTCGCGCACCAGGTCCCGCGGGTGCCCGCCGTCGCCGTAGGTCTCGCGGAGCGCGGTCATCGCCTCGTCGAGCGCCGCGAACGGCGCGAGGGGGTCCCTCGTCCCGCCCCGGTGCTCGACCGCGTCCTCCCACCAGCGCTCCGGGTCGTCGTACCCGGCCGCGTCGGCGAGCACGGCGAGCGGGTCCACCCGCACGCGCGCGGCCTCGTCGGGGACCGGGCTGCCGTCTCCGTCGCCGTCACCGTTCGGGGCGTCTGTGCCGTCTGTGTCGCCTGTGCCGTCTGTGAAGTTCGTGTCCCGGCCCCACACCAGGGTGTGCGCGGCCGGCAGGTCGATGAAGCGGGCGGGCACCCCGTGTTCCAGCGCCCAGCGCAGGGCCACCCACTCCGGGGAGAACTCGGCCAGCGGCCAGAACGCCGAGCGTCCCGGTTCGTCCACCGCGTGGGCGAGCAGCGCGACCGGCGGCCGCATCGTCCCGTCCGCCGCGAGCGGGATCAGCGGATCCGCCTCCGGCGGCCCCTCGATCAGCACCGTCCCGGGTTCCGCCGCCGTGAGCGCGGCCCGCACCGCACGCGCCGAGCCCGGCCCGTGGTGGCGCACGCCGAGCAGCAGCGGTCCCCCTCCGCTCATGGGCCCACCTCCCGGCAGGCCCGGTAGAAGTCCGCCCACCCCTCCCGTTCCCGCACGACCGTCTCCAGGTACTCCCGCCAGGCCACGCGGTCGGCCGCCGGGTCCCGGACGACGGCGCCCAGGACGCCTGCGGCGACGTCGTCCGGGCGCAGCACGCCGTCACCGAAGTGGGCGGCCAGGCTGAGCCCGCCGGTGACCACGGAGATGGCCTCGGCGGTGGACAGCGTGCCGCCGGGCGACTTCAGCTTCGTCCGGCCGTCCGCCGTGATGCCCTCACGCAGTTCGCGGAAGACGGTGACGACGCGCCGGATCTCGTCGATGCCCTCGGGTGCCGGGGGCAGGTCGAGGGCGCGGCCGATCTGGTCGACCCGCCGGGTGACGATCTCCACCTCGGCCTCGGCGGACTCCGGCAGGGGCAGCACCACCGTGTTGAAGCGGCGGCGCAGGGCGCTGGAGAGTTCGTTGACCCCGCGGTCGCGGTCGTTGGCCGTGGCGATGAGGTTGAAGCCGCGGACGGCCTGCACCTCCTCCCCCAACTCCGGTATCGGCAGGGTCTTCTCGGACAGGATGGTGATCAGCGAGTCCTGGACGTCCGCCGGGACGCGGGTCAGTTCCTCGACGCGGGCGGTCGTCCCCCCGGCCATCGCGCGCATCACCGGGCTCGGCACCAGCGCCTCCCGACTGGGGCCGCGCGCCAGGAGCTGCGCGTAGTTCCAGCCGTAGCGGATCGCCTCCTCCGGGGTGCCCGCGGTGCCCTGCACCAGCAGCGTCGAGTCGCCGCTCACGGCCGCGGCGAGATGCTCCGACAGCCACGTCTTGGCGGTGCCGGGCACCCCGAGCAGCAGCAGCGCGCGGTCGGTGGCGAGAGTGGAGACGGCGACCTCGACGAGGCGGCGCGGGCCCACGTACTTCGGTGTGATCACCGTGCCGTCCGTCAGGGTGCCGCCGAGCAGATACGTGACCACGGCCCACGGGGACAGCCGCCAGCGGGGCGGACGCGGGCGGTCGTCCCGCGCGGCCAGCGCGGCGAGCTCCTCGGCGAAGGCCTCCTCGGCGTGCGGCCGCAGGACCTCGGCGGCCCTGGTCGCGTGCACGTTGTCGTCGTCCGTTCCCGCGTGCGCGGCGGTCGTGGCTTCCTCGGGCGCAGGCATGGGCAGGTCCCCCTCCAGCTCGGCCGGTCCGATCTGGTCCCCACCCTGCACCACCCCACTGACAATCGCTCTGACCTGCGCGAACGCACTCACGGGGTGGATTGTCAGTGGGGGGATCTACGGTCGGGTGCATGAGTGATGCGGGGGTGCGCCGGACGACGGACCAGGTGCCGGCACCGGTGTCCGACGTGGCGGCGCGCGCGGCGGGCGGCGGGCCCGGTGCGGCCGGCCCGCCCGCCGATCCGGGGGCGGCCCGGCGCCGGGCGGAGCAGCGGGCGGCCAGGGTCACGGCGGGGGTCACGGAACTGGAGCGGCGGCTGGCCGATCTCCTGCGCGGGGGCCTGGCGGCCGCCGAGGAGGAGGGGTACGGACCGTGGGAGGAGACGGCGGCGCGCATGGTCGACGCGCAGGCTCCCGGACTGGCCGCCCGGGTGCGGGAATTGGGGGCCGTGACGGCTTCGGGTCCGGGCTGGCCCGCCCGGCTGCTGGAGGAGTGCGCGCTGCTCCATCTGCTCGACCGGGGCTGGCTGCGCCACGAGGACCTGCCGGAGGCACTCGCGGCCACGGTCCGCTCACGGCTCGGTCTGCCCTCCTCGCCCGTGGGCCCGCCGGTGCGGGACCGCTGGCTGGTGCTGGCCCGGTACGACACGTACGAGGGCAGGCTCACCACCCGCCGGATCTGGCTGTACGGCACAGAGTCCGGCCGCACGGCACTGGTCCTGTCGTACGGGGGCGGAGGGCGCGTCCCGGAGCTGTCCCTGCCGGTGGGGCGGGAGCTGGACGCGGAAGCGATGGCGTACCCGGGGGCGGGTCAGCTCCGGGTGGCCCTGGGCGAGCGGTTCCCGGATCCCGTCCCCTCGGCCGCACGCCCGCCCGGCTGCGGCCCGGCCGAGGCCGCCGCCCGGTACGGCGAGGCGCTCAGGGACGATCCCTGGCAGGAGACGTACCCGGTGACCCTGTGCCGCGTGGTGCCGGTCCCGGCCGGGGAGGGCTCCTGGCAACTGGCCGAAGCGGAGGGCGGCCTGGCGCTGCCCGTACGGACGTCGGCCGGGTCCCGTTCCGGTCTGTGGCGGCTGGTCGCCCTCTCGGGCGGGGCACCGGTCACGGTCTTCGGCGAGTGCGGCCACCGCGGCTTCACCCCGCTGACGGCCTGGCCCGAGGGGCCCGGCGAGGCGGTGACGCTGTGCTGACACCGCCCCGGCTCGCCCCGCCCCGCGCCGTCCTGCCCCCGTTCCGCCCGTCATCCCCCCACCGGAAGGACCGCGCATGAGTGGCACTCTCCCCGCTCCCGGCCCGCTCTCCTGGCCGGAGCTGGTGACGACGGCGCTGCTGGGGACCGACCGCCGCACACCGCCGGGGCTGCCGCCCGGCCGCGAGGCCCCGGCGGCGCTGCTGGACGCGGCGGCCGTGGCGGCCGTACGGCGGC
>BNBP01000033.1 GCA_014656015.1 Streptomyces griseoaurantiacus | reverse complement strand
GCGAACGGCCAGGTGAAGAACGCCTACGCGGTCGACGGATTCCCCGAGCAGCTGCACAAGCCGATCAACGACCACGACGACTTCATCAGCGTCATGGACCAGAACCTGATGAACCAGGTCGTGAGTTGCGTCAACACCGGGCGGAAGTGCTAGTGATCCGCTGATTCACCCCCCCCACGGGAAAGCCGGCGGTGGAATTCCACCGCCGGCTTTTCGCCTGTATTCCGAGCGGGACACCCCGGCCCGGCCGGCACCCCGGCCGGGCCGTTCGCTCAGCCCTCGTGGTCCGCGTGCGCCGCGTGGCTGGTGCCCACCTCCAGGGAGCCGCCGAGCGTGCCGCGGAGCGTCCGCACCAGCTTCTGGTCGCCGATGGCGATCCACTTCGCCCCGACGAGGTAGAAGCCGCCGTAGTCCTTGGCCTCGTTGATCCACTCGCGCTGTCCGCGGTCGGTGGCGAAGGTGGCCAGGATGAACTTGCCGTCCTCGTTCTTGCAGACGGCCTGGCGGATCTCGTCCGCGTCGGTCTGGATGTCCGGCGTGCAGTGCGCGTCGGCGGCGATCTCCTCCAGGCTTCCGGTCTTCGTGGCGGGTATCTTCGCCGCCGCGGTCCCGTCCTTGCCCGCCCCGCAGGCGGTCAGCGCCAGCAGGGCCACGGCCGCGCCCGTCGCGAGTCTCGCGATTGTCAACCTCATGCGTACCTCCGGTCTCTTCGGCCGACGTGAACTCGCCAGCTCCGTGCGCACCGTTGAGCCCGGACGGCCGTCCCATTAGCGTGCCGCACCTGTCGACACAGGGGGCACCCAGATGGACTCATCGAACCTTCCGTCGCGACGTACGGTGCTGGGCACGGCCGGTGCCATCGGCCTCGGAACCGCTGTGGGTACGACGGTTCCGGCCCACGCCGCCGGGAGCCCCGGCGAGGGCCCCGCCTTCGATACGGCTCCCGCGCGCTCCGCGCTCAATCGGCTGCTGCCCGATCACGCCGGACAGTTCCGTCTGACCCCCCTGCGCCCCTCGGGCGGCCGCGAGCGCTTCCGGGTCACCGGCACCACCGGGCGCGTGGAGGTGGCCGGAACCTCCCCCGCGGTGCTGCTCCACGGGGCGCACTGGTACCTGAAGTACGTCTGCGGGGCCCATCTGGCCTGGAACGGCGGCACCCTCGACCTGCCGCGCCGGCTGCCCGCGCCCGCCCGGCCGCTGGAGCGGTCCACCGCGCTCCCCCACCGGTTCGCGCTCAACGACACCAACGACGGCTACACCGCCCCCTACGCCGACTGGCCGTACTGGCAGCACGAGATCGACCTGCTCGCCGCGCACGGCTGCAACGAGGTCATGGTGATCGCCGGGATGGAGGCCGTCTACCACCGGGTCCTGAAGGACTTCGGCTACAGCGACACCGAGGCCCGCGCCTGGCTCCCGGCCCCCTCCCACCAGCCCTGGTGGCTGCTGCAGAACCTGTACGGCTACGGCGGCCCCCTGTCCGCCGAACTCATCGCCCGGCGAGCCGCGCTGGGCCGCCGGATCGCCGACCGGCTGCGCGCGCTGGGCATGCGCCCGGTGCTGCCCGGCTACTACGGGCACGTCCCGAAGGACTTCGCGGACCGCCGCGGCGGCGACGCGCACGTCGTCCCGCAGGGCACGTGGCACGGCTTCGACCGCCCCTCCTGGCTCGACCCCCGCACGGATGCCTTCGCCGAGGTCGCCGCCTCCTTCTACCGCCACCAGGAGGACGTCTTCGGCCCGGCCGACCACTTCAAGATGGACCTGCTGCACGAGGGCGGCACCGCCGGCGACGTCCCCGTGCCGGACGCGGCCCGCGGCGTCGAGAAGGCGCTGCGCGCCGCCCGCCCGGGTGCCACCTGGGTGATCCTCGGCTGGGAGGCCAACCCGCTGCCCGAACTCCTCGACGCCGTCGACAAGAAGCGCATGCTGATCGTCGACGGCGTCTCGGACCGCTACACGAGCGTCACCGACCGGGAGGAGGACTGGGGCGGCACCCCCTACGCCTTCGGCACCATCCCCAACTTCGGCGGCCGCACCACGATCGGCGCCCGCACCCACATCTGGCGGGAGAAGTTCTTCGCCTGGCGCGACAAGCCCGGCAGCGCCCTGGCCGGCACCGCCTACCTCCCGGAGGCCACCGACCGCGACCCGGCCGCCTTCGAGCTCTTCTCCGAACTGGCCTGGACGGACGAACCGGTCGACCTCGCACGGTGGTTCACCGGCTACGCCGACTTCCGCTACGGGGGCCGGGACGCGGGGGCCCGCCGCGCCTGGCGGGCGCTCCACGACACCGCCTACCAGCAGCACGCCAACGAGCGCAGCGACCCGCACGACTCCCTGTTCTGCGCCCGACCCGACCTGGCCGCCACCCGGGCCGCCCGCTACGCGCCCGCCGCCCTCACCTACGACCCGGCCCGCTTCGACGCCGCCCTCTCCGGCCTCCTCGCGGTGACCCCGCACCGGCGGGGCGGCGCGGCCTACCGCTACGACCTGGTCGACGTGGCCCGGCAGGCCCTCGCCCACCGCAGCCGCCAGTACCTGCCGCAGCTCAGGGCCGCCTTCGACCGCGAGGACGCTCCCACGTTCAAGGCGCTCGCCACGCAGTGGCTCACGCTGATGCGGCTGTCCGAGGACGTCACCGGCACCCACCCGGCCTTCCTGCTCGGCCCCTGGATCGAGGACGCGCGCCGCATGGCGACGAACCCGCGGGAGCGGGCCGAGTTCGAGCGCACCGCCAAGGCACTGGTGACGGTCTGGGGCGACCGGGCCACCTCCGACGCGGGCAACCTGCACGAGTACGGCAACCGCGAATGGCACGGCCTGCTCTCCGACTTCTACCTGCCGCGCTGGCAGAAGTGGCTGGACGCCTGCGAGGACGCGCTGGCCACCGGGACCGCGCCCGCGGCGGTGGACTGGTTCGCGTTCGAGGAACCCTGGACCCGGGAGCGCAAGGACTACCCCCTGCGGCCGGTGGGCGACGCCTACCGGACCGCCGTCCGGGTCCGGGACGCGCTGGCCCGGGCCCCGTACCAGGGGGCACTGGAGGTGAGCGCCGACCCGGTGGCCTTCCCGCCCGGCGGCCACGCCCGCGTCACGGCCGTCTTCCGCAACGTCAACGGGCTGCGCGGCACCGGACGCGTCGACTTCGCGCTCACCGGCCTCGACGCGGCACCCGAGGGCGCCGGATCGCTCCCCGGCGTCCCGGCGGCCGGGAGCGGCACCGTGCGGTGGCGGGCGAACGCCCCCGGCACACCGCTGGAGGAACCCCTGCGGCCGCTGCCGTACTCCCTCGCCGTGACCTACGGACCGCGCGGGGAGCGCCGGGTGACCTCCCGCTTCGAGGGCACGCTCTTCGAGGCGGGGCCGCTGGAACAGGGATGGCGTACGTACACGAACAACGGCGCCGTCCTCGGGCAGCTCGACGGGCGGTTCGCGATCGACGGGGGCGGGGCGGACCTCTGGAAGGGCACGGCCGAGTTCGGCACGGCCTACCGCGAGGGCGTGCTGCGGGACGGGGTGGCGGTGACGGTGCGCGTGGACGCGCAGGCGCCCACGGGGGCGTGGGCGCGGGCCGGCATCATCGCCCGCGACGCCCTCGCGCGGCCGGGCGCGGGCGGCTTCGTCAACCTGGCGGTGACGCCATCGAACGGGGTCGTGCTGTCCTACGACTCCGACGGGGACGGCACGCTCGACACCTACAAGCGGGTGACGGGGGTGACGGCGCCGGTGCTGCTGCGGCTGACCCGGGCCGGGGGCGCCTTCCGCGGGGAGTTCTCGGTGGACGGGGGGTCCTCCTGGCGGACGGTGGCGACGGTGACCGTGCCGGGTGCCGGGTCCGTGCAGGACGCCGGCCTCTTCATGTCGGCCACCGACGGGGGGAGCGGGGCACGCGGGACGGTGACCTTCTCCGGCTGGCGGCTCACGTAGCCTCTGCCGCCCCCGCGCCCCTGACAGGGGCGCGGGGCTGTGCCGACATGCGGCTCCGCCGCGTGGGCGCGCGTGAGCACCCGCCCGCACGTCCGGGGCCGCGAGCCCGGTGACCTCGCCGCCGTTCGCTCGTTCTGCTGAACGTGCAGTCACAGGATGTCGCCCCCCGCCCCGCCGCCATCGACGTCACCACCGCCGAGGCCGCCCTCGTCGAGCACTACCCCCGCCTCGCCCGCCTCGCGTACCTCACCCTCCCGGCCACCCTCGGCCGCAACCGCCGTGTCCTGACCGCACATTCGCTCGTCCAGCGCGCGCTCCCCCACGGCCGCACCCCCACCCCGCCCGCCGTGATCCCGGCCCAGTCGAAGGGCCGCGAGGGCGACCCCGGTTACGCGCTCGTCCGCACCCGGGTGATCCGCACCGCGCTGGACGCCGCCCGCCCCCTGACCTTCCGTGCCTGGCCCCGGCGGGCCCAGCTCCCGGCCCTGCTCCCCCAGGTCCGCGGCCTGCGGCTGTTCCCGCGCTCCGGCGGCGGTGACGAGGCCGCCCTGGACCAGGCGCTGTCCGCGCTGTCCGCCCCGGCCCGCGCGGCGTACGTCCTGCGCGGCCTGGAGCGGCTGCCCGACGAGGTCCTCCGCGAGGTCCTGGCCGCGGCGGGTGTCGCGGACCCGGACGGGGCACTGCGCGAGGCGGCCGCCGTCCCCGCGCAGGAACTGCTGCTCGGCTCCCGCGAGTTCGACCCCTGCACGCTGCACGCCCGTCCCACCGACCTGATGCGCCGCCGCCAGCACACCCGTGCCGCGCTCGCCGCGGCGGCCGCCGCCCTCGTCTGCGGGGCGCTGCTGGTGCTGCCGGGCGGCGGCTGGGGCCCGGACGGCGCCGCCGCCCCGGCGTACGCGCAGAACCCCTCCGCCCGGGCCGCCCTCGATCCCGGGAAGCTGACGAGGGTCGCGCCCACGGCGTGGAGGACCTCGCCGCGCACCGACTTCTCCGTGTGGCCGGCGCGCGGTGACAGGGCCGGGGACACCGCGCTGCTGCGCCGGGCCCTGGCGGTGTGGGCGCGGCCGGGCGAGTCGGTGCAGGTGTCGGCGACGCCGGGGACGCCCTCGGGCGGCCCGGCCGGTCCGCCGCAGTTGCTGTACGCCGGTGAGGTCGACGCCGCCCGGGTGGTCCTGCTGTACGACGGGCTGCGCATCGTGCGCTACGCGGAGCCGGTGTCCGGCACGGAGGGCGCCGCCCTGGACTTCGCCCGGGTCGACGGTGCCGGTCGCGCGGAGGCCGCCGCGGTGGTGCTGGGCCGGGCCGACGGCAACGTCCGCTATCTGACGGCCCCCTGGATCGCGCGGGCCGGGGAGCGGGACCTGCTGAAGCCGACGGCCGGCGTGATGGACCTGCACCGCACGGCGGACGGGACCCTCTCGCCGCTGGCCAGTCCCGCCACCCGGCCCGGGTCCTGCACCTCCTGGAACGTCCTGCAGCTCACCGACCGCTCGGGCGGGACCCGGCTGTTGACGGACCTCGGGGAACTCACCCCCGCGCACCTGACCGTCGGCCGTCCGGCGGCCCCGCGCGAGGCGGCCGGGGCGGCGGCACTGCGCACCTGGGCCCCGTTCGCCTGCTCGCTGGCCTCGCAGCGCGGGCAGGGCGTGCGGACGGTGAACGCCTGGCAGTACGCGCGCCAGCCACTGCCCGGCGGCAGCGGCGAGGGGGCGTGGGTGTGCACGCGGGCGGAGACCTGGCGGGGCGGGGGTGCCGGAGCGCTGGCCCAGTTCCGGGCGCCCTCCTCCGCGTACGGGGCGGTGACCGCGAAGGGGCAGGACAGCCCGGCCTGCGGTCCGAAGGATCCGCACGTACTGGCGGGCGTGCTGTGGAAGTCGGACACCGGCGCCTGGTACCTGCTGGCGGCCGCGGACCGCGGGGCCGTCTCGATGCGGGCCACCGGCGCGGTGACGGGCGAGGTGGAGGGCCACACCCTGGCGCTGCCCGCGAAGCCGGACGCCAAGCCCGAACTCACGGCGACGCTGGGCGACGGGAAGACGCTGGACCACCTGCGCTGAGCCCCTCGTCCCGAACACACCCGTGCGGCCCGTCGACCACTCGACGGGCCGCACGGTCGTACCGAGGGGACCCGCCGCGCGGCGGGAGCGTCAGGAGGCTTCGCTGAGCGCGGCGGCCGGGTCGGTGCGCCAGACCTCGGCGAGGTCGGACAGGGGCACGCCGAGCACCTCGCTGAGCCGTACGACGGTCCCGAAGGCGGGGGTCGGCAGCCGGCCGGTCTCGATCTTGCGGAGGGTCTCCGGCGAGATGCCCGCCTCGAGGGCGACTTCGCCCGGGTTGCGTCCCGCCCGGGCGCGGCGCAGCGCGGCTCCGAGGCGTCGGCCCGCCTCGATCTGTTCGGGGGCGAGCGGGTGGCGAACCATGCGCCCATGCTACCCGTCCGGCACCCCGCGCGGTGGGCCGAGCACCACCCCCCGACTGGTATAAATATACCTATCGGCAGCCGCCCCGGGAATCGAGGAACGCAGTGATCGAGCACAAGACGCCCGCAGACATCGAACGCATGCACGTCACCGGGAGGTTCCTCGGCGAGGTGCTGGCCGAACTGGGCGAGCTCGCCGCGGTGGGGGTCGACCTGCTGGACCTGGAGCACCACGCCCGCCGCCGGATCAAGGAGCGCGGCGCGGAGTCCTGCTACTGGGACTACGCCCCCTCGTTCGGCAAGGGCCCGTTCCGCAACGTGGTGTGCCTCTCGGTCAACGACGCCGTGCTGCACGGGCTGCCGCACCCGTACAAGCTGCGTGACGGTGATCTGCTGACCATGGACATGGCCGTGACGATCGACGGCTGGTCCGCCGACTCGGCGCTCTCCGTCGTCGTCGGCACTCCGGCGCCCGAGGACCTGCGGCTCATCGAGGCCACCGAGGTCGCCCTGGAGGCCGCGATCGAGGTGGCCCGGCCCGGCAACCGGCTCGGGGACGTCTCGGCGGCCATCGGCGCGGTCGCCGCCGAGTACGGCTACCCGGTGAACCTGGAGTTCGGCGGGCACGGCATCGGCCGCACGATGCACGAGGACCCGCACATCCCCAACCAGGGCCGCCCCGGCCGCGGATGGAAGCTGCGCCCCGGGCTCACCCTCGCGATCGAGCCCTGGTTCACCGCCGGCACCGACAAGATCCGCTTCGACGCGGACGGCTGGACGATCCGCTCGGCGGACGGCTCGCGCGCCGCCCATTCCGAGCACACGGTCGCCATCACCGAGTCCGAGCCGCTCGTCCTCACCCGGCGCCCCCGCGAGGACAAGGGGGCGGCGGAGCCCCGGACGTCCTCCTCGGGCACCGGCCACTGAGCCGCGCTCCGGCTACCGGCCCACGCGACCGGCCGGATCCGATCGACCACGTGATCGGTAAAGTGTTCGTATGACAACCGGGGCTCGCCGCAGGATGGGTGTAGAGGAGCGGCGGCAGCAGTTGATCGGCGTCGCCCTCGAACTGTTCAGCCGACGCTCCCCCGACGAGGTCTCCATCGACGAGATAGCCTCCGCCGCCGGTATCTCACGACCACTCGTCTACCACTACTTCCCCGGCAAACTCAGCCTGTACGAGGCCGCGTTGACGCGGGCCTCGGCGGATCTGGCCGGGCGTTTCACCGAACCGCACGAGGGCCCGCTGGGCGCCCGGCTGCTGCGCGTGATGCGCCGCTTCTTCGATTTCGTCGAGGACCACGGCCCCGGTTTCTCCGCGCTGATGCGCGGCGGCCCGGCCGTGGGCTCCTCCCGCACGAACGCGCTCGTCGACTCCGTGCGCCAGGCCGCGTATGTCCAGATCCTGTCGCACCTGGGCTTCGACGCGCGCACCGAGAGCCCGCCGGCCCGGCTGGAACTCGTCGTCCGGTCCTGGATCTCGCTGGTCGAGTCGACGGCGCTGATCTGGCTGGAGGGTCGCCGCATCCCGCGCGGTGAGCTGGAGGTGCAGCTCGTGCACGACTTCGCCGCGCTGGCGGCCGTCGGCGCGGCGCACGACGAGGAGATGGGCGACGTGCTGCGCGCCATGGTGAAGGAGGAGCCGGCCGACAGCCCGTTCACCGAGCTCGTCGCCCGGCTGGTCGCCCTGGCCGCGCCGCCGCCCGCCCACTGACCGCCGGGGAGCGCGGTCAGATCTGGAACTGCCGGTAGGAGGCGTCGAGTTCACGGACCTCGGCGGAGGCGTGCAGCGGTTCCGCGCCGCTTCCCAGGTGCGTGCGCAGCAGGTCCAGCACGTTCTCGGTGAGCTTCGCCTTCGTCTCCTCGGTCCGGCCGGGCAGCAGCGCGATCGAGACGTGGAGCACGGCCGGCTCCCCGCCCCCGGCGCTCTCGGTGCGCACGTACCGGGTCTTGCACGCCTCCGGCCGCGCGGCCGCCGTCGCGACGAGTTCCGCCCTCAGCGCCTTGGCCAGGCCCTCCCGGTCGAGGCTGTCCTTCAGTCGGTCCGAGTAGTCGACGGTGACGAGCGGCATGAGGGGCTCCTGGGCGGATGTGGGGCGGGACAGGGGCCCGCGCGCGTGGGCGCGGGCCCCTCACCCTAACGGCGGGTGAACACGGCGACCGTGCGGGCCGGGACGGTGAAGGTGCCGGCCGCCCTGTCGTAGGAGGCGCCCTTCACCACCGCGTCCGCGCCCTTCGCCTGCACCGGGTGCAGCGCGTACCGCGTGCCGGCCGCCGCCCTCACCGTCTGCTCCTGCCGCTGCGGCGTGGCGTTGAAGACCACGACCAGGTCGCCGAGGCGCATGGTGAGCACGCCCGGCGTCTCCCCCTCGCCCGAGAGCGGGAAGGAGAGCCGGTCCTGCACGCGGGCCGCCGTGGACAGGGAGAAGTCCTTCTCCGTCGTGCGGATGCGCAGCAGGTCCCGGTAGGCCGCCGAGGCGCCCTCGATCTGGGCGCAGCCGACCTTCACGGAGGCCAGCAGCGGCTTGGCGTAGGGCCACTTGGACTCGTTGTCGGCGGCCGGGGGCAGCCCCCGCCCGAAGCCGTTGCCCTCGGCGCAGTCCCAGTGGATCGCGTTGAACCAGTCGCCGCTGTCGAAGGAGTTGCGGTCCAGCGACTTGGACCGCAGGCGGTCGGTGCCGGCCTGGGAGAGCGCCGGGCCCTGCGAGAGGGCTGCCGTCGCCATCGCCAGGACCTGCATGCGGGCCCGCTCGGAGGCGGAGGTGTCCTTCGGCAGTTTGTAGGTGAGCGCGTCGAACAGCGACTCGTTGTCGTGCGCGTCGACGTAGGCGAGTGCGTCGCCGGGCGCCTTCGCGTAGCCGGCGGGGGCGCCGTTGTAGTCGACCTGCGCGCCGGTGACCTCCTTGCCGCCGCTGTCGGTGAAGCGGTAGTCCGCCAGGTCGCCGGTGAGGCCGACCTTGAGCAGGTCCTGGTAGTGCAGCAGCCGGGCCTTCTGCTCAGCCCGGGTGCCGTTGGCGCTGGAGGAGTTGGGGTCGGTGTACAGGCCACTGGCGAAGCCCTGCACGCCGGGGTCCTCGTCGAAGGGGCCGCCGCCGCGGACGGCGTCCCGGGCGCGGTCGGAGAAGGTGGCGACGCCGGTGCCCGCCATGTTCTTCTGCGTGGCCTGGACGAACCGGGCGTCGTCGGCGACCTCGCCGAAGTTCCAGCCCTCCCCGTAGAGGACGATCTTCTTCCCGTCGACGCCGTCCTTCTCGGGCGTGAGCGCGTCGAGGGCCTTGCGGACAGCGAGGATGCCGGCCTTCGGGTGGTGGCCCATGAGGTCGAAGCGGAACCCGTCGACCTTGTACTGCCTGGCCCAGGTGACGATCGAGTCGACGACCAGCTTGCCCATCATGGCGTTCTCGGGTGCGGTGCCCGCGCAGCAGGTGGAGGTCGCGACCGAACCGTCGGCGAGCAGCCGCTGGTAGTAGCCGGGGACGATCCGGTCGAGGACGGAGGTGCCGGCCTGTCCGGAGGCGGCGGTGTGGTTGTAGACCACGTCCATGACGACCCGCAGCCCGTCCTGGTTGAGGGCCTGCACCATCCGCCGGAACTGGACGGTCCTGGCCGTGCCCTCCGGGTCGGTGGCGTAGGAGCCCTCGGGGACCGTGTAGTGGTACGGGTCGTAGCCCCAGTTGAAGGCGTCCTTCGCGGCGGTCCTGGCCACGCAGGCCTGCTGCTTGTCGGAGTCGGGCGGGTAGGAGGCGAGGTCGCAGCCGGGTTCGGCCCGGTCGGACTTCCGTTCGGGGACGGTGGCGAGGTCGAAGGCGGGCAGCAGGTGCACGTAGGAGGTGCCGGCCGCGGCGAGGGCGCGCAGGTGCCTGGAGCCGGCGCCGCTCTTGTCGGTGAAGGCGAGGTAGGTGCCCCGGTCCTCGGCCGGGACGGTCCGGTCGGCGACGGAGAAGTCGCGGACGTGCAGCTCCTGGATCTGCGCGTCCCGCAGCGGCACCGCCTTCGGCTTCTTCAGCGAGGTCCAGTCGGAGGGGGCGAGCTTCGCGTCGTCGAGGTCGACGACGAGGCTGCGGGCGGAGTCGGTGGTGAGGGCGACGGAGTAGGGGTCGGTGACCTCGTTGGTCACCAGCTGTCCGGACGTCCCGGCGCCGGGCGCCCACACCGTCACGACGTACCGGTACGGCTTGTTCTTCCAGGACGCCGGCCCGATGACGGACCAGACGCCGGTGGTGTCGTCGCGGTGCATCCGCACGGTACGGCCGTCCAGCTCCAGTGCGACGCTCCGCGCGGTGGGCGCCCACACGGCGAGGGTGGGCCGGCCGTGGTGGAACGTGGGCCCGAGGTCGGCCTCGGTGGCGGCCGGGTAGAGGTCGTCGAGGACACCGGCGGTCTGTACGCCGGTCGCCGCGAGGACCGCGCCGTTCGCGGCCCGCTGGGTGGCGACGAGTTGCCCGCGCAGCGCGCTGCGCACCCGGTCTCGGTCGCGCGGGTCGACGGACCAGGCGGTGTAGTCCCTCAGATGCGGGAACCTCGCCTTCTGGGCGTCGGTGAACGTGGTCTTCGTCAGCCGCAGCCGGCGCTCGTCGTCACTGGTCAGGGCCCCGTCCTGGACGGCGATCGAGCCGTCGCGGGAGGAGAGGAGCTGGGTGGAGGCGGCGCCGTCCGTCCCGTTCCAGGCGACGGTGTTCCGGTCGATCCAGACCGCCTTGGACGTGCTGAGGTCGAGTGCGGCCGCGCCGCCCGCGGGCTGCGGCAACAGGTGTTCCTCCTGGCCGCTCACCAGCCACACCTCGTGGCCGTCGGCGGCGGTGAGGTCGAGCGACTGGTCGGCGGAGAGATCCTTCTCGTCGCCGTTGTGGAGGATGTAGCCGAGACTGGTGGCACCCGTGGTGAGCGGCACCTCGAAGACAGCGCCATAGCTGTCGGTCTTCACCGGCTTCAGGGGGGTCGACCAGTCGGTGGGGTTCGCGGCGCCGGTCCATACGTGCAGTCCCCAGCCGTCGTAGTCGCCGTCGGCGCGGTGGTAGTGCAGGACGGCCTTGCTCGTGTCCTGCGCCGGGTGGTCGGGCTTCTGCGTGACGACCTCCGGGTCGCCCTGCTCGATCCAGACCTCGCCCGTCCTGGTGACGTCGATGGAGCGGTCGGCGGCGACGTCCTTGGTGCCGTCCTTGTCGACGACGAGGAAGCCGACGTTCGACGCGCCCGGCTTGAGCTTCACCCAGGCGAAGGCCCCGTACGCGTCACGCCCGGTGAAGGGGTGCCCGGCGGGCCAGGTGGTCGCCTCGCCCTCGGCCAGGTCGCCCCAGGCGTACAGGTTCCAGTCGGCGTAGTCGCCGTCGGCGCGCTTGTAGTGGACGATCGCGTAGTCGCGGGTGGAGGCGGTGGGGGGCTCCTCGACGGGCGGGGTGCCGGAGGTGGAGGAGGCGGTGGCGCTCGCGGTGCGGCCGGCGGAGTCGACGACGACCGCCTTGTAGCGCAGGGCGGTGCCGGGCTTCACGTCCCTGCCGAGGGTCTGGGTGACCTTGTAGGGGGCGTGGTCGGCGGTCCCGAGGACCCGCCACTTCCCGGTGCCGGTCTGGGCGGCGAAGACGACGCGGTTCAGCTGTCCGCCCTCGACGTCGGCGGTGAGTTCCACGGTGCCGGTGGCTCCGGCCTCCGGGGCCTTGAGGGTGACCTCCGGCCTGGTGGCGGGTTTCCCGAGCGGTGCGGTCGCCTTGAGGACGATCGCGGAGCCGGCCGGGACGGTGACGGTGATCTTGCGGCCGGCATCGGAGGTGGTGCTCGCCCTGGTGCCGTAGATGCCCCGGTAGGTCATGCCGGCGGACCCGGTGGCGAAGGCGGCCTTCCTGTCCTCCCCGGTGTTGTTGAGGGCGACGACGTACTCCTGGCCCGTGCGCGCGTCCGTGCGGGTGAAGGCGTAGACACCGGCCCCGTCGGTTGCGTACCGCTCGGTCTGGACGCCGTCGGTGAGGGCGGGGTCGGCCCTGCGGAGCCTGGAGAGGGCCGCGATCTGCTCGTACAGCGGCGCCTTGGTGTCGTAGGCGTCGCGCGCGTGGGTGCGGGTGGTGCCGATCTCGTCGTCGTCGAGGTAGTCGGCGACCTTCGAGGCGAACATGGTCTGGCGGGCGTCCTTGTCGCCGCCGCTGCCGGTGAAGCCCTGCTCGTCGCCGTAGTAGACGACGGGGTTGCCGCGGCTGAGGAACATCAGCTCGTTGGCGAGCCGGTCCTTGGCGAGGAGTTGGGCGTCGGTGGCCTTCGGATTGTCCTGGTTCAGGAAGTACCCGATGCGCCCCATGTCGTGGTTGCCGAGGAAGGTGACCTGCTCGTAGGCGTTGGCCTTGTCGGTCGTGTACTTGTGGTCCTCGGCGAAGACCTGGGCGAGCTTCCGTGCGCTGCCGCCCTGGGAGGCGTAGGCGCGGGCCGCGTCCTGGAAGGGGAAGTCGAGGGTGGCGTCGAGGCGCCCCTCGGTGACGTAGGGGGCGGTGACGGAGGTGTCGGCGGAGTAGACCTCGCCGAACATGAAGAAGTCCTTGCGGCCGTGGCGGGCCGCGTACGCGTCGAGGGCGGTGGCCCACTGCGTCCAGAACTCCATGTTCACGTGCTTGACGGTGTCGATGCGGAAGCCGTCGACGTCGAAGTCGCGCACCCAGCGTTCGTAGATCCGCTCCATGCCGCTGACGACCTCGGGGCGCTCGGTCCACAGGTCGTCGAGGCCGGAGAAGTCGCCGTAGGTGGCGGACTCGCCGGCGTAGGTGGAGTCACCGCGGTTGTGGTACATCGACGGGTCGTTGAGCCAGGCGGGGACCTTGGCGTGCCGGTCGGCGGGGGCGACGGTGGGGGTGCGCGGGAAGGAACCGGCGTCGACGGCGGGGAACTTCTTCTTCCCGTTCGCGTAGTCGGCGTCGTCGAAGGGCCTGCCGTCCTCGGTGAGGTAGGGGAAGGCCCCCTTGGAGAGGTAGTCGTAGGACTTCCCCTCGTGGTCGACGACGTCGGCGGTGTGGTTGGTGATGACGTCGAAGAAGACCTTCATGCCCTTGGCGTGGGCCTTGTCGATGAGGGTCCCGAGGTCCTTGTTGGTGCCGAAGTGCGGGTCGACCGTGGTGAAGTCGGTGATCCAGTACCCGTGGTAGCCGGCCGAGGCGTCCTTGCCGGTGCCCTGCACGGGCCGGTTCTCGAAGATCGGGGCCAGCCAGAGGGCGGTGGTGCCCAGGCCCCTGATGTAGTCGAGCCGCTCGGTCAGGCCCTTGAGGTCGCCGCCCTGGTAGAAGCCCTTGTCGGTGGGGTCGTAGCCGGTGGCGAGCCGGGAACCGGTCAGGCCACCCCGGTCGTTGGCGGTGTCGCCGTTGGCGAAACGGTCCGGCATGACGAAGTAGAACTGCTCGCGGGTCGCGTCGTGGCGCGTGGGCTCGGCGGCGAGCTCGGCGTCGGAGGGCGGCGGGGGCGGGGTCTGGGCCCGTGCGGCGACCGGGCTGAGCAGCGCGGCGGCGAGTGCGGCCGCGGTGAGGGCGGCGACGCGGCCGCCCCGTGGGGTGCGGCGCCGGGTCGCCGGCGCCTGCCATCTCGGTCTCACAGGGTGAACTCCTCGCGGGTGCGGCTCGGTTCCTTGGCCCCGCCACGGCGCGGCGACGCTGCCGGGCGCGGCGTGACCGTATCGCCGCCGCAAGGGTTGCAGCAAGAGTCCTGAAACCAATAGCAAGAAATTTCAACGACTGTCTTGACGTGCCCCTCTCAACTGCCGCACGCTCGGCTCGCGTTGAAAAGGCGGACTCCGCGGCTCCCCACCGCAGGAGCCGCCCTCCCCCATCGACGGAGCCGCACATGACGACCCCACACCGACCCCCCGGCGGGCTGATACGACGCCTGTCCACCGCCGCTGCCGCCGGCGCGCTCGCCCTGGCGGGCGCCGTCGCTCTCCCGGCCGCGCCCGCGCAGGCGGACACCACCGCGAAGAAGGACGTGATCGCCAACCTCTGGGAGTGGAACTGGAAGTCGATCGCCAAGGAGTGCACGGACGTCCTCGGCCCGGCGGGTTACGGCGCGGTGCAGGTGGCCCCGCCCGCCGAGTCCCTGAAACAGCCGGACTCCTACTGGTGGGACGTCTACCAGCCCTATTCCTACAACCTGAACAGCCGCTTCGGGACGGCGGCCGCGTTCTCCTCGATGGTGTCCGCCTGTCACACGGCGGGCGTGAAGGTGTACGTGGACGCGGTCGTCAACCACACCGCCGCGCAGACCGGCACCGGCTACAACGGCACGACGATCACCAGCAAGTACGACACCCCCGACTTCGACCCCGGCGACTACCACCACGCCGGCGACGGCTACTGCAACGACGAGGACGGGACGATCGACGACTGGAACAACTTGGCGGAGGTGCAGAACTGCGAACTGCTCGGCCTGCCCGACCTGAAGACCGGCGAGGACGCGGTCCGCACGAAGATCGCGGGCTATCTGAACAAGCTGCTCGCGGCCGGGGTGGACGGCTTCCGCGTGGACGCGGCCAAGCACATCGCAAAGGCCGACCTGGCCGCGATCGAGGCGAAGCTGAACGGCACGTCCTCGGGCGCCGCCCCGTACGTCTTCCAGGAGGTCTACCCCGGCACGACCCCGCAGCCGGCGGACTACTACGCCTCCGGTGACGTCCTGGACTTCACCTACGCGAGCAGGCTCAAGTCCGCCTTCCAGGGCAACGTATCCGACCTGTCCTCCCTCGGCTCCGGCGGCATCCTGCCCGCCGCGAACGCCGTCGCCTTCGTCACCAACCACGACACCGAGCGCAACGGCCTGCACCTGTCCTACAAGGACGGCGACACCTACCAGCTGGCCAACCTGTTCCAGCTGGCGTGGAAGGGCGCGACGCCGACGGTCTACGCGAGCTGGAAGTGGAACGTCTCCGACGAGGCCCCGCCGAACTCGGGCGGCTTCGTCACCGACACCGACTGCTCGGGCGGCTCCTGGTACTGCCTGGACCGCCATCCGGCCGTCCTCGGCATGGTCGCCTGGCACAACGCCACGGACACGGCCGCCGTCTCGAACTGGCAGAGCAAGTCCTCGGACGTCCTCGGCTTCGGCCGCTCCGGGAAGGGCTTCTTCGCCCTCAACAACGGCTCCTCATCGGCGAGTCACACGTTCACCACCGGCATGGCCGACGGCACGTACACCGACGTCGTGAGCGGCGGCTCGACGAAGGTCACGGTCTCCGGCGGCAGCGCCTCGCTGACGATCCCGGCGAAGGGGGCCGTCGCGTTCTACGACGGCTCGTACACCTGCCCGACGACGAGCTGCGAGGGAGGCGGGGACGACGGGGGCGGCGGCAGCTCAGGAACGACGGTCACGGCGACGTTCAATGAGTACGCCTCCACGACGAGCGGCACGAACGTCTACGTCACCGGCTCGACGGACGCGCTGGGCGCCTGGGACCCGTCGAAGGCGGTGAAGCTGTCCTCGTCCGGCTACCCGGTCTGGTCGGCGCGGGCCGCGGTCCCCGCGCACACGTCCTTCACGTACAAGTACCTCAAGAAGGACGCCTCGGGGAACGTCACCTGGGAGTCGAACGCCAACCGCTCGGCATCGGCCGGGAGTTCGGCGCTGACCCTGGACAACTCCTGGAACGTGGCGAGCGCGGACGCCACGGACGTGACGTTCAGGGTGACCGCGACGACGAGCCCGGGCACGAACGTCTACGTCGTCGGCTCGCTCCCCTCCCTCGGCAACTGGAACCCGGCGGACGCGATCCCTCTGTCGTCCGCCTCCTACCCGGCCTGGAGCAAGCTGGTCATCGTCCCCAGGAGCACGGCGTTCACGTACAAGTACCTGAAGAAGGACCCGTCGGGGAACGTCACCTGGGAATCGGGCACGAACCGCGCGTTCACGACGGGCTCGTCGAGCGGCTACACGGTCACGGACACCTGGAAGTAGCGGACGCCGGGGGACCTCTCAGGCCCCCCCGGCATCACGCCGGCCGTGTCCCCCCGGCCCGTTCCGCCTGCCGGAAACGTCCCGGCGAGAGGCCGTAGCGGCGGCGGAAGGCGGTGGCGAAGGCGTACTCCGTCGCGTAGCCGGTGCGCCGGGCCGTCGCGGCCAGGGAGGCGTCGCTCTCCCGCAGCAGCCGGGCCGCGCAGCCCAGCCGCCACTCCCTCAGATAGGTCATGGGCGGTGTGCCGACCGCCGCCGTGAAGCGCCGGGTGAACGCCGTGCGGGACATGCCCGCCGTCGCGCCGAGCCGGGAGACGGTCCACTGCTCCCCGGGCCGCTCGTGCATCGCGCGCAGCGCGGCGGCGATCGCCGGGTCGAGGGCGGGATGCCACCCCCGGCGGTCCTCCTCCCCCATGTCCTCCAGCCACTGGCGCAGCACCTGCGTCAGCATCAGGTCGAGGAGTGCCGCCCGGGTCGCGTCCGCGCCCGCCTGGTCCGGTGACGTCTCGTCGAGCAGAGCGACGACCGAAGCCACCGCCGGGAAGCGTGCGGGGTCGGGGGTGAGGACGAGCGGGTCCGGCAGGGCCGCCAGGTACGGGTGCACCTGCCCCCGGTCGAGCCGGTAGGCGCCGCACAGGAACTCGCAGTCGGCGGGGGCGGCGGCCTCGTCCGGCGGGTCCGACCCCAGCACCACCGGAGGGAGTTCACGCAGCTCGCAGGGCGCGTGACCGAGTCCGTGGTCCGCCCCGGCGGTGATGAGGACGACGTCGCCGGGGCGCAGCGCGACGGGGGGCGCGTCCTCGGTGACCAGCCAGGCGCCGCCGCGCAGGATCACATGGAAGCCGCTGCCGGTCAGGCCGGCGTACCGCAGGCCCCAGGGCCCGGACCGCCGGAAGCGGCGGACGGTGCCCCGTCCGACGCGAAGACCCGCGAGGGCCTGGCTGATGACGTCCACCCTTTCGAGTCTAGGCCGGGGCACACACGCGTATCCCCCGCGCACGGCAGGACATGTGCGCGCGCCCCGGCCGCTGGTTCGGTGGAGGGCATGAACGCACGTGACAACACCACGAGGGACTGCGTCGTGATCGGCGCGGGGGCGGCCGGGCTGAGCGCCGCGCTCACCCTGGGGCGGGCCCGGCGCGGCACCCTCGTCGTCGACGCGGGGAGGCAGAGCGACCTCGCGGCCCCGGGCATCGGCGGGCTCCTCGGGCAGGACGGGCGCCCGCCCGCGGAGTTCTACGCCAGGGGGCGCGCGGAGCTGGCGTCCTACCCCTCCGTCGAGCTGTACCGGGGGGAGGTGGTCTCCGGCGTGCGCGAGGCGGACGGGAGTTTCACGCTGGCCCTCGGGGACGGCCGCCGCGAGCGGGCCCGGAGCGTGGTCCTGGCGCCCGGCACGGACTACCGGTACCCCCGGGTGCCCGGCATGGACGAGCGCTGGGGCCGGACGGTCTTCCACTGCCCGTTCTGCCGCGGCTGGGAGGTCCGCGGCCGCACCCTGGGCGTCCTGGCGAGCGGTGCCGTGGGCGCGCACGGGGCGCTGAACCTGCGCGCCTGGAGCGAGCGGGTCACCCTCCTCACCCATGGGCGGGAGTTGTCCGCCCAGGAGCACGAACGGCTGGCGGCCGGCGGCGTCGCGGTGGACGAGCGGCCGCTCGCCGCCCTCGACGGACCGGGCACCGCACTGCGGTCCCTGACCTTCGCCGACGGCGGGGAACTGCCCCTGGACGCACTGCTGGTCAAGACGGTCCTGCACCAGCGCTCCCCGCTGGCCCGCGACCTCGGGGCCTCCCTGACCGAGCCGGACGAGATGCTCAGCGTCGAGGCGATCACCGTGGACCCCATGGGCCGGACCGGGGTCCCGCGCCTGTACGCCGCCGGCGACGCGGCGGCCTCGACCCCGCCCTCGGTGGCGGCCGCCCTGGCCTCCGGTCACCTCGCCGGCGCGACGGCCTCGGTGGAACTCGTCGCGGGCCGCTGACCGTTCACCCGTCCCCCCACTGCTCCACGCGGGCCCGGCGCCCGGCGCCCGCCGAAGCGGGGGCCGGGCGCCGGGGGCGGTGGGTGGGCGGGGGTCAGGCCCGGGTCCACCACACCGTCGTGTCGGCCGGTACCTCGGCCTGCTCGCCGGTGACGCTCACCTCGCCGGTGGCCAGCAGGACGCGGCCGTACGCCGGGACCTTCACCGGCTCGCCCGTCGTGTTGGCCACGCACACGAAGTCGCCGCGGCGGAAGGCGAGGACGCCCTCGGGGGCGTCGAGCCACTCCACCGCGTCGCCGGCGCCGAGGTCCGGCCGGGCGCGGCGTACGGCGAGGGCGGTGCGGTAGAGCTCCAGGGTGGAGCCGGGGGCGCCGGTCTGGGCCTCCACGCTCAGCTCGGCCCAGTCGGAGGGCTGCGGGAGCCAGCTTCCGCCCTCGCCGAAGCCGTAGGAGGAGCCCGTGCGGGTCCACGGGATGGGGACCCGGCAGCCGTCGCGGAAGCCGTCCTGGCCGGCGCCGCGGAAGTAGGCCGGGTCCTGGCGGACCTCGTCGGGCAGGTCGGTGACGTCGGGCAGGCCCAGTTCCTCGCCCTGGTAGACGTAGGCGGAGCCGGGGAGCGCCAGCATCAGCAGGGTGGCGGCGCGGGCGCGGCGCAGGCCCAGCGCGCGGTCGCCGGGGAGGCGGAGCTGGGTGCCGAGGCCGGGCGGGTTGCCGAAGCGGGTGGTGTGCCGGGTGACGTCGTGGTTGGAGAGCACCCAGGTGGCGGGGGCGCCGACGGGGCGCATGGCGTCCAGCGTGCGGTCGATGACCTCGCGCAGCTCGGCGGCGTCCCAGTGGGTGCTCAGGTACTGGAAGTTGAACGCCTGGTGCAGCTCGTCGGGGCGCACGTAGTGGGCGGTGCGCTCGATGGTGGGCGTCCACGCCTCGGCGACGAAGATGCGGTGGCCCGCGTACTCGTCGAGGACGGTGCGCCACTGCCGGTAGATGGCGTGCACGCCCTCCTGGTCGAAGAAGGGCATGACGTCGTTGCCCAGCAGTTTCACCTGGTCGTGGCTGCCGAGGTCGGGCAGTCCCGGCGCCTTGACCAGGCCGTGGGCGACGTCGATGCGGAAGCCGTCGACACCCATGTCGAGCCAAAAACGGAGGATCGAGCGGAACTCGTCGGCGACCGCCGGGTGGTCCCAGTCGAAGTCGGGCTGCTCGGGCGCGAACAGGTGCAGGTACCACTCGCCGGGGCGGCCGTCGGGTTCGGTGACCCGGGTCCAGGCGGGCCCGCCGAAGATGGACTCCCAGTCGTTGGGCGGGAGTTCGCCGTGCTTCCCCTTGCCGGGGCGGAAGTGGTAGCGCTCGCGCAGCGCGGAGCCGGGGCCCTCGGCGAGCGCCCGCTTGAACCACTCGTGCTGGTCGGAGGAGTGGTTGGGGACGATGTCGACGATGATCCGCAGTCCCAGCTCGTGGGCGTCGCGGATCAGCGCGTCGGCGTCGAGGAGGTTGCCGAACATCGGGTCGACGGCGCGGTAGTCGGCCACGTCGTAGCCGGCGTCGGCCTGCGGGGAGGCGTAGAACGGGCTGAGCCACACGGCGTCCACGCCGAGGTCGCGCAGGTACGGCAGCCGGGTGCGGATGCCCTCCAGGTCGCCCATGCCGTCGCCGTCGCTGTCGGCGAAGCTGCGCGGGTACACCTGGTAGATCACCGCGTCCCGCCACCAGTCGGGGCGCTCGGCGGCGGCGCTGGTGACGGCCTCGGGGACGGTGGCCGGGGCGAGGGGGGCCGGGCGCGCGGCCTGGGCGGTTTCGGCGGAGTGCTGCTGGGTCATGGCGTCCTTGGTGCGTCGTGGAGTTCGAGGTGCGGGGCGGGCGTGGCGCGGGAAAGGGTGCCCGGCGGCGGATGGGCCGGGCACCCCTCGTCCTCGCCGGGAGGGCGTCAGCCCTTGGTGCCGCCCGCCGTGAGCCCGGTGACCAGGTTCTTCTGGACCAGGTAGAAGAAGGCCGAGACGGGTATCGCGATCAGCACCGCGGTGGCGGCCATGAGGTTGCGCTGCGCGTCGTGCTCGCTGACGAAGCTCTGCAGGCCGACGGCGAAGGTGTACTTGTCGTCGCTCAGCATGAACGTGGAGGCGAAGGCGACCTCACCGAAGGCGGTGAGGAAGGAGTAGAACGCGGCGACCGCGAGCCCGGGCCTGGCCAGCGGCAGGATCAGCCGCAGGAAGGTGCCGAAGGGGTTGAGCCCGTCCACGCGGCCGGCCTCGTCGATCTCGAAGGGGATCGTGTCGAAGTAGCCCTTGAGCAGCCAGGCGCAGTACGGGACGGTCGTGGTGCTGTAGATCAGGATGAGCCCGAGGTAGGTGTCGATGAGGCCCAGGTCCGACATGATCTGGTACATCGGCACGATGAGCACGGCGATCGGGAACATCTGGGTCAGGAGCAGCAGCCACATGAACTTCTTGTAGCCGGGGAAGCGCATGCGGGACACCGCGTAGCCCGTGGTGGCGGCGATGACCACTCCGATGACGGTGGTGCCGAGCACCACGACGAGCGTGCTCCTCAGCCAGTCGAAGAAGCCCGTGTGCTGGAGGACGAACGTGTAGTTGTCCAGCGTCATCGTGTGCCAGATGCGGCCCGGGTGCAGGTAGTCGTCCTTGCCGGGGCCGAGCGAGAGGAAGATCAGCCAGGCGACGGGGAAGAACGCGACGAGGCTCGCGGTGATCAGGACGCCGTGGGAGGCGAGGCTCGCCAGCGGCCCGCGTTCGCCGCGCCGGCGGACCCGGCGGCGGGGGGTCTCGGCGGCGGCCCGGCCCGCTACCGGGGCGGAGGTCTCGGCGGTGGTCGTACTCATGGGAGCTCCTGCCTCAGATCGCGAGCTGCTGCTCGTTGCGGTTCAGCCAGCGGCGGTAGAAGGAGGTGAAGACGACGAGGATGGCCAGCAGCAGCATGCCGTAGGAGGCGGACTGCGCGAAGTCGCGCGGCTGCTGTCCGAAGCCCAGCCGGTAGGCCCAGGTGACGAGGATCTGCGCGTCCGGCGCGGTGTTGCCGAACAGCAGGAAGATGATCGCGAACTGGTTGAAGGTCCAGATGATGCCGAGCAGGACGACCGTGGAGCCGACCGACCGCAGCCCGGGCAGGGTGACGTACCGGAACCGCTGCCAGGCGCTCGCGCCGTCCATCTCGGCGGCCTCGTACAGGGTGGTGTCGATGGACTGCAGTCCGCCGAGCAGCGAGAGCATCATGAAGGGCACGCCGCACCAGGTGTTGACCATGATGGCGGCGAACCGCTGCCAGAAGGTGTCCTCCAGCCACAGCGGGGTGGGCAGGTGCAGGGCGTCGAGGGCGGCGTTGATGATGCCGCCGTCGGCGAGCATGAAGCGCCAGCCGAACACGGTGACGAAGGTGGGCACGGCCCAGGGCAGCACCAGGACGAGCCGGTAGAAGGTGCGGCCGCGCAGCCTCTGGTTGAGCAGCAGCGCGAGGCCGAGACCGATGCCGTAGTGCAGGGCGACGCACACGGCCGTCCAGACGACCGTCCACAGGAAGTGCGACCAGAAGCGGTCGTAGGCGGTCGGGCCGAACAGGATGTCCCGGTAGTTGTCGAGGCCGACGAACTTGTAGGTGGCGTCGATGTGGTTGACGCCGATCGTGCGCGCGGTGTTGAGGCTGTTGGCGTCGGTGAGGGTGAGGTAGAGGCCGTACACCAGCGGGTACAGCACGAGCACGCCGAGCACGACCGCCACGGGGGCGATCATCGCGTAGGCGTACCAGTGCTTCTGGTACGCCCGCCGCAGGCGCCCGGTGCGGCCGGGCCGGGGCGCGCGGTCACCGTGGCGCTTGCCGGTCGCGCGGTCGATGGCGACTGTCATGGGTTCGACACCTTCTGGAAGTTCGGCGGTACGACGACGGAGCCGGGCGGCCCGGCGGCCGCCGGACCGGGGCGAGGGGGCCGGGCGGGCCCGCGGCCGCCGGGTCCCTCACGCGGTGTGCGGGGCCCGGCGGCCGGCGGGACTCACTTGGCGAAGTCGGGAACCAGCTTGGTGAAGGCGAGTTCGGTGTTGCTCAGCCCCTTGTCCAGGGACTCCTTGCCGCCGGCGATCTTGGGCAGTTCGGTGTCGAGCGGCGTCCACAGGGAGCTGTACTCCGGCAGCGCGGGGCGCGGCTGGGCGGCGGACAGCACCTGCTGGTAGCCGGCGATGCCGGGGTCGGCCTTGACCTTGTCGGTGTAGGCGTCCTCGCGGGTGGGCAGCGTGGAGTTCTTCAGGGCGATGGTCTCCTGGGACTTCGCCGAGGTCATGAACTTCACGAACTTCAGCGCGGCCGACTGGTGGGCCTTGTCGGAGCCGGCGTAGACGGAGAGGTTGTGGCCGCCGGTCGGGGCGCCCGCCTTGCCGGTGGAGCCGGCCGGGACGGTGGCGATGCCCAGGTTCTCCTTGTCCTTGAAGGCGCTGCCCTTGTAGAAGTTGGTGATCTCCCAGGGGCCCTGGATGATCGCGGCGACCTTGCCGCTGACGAACGCGTCCTGGATGTGGGCGTAGGCGTCGGCGGTGGTGTCGGCCTTGTGCAGGCCCTTGCCGGAGAACAGGCCGAGCCAGGTGCCGTAGCCCTTCTTGGCCGCGGCGGAGTTGACGGTGATCTTCTTGGCGTCGGCGTCGACGGTGTCGGTGCCCTCGCCGTAGAGGAAGGGCTGGCCGTAGTAGCCGGCGGTGGAGCCCCAGTAGCCGTCGACGCCGGCCTTGTCCTTGACCTTGGCCGCGTCGGCCCGCAGCTCGTCCCAGGTGGTGGGGGCCTTGGTGATGCCGGCCTTCTTGAACAGGGCCTTGTTGTAGACGAGCGCGAGGGTGTCGGTGACCAGCGGGACACCGTAGGTCTTGCCCTCGTACTGGGCCTGCTTGATCAGGCTGGACCGGAACTCGGACCTGTCGGCGAGGGCCTCGGTGCCGTCCAGCGGCAGGAGGTAGCTCTTCTTGGCGAAGGCGGGGGTCCAGCCGACCTCGGAGCGCAGGACGTCGGGGGCGCCCTTGGAACCGGCGGCGGTGTCGAACTTGTTCTGCGCCTGGTCGAAGGGGACGTTGACGTACTTGACCTTGATGTTCTTGTTGGCCGCCTCGAACTCCTCGACGAGGGCCTTGTACGTCGGTGCCTCGTTGGTGGCGTTGGAGGTGTCCCACCAGGTCAGGGTGACCGGACCGTCGGCCTTGCCGCTGTCGCTGTCGCTTCCGCCGCAGGCCGTCGCCGCGAGGGCGAGGGACGCCACCAGCGCGGTGGCCGCTATGCCACGCCGCATGAGTTCTCCTTGAGGGTGAGTGCCCGTGTGGGCCGGGGAGACGGTCCCGTCCGCCGTCCCCGTCGCCGACTTGCCGGTGCCGGCCGCGCCGATGGGGGTGTCCCCGCCTCCGGGTCCGTGGCCGGAAGTGGCCTGGCCGAATGCGGTGAGGGCCGCCGGGCGACGTGAACGTAACAGCGATGTAAGCGACGCGAAAGACCTTGCAGCAAAAAAGTGCAAGAACTGATGACAGTTACCCGTCCGTGATGTGTGCCCGGCAGCCGTGCGATAGAGCGCCACCACGGGCGGAGCGGGGCGGAAACCGGGTGGTGGCGCATTGTGCAAGACTCTGCAAGCCCTTGCCGCGAAGGGGTGGGACGGGGGATCATCCCTTGCAGGCGTCCCCTGAAGGCCGCTGAAAGCGTGTCACCCGGCGGGGTGACCCCGGCCCACTCACTCACCCACGCGGACACCTACCCAGAACTCACGAGGGAGCGCGATGACGCAACAGCCCGCCGCGGGCCGGACGCCCGCCCGCACCCGGCGTGCGCCCGGTGCGCGAGGGGCGAGGGGGCCGGTACAGTCGCATCCCGTGACCACACGGCTTTCCGACATCGCAGCGCAGGCGGGAGTCAGCGAGGCGACCGTCAGCCGGGTCCTCAACGGGAAGCCGGGCGTCGCCGCGACCACCCGCCAGTCCGTCCTCGCCGCCCTCGACGTGCTCGGCTACGAGCGTCCGGTCCGGCTGCGGCAGCGCAGCGAGGGCCTGGTGGGGCTGATCACCCCCGAGCTGGAGAACCCCATCTTCCCGGCGCTCGCGCAGGTCATCGGCCAGGCGCTGACCCGGCAGGGCTACACCCCGGTGCTCGCCACGCAGACCCCCGGCGGCTCCACGGAGGACGAGCTGACGGAGATGCTGGTGGACCGCGGGGTCGCCGGCATCATCTACGTCTCCGGACTGCACGCCGACACCACCGCCGACATGCAGCGCTACGAGCGGCTGCGCGCCCAGGGCGTGCCCTTCGTCCTGGTGGACGGCTTCTCCCCGAAGGTGCAGGCGCCCTTCATCTCCCCCGACGACCGGGCGGCCACGGCGCTGGCCGTGACCCACCTGGTCTCCCTCGGCCACACGCGGATCGGACTGGCCCTCGGGCCCAAGCGGTTCGTGCCGGTGCAGCGCAAGATCGAGGGCTTCGTCCGGACGGTGCAGGAGCTGCTCGGTCTGGCCCCGGACGTGATCGAGGAGGAGCTGGTCCAGCACTCCCTCTACACGCTGGAGGGCGGCCAGGCGGCGACCAGCGCGCTGATCGACCGGAACTGCACGGCGGTCGTGTGCGCGAGCGACATGATGGCCCTGGGCGCGATACGGGCGGCCCGGCAGCGGGGGCTGCGGGTCCCGACGGACGTGTCGGTGGTCGGCTTCGACGACTCCCCTCTCATCGCCTTCACCGACCCGCCGCTGACGACGGTCCGCAAGCCGGTCCCCGCGATGGGCCAGGCGGCGGTGCGCACGCTGCTCGAGGAGATCGGCGGCACGCCGGCCCCGCACAGCGAGTTCGTGTTCATGCCGGAGCTGGTGGTGCGGGGGTCCACGGCGTCCGCACCCGGGGACCGCAACCGGGCGTAGTCCATTCGGGTGCTGAGTCCTCCCCGGGGTGGAGAAGCACCCCGGCTCTCCACCCGTGAACGTGCGGGACGGGCCCACCCGGAGGAGGATCCGAGGGAGGACCTCCTCTGACAGACTCTGTGCCCATGGGTGAGACGACCGCGTCCCTGCAGGAAGGCCGCGCGGAGCAGGGCTTCCCGCGCCGGCCTCGGGCCCCGCGTGCGCCTCGTCTGTGGTTCGAGGTGCTGCTGACAGCGGTGAGCTACTGGACCTACTCCCTGATCCGCAACGCGGTGCCGGAGCGTCGCGGGGAGGCGCTGCGGAACACGGACTGGGTGTGGGGGCTGGAGCGGCACCTGGGGATCGCCGTCGAGGACTCGGTCAACCACACGGTCAACTCGGTGACGTGGCTGATCGTCGGCATGAACTACTACTACGCCACGCTGCACTTCCTCGTGACGGTGGGCGTCCTGGCCTGGCTGTACAAGAGCCATCCGGGCCGCTACGGGGCCGCGCGGACGGCCCTGTTCGCAACGACGGGCGTGGCGCTGCTGGGCTACTACCTCTTCCCCCTCGCCCCGCCGCGCCTGATGCCGGGGGGCGGCTTCGTCGACACGGTGGTGGTGCACCGGACGTGGGGGTCGATGGCCTCGGGGGACCTGAAGGACATGTCCAACCAGTACGCGGCCATGCCCTCGATGCACATCGGCTGGGCGCTGTGGTGCGGGCTGACGATCTTCGCCCTGGCGAGACTGCCGTGGGTGCGGATACTGGGCCTGCTGTACCCGGCGGCGACGCTGGTGGTCATCGTCGCCACGGCCAACCACTTCTGGCTGGACGCGGTGGGGGGCGTGCTGTGCCTGACGCTGGGCTTCGGCGTGGCGGCGGTCTGGTACGGGGCACGGCCGTACGCGCTGCCGCGCCGGCCGGCGGTCTCGTCCTCCCGCACGGTGGGCTCCGGGCGCGACGCGCCCCCGGGGGCACCCGCGGATCCGCCGGCCCCGGCCCCGGAGGCCCCGGTCACGGCGGCCCAGGAGGCGGCGGCCCCGGTCACGGCGGCCGGGACCGAGGAGAGCCATGTGCGCAGCCCCCCGCGCCCCTAGCCCTCGGCCCCCGGCCCTGGCACCCGGCCCCTGACCCTCGGGGTTCACGCGTCGTAGAAGAGGCTCTCCGCCACCGCGCGGGCCAGGCGGGTGGTGCGGCGGTAGTCGTCGAGCATGTCGCCGACGTGGCCGGGGCCGTAGCCCAGGTACCGGCCGACCGCCGCCAGCTCCCGGGCGTCGGAGGGGAAGGTGTCCCCGGCCCGGCCCCGCACCAGCATGACCGCGTTGCGCACGCGGGTGGCCAGCACCCATGCCTCGTCCAGCGTCGCCGCGTCCTCCGCCGACAGCAGCCCCGCCTCCCGTGCCGCCTCGAGACCGGCCCGCGTCCGGGTGGTGCGCAGCTCGGGCACCTCGTGGCCGTGCCGCATCTGCATGAGCTGCACCGTCCACTCCACGTCGGACAGCCCGCCCCGGCCCAGCTTGGTGTGCAGGGTCGGATCGGCGCCCCGGGGGAGCCGCTCCACCTCCATCCGCGCCTTGAGCCGCCGGATCTCCCGGATCGCGTCCTCCCCCAGGCCGCCCCGCGGGTAGCGCAGCGGGTCGATCAGCTCCACGAACCGCGCTCCCAGCCCGGTGTCCCCCGCCACCGGCTCGGCCCGCAGCAGCGCCTGCGCCTCCCAGCCCAGCGACCACCGGCGGTAGTAGGCGGCGTACGAGGTCAGCGTGCGCACCAGCGGTCCGGACTTGCCCTCGGGGCGCAGATCCGCGTCGATGAGCAGCGGCGGGTCGGTGCTCGGGAACTGCAGCAGCCGCCGCATCTCGGTGACGACGGCGTTGGCGGCCCGTCCCGCCTCCGTCTCGTCGACGCCCTCGCGCGGCTCGTGCACGAAGAGGACGTCGGCGTCGGAGCCGTAGCCGAGTTCGTGGCCGCCGAAGCGGCCCATGCCGATGATGGCGAACCGGGTGGGCAGGGTGTCGCCCCAGTGTTCGCGGACCACGGCCCGCAGGGTCCCGGCGAGGGTGGCGGCGGTGATGTCGGAGATCGCCCCGCCGACGAGGTCGACCAGTGCGCCCTGGTCGGCCTCGACGGGCGTCTCCTCGGTGCCGTAGGAGCCGACGATGTCGGCGGCGGCGGTGCGGAACAGCTCGCGGCGGCGGACCCCGCGGGCGGCGGTGACCGCCTGTTCGGCGTTCTCGGCGCGCCCCACGGCGGCGATGATCTCCTGTTCGAGCCGCTCGCGGGAGCGCGGGGCGAGCCCGACGCCGTGCCTTCGCCCGCCCCCGTCGCCGAGCAGCGCGACCGCCTCCGGGGCCCGCATCAGCAGGTCGGGGGTCATGCGCCCGGCGGACAGGACGCGGGCGAGGTTCTCCGCGGCGGCGCCCTCGTCCCGCAGCAGCCGCAGGTACCAGGGGGTCTGGCCGAGCGCGTCGGAGACCTTGCGGAAGTTGAGCAGTCCGGCGTCGGGGTCGGCGGAGTCGGCGAACCAGCCGAGGAGCACGGGCAGCAGAGTGCGCTGGATGGCGGCCTTGCGGCTGACGCCGGAGGCGAGCGCCTCCAGGTGGCGCAGGGCGGCGGCGGGGTCGGCGTAGCCGAGGGCGACGAGGCGTTCGCGGGCGGCGCCGGGGCTGAGCCGGGCCTCGCCGGGGGCGAGCTGGGCGACGGCGTCGAGCAGCGGCCGGTAGAACAGCTTCTCGTGCAGCCGCCGTACGACGCCGGCGTGCCGCTTCCACTCGCGGGTGAGGGCGGCGACGGGGTCGGTACGCAGGCCGAGCGAGCGGCCCAGGCGCCGCAGGTCGGCCTCGTCCTCGGGGACGAGGTGGGTGCGGCGCAGCCGGTGGAGCTGGATGCGGTGCTCCATGGTGCGCAGGAAGCGGTAGGCGGCGTCGAGCTGCTCGGCGTCGGTGCGGCCGACGTAGCCGCCCGCGGCGAGGGCGGCCAGCGCGTCGAGGGTGGTGCGGCTGCGCAGGCTCATGTCGGAGCGGCCGTGCACGAGCTGGAGGAGCTGCACGGCGAACTCGACGTCCCGCAGTCCGCCGGGGGCGAGTTTGAGTTCGCGTTCGAGCTCGGCGGCGGGGATGTTGTCGATCACCCGGCGGCGCATCTTCTGCACGTCGGCGACGAAGTTCTCGCGCTCGGCGGCCTCCCAGACCAGCGGCGAGACGGCGTCCAGGTAGGCCGCGCCGAGTTCGGCGTCGCCGGCGACCGGGCGGGCCTTGAGCAGTGCCTGGAACTCCCAGGTCTTGGCCCACCGCTGGTAGTAGGCGAGGTGGCTGCTCAGGGTGCGGACGAGGGGGCCGTTGCGGCCCTCGGGGCGGAGGTTGGCGTCGACGGGCCAGATGCTGCCCTCGACGGTGGTCTCGGAGCAGATCCGCATCAGGTGCGAGGCGAGCCGGGTGGCTGCCTGCAGTGCCCGGGTCTCCTCGGTGCCCTCGGCGGGGCCGGCCGGTTCGGCGACGAAGATGACGTCGACGTCGGAGACGTAGTTCAGCTCGTGGCCGCCGCACTTTCCCATCGCGATGACGGCGAGCCGGCACAGGGCGGCGTCCTCGGGCGCCGCGGCCTCGGCGAGGGCGAGGGCGGCGCGCAGGGTGGCGGTGGCGAGGTCGGCGAGTTCGGCGGCGGTCTGGGCGAGGTCGGTGGTGCCGCACACGTCGCGCGCGGCGAGCGAGAGCAGGCAGCGGCGGTAGGCGACGCGCAGGGCGACGGGGTCGTCGGCCTCGGCGAGGGCGCGCGCGAACTCGGGGACCCCGGGGTGCAGGTCCCGCGGTTCGTAGGTGACCAGGGCCTGCCAGTCGCCGGGATGCCGGGCGAGGTGGTCGGCGAGGGCGGTGGAGGCGCCGAGGACTCCGAGCAGCCGGTCGCGCAGCGGCTTGGCCGCTATCAGGGTGTCCAGCAGTTCGTGCCGCGCGGTCTCGCCGGGCTGGGCCTCCAGCAGGCGGACGAGTCCGAGCAGGGCGGAGTCGGGGTCGGCGGTGGCGCCGAGGGCCTCCAGGAGGACGGGGTCGGCGCGGACGGCGGCGAGTTCGGGGGCGTCGAGCAGGCGCTCGGAGGCGGACGGATCGGTGAACCCGTGCCGCAGCAGTCGCGTGTAGGTACTGCTCCTGCGCCCCGGCATCGTCATTCCGGCCTCCGGTCGCGTGATCGGGTTAGTCCGGAGGTGAGCCTATCCGCACAGGCCCGGGGCGGCTCCGCGTGATCCCCCGGTGCTCGGGACGGCCTGCGGTACGGGTGCGCGCGGCGAGGGGCGTGTCGCGGAAGTCCCGCCCGTCCGGCGACGCCTGGCCCGCACGCTCGCCGTGTCCGCTCAGATGTCGGCGATCTCCCCGGCCCTGCGGCCCATGGACTTGAGCCTCTTCAGCACCCCGTTCTGCCGCCGGTCCCGCTCCGCCCGCTCCGGCGGCACCAGCCGCGCGGCCGCCTTCACGGCGTGGTCGTCCGGGTCGCCGAAGGCGGCGCGCGGGCTCTCCCCCGTCTCCGCGCAGTGCGCCGTGACCTCCTTGACGGCCCGCAGGACGACCTCCCGGTCCACGCCCGGCTGTGTGACCAGCCGCAGCTGGAACCGCGCGAGCCACCTCTCGCGGTCCTTGTCCTCCGGTGTCTCCTTCGACCGGTCCTTCTTCGTCACGTGCTCTCCCGGGTGTTCGGCGGCCGTCCCTCGTGTAGGACGCGGGAGCGGGGAGGCGGGTTGCGGTTCCCGCCTCCGGGCGGACGGCACCGTGCCCGAGGATCGATCCTACGAACGGCCACCCGGGATACCGCGGGGTCAGCCCGGGGCCTCCTCCGACTCCCAGCCGTGCAGCAGCAGGTCGAAGACCTTCTCCACGCTCGCCCCGGGGTCCTCGCGGCCGCGCGTGAGAGCGGGGACCTCCAGGACGAAGCGGGCGAGGGCCGCGCACGCGAGGTCGTCGGGCTCGCGGCCCAGTTCCCGGGCGAGGGCTCCGCCGAGGGTCTTCGCATGGCGCATCCACATGCGTTCGCCGTACTCCCGCAGCGCCGGCGTGCCGTCGACCAGGGCGAGGTACCGCTCGCCGAGCGGGTCCGTCGCCACCGGGATCCAGGAGCGCAGGGCGTGCGCGCGCAGCGCCTCCATCACGCTCTGCCCCTCGGGCCGGTCCCGGACGCAGTCGCGCAGCCGCGCGTCGATGTCCTCCTCGCGGTCGAAGACCAGCGATTCCTTGCTGGGGAAGTGCGCGAAGAGGGTCGTCGTCGACACGTCCGCCCGCTCGGCGACGTCGCGGACGCTCACGCGCTCGAAGCCGTGCTCCAGGAAGAGTGCGAGGGCCGCGTCGGCGATGGCCCGCCGTGTCGCGGCCTTCTTGCGTTCACGGCGGCCGACGGGGGGCCGTGCCTCGGAGGGTCCGGGGGGTGGGGAGGTGTCCGGCATGCCCTCACCGTAACCCAGACTGAACCGAAGCAGAAACTGAACTGGTTGCACTTTCGTACTCACTTCTGCTTTGGTGGTGGCACCGGCCGGCGCCGAGGGCGCCGAGGCCACCGTGACGACCCCTGGAGCCCCGCCATGACCTCACCCACCCCTGCCCGCGCCCGGATCAGCGTCGTCGGAGCGGGCCCCGGCGGCCTGACCTGCGCCCGCATCCTGCAGCGGCACGGCCTCGACGTGACCGTGTACGACCGCGCCCCGGAGGCGGACTCCCGCAACCAGGGCGGCTCCCTCGACCTGCACGAGGACGACGGCCAGATCGCCCTGCGCGAGGCCGGCCTGCTGGAGGAGTTCTTCGCCCTGGCCCGGCCCGAGAGCCAGGAGATGCGCCAACTCGACTCCTCGGGGCGGCTGCTGGGCCACCACGTGCCCGCCGAGGGCGAGACCGCCGCCCCCGAGATCGACCGCGGCCAGCTCACCGGCCTCCTGCTCCGCTCGCTCACCCCCGGCACGGTCCGGTGGGGCCAGGCGCTCACCGCGGTCGGCGGACCGGCCGAGGGCCCGCGCACCCTGACGTTCGCCGACGGCACGTCCGTCGAGACGGACCTCGTGATCGGCGCGGACGGCGCCTTCTCCCGGGTCCGCGCCGCGGTCTCCCCCGCGGCCCCCGTCCACACCGGCGTCCACTTCCTCGAAGCCTGGTTCGACGACCTGGACACCCGGCACCCCGAACTGTCCGAGCTGGTCGGCAAGGGCAACGCGCACGCCGCCGACGGCGAGCGCTGCCTCTTCGCCCAGCGCAACAGCGGCGGCCACATGCGGGTCTACCTCATCCGCAGGACCCCCGCGGACTGGCTCGCCCGCGCCGGGCTGCGCCCGGAGGACACCGAGGGCATCCGCGCCCACCTGCTGCGCGACTACGACGGCTGGTCTCCGGAGCTGCTGCGGTTGATCACCGACAACGACGGCCCCTACGTCGACCGCCCGATCCTCGCCCTCCCCGTGCCGCACACCTGGGAGCACTCCCCCACCGTGGCCCTCCTCGGGGACGCCGCGCACCTCATGCCGCCGCTCGGCGTCGGCGTCAACCTCGCCATGCTCGACGCCTGTGAGCTGGCCCTCGCCCTCTCCCGCTGCGCCACGGTCGACGACGCGGTGCGCGACTACGAGAAGACGATGCTCCCCCGCTCCACGGAGACGGCCCGCATGCTCGACGGCGGCGCCGAGTCCCTCCTGGAGGCCCCCTCCCCCGAGGACCTGGCCCGCTTCGGCGGCGACCGGAACTGAGGACCGGGAGTCACCGAGGCCGTTTCCCGGCCCGGCGGTTCACGGCCGGCCGGAACCGCCGCCGGGGGCCACGACCGGCTCCGCGGGACGGCCCGCCCCGGAGCCCGGGCGTGCGGCGGACAGCCGCCGACGATGCCCCCTGCGGCGGAGGCCGGTGACCAGGGCGAGGACGAGGCCGGCGAACAGGCCGACCACCGGGAGGAGCAGGGCCGGGAACAGCCGCCCGCCGAGCGTGAGGAGCCCCCCGGCCTCGCCCAGGGCGTACTGGGACGGCCCTCCGCGCGAGGAGCAGGTGACGCGGTATTCACCCGCCTGCGACACGTCGATCCCGAAGAGCGGGTTCCAGGTCTCCTTGCGGGTGAGGAACACGTCGATCCCGGGATCGGTGAGGGCGGACTCGCCCGGACCGCTGATGTCGCAGGACTGGCGGGCCGACGGCCCCCGGTCCCTGATCCAGATCGACTTCCCGTGCGCCGGATCGAGCCGCAGGGTGACGGTGTCGCCCCCGGCGAACCGGTGCCCCGTGTCCACCGCGTCGACGGCGTCCCTGAGGGCGTGCACACCGAGGACCACGCCCAGCACGGTCGTCACGACGGGGAGCACGGCCGCCGCCACGTACCAGCGGCGGCCGGGCCGCGGTGCGTTCGCCGGTGTCCGCGGCGCCGAAGCAGGCTGCATCGCCACACCGTAGATCACCCACGCCGTCGCCCACCAGGGCCTTTCACCCCTCGGCGAAAGCGCCCCGTCCGGCCCCGGCGGTCCCGGGCCGTCCGCGGGGGCACATCGCGCTCGGCGAACCAGAGCCGGCGTCCCGCCGCCTCGACACTGTCCCCGCCGCTGCTGTCGAAGTCGATGGCGGCCTGGGGCGCATGGCGGGGACGGCCCGTGGACGGCCCCGGCGATCATCACGGCCACGGGCCGGGTACGGGGTGATCCCCGTACCCGGCCCGTCGTCGTGTTCCGACCGCCCCGACCGGCGGCTACAGCACCGGCAGGCTCTTCCGCAGCTCGAACGCCGTGACCTCGCTGCGGTACTCCTCCCACTCCTGCTTCTTGTTGCGCAGGAAGAAGTCGAAGACGTGCTCGCCGAGGGTCTCGGCGACGAGGTCGCTGCGCTCCATCAGGTCGAGCGCCTCACCGAGGTTCTGCGGGAGCGGTTCAATGCCGAGGGCGCGGCGTTCGCCGTCGGTCAGGGCCCAGACGTCGTCCTCGGCGCCGGCCGGGAGCTCGTAGCCCTCCTCGATGCCCTTGAGGCCGGCGGCCAGCAGGACGGCGTAGGAGAGGTAGGGGTTGGCGCCGGAGTCCAGGGAGCGGATCTCGACGCGGGCCGAGCCCGTCTTGCCGGGCTTGTACATGGGGACGCGGACCAGGGCGGAGCGGTTGTTGTGGCCCCAGCAGATGTACGAGGGGGCCTCGCCGCCGGCGCCGGCCGTGCGGGCGGCGCCGCCCCAGATGCGCTTGTAGGAGTTGACCCACTGGTTGGAGACGGCCGAGATCTCCGCCGCGTGCCGCAGCAGGCCCGCGATGAAGGAGCGGCCCACCTTGGAGAGCTGGTACTCCGCGCCGGACTCGTAGAACGCGTTCCGGTCACCCTCGAAGAGGGAGAGGTGGGAGTGCATGCCCGAGCCGGGGTACTCCGAGAACGGCTTCGGCATGAAGGTGGCCTGGAGCCCCTGCTCCAGCGCGACCTGCTTCATGACCAGGCGGAAGGTCATGATGTTGTCGGCCGTGGAGAGCGCGTCGGCGTAGCGCAGGTCGATCTCCTGCTGGCCGGGGGCGCCCTCGTGGTGGGAGAACTCGACCGAGATGCCCATCGACTCCAGCATGGTGATCGCCTGGCGGCGGAAGTCCATGCCGATGGCCTGCGGGGTGTGGTCGAAGTACCCGGAGTTGTCGGCGGGGGTGGGCCGGGTGCCGTCCACCGGCTTGTGCTTGAGCAGGTAGAACTCGATCTCCGGGTGGGTGTAGAAGGTGAAGCCCAGGTCGGAGGCGCGGTTCAGGGCCCGCTTGAGGACGAAGCGCGGGTCGGCGAAGGACGGGGAGCCGTCGGGCATCAGGATGTCGCAGAACATCCGGGCCGTGCCGGGGGCCTCCGCGCGCCAGGGGAGGATCTGGAACGTGGACGGGTCCGGCTTGGCGATCATGTCGGACTCGTAGACCCGGGCGAAGCCCTCGATCGCCGAGCCGTCGAAGCCGATGCCCTCGTCAAAGGCCTGTTCGAGCTCGGCCGGGGCCACGGCGACGGACTTGAGGAAGCCCAGCACGTCCGTGAACCACAGGCGTACGAACCGGATGTCGCGCTCCTCCAAGGTCCGGAGCACGAACTCCTGCTGCTTGTCCATCTTCCGCTTCCCCATCCTTGCTGGTCACGCCGCCGTTCCCGGTGGTGGCGGGACGGGCGGTCGGGCACGTGAGCATCCCACCACACCAGCATTTCATCCGCGTTGCGGACCCCCGGCGGCCCGGCGGCCCTGTTCCGAACGTCACACGTACGGCAGGTGTCCTCACGGGTGCCCTGCTTCGGGGCCATCTTGCCCGCTGAACTGCACTTTCCGTAATGGCCGGTCCTCGCCCGTCCCCCATCCTTTTAATTTGCATCTCAGATGCAAGTTTTATTACGGTGCCGGAGGAATACGGCGGAGCCACCACGCTCCACCGCTGCGCCGGTGTTCCACCAGGGCCGCACGGCCCTGAAGGCCGCGCGGCCCTCCCCCGGGCCGTGCGGCCCCCTCCCTCGGGTCCACGGGTCCCCTCCGGGTCCGCGGACCGTCACTCCGTTCCACAGAGGAGTCCCGATGCTCTCCGAGCAGTCCGCAGCCACCGTCCGCGCCACCCTCCCCGCCGTCGGCGCGGCCATCGGCGACATCACCGAGCGCTTCTACGCACGGCTCTTCGCCGCCCACCCGGAGCTGCTGCGCGATCTGTTCAACCGCGGCAACCAGGCCGCCGGCACCCAGAAGCAGGCGCTGGCCGGCTCGATCGCCGCCTTCGCCACGCACCTGGTCGACCACCCCGAGCGGCGCCCCGACCTGATGCTGCGCCGGATAGCCCACAAGCACGCCTCGCTCGGCATCCGCCCGGAGCAGTACCCGGTCGTCCACGAGCACCTGTTCGCCGCGATCGCCGAGGTGCTCGGCGAGGCCGTCACCGAGGAGGTCGCCGCCGCCTGGACCGAGGTCTACTGGCTCATGGCCAACGCCCTCATCGACATCGAGCGGACGCTGTACGCGCGGAGCGAGGAGAGCGCGCTGCGCGAGTGGACCGTCGTCGAGCGGATCGACGAGACCGCGGACGTCGCCACCTTCCGGCTGCGCCCCGCCGACGGCGGACCCGTGCCGCCCTACCGCGCCGGGCAGTACGTCTCGGTCGGCGTGCGGCTCGCGGACGGGGCCCGGCAGATCCGGCAGTACAGCCTGACGGCGGCGCCCGGTTCCCCGGTGCGGCAGTTCGCGGTCAAGCGGGTGCCGGGGGACGCCGCCACGCCGGAGGGCGAGGTCTCGAACCACCTGCACGCGCACGTGCGCGCGGGTGACGTGCTGGAGCTGTCGGCGCCGTACGGCGACCTCGTCCTGGAGGACACCGACGCGCCGCTGCTGCTGGCCTCCGCGGGCATCGGGGTGACCCCGATGATCGCGATGCTGGAGCAGCTCTCGCTCGAGGAGCACACCGGGCGGGTGACCGTGGTGCACGCGGACCGCTCGCCCGCGGCACACGCGCTGCGGGGGGACCACACGGCGTACGCGGCGAAGCTGGCGGACGGAGAGGCCGTGTTCTTCTACGAGGAGGACGCGGAGGGGGCGGGGCGGCCCGGACTGGTCGACCTCGGCGCGGTCGAGGTGGCCCCGGGAACGGTCGCCTACCTGTGCGGGCCGCTGCCGTTCATGCGGGTGGTGCGGGAGCAGCTGCTGGCCAGGGGGGTCGCGCCGGCCGACATCCACTACGAGGTGTTCGGGCCCGACCTGTGGCTCGCCAAGGACGCGGCGGCCTGACCCACCCCGGTACGCGCACGAGCCCGCGCCCCTCCGCGGGGCGCGGGCCCCGCTCTACGTCGGGCTCGGCGCGCCCACGCCCGGGAGGCCGAGGAGGAGGGGTCCGGTCGGGGACCCGATCATGTCCTGCACCGTCAGCGGGTCCAGGGAGGCGTAGAACGCCTCCTGGGCGCGTCGCAGGGCGCCCCTCAGCAGGCAGTCGGAGCGCAGCGGGCAGGGCGGGGTGCCGGTGCCGCCGCCCTCGCAATCGACCACGTCGCTCCCGCCGTCCGCGCCCTCGAAGGCCCGTACGACCCTGCCGACGGAGGCCGTCCGCCCGGCCTCGGTGACCGACAACCCGCCGCCCCTGCCCCGGCGGGCCGCGAGCAGTCCCCGGTGCTGGAGTTCGGCGACGACCTTCGCGGCATGCGTGTAGGGCACGTCCATGTCCGCCGCGACCTCGCGGGTCGTGGGGCTGGAGTCGCCCGCGACGGCGAGTCTCATCAGGACGCGCAGCGCCAGGTCGGTGGAGCGCAGGAGCCGCATGCCACCAGCGTAAATAATGCGCATCCGGCATTCAACTTTTCCGTCGCCCCGGGCGGCTTCCGGACATCTCCCTCACTCCCCCCGCCCCGCACCTCCACAGGACCCCGCCCGCCAACTCCCCCCAACTCCCGCAAATCCCCTTGTATCACCGGCACTTGGGCTCTTCTTGGCCATTCCATTCCCCTGACATGAACCGATCATCGAAAGAGTGGCCGGGATCGTGCGCTCGCCATGCGACGAGCCACGCGCGACGACATGCGACGAACCGCATCGCAGGGGGTTTTATGAGATCCACTCGCGCCACCGCGCGCGCCGGGCTGAGCCTGGCAGCGACACTGCCGCTGCTCGCCGGGGCCCTGGCACTCGGCACACCCGCGGCCCACGCCGCGGACGGCTCCGGCCGGCACTCACTCGCGGGCACCAAGCCGGTCTGGGCCAAGAGCTCGGCCGACAAGGGCGCCGCCGGCGACAGCTCCAAGGTCTCCGTCCGCGTCTACCTCGCCGGGCGCGACGCCGCCGGCCTCCAGGCGTACGCGCGGGCCGTGTCCGACCCGGATTCCGCCTCGTACGGCAAGTACCTCTCGGCGAAGGAGGCCGACGCCCGCTACGGCGCCACCAAGGCCCAGGTCGAGTCCGTCACCCACTGGCTGAAGTCCGCCGGTCTGACGGTCACCGGCACCACCCGGCACTACCTCTCCGTCACCGGTGACGTGGCCGCCGTCGAGAAGGCCTTCGGCACCCAGCTCCACAACTATGCCAAGGCCGGCAAGACCTACCGCGCCCCGGCCGCCGACGCCACCGTGCCCGCCGCGCTGGACGGCGCCGTCCTCACCGTCACCGGCCTGGACAACGCCCCGCACAAGGCGAGCCACAGCGACACCCTGCCCCCGCCGGACGCGGTGTTCCGCAACTCGGGGCCGTTCTCCTCCTACTACGGCTCGAGCACGGCCACCTCGCTGCCGAAGGCGTACGGCCAGAAGATCCCGTACGCGGTCAAGGGCTACACCGGCAAGCAGCTCCGCGCGGCGTACGGGGCGGGCAGGGCGACCGGCAAGGGCGTGACCGTCGCCATCACCGACGCCTACGCCTCCCCGACCATCGCCGCCGACGCGGCCACCTACGCCGGCAAGCACGGCGACGCCTCGTACAAGCGAGGCCAGTTGAAGCAGGTGCTGCCGAGCGGGTACACCCGCACCGAGGAGTGCGGGGCGGCCGGCTGGTACGGCGAGGAGACCCTCGACGTCGAGGCCGTGCACGCGGTCGCGCCGAAGGCGGACATCGTCTACGTCGGCGCCGCCTCCTGCTACGACAACGACCTGCTCGACTCGCTCGGCAAGATCGTCGACGGACACCTGGCCGACATCGTCTCCAACTCCTGGGGCGACATCGAGGCCAACCAGACCCCGGCCCTGGCCGCCGCCTACGACCAGGTCTTCCAGCTGGGCGCCATCGAGGGCATCGGCTTCTACTTCTCCTCCGGCGACAACGGCGACGAGGTCGACAACACCGGGACCAAGCAGGTCGACACCCCGGCCAACTCCGCGTGGGTGACGGCCGTCGGCGGCACCTCGCTGGCCGTCGGCAAGCACGACTCGTACCTGTGGGAGACCGGCTGGGGCACCCAGCGGGCCGCCCTGTCGGACGACGGCCGCAGCTGGGCCGACTTCCCCGGCGCGTTCACCTCGGGCGCGGGCGGCGGCACCAGCCGCACCGTGGCGCAGCCGTACTACCAGCGCGGTGTGGTCCCGAAGTCGCTCGCCAAGGCGAACGGAACGGCCGCGCCGATGCGCACGGTTCCGGACATATCGGCGGTGGGCGACCCCAACACCGGCTTCAAGGTGGGCCAGACCCAGGCCTTCCCCGACGGTTCCTACCGGTACTCCGAGTACCGCATCGGCGGCACCTCGCTGGCCGCGCCGGTGATCGCGGGCGTCCAGGCGCTCGCGCAGCAGGAGCGCGGCGGGCGGGCGATCGGCTTCGCCAACCCGGCGATCTACGACCGCTACGGCTCGAAGGTCTACCACGACGTGGTGGACAGGCCGACCGGCAAGGACCTCGCGGTCGCCCGCGTGGACTTCGTCAACTCCTTCGACGCCTCCGAGGGCCTGATCACCTCGGTGCGCAGCCTCGGCAAGGACAGTTCGCTGAAGGCGGTGCGCGGCTACGACCCGGTGACGGGCGTCGGTTCGCCCGCGGGCGGCTACGTGTCCTCGTACAAGCGGCACTGAGGCCGCGTCACCGACGGCGGATCCGCCGAGTCACTCAGGGCCCCCGTGTCCGCGCCGGTCCGGCGCGGACACGGGGGCCCTGCTCACCCGGGCGGCGCAACCGGCGTTTCGTGCGCCCTCGCACACCTTCGCAAGTAGTGCAATTCGGGCATGCGTACTTCTGCCCCCTCCCGCCGTGCCCTGCTGCGCACCGGTGCCCTGGCCGTCGCCGGGGCCGGTGCCCTCGCCGCCGCCCGCCCGCTGCCCGAGCCGTCCTGCCCCACGCCGGCGGGCGCCCCCGGCACGGCCGCCGCCCCGCCCGCCCCGGCCGGGGACGCGAAGTCCCGTGCGGCCACCCGTGCCGTCCGCCTCACCGCCGTCTCCGGCAGGGCCGACCTCGGCGGACGCACCGTCAGCACCTGGACGTACGGCGGCGGCCTGCCCGGGCGGGAGATCCGGGTCACCGCGGGCGAGACGCTCGCCGTCACCCTCGCCAACCACCTGCCGCAGCCGACCACCCTGCACTGGCACGGCCTCGCCGTGCCCAACGCCATGGACGGCGTCCCCGGCCTCACCCAGCGCGCGGTCCGGGCGGGCGGCGACTTCGTCTACCGGTTCCCGCTGCCCACCCCGGGCACGTACTGGTACCACTCGCACGCGGGGGTGCAGGCGGACCGCGGCCTGTACGGGGCGCTGATCGTGGAGGACCCGCACGAGCCGCTCGGGTACGACACCGAGTGGGTCGTGGTGCTCGACGACTGGCTGGACGGGGTGGGCGGCCGGAGTCCCGAGGCGACGCTGAGGACCCTGCTCGGCAGCCGGGGCAGCGGCATGAACATGTCCGAGGACGCCGAGGGCGGGGGCGGCACCAGGAACGCCGGCCGCGACACGCCCGGCGCCGCACCCGGTTCCGCCCGCCCCGGCGACCGCCCCCACACGGGCCGGAGCGCACTGCTCGACGGGGCGGGCGGCAATGTGACCTACCCCTACCACCTGGTCAACGGGCGCACGGCGGACGCCCCCCGGGTGTTCGCCGCGCGGCCCGGGCAGCGGATCCGGATCCGGCTGATCAACGCGAGCGGCGACACCGCCTTCCGGGTCGCGCTCGGCGGCCACCGGATGACGGTGACGCACACCGACGGCCACCCCGTGCGGCACACCGGGACCGACGCTCTGCTGCTGGCCATGGGTGAGCGCTACGACGTCCTGGTGACCGCGGGGGACGGCGTCTTCCCGCTGACCGCCCTCGCCGAGGGCAAGGGCGGCGCGGCGGCGCGGGCACTGCTGCGCACCGCGAGCGGCGCGGCGCCGAAGGCCTCGGCGCGGCCGAGGGAGCTGGACGGACGGCTGGTGGGCGCCGAGGAGCTGCTGGCCGAGGACGCGGTGGCGCTGGACGACCGGCGGCCGGACCGGACGCTGCGGCTGCGGCTCACCGGGAGCATGAAGAAGTACGACTGGGCCTTCGACGGCAAGCCGTACGACCCCCGGCAGGCCCACGCACTGCGGGCCGGTGAGCGGGTGCGGCTCGAGCTGACCAACGCGACGAAGATGTGGCACCCGGTCCATCTGCACGGCCACGTGTTCGCGCTGACCGGGACGCAGGACGGGCCGGGGGCGCGCAAGGACACGGCGATCGTGCTGCCGGGGCGGACGGTGAGGGCGGACTTCGACGCGGAGAACCCGGGGGTGTGGATGCTGCACTGCCACAACGCGTACCACCAGGAGGCGGGGATGATGACGCTGCTGCGGTACTGAGGCCCCCGCGCGGCGCCTCGCGCGGCTGCCGCGCGGCTCGCGCGCTCCGGGGGCGCGGGCATCGCGTCGGTGTGACGATTACACTGGAGGGCGTGCCTCAACTACGTCTCGCCCTGAATCAGATCGACTCGACCGTCGGCGACCTCTCCGGGAACGTGGAGGCCGTCCTTCGCAGGACCCGGGACTGCGCCGAGCGGGGAGCGCACCTCGTGGCGTTCCCGGAGATGGTGCTCACCGGGTATCCCGTGGAGGATCTCGCCCTGCGTTCCTCCTTCGTCGAGGCCAGCCGTGCCGCCGTGCGCGAGCTGGCCGTCCGGCTGGCCGCCGAGGGCCTGGGCGAGCTGCCCGTCCTCGTCGGCTACCTCGACCGTTCCGAGTCCGCGCAGCCGAAGTACGGCCAGCCGGCCGGTACCCCGCGCAACGCCGCCGCCGTGCTGTACCGCGGAAGGATCGCGCTCCGCTTCGCCAAGCACCACCTGCCGAACTACGGCGTCTTCGACGAGTTCCGCTACTTCGTGCCCGGCGACACCATGCCGGTCCTGCGGCTGCACGGCGTGGACATCGCCCTCGCCATCTGCGAGGACCTGTGGCAGGACGGCGGCCGGGTGCCCGCGGCCCGCTCCGCGAGGGCGGGGCTGCTGCTCTCCGTCAACGCCTCGCCGTACGAGCGCGACAAGGACGACACCCGGCTCGAACTGGTGCGCAAGCGCGCCCAGGAGGCCGGCTGCACCACCGCCTACCTGGCGATGACGGGCGGCCAGGACGAGCTGGTCTTCGACGGCGACACCATCGTCGTGGACCGCGAGGGCGAGGTCGTCTCGCGGGCGCCGCAGTTCCAGGAGTGCGCGGTGCTGCTCGACCTCGACCTGCCCGGCGTCTCCGCGGAGGCGCCGGACGACGGGGCGGTCCTCGACGACGGGCTGCGCGTCGAGCGCCTGGTCGTCTCCGAGGAGCCCCTGCCGGCCTACGAGCCCGAGCTGACCGGCGGGTACGCGGACCGGCTGGAGGACGACGAGGAGATCTACTCCGCGCTCGTCACCGGTCTGCGCGCCTACGCGCGGAAGAACGGTTTCCGCTCGGTGCTGATCGGTCTGTCCGGCGGCATCGACTCGGCCCTGGTGGCCGCGATCGCCTGCGACGCGGTGGGGCCGGAGAACGTCTACGGCGTGTCCATGCCGTCGAAGTACTCCTCGGAGCACTCCAGGGGCGACGCGGCGGAACTCGCGCGGCGCACGGGTCTGAACTTCCGGACGATCTCCATCGCGCCGATGTTCGACGCCTACATGGCGTCCACCGAGCTGACCGGTCTCGCCGAGGAGAACCTCCAGTCGCGGCTGCGCGGCACGCTGCTGATGGCGATCTCCAACCAGGAGGGCCACATCGTGCTGGCCCCGGGCAACAAGTCCGAGCTGGCGGTGGGCTACTCGACGCTGTACGGGGACTCGGTGGGCGCGTACGGGCCGATCAAGGACGTGTACAAGACGACGGTCTTCGAGCTGGCGCGCTGGCGCAACCGGGCGGCGGCGGAGCGCGGCGAGACGCCGCCCATCCCGGAGAACTCGATCTCCAAGCCGCCGAGCGCGGAGCTGCGCCCCGGGCAGGTCGACACGGACTCGCTGCCGGACTACCCCGTCCTGGACGCGATCCTCGCCCGCTACGTGGACCGCGACCAGGGCGCCGACGAGATCGTCGAGGCCGGGTTCGAGCGGGAGCTGGTGGTCAAGACGCTGCGGATGGTGGACACCGCGGAGTACAAGCGGCGGCAGTACCCGCCGGGCACGAAGATCTCGGCGAAGGGCTTCGGCAAGGACCGGCGCCTGCCCATCACCAACGCGTGGCGGGAACGGGGCTGAGGCACCCGGAGGACGGGGCCGGGAGTCCGGGGCCGGGAGTGCGGCCGAGGACTCCCGGCCCCGGGCTCCCGGCTCCCGCTACTCCCCGGCGAGCTGGAGGCGGGCGGCGATGGGCAGGTGGTCGCTGCCCGTCTTCGGCAGTGTCCAGGACGACACCGGCTTGACGCCCTTGACCATGATCTGGTCGATCCGGGCCATCGGGAACGAGGCCGGCCAGCTGAAGCCGAACCCGCTGCCGACCGCGCCCTGCGTCGAGCGCATCTGCGAGGTGACCGCGGTGAGCGCCCGGTCGTTCATCGTGCCGTTGGCGTCGGCGAGCAGCACGACACGGCTCTGCTTCTCGTGCGCGATGGCCGCGCCCAGCGCGTCCGCGCTGCGGTCGCGCTCGCGGGCGGTGAACCCGGCCCGCAGCTTCACCCGCACCGAGGGCAGGTGGGCGACGTAGACGGCGAGCGGCCCGTCGGGCGTGGTGACGGTGGCCCGCATCGCGCGCTTCCAGCCCAGCCGGATGTCCACCGTCCGTACCCCGCTCATCGGGAACTTGCTCCACAGGCCGACCGTGCCGACCACCGCGTGGTACTTGTACGTCGGTTCCAGCAGGCGTTCGTAGGTGGGCACCGCGGAGGCCTTGAGCTCCTGCAGCGCGAGCACGTCGGCGCCGGCGACGGCGATCTCCCGGGCGGTGCCGGAGGGGTCCGCGTTACTGGCGTTGACGTTGTGCGTGGCGACGGTCAGGTCGTCCTCACCGCCGGCCGCGGTCTTGTCGGAGAGCAGGCCGCCGAAGAGGTTCACCCAGACGACGAGGGGCACGAGCAGGGCGATCAGTGCCGTCGCCGAGCGGCGGACCAGCGCGAGGACGAGCAGCAGGACCGCGGGGACGCCGAGCCAGGGCAGGAAGGTCTCCAGCAGGCTGCCGAGGTTCCCGATCCGGTTGGGGACACTCTCGTGCAGAGCCATCAGCAGGCCGAGGAGCACCGCGAGGACGGCCAGCACGATGCCCCTGCGCCAGATCCCGCGGTCGGTGCGCAGGTGGTCCCACAGCCGCCGGATCCGGGTGCCCTGACGGCCGTCCCCGTTCCCGTCGTCGCTGCCGGTCTCCGTCATCTGCGCCTGCGCCATACCGTCGCCTCACACCTTGCCCGTGCACTCGTCGTCCCCGTGGAGGAAAACCCTAGGGGATGATCGCTTCCGCACGGCGCCCGCCCGGGCTGCCGTACCCGCACAAGGACGACGAAGGCGGCGTTCGGGGTTCCGAACGTAAGCGGAACGGCCGGGTCTTGTGACGAAATGAGCACATGGGCCCTGCGGGGAGCGCGCTCTGACGGTGTGTGGACGCGTGGGCGTGGGGCGAACCGGAAGGACGGTCAGCCGGCGCCGCCCGCGGCGGGGGGGTCCGGCGCGGGCGGGCGCAGGCCCTCCAGGACCGTGTCGACGATGCGTTCCGCGAGGTCCTCGGGGAGGTCGCCGTTCGGGCGCAGGACGGTCCGCAGGAGCATGGGGCCGGTGAGCAGGTCGTTGACGAGCCGCACGTCGATGTCGGCGCGGACCTCGCCCCGCCGCTGGGCCCGCCGGAGCACCTCGAACAGCGCGTCGCGGCGGGGTTCGATGACGGAGGTCTCGTAGGCCGCCCAGATCCGGGGGCTGGACTTCATCTGCGCGTAGACGTTGTGCAGCACCGCCGAGGACCGGCTGGCCAGTCCGCGGCGGCGCATCCACTCCAGCATGACCACCAGGTCGTCCCGGAGGGAGGTGCCGGGCAGTCCCGGCTCGGAGGGCTCCGCGGCGCGCACGACGTCGACGAAGAGCTCCTCCTTCCCGCTCCAGCGGCGGTAGATCGTCGCCTTGCCGACGCCGGCCGTGCGGGCGATCCGCTCGATGGACAGCTCGGCGAGCGGCACCCCGTCCTCCAGGAGCGCGAGGACGCCCTCGATGATGGCGTGCTCCACCGCCTCGCTGCGCGGGCGCCCCCGCGCGGGTGTCACCCGCGCGGGGGTCTCCCTCTGTCCGGCGGTGCTGTCGGCACGGGTCACGTGGTACTCCTTCGTCTCCTGTGCTGCCAGGATCCCCCACTGCCCCCGTCGGCCTTCGCGCCGCCCCCGCGGCCCGGGTCCGGTCAGGACGGCTCGGTGCCGACCAGTTCCGGTTCCTTCTCGCCCTCGGGTTCCTCGCGGGCCTTCCCGGGCAGGAAGAGGCCGGCGACGACGGCGCCGAGCACCGCGACGCCGGCGCCCCACAGGGCGGTGACGTGCATGGCGTGCAGATAGGCGTCGCTGGCCGGGCCGACGAGGGCCTCGCCGCGCGGGCCGAGCGTGCGCGCGACGCCGAGGGTGGCCTCGATGGACTCGCCCGCGGTGTGCCGCAGGGCGGCCGGGACCCCGGTCAGGTGTCCCTCGATGCCGTTGCGGTAGGACGTGGAGAGCACCGAGCCGAGGACCGCGATGCCGAGCGCGCCGCCGACCTGCCGGAAGGTGTTGCTGAGCGCGGAGGCGGAGCCGGCCTTCTCGCGCGGCAGGGCCTGCATGATGACCACGCTGGTGGGGGTCATGATGTGGGCCATGCCGGTGCCCATCAGGAAGAAGATCACTTCGAGGAGCCAGATGGGGGTGTCCGCGTCGAGCAGGGAGAACGCGGCGAGCATCGCGGCCAGGAGCACCAGGCCGCCGGTGGTGGTCACCCTGTTGCCGAAGCGGTCCACCAGCAGCCGGGCCCGCGGGGCGAAGACCATCTGCGCGGCGGCCAGCGGCAGCATCAGCAGGCCCGTCTCCAGCGGCGAGTAGCCGCGCACGCTCTGGGTGTAGAAGACGGAGAAGAAGGTCACCCCCATCAGGGCGAAGAAGACCAGGGTGATGGCCGCCATGGCGGCGGAGAAGACCTTGTTCCTGAAGTAGGTGACGTCGATGGACGGGTGGTCGCTGCGCTTCTCGTACACCACGAAGACGACCAGCACGGCGAGTCCGCCGAGGCTGCTGGCCAGGACCTTCGGGTCGCCGAAGTCGGCGAGCTGGCCGCCCTTGATGATGCCGTAGACGAGCAGCACCAGGCCGACGACGGACAGGACGACGCCGACCGGGTCGAGGCGGCCGGGGCGCGGGTCGCGCGAGTCCGGGACCAGCCAGACCATCAGTCCGATGGCCACGACGACGATCGGCACGTTGACCAGGAAGACCGAGCCCCACCAGAAGTGGTCCAGGAGGAGTCCGCCGGTGATCGGGCCTATGGCGATGGCGAGGCCGACGCCGCCGGCCCAGATGCCGATGGCCTTGGGCTGCTCCTCGCGCTCGAAGACGTTCATGAGCACGGCGAGGGTGGCCGGCATGACGAACGCGGCGCCGAAACCCATGACCGCGCGGAAGACGATGAGCTGGACGGGTGAGCCGGACTCGGCGGCGAGTGCCGAGCCGATGCCGAAGACGGCGAGGCCGGCCAGCAGCACCTTCTTGCGGCCCAGCCGGTCGCCGAGCAGTCCGGCGGTGAAGAGCAGTCCGGCGAAGACGAGGGTGTAGGCGTTGATCGCCCACTCCAGCTCGCTCTGGGTGGCGCCGAGGCCGGTGGGGGCGGGTGTGGAGATGGTCTTGATGGCCACGTTGAGGATCGAGTTGTCGAGCACCACGATCAGCAGGCTCAGCATGAGCACGCCGAGGATGGCCCACCGTCGCCGGTGCACCGACTCCGGGATCCGGCGCTCGACCGGGGCAGTGGGAGTTGTCATGGGTCGAGCGTAGGACGAATTCCGATACGGCACCGTCTCGTATCGAAATTCTTTACGGAGGCATTACGCGGCTCTCGCGGCGGCCGGGGCCCGGACCGGGCCGGCGCGGGACGGACCGGGCCCGGCCCGCGTGAGGCGGATCGCCTCGCCGCGCTCTGGTCCGCCGCACCGCGAGGTGCCACCATGGGAATGGTCCGGGGACGCCGTCAGGGCGCCTCGAGATGACAGAAGGAGCCGTTGCGATGACGCAGTTCTCGGCTGCCCAGGAGCAGTCTCCCGCGCCCGGGGCGCGGGGCGCGCTGAAACCTTCCGCCGACAGCAAGGCACTGTACGGGGGGAAGAGCACCCGCCGGATCACCGTGCGCGACGTCACCGCCGCCAAGGAGCGCGGCGAGAAGTGGCCCATGCTCACCGCCTACGACGCGATGACCGCGTCCGTGTTCGACGAGGCCGGCATCCCGGTCATGCTCGTCGGCGACTCGGCGGGCAACTGCCACCTCGGGTACGACACCACCGTCCCGGTCACCCTCGACGAGATGACCATGCTCTCGGCCGCCGTCGTGCGCGGCACCCGGCGGGCGCTGATCGTGGCCGACCTGCCCTTCGGCTCCTACCAGGAGGGGCCGGTGCAGGCGCTGCGCTCGGCGACCCGGCTGGTGAAGGAGGCCGGGGTCGGCGCGGTGAAGCTGGAGGGCGGCGAGCGCTCCCACCGCCAGATCGAACTGCTGGTGGAGTCCGGCATCCCGGTGATGGCCCACATCGGCCTGACCCCGCAGTCCGTGAACGCGATGGGCTACCGGGTGCAGGGCCGCGGCGAGGAGGCCGCGCAGCAGTTGCTGCGGGACGCCAAGGCGGTGCAGGACGCGGGGGCCTTCGCGGTGGTCCTCGAACTGGTCCCGGCGGAGCTGGCGGCCGAGGTCACCCGGGTGCTGCACATCCCGACCGTCGGCATCGGGGCGGGCCCCGAGACCGACGCCCAGGTCCTGGTGTGGACGGACATGATGGGCCTGACCTCCGGCCGGGTGCCGAAGTTCGTGAAGCAGTACGCGGAGCTGCGCCGGGTGATGGGTGACGCGGCGAAGGCGTTCGCGGAGGACGTGGTCGGCGGCACCTTCCCCGCCGAGGAGCACTCCGTGCACTGAGCCACCGGGCCACCGGGCCCCCGGAACACCGAGCCACAGTGGCACCACCGGGCAGCCCGCCGATCTTCCCCCGTCGGCGGGCTGCCCCCTTCGCGCGTTCCGCACGTCTCGTACGTCCGGCCGCCTCCGTCCCGCCTCCCTCACCGGCCCCTCCCGCCCCATGACACTCCGTCAGGCCGTGGCCTCGACTTGCCCGGTTAACAACCGATTCGGAACGCTCTGACAACGGAGTGGCCTCGATGGCGCCCCGGGCCCACCGCACTCTCCCGTACCGGTGGTGCACTGAGTGCTACGGGACATCCACATTCGGGGGAGCGGCGATGACCCAGACCACGCGGACCACGTGTCACCACTGTTCGGCCGCCACGGTGCCGGGGGCGGACTTCTGCGGGGAGTGCGGGACCGCGCTGACCGCCGGCGCGGGGGCGGCCGGCCCGCGCCCGGCGCGCCCGGCGCGCGGCCTGGCGGTACCCCGCTGGACCGGCGGCCGGGACCTGACCCGGTACATGTGCGCCGCCGTCTTCCTCGACCGGCAGTACGCCACCTCCCTCATCAGGGACGTCGCCGCCGAACCGCACCTCGGCGTGGCCCCGTCCCCGGGCTGCGACGTGCCGGTGGTGCTGCGGTACGCCTACGAGGCCAACGCGCGCCGGCACGCCAGGGACCTGGTGCTGGCCGTCGAGTTCCTGATGCTGTTCGCCGGGCTGCTGTTCGGCAGCGGCCTGACCATCCTGCTCATGTTCCTGCTCGCCTGGCTGACCACGCTGGTGTTCGCCTGCACCACCCACTACGGCGAGCGCCTCCAGCGCTTGCGGCCGGACCGCTTCGACCCCGCGCGGGCCCCCTCGGCTCCCAACAGCTCCGTGGAGCGGCGCCTGCACCGGATCGACGAGTACGCGCACGGCAACCTCACCGTCTACAGCGGCTTCTCCCCGTTCACCGGGTACGGGAGGGAGCTCGACTCCTGGTCGCTGACCTTCGACGTGACCACCTCGGGGCGCGAGGGCGCGACCCCCCGGGAGTTCGACGTCGCGGACCTGTACGCGCACATCGCCCGGCGGGTCGGCGAACTGTCGCTGCCCTGCCTGGAATTGGAAGAGCGGGTCTTCGTGGAGGGGTCCGCGCTGCTGGGCGACTCCCGCTTCCTCCCCGATCCGCTCGACCGTCCCCTGGCCCGGGTCGACGCCGGTCTGCTGGACACGCTGAAGCGGCACCCGGAGGAGACCGCCCGCGCCTATCTCGTCACGCACTCCTCCGGCTGGGGCGGGGAGCTGGTGACCTCGGTGTTCCTTCGCCTCGTGCGCTCGGACTCCAATCTCCTCGTGGAGGCCCAGCCCACCGTGCTGTGCCCGCTCCAGGAGCGGTACCGGACCATCGACACCCTCATGCCGTACCCCTCGCCCCGGGAGTTCTGCGCGATGGTGGCGCAGAACCTCCTCGGCACGCCCTTCGTGCTGCTCGCCTCGCCGGCCCGGGCCGTCAGGGGCTTCTTCCCGGACTTCGGCATCCGGCGCCGCGTGAAGCGCCAGGAGCGGCAGATCACCCGGCTCAAGATGTTCGACTACGGCGCCCGGCAGAGCGTGCGGCAGCTCGCCTCCGCGGTCGACCACCAGCGGTACTTCCAGAAGACCGACTCCGGGATGGCGCTGAAGGCCGTGGAGCGGCGGATCCTGGACGCCCTCGTGGAGTTCGCCGTGGCCCACGACATCGACGCGGGCGATCTGATCAAGCGTCAGGAAACCATCATCAACAACGGCATCATCGCGACCGCCGGGGCGCGGGTCGACTCCAGCGCGGTCGCCTCGGGCGAGAAGTCCCGCATCTCGGCCGTCATGCGGCACATCCCGCGGCCCAGCGTGGACTGACCCGGCGGCGGCGCACGGGGCCGAGGACGACAACGACAACGGACACCAGGGACGGGAAGCGGCATGGACACACACGGCAACAACGGCATCAGCGCCTCGGGCGGCGCCCGGGTCTCCCACGCGGTGGTGGCGAGCGGCAGCAACGCGCGCGTCGACTTCCGCGTCACGGAGGAGAGGGCGCCGGCTGCCGAGGAGCGCCCCCTGACCCCGCGGGAGATCAGCGAGCTGCTGGCCCGGTTCATCGAGGACCTGCGCGCCTCGGAGCACCCCGACCGGGAGGACCTGGCGGAGTTCGCGCAGGACGCGCGCGAGGAACTGGCGGCGCCGGAGCCCCGTACGGGGAAGCTGCGCCGGGTCGCGAGGGCGCTCACCGAGGCGGTGCCCGGCTTCGCGGCGCTCGCCTCGCTGGCGGTCACCATCGAAGAAGCCGTCCGGGGACTGTAGGCGGAGGCGGCCATGCACTTCTGCGTTCGATGCGGCGTGCGCGTCGAGGACCCGACCCGGCCGGACTGCCCGCACTGCGGCGCCCCCCGCACCACCGTGGGACCGGCCCGGGCGGAGGCCCGGGGCTCCCACGTGCGCATCGGCGGCGCCCTGCTGCCGCGCTGGCTGCCCTGGACCCTGGCGGCCGTCCTCGCGGGCGGCGGGGTGGTGCTCGGCGTGTCCGTCGCCCACCAGGACGACACCGCGGTGGCGGGCGGCTCCCCCGGCATGCCGTACCTGCCGGGCTACGACTCGGACGGCACCGCGTCCCCCTCCACCGACGGATACGGCACGCCGGACACGTACGGCGGCGAGGAGTACACCTCCGGGGAGGGCGGCTACGGGACCCCCACTCCGGAGGACACGGAGACGGCCTACGGCACCGATGACACCGACAGCACCGACGAGGGCACCCGGGCGGCGAGCACGGTCGTCACGGACTACTACGACTACCTGAACGCGGGGAACTACTCCGCGGCCTGGAACATGGGCGGCTCGCGCCTCTACAACGGTCCCTACTCCGACTGGGTGGCGGGCTTCGCCTCGACGGCCCACGTCGACGTCACCACCTCCGACGACGGTTCGGGCTCGGGCTCCGGGGTGGTGGCCGTCCAGCTCCGGGCCTCGCAGACCGACGGCACGGTGAAGTCGTTCACGGGCACGTACACCGTCCAGGACGGGCAGATCACCGGCGCCGACATCCAGCAGGTCCCGTAGGGCCTGCCCGAGGAATCCCGTCGTCCACCCGGGTCAGGCGGGATCCGCGGGCGCTGTCGGCGGCATGTCGGCGCTCTGTCGGCAGGCTGTCGGCGGGGGCTGGCAGCTTGTTCGGCATGACGCGAATCGACAAGAACCCCGACGCCGCCCGGGACGCGGCCGTCACCGTACGGGGGCTGGTGAAGCACTACGGGGAGACGAAGGCCCTCGACGGTGTCGACCTCGACGTGCGCGAGGGCACCGTCCTCGGGGTGCTCGGTCCCAACGGGGCCGGCAAGACCACCCTGGTCCGCTGCCTGTCCACCCTGATCGTGCCGGACTCCGGGCACGCCACCGTCGCCGGCTACGACGTGCTGCGCCAGCCGCGTCAGACGCGGCGGGTGATCGGCCTCACCGGCCAGTACGCCTCGGTCGACGAGAAGCTGTCCGGCTTCGAGAACCTGTACCTGATCGGCCGGCTGCTCGACCTGTCCCGCCGGGAGGCCCGCGCCCGGGCCGACGGTCTGCTGGAGCGGTTCTCCCTCACCGAGGCCGCCAAGCGCCCGGTGGGCACCTACTCCGGCGGCATGCGCCGCCGGCTCGACCTGGCCGCCTCCATGATCGGCAGCCCGGCGGTGCTGTTCCTGGACGAGCCGACCACCGGCCTGGACCCGCGCACCCGCAACGAGGTGTGGACGGAGGTGCGCCGCATGGTCGCCGAGGGTGCGACCGTGCTGCTCACCACCCAGTACATGGAGGAGGCCGAGTACCTGGCCTCCGAGCTGACGGTCGTGGACCGCGGCAAGGTCGTCGCCGGCGGCCGGATCGCCGAGCTGAAGGCGCGGGTCGGTGGCCGCACCCTGCGGATCACCCCGGCGGACCCGCTGGAGCTGCGTCCCACCGCCGCCGCGCTCGACGAGTTCGGGCTCACCGGCCCCGGGAACGCCACCGTCGACGTCGGTTCCGCCAGCGTCCTGGTGCCGGTCCTCAGCGACGAGCAGCTGACCGCCGTGGTCGGCGCGCTCACCGCGCGGGGCATCACGCTCTCCTCCCTCACCACCGAACTGCCCAGTCTGGACGAGGTGTTCCTGTCGCTCACCGGCCACAAGGCCAGTGCCGCGCAGGACGACGTCCCCGCCCGCGAGGAGGTCGCCGTATGAGCGCCGCCATTGCCACCCCGCACGCCGGCGCCCCCGCGAGCGACGCCCGGATCGGGTTGCGCGGGCATCTGCGCCACACCGGCGCGCTGATCCGCCGCAACCTGCTGTGGATCCGGCAGGACCCCGAGTCGATGTTCGACGCGGTGCTGTTCCCGATCGTCTTCTGCCTGCTGTTCGTGTTCGTCTTCGGCGGCGCGATCAGCGGGGCCGACAACCGCCAGGAGTACGTCAACTACCTGGTGCCGGGCCTGATGGCGATGATGGGCATGAACATCGCGCAGGGTGTGGGCACCGGCTTCAACCAGGACTTCCAGACCGGGGTGATGGACCGCTTCCGGTCGCTGCCGATCGGCCGGGCCTCCGTGCTGATCGCCAAGATCGTGGTGGAGATCGGCCGGATGCTCGTGGCCACCGCGATCCTGCTCGCGGTGGGCTTCGCGCTCGGCCTGACCGTGTCCGACGTCCCGGGTCTGTTCGCGGCCGTCGGCCTGTCGATGGTCTTCGGCTTCGGGGTGATGTGGATCTTCCTGACCCTGGGTGTGGTGATGAAGAGCGCCCAGGCCGTCCAAGCGATGGGGTTCCTCGTGCTGATGCCGCTGCAGTTCGGTTCGTCCATCTTCGCCCCGACCAGCACGATGCCGGGCTGGCTCCAGGCGTTCACCGACTACAACCCGCTGTCCTCGCTGGCGGACGCCGCGCGCGGACTGATGAACGGCGGGCCGGTGGCCCACGACATCCTGATCACCGTCGCCTGGTCGGCGGTGCTGACGGCGGTCATGATGCCGATCGCCGTCCGCAAGTACTCCACCAAGGCCTGAGCCGGCGCCGGCGTCACCGGCTCCCCCGGTCCTCCGGTTCTCCCGGTCCCGCCGGTTCTCCCGGTCCCTCCGGTTCTCCCGGTCCGCGTCGTACGAGGGCGGTGGCCTCCTCCAGGGTGAGGCCGCCGCCCTCGGCGTACGCGGCCTCGTACGTGCGCGCGTCGAGCAGTTCCCGCAGCCGCGCCTCGGCCCTCTCCCGGGTCGCGCGTTCCGCGAAGTTGAGCCGGTACCCGGGCGGCGCCTGGGCGTCCGCCGCACCCAGGCAGCGGGCGGCGTCCGCGGTGTCCCCGCCCTCGAGCCCGATCAGCGTGAGCGCGGCCACGACCAGGTATGTCGAGACCATCTGGGGTGCCATCACCTGGGTGAGACGGTCCGTGGCGTGCCGGAGGGCCTCGCGCACCTGTGTCCGCGCCTCCTCGTACCGCCCCTCCGTGGTGTCCAGCCAGGCGTACAGGCCGTGGATGAGCCCGCCGAACACCGGGAAGCCCGCGGCCGGGAACTCCTCGCGCAGGCGGTCGAGCTGGGTGCGGGCCTCGACGGTGCGGTCGGTGTGGCCGAGCCAGGTCGCGAGGAACAGCCGGGCGGCGGGCAGCCCCTCGGTCGTCGCGCCCGCGTTCTCCTCGATCACCCGCCGCAGCAGCCGCTCACCCCGTTCGCCCTCGCCGGCCTCCAGCAGGGCGTTGCCGAGCCGGGCCCGCAGGACACCGCCCTGGGCGTGGGCACCGAGCCGTTCGGCGTACTCGATCGCCGTCCCGTAGTCGGCTGCGGCGCGCGGGTAGTCGCCCATGCACTCCAGGGACTCGGCGCGGGCGGAGAGCGCCTCGGCGGCGCCCCAGTCGTCCCCGAGGCGGGTGAAGATCCTCAGCGCCTCCTCCGCGTCCCGGGCGGCGTCCCCGGCCCAGTCGGGGCGGTTGGCGAGGATGTTGGCGCGGTTCTCCAGGGCCCGGGCCAGCTCCCACTCCTCGCCCAGCGCACGGCAGGTGTCCACGGCCGCGTCGGTCACCTCGCGGATGCGTTCCACCTCGCCGGTGAGCATCACGGCGAAGAACCACAGGTTGCCCGGCACCCGGCAGACCTGCGGCTGGCCGGGCCGGTAGGTGGCGGCGATGGTGCGCAGCTTGCGCTGGGCCCGTTCGTCCTGCCATGCCTCCATGTCGATGTCCATGCAGGCGAGATGGGCGAGGTGCACCCCGCGCCGGGCCTCCTCCAGGATCCGCGGGGGGAAGGGCGGCGGGGAGCCGACGCAGCGCTCCACGAGGTCGGGGACGGGCCGCGCGGAGCCCTCGAAGGGGTCGGGGAAGAGCTCCATGACGGCGGTGGTCCAGGTCCGCGCCTCGATCCGCAGGTCGCGCATCTGCCAGTACCAGACGAGCGACAGCACCAGGCAGACGGCCTCCTGCTCCTGCCCCGCGTCGACCGCCCGGCGCAGCGCGGCCCGGATGTTCTCGTACTCCTGCTGGAGCCGCCGGGTGGCCGCCCGCTGCTCGCGGCCGCGCAGCAGCGGTTCGGCGGTGCGGGCGAGTTCGCGGTAGTGGACGAGGTGGGCGCGCTCGGTGGCCGCGCGTTCGCCGGACTCGTCGAGCCGTTCGCCCGCGTACTCGGCGACGGTCTCCAGGAGCCGGTAGCGCATCTCGCCGTCACCCGATGCGGAGGGGGCGGCGACGACGAGGGACTTGTCGACGAGGGAGCCGAGCGCGTCGAGCGCGGCCGGGCCGCAGACGGCCTCGGCGGCGGTGAGGTCGCAGCCGCCGGCGAACACGGAGAGCCGGCGCAGGACGCCGCGTTCCTCCTCGTCGAGCAGGTCCCAGGACCAGTCGACGACGGCCCGCAGGGTCTGCTGGCGGGGCAGCACCGTGCGGCTGCCGGAGGTGAGCAGCCGGAAGCGGTCGTCGAGCCGGTCGGCGATCTGGCGCAGCGTCATCATGCGCAGCCGGGCGGCGGCCAGTTCGATGGCGAGGGGAAGCCCGTCGAGCCGCCGGCAGATCTCGGCGGCGGCCTCCGGGTCGTCCTCGGGACGGAAGCCGGGGCGGGCGGCGGCGCCCCGGTCGGCGAGGAGTTCGAGGGCGTACGGCTGCGGCAGGGGCTCCAGGGGGCGCAGTGACTCGCCCGGCACGCCGAGGGGTTCGCGGCTGGTGGCGAGGACGGTCAGGTGCGGGCAGCGGGCGAGGAGTTCCTCGGCGAGGCGGGCGGCGGCGTCGACGACGTGCTCGCAGTTGTCGAGGATGAGCAGCATGCGGCGGCGGGCGCAGTGCTCCACGAGCCGGGTGACGGGGTCGTCGCGGTGCGGGTCGGAGGCGGCGCGCATCTCCTCGGCGCCGGCGCCGCGCAGCACGGTCTCGCGCGCGCCGAGCGCGCTGAGCACGGCCTCGGGCACGGCGTCCGGGTCGCGGACGGGGGCGAGTTCGGCGAGCCACACGCCGTCGGGGAGCGCGTCGGCGACGGCCTCCCCCGCCTCCTGCGACAGCCGCGTCTTGCCGGCCCCACCGGGCCCGAGCAGCGTCACGAGCCGCGCGGCGCCGAGGTCCCGCCGCAGCGCGGCGATGTCCCCCTCCCGCCCGACGAACGAGGTGAGCCGCACCCGGAGGTTCCCGGCCGGAGGCGTACGGGCCTCCCGCACGGCGAGACCCCCGCCCGCCGGGGCGGCCGCGCGGGCGGGACTCGCGGGGTCCTCCCGTTGCCCGGGGGCGGCCGCACCGGCGTCGGGGGCCGGGTCGCCCTGCCCGGGGCGGGCCGCCGCACCGTCCTGGCCGACGGACCCCGCAGGGCCGTCCGAACCCGCCCGGCCGTCCGAACCCGCCGAGCCGTCCGAACCCGCCGGGCCGAGGCCGGCGAAGTCCTCCCGGCCCCCGGGGGCTGGCCTGCCGCCGGGGCCGGGGCCCGCGGCATCCTCCGCGCGCACGGGAACCGCCGGACCACCGCTGCCCCCGGGGCCGCCGTCATCTGCCCGGGCCGCCGGGCCGCCGGGCCGGCTCCCGTCCGCCGGGCGGGCCGGGTTCGTGCGGCCGGCCGTGGTGGACGTCCCGGGGAGCCCGGGGCCGGTGGTGCCCCCGGTGCGCGGGGCGGGGCCGGGGGCCGAGGGGTGCACCTCGCGGGTGGGGGCGTCGGCGGGCGCGGGGCCGGGGCCCGTGTCCGGCGGTGGGGACAGGAGTTCCGCGTGCAGGGCGCGGAGTTCGGGGCCCGGGTCGGAACCGAGGCGGTCGGCGAGGAGGCGGCGGACGGTCTCGTACGCCGCGAGCGCCTCCGCCGGGCGGCCCGCCTCCCGCAGGGCGCGCAGCCGCAGCGCCTGCAGGGGCTCGTCCAGCGGGTGCTCCGCGCTCAGCGCGGTCAGCTCCGGCAGGACGTGCGCCGCCTCGCCGAGCGCGACCGCCGCGGTGAGCCGCGCGCGCCGCGCGTCGAGCCGGCGGGCCTCCCAGCGGGCGGACTCCCCCGTGCGGTCCGGCAGGTCGGCGAGGGCCGGGCCCTGCCACAGGGCGAGCGCGTCGTCGAGGACGGCGGCGGCCTTGGCCGCGTCCCCGTCGGCCAGCGCCCGCAGCCCCTCCCCCGTGAGCCTTTCGAAACGGTGCAGGTCGACGTCGTCGGCACCCGCCGCGAGCCGGTAGCCGCCGGCCGCCGACTCCACCGCGTCCGCGCCCAGCGCCCGCCGCAGCCGTCCCACCAGGGCCTGCAGCGCGCCCGGCGCGTCGGCGGGCGGGGCTCCGGTCCACACCTCCTCGACGAGGAACCCTGCGGGCACGGTCCGGCCCGGCCGCAGGGCGAGCACGGTCAGCAGGGCGCGCAGCCGCGCTCCGCCGACCGGGACGGGCGAGCCGTCGGGGCGGAGTGCCTGGGTGGTGCCGAGGATGCGGTAGCGCACGAGGTCCATTGTCCCCGGGGACGCGCTCCGGCCGCCGCCGGGTGCGCGGGCCGCGTCCCCGCCGCCGTCCCCGGCCGGCTCCGCCGTCCTCGTCCGCCCCCGTGCCGTTCCTCGGCCCACCGCGTCCCGCCCCCGTTCTCTTCCCCGCTCGTTTCCCTGCCCGATCCCCCGGCCGTTCCCCCCGGGAACCGCCCCCGCCTCCCGGAACGTTCTCCCCACATCGCGGCATCACCTGTACGGTCGTTCCGCCCCCGCACGTTCTCACGCACGAACGTCCCACGACGAGCCCCAGGAGCCCTTGCCCATGAGCACCGCCGCCGCCCGCCGCAGCGAACGGAGGATCAGCCCGGTCTTCCTGGGCATCCTGGCCGTCAGCGCGGTCACCGGATGGGCCACCTGGACCGGGTTCGCCGAGCAGCCGGGCGTGGCCGTCTTCCTGTTCGTGACCTCGGCCTGGATCGTGTCCCTGTGCCTGCACGAGTACGCGCACGCCCGCACCGCCCTGCACAGCGGCGACTTCACCATAGGCGCCAAGGGCTATCTCACGCTCAACCCGCTGAAGTACACGCACGCCCTGCTCAGCATCGTCCTCCCGGTGCTCTTCGTGATCATGGGCGGCATCGGTCTGCCGGGCGGTGCCGTCTTCGTGGAGCGCGGCCACATACGCGGCCGCTGGAAGCACAGCGCGGTCTCGGCGGCGGGACCGCTGGCCAACGTCCTGTTCGCCGTCCTGTGCACGGCCCCGTTCTGGCTGGACGCGCTGGACGGCGTGCCCCGGCCGTTCCGCTACGCGCTGGGGTTCCTCGCGCTGCTGCAGATCACGGCGGCGATCCTCAACCTGCTGCCGGTGCCGGGGCTGGACGGCTACGGCGTGATCGAGCCGTGGCTCTCGTACAACGCCCGGCGCCAGATGGAGCCCTTCGCCCCGTTCGGCCTGCTGTTCGTGTTCGCGGTGCTGTGGATCCCGTCGGTGAACGAAACGTTCTTCGACATGGTGTACGGGCTGCTGAACAGCCTCGGCATCGACAACAACACGACGGCCTGCGGATACGAGCTGTTCCGCTTCTGGCGCGAGAGCGACCCGATCTGCTCCGTCAGCTGACCGAGGGCTGCTCGCGGGCCTCGCGGGCGGCAGCGGCGGCGGCCCGGTCGCGGCGGACGTAGTACCACGTCATGTTCGAGGACAGGCCCACGAGCAGCACCCACACGATCCCGATCAGCACGCTGCCCCGCGCGAACGAGACGACGGCCGCGGCCACGGCGAGGACGCAGACGGCGAGGGTGTAGAGGGCCAGGCGGGGCATGAGGGGCTCCTGTCGGGGGACACGGCGACACTGCGGTACTGCTCGATCGCTGTTCTTCTGGTGGCGGCGGCACGGGTGCCGTCGCCGCCACCAGTGTCCCCCATGCCGCCGGGCCCCCTTCCGCCCCGCCCCTCGCGGCCGGCGCCCGGCCGGTCACACGTCGGTGAGCCGGACCCCCGCGTGCGCCTTGTACCGGCGGTTGACGGAGATCAGGTTGGCGACCAGGGACTCCACCTGGTGCGCGTTGCGCAGCCGCCCGGCGAAGACGCCCCGCATGCCGGGGATGCGGCAGGCCAGCGCCTGGACGGTCTCCACGTCCGCCCGCTCCTCGCCGAGCACCATCACGTCGGTGTCGATCTCCTCGACCTCGGGGTCGGCCAGCAGGACCGCCGAGAGGTGGTGGAAGGCGGCGGTGACGCGCGCCTCGGGCAGCAGGGCGGCGGCCTGCTCGGCGGCGCTGCCCTCCTCGGGCCGGATCGCGTACGCGCCCTTCTTGTCGAAGCCGAGCGGGTTGACGCAGTCGACGACGAGCTTGCCCGCGAGTTCCCCGCGCAGCGAGGCGAGGGTGTCGCCGTGGCCCTCCCACGGCACGGCGACGATCACGAGGTCGCTGCGCCGCGCGCACTCGGCGTTGTCGGCGCCCTCAACGCCGTGGCCGAGTTCCTCGGCGGCGGCCCGGGCCCGGTCGGCGGCGCGGGAGCCGAGGATCACCTTCTGCCCGGCGCGGGCGAGCCGGTAGGCCAGGCCGCGTCCCTGGGGTCCGGTGCCGCCGAGGACGCCGACGACCAGCCCGGAGACGTCGGGCAGGTCCCAGGGGTCCTTGGCGGGAGCCTTCGCGGGGGCCTTCGCGGGGGCCTTCGTCGCGGCGTCGGAAGCGGGGGGTGCGCTGTCGCTGGAGGTCATGAGCCGACTCTATGTGCGCGGTAATTCGGTTGTCGCCCGGCCGCCCCCGGTCGACGATGGCACGTCGTGACCGACGACACCGCCACCGACCCGCCCGCCGCCGCGCCGTCTCCCGACGCGCCCCGGGAAGCGGGGGCTCCGACGCGGGAGGCGTCCCGGTGGCGGGCGCTGCTGCCGGACCTGGCGCCCTGGCGAACCTCCGCGGACTACCGCCGGATGTGGCTGGCGGGCCTGGTCACCAGCTTCGGCAGCTTCCTGACCCTCGTGGCGCTTCCGGTGCAGCTCAAGGAGCTGACCGGTTCGGCCGCGGCCGTCGGCGCGATCGGCGCCGTCGAACTCGTTCCGATGCTGGTGTGCGGGCTGTACGGCGGCGCGCTCGCGGACGCCCTCGACAAGCGGCGGCTGATCCTCGGCACCGAGGCGGGCCTCGGCCTGCTGAGCGCCGTCCTGCTGGTCAACGCGCTGCTCCCGGAGCCGCTGGTGTGGCCGCTGTACGTCGTGGCCGCGCTGTCCTCCGCGCTCGCCGCCGTGCAGCGGCCGGCGCTGGACGCGATCCTGCCGCGGGTCGTGGCGCACGAGCACCTCACGGCGGCCGTCGCGCTGAACAGTCTGCGCTGGACGGTCGGCGGGGTGGCGGCCCCGGCGGTCGCGGGGCTCGTCGTGGCGTACGCGGGGCTCGGCTGGGCGTACACCGCCGACGTGCTGACCTTCGCGGCGTCGGTGGCCCTGGGGTGGGGGCTGGCGGCCGCGCCCGCCGCCCGGGAGGCGGCCCGGCCCTCGCTGCGGGCGATCGCGGAGGGCGCGCGGTACGCCTGGAGCCGCAAGGAGCTGCTGGGCACGTACGCCGTGGACCTCGCGGCCATGTTCCTCGCGATGCCGCTCGCGGTGCTGCCGTTCCTCGCGGACGAGCTGGACGCCCCGTGGTCGCTCGGCCTGCTCTACGCGAGCATGCCGGCCGGTTCGCTGCTCGTGTCGCTGACCAGCGGCTGGACCTCACGGGTGCACCGGCACGGGCGGATGGTGGTGCTCTCGGCGGCCGGCTGGGGACTCGCGGTCGCGGCGGCGGGCGCGAGTCGCGAGGTGTGGCTGGTGCTGCTGTGCCTGACCGTGGCCGGGGCCTGCGACATGATCAGCGGCATCTTCCGCGGCGCCCTGTGGAACCAGACGATCCCGGACGCGCTGCGCGGCCGGCTCGCCGGCATCGAACTGCTCTCGTACTCGGCGGGCCCACAGCTCGGCCAGGTGCGGGCGGGCGGCACGGCGGCGCTGCTCGGGGTGCGGACCGCGGTCTGGTCGGGCGGTCTGGCGTGCGTGGCGGCGGTGGGGGCGCTGGCCCTGTGCCTGCCGGGCCTGCTGCGGTACGACGCCCGCACGAACGAGCACGCGCTGCGACGCCGGGAGGGCGGCTGAGTCCCCGCGCGGTCTCGTGGGCGCCGGAACCGCACGGCCCGGGGCGAACAGCAGGGCCCCGGGCACGTACGGCGCCGCAACCGCCCGGCTCTCGTGGCCACGGGGAACGGCCCGGCCTCGTGGGGCATGGGAAACCACCTGGTCCCCGTGGGGGCACGGGAAACCGTCCAGCACTCGTACGGCAAGGGACACTGCCCGGCACTCGTACGGCACGGGGAGCCACCCGGCCCCCGCGGGGCACGGGAAACCGCCCAGCACTCGTGGGGCACGGGAAACCGCCCGGCCCTCGTACGGCACGGGCGCGAGGAGCCGCGCGCCGGCCCGGCGCCGGGTTCAGCCCGCGGCCGCCGGGCCGCCCGGCTCCCCGCCGGAGCCCTCCCCGTCGTGCCACTTGGGGTCCGTCTCCCATTCGAGGTCGCGCTCGCGCGCCCGGTCCATCGCCCCCCGCGCCTCCTCGGGCGTGGCGTAGGGACCGAACCGGTCCTTCGCCGGGCACTCGGGCCCTTCCTCCACCTTCTTGTGCTCCAGGCAGTAGAACCACTCGCCGGGCTTCCCGGCGGTCCGCTTCTTGAACAGGGCCATCGTGTCCGCTCCTTTCCCCACCGCCATCGTCCCCCCAACCTCGCTGGATACACTCCCCGGCATGTCTGGTCAGTCGCTGCTCGTCCCCGGAGAGCTCTCCCCCGCCCGTTCCGTGCCCGGCAACATCCGCCGTCCCGAGTACGTCGGCAAGCCGGCGCCGACGCCGTACACGGGCCCGGAGGTGCAGACCCCCGAGACCGTCGAGGCGATGCGCCGGGCCGGCCGGATCGCGGCCCGCGCGATGGAGGAGGCGGCGAAGCACATCGCGCCCGGGGTGACCACGGACCGGCTCGACGAGGTCGCGCACGAGTACATGTGCGACCACGGGGCCTACCCGTCCACCCTCGGCTACCGCGGATTCCCCAAGTCGCTGTGCACCTCGGTCAACGAGGTCATCTGCCACGGCATCCCCGACTCGACGGTGCTGCGGGACGGCGACATCGTGAACCTGGACGTGACCGCGTACATCGGCGGGGTGCACGGCGACAACAACGCCACCTATCTCGTCGGCGAGGTCGACGAGGAGTCACGGCTGCTGGTGGAGCGGACCCGGGAGTCGCTGAACCGCGCGATCAAGGCGGTCCGGCCGGGACGGCAGCTCAACATCGTCGGCCGGGTCATCGAGTCGTACGCCAGGCGCTTCGGCTACGGCGTCGTACGGGACTTCACGGGCCACGGCATCAACACCTCGTTCCACTCCGGCCTGATCGTCCCGCACTACGACGACCCGCGGGCGACGACGGTGATGCGGCCGGGGATGACGTTCACGATCGAGCCGATGCTGACGCTGGGCACGCACGAGTACGAGATGTGGGACGACGGCTGGACGGTCGTCACCCGGGACCGCAGGCGCACCGCCCAGTTCGAGCACACGCTGGTGGTCACGGAGACGGGCGCGGACATCCTGACCCTGCCCTGACCCGCCGCCCTTCGGCGCACTGCGGCGAAGCACCGCCGCCCTTCGGCGCCCTTCGGCGAAGCAGAGGTCGGGGCCGACGGGGGACCGCGCCGGCCGCTCAGCGTTCCAGGACCACCCGGCCGCCGACCTCGACCCAGCCCTCGGGCTGGGGAGCGGTGAGCAGTTGGGAGCCCCTGCCCTGGGTGATGTTCAGGGCGCGGCCCAGCCGGGCGGTGAGGAGGAGGGCCGCGGCGCCCGTCGCCTCGTCCTCCTCGATCCCCCCGGTGCGGGCACCGGCTCCACCGGAGCGGCCGGCGCCGCGCTCATCGGTACGGCCGCGGAAGGCGCGGGCCCGGACCCGGCCCGCCGCCTCGTCCTCCCAGGCCCAGGCGTAGATCCTCCCCCAGACTTCGTCCGGGGGGACCCCCGTCTCGCTTCGCTCGCCGGGTGACGGAACGGCCAGCGCCTCGACCTCGGCGGCACTCGCGTACTGGCGCAGGGTGCGGGGCGGGACCCACTCGGGGCGGGCCTCGATCCAGGTGAACTCGCCGTCCAGACGGGTGCCGACGACTCCCGCGGGGGTGACCAGTTCGGGGACGTCCAGGAGCCAGGCGGTGCCGACGCAGGGGTGGCCGGCGAAGGGAAGGCGCAGGGTGGGGGTGTGGATGTCGATGATCCCGCGCTCGGGGTCGTCGACGAACACGGTCTCGCTGAAGCCGAGTTCGGCCGCGAGGGCCTGGCGCTCCTCGGGATCGGGGACGGTGGAGCCCTTGCGGACGACGGCGAGTTCGTTGCCGTAGCCGGTGTTCGCTCCGCAGAAGACACGGAGGACGTCGTAGTCGGTCACGGGGGGATTCAACCATCGGGCGGCCCGGTGGGGCGTCCTCGGTTCCCGGCTCCTCGCGGGGCGGCGACCCGGTGCGGCCCGCGTGTGAGGTGCGTCACGGGTGTTCGCCCGGCACCAGGGCGTTTGACCCCTGCTTGACCTCTGCTTGGTGGCTCTTTTTGGTTGGCGAGATCTGACCGTGTCCGTACACCCCGTGTGAGAGGTGAATCACGAATCCCCCGGGTATGACTGAGGTAATCCTCAGTTAAGTTAGGGCAGCCTCACCTGGTTGAATCCACGTGGGTGTGCGGCCCCCCGCTGCCACCCTCTCGTCCTGGAGCCTGGAGCCCTGATGCGAGCCGTCCGCCTCTCCGTCGTCACCGCCGCCGCGACCGCGGCGGCCCTGGCCGCCGTCACGGGCTGCACCCAGAAGAGCGACGCCGATGCCGGCGACGCGATCCAGGTGACCGCCGCCGACTCCACCTGCGACACCTCCGCGACGTCCGTGCCCGCCGGGCAGGTCACCCTGAAGATAGAGAACAAGGGCTCCCGGGCGACCGAGGTCGAGATCCTCTTCCCGGACGACCGGATCGTGTCCGAGAAGGAGAACATCGGGCCGGGCACGAAGTACACGCTGACCGCCGAGGTCAAGGCGGGTTCCTACGAGATCGCCTGCCGGCCCGGCATGAAGGGCCACGGAGTCCGGCAGAAGCTCACCGTGACCGGCGGCGGCAAGGCCGCCGAACGCGACCCGAAGCTGGACAAGGCCGTCGCCGCCTACCGGGAGTACGCGCAGGAGCAGGCCGACGCCACCCTTCCCGCCGTGAAGACCTTCGTGAAGGCGGTCAAGGACGGCGACCTCGACGCGGCCAGGAAGGCCTACGCGCCCTCCCGCATCGGCTGGGAGCGCACCGAGCCGGTGGCCGAGTCCTTCGGCGACATCGACCCCAAGGTCGACGTCCGCGCCGACGGCCTGGAGGAGGGCCAGAAGTGGACCGGCTGGCACCGGCTGGAGAAGGCCCTCTGGCAGGACAAGAGGATCGGGGCGACGGAGAAGAGCCTCGCCGACCGGCTCGTCACCGACCTGACCGACTGGCAGAAGCGCGTCGGCAAGGCCGAGATCACCCCGACCTCGATGGCCAACGGCGCCAAGGAACTCCTCGACGAGGTCGCCACCGGCAAGGTCACCGGCGAGGAGGAGCGCTACTCGCACACCGACCTCGTCGACTTCAAGGCCAACGTCGAGGGCGCCCAGAAGTCCTACGAGCTGCTCAAGCCGGTCGCCGAGAAGAACGACGCCGCGCTCACCGCCGAACTGGACAAGCAGTTCGGCGCGCTGGACAAGCTGCTCGACAAGTACCGCCCGAGCGAGGACTCCTACGAGTTCACCTCCTACGACAAGGTCGGCAAGGACGACCGCAAGGAGCTGTCGGACGCGGTCAACGCGCTCGCCGAGCCGCTCTCCAAGCTGGCCGCCGCCGTCGTCAAGTAGGGGCCGTCGAGCGGAGCAGAGCGAACCGGCAGCAGGATCACGGCAGTAGGGACGTACGGGCATGACGGACAGCCCCCGGGACCGCGGGACGGACCCCCGCACACGGACGGACGCGGAGACGGACACCGGGACCGGCGCCGAGACGGACGCGGGGACGGACACCGGGACCGGCGCGGACGCGCGGGCGTCGGCCGCCCCGGGCGCCGCGCCCTCCCGGCGTGCCCTCCTCGGCTGGGGCGGGGCCGGGCTCGCGCTCGGGGCCGCCGTGACCGGCGGTGCCGTGGCCGTGGCCCGGTCCGGGGACGACATGGACCCGGCGGGTGCCGCGACCGGCGGCGCGGTCGCCTTCCACGGCGCGCACCAGGCGGGCATCGCCACCGCCGTGCAGGACCGGCTGCACTTCGCCGCCTTCGACGTGAGGACCACCGACCGGGCCGCGTTCGTCCAGCTCCTGAAGGACTGGACGGCCGCCGCCCGGCGGATGACGGCCGGCCGGGCGGTCGGCGAGGGCGCCTACGGCGGGCCCGCCGAGGCCCCGCCCGACGACACCGGCGAGGCACTCGGCCTCGATCCGTCCCGGCTGACGCTGACGATCGGCTTCGGCCCCTCCCTCTTCGAGAAGTTCGACCTCGCGGGCCGGCGGCCCGAGGCCCTGGTCGACCTGCCGAAGTTCCCCGGCGACAACCTGGAGAAGTCCCGCACGGGCGGCGACCTGTGCGTGCAGGCCTGCGCGGACGACCCCCAGGTCGCCGTGCACGCGATCCGCAACCTCGCCCGCATCGGCTTCGGCAAGGTCGCCGTCCGCTGGTCGCAGCTCGGCTTCGGCAAGACCTCCTCCACCACCCCGCACGCCCAGACGCCCCGCAACCTCTTCGGGTTCAAGGACGGCACCCGCAACATCGCGGGCACCGAGACCGACCGGCTGAAGAAGCACGTGTGGGTCGGCGAGGGCGACGAGCCCGCGTGGATGAAGGGCGGCTCCTACCTCGTCGCCCGGCGCATCCGCATGAACATCGAGGTCTGGGACCGGACCGCGCTGCAGGAGCAGGAGGACGTCTTCGGCCGCGACAAGGGCGAGGGCGCCCCCGTCGGCAAGGCCAAGGAGCACGACGCGCCGTTCCTGAAGGCGATGAAGCCCGACGCGCACGTCCGCCTCGCGCACCCCGACGCCAACGACGGCATCACCATCCTGCGCCGGGGCTACTCCTTCACCGACGGCACCGACGGCCTCGGCCGGCTCGACGCCGGCCTGTTCTTCCTGGCCTACCAGCGCGACCCCCGCAAGGGTTTCATCCCGCTCCAGCGCAAGCTGTCCGCGTCCGACGCGCTCAACGAGTACATCCAGCACGTGGGTTCGGCGGTCTTCGCGATCCCGCCCGGCGTCCGTGACGCGGACGACTGGTGGGGCCGGGCGCTGTTCTCCGAGGAGGCGTAAGCCCGTGTTCTCCAACTACCTGATCGGTCTGCGCGAAGGGCTGGAGGCCAGCCTCGTCGTCTGCATCCTGATCGCCTACCTGGTCAAGACCGGCCGCCGGGAGGCCCTCAGGCCGATCTGGGGCGGCATCGCCCTCGCGATCGCCCTGGCGCTCGGCTTCGGCTGCGTGCTGGAGTTCGGCTCCCAGGAGCTGACGTTCCAGGCGCAGGAGGCGCTCGGCGGCTCGCTGTCGATCGTCGCGGTGGGCCTGGTGACGTGGATGGTCTTCTGGATGCGGCGCACCGCCCGCCATCTGAAGGCCGAGCTGCACGGCAAGCTGGACGCCGCCCTGGCGATGGGCACCGGCGCGCTGGTCGCCACCGCGTTCCTCGCGGTGGGCCGGGAGGGCCTGGAGACCGCGCTGTTCGTGTGGGCCTCGGTGCACGCGGCCGGGGACGGCAGCCCGCGCCCGCTGATCGGTGTGGCCCTGGGCCTGGCCAGCGCGGTGCTGCTCGGCTGGCTGTTCTACCGGGGCGCGGTGCGGATCAACCTCGCCAAGTTCTTCACCTGGACCGGCGGGATGCTCGTCGTGGTCGCCGCGGGCGTCCTCGCGTACGGCGTCCACGACCTGCAGGAGGCCGACCTCCTGCCCGGCCTGACCAGCCTCGCCTTCGACATCAGCGGCACGATCCCGCCGGACAGCTGGTACGGCACCCTGCTCAAGGGCGTGTTCAACTTCCAGCCCGACCCGACGGTGCTGCAGTCGGTGGTGTGGCTGCTGTATCTGGTCCCGGCGCTCGCGCTGTTCCTCGCCCCGGTAGGGTTCGCCTCCGGGAAGGGGAAGGTGAAGGCACCTGATGACCAGGGATCGCGGACCTCGAAGGCTTCGCAGGTTTGACCGGAGCGCGCTGCTCGCGGCGTCGGTGACCGCGCTGTCGTTGACGGCGAGCGGCTGTGTGGTGGTGCACGGGGAGCGCGAGGTGCTCCCGGCCGCCACGAAGGGCGAGGCGGCGAAGGCGCTGACGTCCTTCCTGACCGCCTACAACGCGGCGCAGCGGGCCAACGACCGCGAGCGGGACGCCGGCCGGGTCGACGGTGCGCTGGCCGACATCGACGGCGCCAAGCTGAGGGCGAACCACGAGAACGCCCCGGAGGGCGACCCCTCGTACAAGGCGCTGGAGTTGAGCGACACCACGTACACGGTGCCGAAGAAGGCGGGCTGGCCGCGCTGGTTCCTCGCCGACTCCGCCTCCAACCGCGGCACCAGCCGCTGGCTGCTGGTCTTCACCCGCGCCGGTAGGGACGAGCCCTGGCGGGTCTCCTACCTGACGGTCGTCCGCCCCGAGGACGTGCCCGTCCTCAAGAAGGACGGCGAGGGCTTCGCGGAGCCCGTCACGGCCGGTGACCCGGCGCTCTCGGTCGCGCCCGGGAAGCTCGCGCAGGAGTACACGGACTATCTGCGGGACGGCGGCGAGGCGTTCGCGCCCGGTCCCTACACCAACGCGCTGCGGAGCACCCGGAAGAAGAACGCGGCCCGGCCGGGGCTGGCCCGCCAGTACCGGGACGAGGCGCTGTCCGGCGGCGCGTACACCCCGCTGGGGCTGCGCACGAAGGACGGGGCGGCACTGGTGTTCTTCGCGAGCCGGCACTACGAGAAGCAGACGGCCGCCAAGGGGGTCGACCTCACGGTGACGGACCCGGCCATCAAGGCGCTGATGAAGGGCGAGCCGAAGCAGTCCGTGACGCTGGCCTACGTCTCGAACCAGGCCGTCCTCGACCCGGCGAAGTCCGGGGGCGGGGGCGTCAGGTTCCTCGGCCGGGTGGCGGGGCTCACCGGGGCGAAGGGCGAGTAGCCCTCCCGTCGAGGGCGTCGCCGGCCTCGACGGCGGCATCGGCGGCGGTCCCCACGTGGCGGGCGCAGGCGTCGGTGAGCGCCTCCAGCAGGCTCAGCGGGTCCGGCAGCGGGTGCTCGGGGCCGCGCACCCATTCCACGCGTTCCTCCCCCGGCAGCACGGCCGGGGGCACGAGGACGTAGGAGCCGCGGCAGTGCCAGCGCAGTCCGGGGTGTTCGTCCATGGTCTCGGGATGGCAGTCCAGCGCACAGGGCCACCATTCGTCCTCGTCCTCGGGGGTGCCGCGGGTGAGGGTGAAGAACATCATCCGCCCCTCCCCGGTCAGCGGCCCGCCGTCGGTGACGGTCACCGGGCCGACCTCGGCACCGGCCGCGAGCAGCCGCTCCAGCGCCTCCTGCCCGGCCTCGCGCGGCACGTCGAGCACGTCGTGGGTCATGCCGGTGGCGGTGATGAAGTTGGCCTCGGGCTGGTGCCGGGCCCAGCGCTCGACCTGTGCGCGGTCGGTGGTGGACTGGGTCTGCCAGGCCCAGGAGACGGGGTGCCGGGCGGGCGTGGGGCAGCCGACGCGGTCGCAGGAGCAGCCGTAGCCGAGGGGGTGCGCGGCGGGGGCCAGCGGGAGTCCGGCGGCGGCCGTGGCGAGCAGCAGGTCCTCCCGCCCGTCGGCAGCGGCGGCGGCCGTGGCGGCCTCGGCGGCCCTGTCACGGGGGCGGCGGCCGGGCAGCCACCGGGACAGCCGGGGGAACCTGCCCTGCCCGCCCGTGCGGCGGTCGAACCCTGCGTTCATCCATCTCCTCACCCGCGGCGGAATGCTCCGGCTTGCTCCATGGTCCCACCATCCGCCGCCTTCGGTGACCGGCGTCCGTTCCGGGCACTTCGTCCGGGGCGGCCGGCGGGGTTCCGCGCGCCGGGTCTCAGTCCTCCGGCGGCGCGGGCGGCCAGGCATCGCCCCAGGCCGCGTCGCGGGCCGCCCGGTACAGCGGGCCGTGGCGCTTGGTGACCGTCTCCCGGCGCAGTTCCTCCCCGGGGTCGCACAGGTCGAGCAGCACCTGGCCTTTTCGGATCTGGGGGCGGCGGACGACGCGGTGCGGGGCCGGGGTCGCCTCCGAGGGCGGAAGGCGGGTGGCGGCGACGTAGGCGAACTTCTCGTCCTCGTAGGGCAGCGAGCCGCCCTTGACCTGGCGGTGCAGCGAGGAGCGGCTGACCCGGGCGGCGAAGTGGCACCAGTCCTGACCTGCCACGATGGGGCAGCGGGCGCTGTGCGGGCAGGGGGCCGCGATGCGCAGTCCGGCGGCGATCAGCCGGTCGCGGGCCTCGATGATCCGGCCGTAGCCGTCCGGGGTTCCGGGCTCGACGATCACCACGGCGCTCCGCGCGGCGGCCGCCGCGGCGTCGACGACGTGGCCGCGGTCCGCCTCGGTCAGCTCGCCGAGGACGTAGGAGACGGTGACGAGGTCGGTGGCGTCGAGGGCGAGCGCCCGGCCGATCCGCTCGCGCCGCCACTCGGCCCCCTTCAGCGCGGGGTGGGCGGCGGCGATCTCGCGGCCGAGCGCGAGGGCCGGTTCGGCCCAGTCGAGGACGGTGACGGGGCGTTCCCCCGGCCAGGTGGCGGCGGTGGCCCAGGTGGCGGCGCCGGTGCCGCCGCCGAGGTCGGTGTGGGCGGCGGGGGTCCAGTCCGGGGCGGCCTCGGCCAGGGCGCCGAGGGCGGCGCGGACGGCCTCGAAGGTGGCCGGCATCCGGTAGGCGGCGTACGCGACGACGTCGGCGCGGTCTCGGAGGACGGGGGTGTGGGTGGGGGTGCGGCCGCGGTAGCTGGCGATGAGCCGGTCGACGGCGGTGGCGGCGTGCCGGGGCGGGAGCCCGTCGAGGAGGTGCGCGAGGGTGTCGCGGAGGGTCTCTTCGACGGGGGCGGGGGCGGGGTTCACATGCGGAATTGTAGGAAGCGGCCGGGGCTCGGCGGACGGCCGCCCGGGCCCGGGGGCGGCGGGGCGGGGCCCGCGGGTTTTACGGGGCTCTCGGTCACAGGGGGCGGAGCGCGCGGTGCAGATGGGTCGCGGCCGTGGCCCGGACGGTGTTGTCGGCGGGGCGCCGGCGCGGGTGCACGGTGTTGGCCAGCAGCACCAGGAACGCCCCCGTGGCCGGGTCCAGCACCAGCGAGGTCCCCGTGAACCCGGTGTGGCCGGCCGCTCCCCGCCCCGCCAGTTCCCCCATGAACCAGGGCTGGTCCACCGCGAAGCCCAGTCCGGGCGCGGCGAGCATCAGTTCCACGAAGTCGGGGCCGAGGATGCGGGCGGGCCCGTAGGAGCCCCCGGCCAGCAGCGTGCGGCAGAAGACCGCGAGGTCCCGCCCGGTCGAGAACATCCCGGCGTGCCCGGCGACGCCCCCGAGCGCCCACGCGTTCTCGTCGTGGACCTCCCCGCGCAGCATGCCCCGGTCGGCCTTCGCCCACGGTCTGCGCTGGTCCTCCGTGGCCGCCGCCCCGGGGCACGGGCCGAAGCCGGTGGCGGTCATGCCGAGCGGGCGGGTGACGCCCTCGTGGATCAGCACGTCGAGCGGACGGCCGGTGAGCCGTTGCAGGAGGTGCTGCAGCAGGAGCATGTTGAGGTCGGAGTAGCGGTGGGTGCCGGGTGGCGCGGAGGGTTCCTCGGCGCGCAGCAGCGCCAGCCGCCCCGCCTCGTCGGCGGCGTCGTACAGCGGGAGTTCGGGGCGCAGCCCGGAGGTGTGGGTGAGGAGCTGCCGCACGGTCAGGCCGTGCGCGGCGGCCCCGGTGAAGTCCGGGAGGTAGGCGCCGACGCGGGCGTCGATGCCGAGGGTGCCGCGTTCGAGCTGCTGGACCGCGGCGACGGCCGTGAACAGCTTGGTGAGCGAGGCGAGGTCGAAGGGGGTGCCGGGGGTGACCGGGACGCGGGCTTCGGGCGGGAGTTCCACGCCGGTGCCGCTCTCCTCCTCGTACCGGGCGTGGCGGACCGCCCAGCCGAGGGCCTCCTCGACGGCGAGGACGGGGCCGCGCCCGGCGACCACCACCGCCCCGGCGGCCCAGCCGCGTCCCACCGCCGCGCGCACCTCACGCACCAGCAGGCGCAGTTCCCCGGGGTCGAGTCCGGCCCGCTCGGGGCTGTCGACACGCAGTCTCGGTGCGCTCAGTGCTCTGTCCCTTCCGCGCCGGCCGGTCCGTTCCCGGGACGGCACAGTGCCACGAAGCACGCCACCGGCACCAGTGCCGCGCCCGCCCGGACGGGGGTGAGGGGCGCCGCCGCCGGGCCGGGCGGTGTGCGCGGGTACCCCCGCGACCCGGCGTGGGAGCCCTCCCACCTCTCTCGTACCGCCACCCCGCCGCCTATGCTCTCAGCTCGAACGACTGATCGAGGGCGGCGACCGGTGGGTGGACGACCGGGTGGACCGCCCGCTGGGTGGACGGGACGAGGAACGGACATGACGGACGAACGCGTGCGGTGGGGCATTCTGGCGACGGGCGGGATCGCCGCGGCGTTCACGGCGGATCTGGTCGATCTGCCCGACGCCGAGGTCGTCGCGGTGGCCTCGCGCAGGGCGGAGTCGGCGGAGGCGTTCGCGGACCGCTTCGGGATCGGGCGGGCCTACGGCGACTGGGAGTCCCTGGCGCGCGACGAGGACGTGGACGTCGTGTACGTCGCGACCCCGCACGCGGCGCACCGGGCGGCGGCGGGCCTGTGCCTGGAGGCCGGGCGGAACGTGCTGTGCGAGAAGGCGTTCACGCTGAACCTGGGCGAGGCCGAGGAACTGGTCGCGCTGGCCAAGGAGCACGACAGCTTCCTGATGGAGGCCATGTGGATGTACTGCAACCCGCTGGTCCGGCGCATGAAGGCACTGATCGACGACGGCGCGATCGGTGAGGTGCGCACCGTCCAGGCGGACTTCGGTCTCGCCGGGCCCTTCCCGCCCGCGCACCGGCTGCGGGACCCCGCGCAGGGCGGCGGCGCGCTGCTGGACCTCGGCGTCTACCCGGTGTCCTTCGCCCAGCTCCTGCTCGGGGAGCCGTCCGGGATCACCTCGCGGGCGGTGCTCTCCGAGGAGGGCGTCGACCTCCAGACCGGCGCCCTGTTCACCTGGGACAGCGGCGCGCTCGCCTCCGTGCACTGCTCGATCAACGGCGGTACGGCGGTGGTGGCCTCGGTGACCGGCTCCAGGGGCCGCATCGACATCCCCAGCGGCTTCTTCCACCCGGACCGCTTCGTGCTGCACCGGGACGGCCAGGAGCCCGAGGAGTTCACGGCCGACCCGGCCGACGGGCCCCGCAGCAGCTTCCGCCACGAGGCCAGGGAGGTCATGCGGGCCCTGCGCGCCGGGGAGAAGGAGTCCTCCCTGGTCCCGCTGGACGGCACCCTCGCGATCATGCGGACGCTGGACACCATCCGCGAGCAGATCGGCGTGCGGTACCCGGGCGAGGCGGCCTGACGGGGCACAGGGAGCGGGCCCGTCACACCTCTCGGAGGCCCTGGTCCCCCACTTCCGTGACGAAGGAGGCGGCGGTCCTGATCGCCGCCCCCGGCGTGGTCACCGCCGAAACCGTCCTGAAGTCGGCCCGCGCCTGTGACCGCCCCAACTCCACGGTCACGTAACCCCGTCGCCCGTCGTAGAACTTCAGGTGCGGGTTGGCCTGGGTGTACGTCGCCCAGTTGGACGGCTTCTCGGAGCCGTCCTTGCCGCTGGTGACGGAGGTCGCCACGATCTCCGTGCCCAGTGTTTTCGACGAGGGGTCGTCGAAGTCGGCCTTGATGTCGAACGCGTATCCCACGTGCACGTCGCCGGTGAGCACCATCAGGTTGTCGATACCGGCCGCCCCGGCCCCGTCGAGCACCCGCCGCCGGGAGGCCCGGTAGCCGTCCCAGGCGTCCATGGACAGCTTGGCGACGGGGTTGAGGTCGAGCCTGCGCTGGGAGAACGTGACCTGCTGCGGGACCACGTTCCACAGCGCCCGGGAGTTCCGCCAGCCGTCGATCAGCCAGCGTTCCTGGGTGGCGCCGGTGATCGTGCGCGCCGGGTCGTCGGACTCGGGGCCCGGCACGTGCGCGCCGTCGCCGTAGGCCTGGTCGGAGCGGTACTGGCGGGTGTCCAGCACGTCGAACTGGGCGAGCCGGCCCCAGTGCAGGCGGCGGTAGAGCTGGGCGTCGGGGCCGTGCGGGCGCTGGGTGCGGCGCAGCGGTTGGTGCTCCCAGTACGCGCGGTACGCGGCGGCGCGGCGGAGCAGGAACTCCTCCGGCGGGTCCTCGTTCTCGGAGACGCCGTCGGCGTAGTTGTTCTCGGTCTCGTGGTCGTCCCAGGTGACGACGAAGGGGTGCGCGGCGTGTACGGCGCGCAGGTCGGGGTCGCTCTTGTAGAGGGCGTACCGCAGCCGGTAGTCCTCCAGGGTGACCGTCTCGCGGTTGAAGAGGTCGGGCAGCACGCGGTCGGTGTACTTCCGGGCTCCGCCGGCGGAGTCGACGGCGTACTCGTAGAGGTAGTCCCCGAGGTGGAAGACCACGTCGACGTCCTCCCGCGCGAGGTGGCCGAGCGCCGTGTAGTAGCCGTCGTGGTAGGCCTGGCAGGAGACGGCGGCGAGCCTCAGCCGGGAGGTCGCGGCGCCGGTGGCGGGCGCGGTGCGGGTGCGGCCGGTGCCGCTGGTCCAGCCCCCGGCGCGGAAGCGGTAGTGGTACTCGCGGCCGGGGTCGAGGTGGGGGACCTCGACGTGCACGGCGTGCCGGAACTCCGGGTGCGCGAGGGCGGTGCCGCGTCTGACGATCCGCCGGAACCGCGCGTCGTGGGCGAGTTCCCAGTGCACGGTGACGCGGGCGAGGGGCAGCCCGCCGTCCGCCTCGAACGGCCTCGGGGCGAGCCGGGTCCACAGCAGGACGGAGGTGGGCAGCGGGTCGCCCGAGGCGACGCCCAGGGTGAACGGATCGTGCGGGATCCTGCGGGCGTCGAGCTCGGTGGCGCTCGCGGCGCCGGTGGCGGGCAGCCCGACCGCGAAGGCGAGCGCGGCCGCCGCCCCGGTCGTGGTGAGGAAGCGTCGGCGCCCCACGTGGCGGGCGGCGGCGCGGAGTTCGGGGGCGTGCTGCGAGGGCTGCGACGACTGCGGGTGTGCGGATGACATCCGGGGCCTCCCCTGACGGTTGCTGACCCCGTCATTGGAGCGGCCCCGGACGGCCTCCGACTGTCATGGACTCAACAGCCACATGACGGGCGGATGAGTTCCGGTCGCCGTCGCGTCAGTTCCCCGGCCGCCCGGAGGCGCCCGGCGTCCGCCCCTCCCCGCCCGCGTCGGCCGGGGACGCCCGGTCGGCGGGACCCGGCTGCGCGGGCAGTGTGGGCGTCATGGGACCGGCGTGCGGGCCGGCCGGTGACCCCGCGGGTGCCGGGGCTGCGGGAGGCGCCGGGGCTGCCGAGGGCGCCGGAGGCCCCGGAGGCGTCACGGGACTCGCGGCCGCCGGTGTTCCGGCGAGGGCGGTGCGTCGCCGCCGCCCCCGCAGCGCCAGCGCGCC